>NZ_JAPUDY010000044.1 GCF_027492855.1 Acidovorax sp.
TGCACGACGCCGTCAAGCGCCGCTGCCTGTACCACTGGCTGGACTACCCCGAGCGTGAGCGCGAGCTGGCCATCGTGCGCACCCAGGTGCCAAATGCCAGCGCGGCGCTGGCGCAGCAGGTGGCAGAGTTTGTGGGCCGCCTGCGCAGCCAGCCGTTTGCCAATGCCTTTCAGCGTGCTCCCGGTATTGCCGAGAGTGTGGAATGGGCCAAGGCGCTGGTGGCGCTCGACACCATCGTTGTGGACCCAGAAGTGGTGTCTGACACAGCAGGCATTTTGTTCAAGCAGCGCGAGGATGTGGCGGCTCTCACACGCGACATGGCGGTGCAGTTGCTGCAGCCTGCCGACGCTGATGCTTGATACCGATACCGATGTGCATTCAAGAATATGAAACCGTTCGGGCTGAGCTTGTCGAAGCCTCACGTGGCGCTTCTACAAGCTCAGCCCGAACGGTTCTGATGGATCGAACGCGAACCCATATGAAGGAGTGGCCGTGGCAGAGGGCATGACGATCTCTTCGGTCTCGCAATTGGGCGATGCCCGCACCGGCAAGCTGGCTGACAACCTGAGCGGCTTTGGCCGCACGCTGCGCCGCGCCGGTGTGCGTGTGGACGCCGCGCGCATGGCGCTGGCCCAGCAGGCGGTGATGTTGGTGGGATTGCAGCGCGAGGATTTTTGCGCCGCGCTGGAGGCCGTGCTCGTCAGCCGCGAGCAAGACCGCATGGTGTTCCGCGAGCTGTTTGACGCGTACTTTCGCAACCCCAACATCGCCCAGAAGCTGCTCGCGCAGATGCTGCCCAGCGCCGAGTCCAAGGCCGAGCCCGCCAAGCGCCGCCCGCGCGTGAGCGAGGCGCTGGCCCCCGTGCGCGCGGCGCGCAATGGCCCCCCGCCGCGCGAGGACGACAAGATCGACTTCGATGCCGCCATGACCGCCAGCGACCTGCAGCGCCTGCGCCATGCCGACTTCAACCAGCTCTCGGCCAGCGAATACTTGCTGGTGGAACGCCTGGCGCGCGAAGTGCCTTTGCCCCTGCCGCGCTATGCCGCCCGCCGCACCCGGCCGGGTGTACGCGGCAGCCGCCCGCACTGGCCGGGCGCCATGCACCATGCGGCCCGCCATGGCGGCGAGGTGCTGCGGATTCCGCTTCTGCAGCGGCGCCAGCAACCGCTGCCGCTCTTGGTGCTGGTGGATGTGTCCGGCTCGATGGAGCGTTATGCGCGCCTGCTGCTGGCGTTTTTGCACGCCGCCACCGCACCACGCCACACGGGGGGCGCCGTGCGCCGCGATGTGTTCGCGTTCGGCACGGGGCTGACTGACCTCACGCCCGCCTTTCGCCAGGCCGACACCGACGCCATGCTGCACACGGCCAGCCACGCCATCTGTGACTTTGCCGGGGGCACCCGCATGGGCGACAGCCTGGCCCAGTTGCGCACGCAACATGCCCGGCGGCTGGTGGGGCGACGCACACTGGTGCTGCTGATCAGCGACGGGTTGGACACAGGCGCGCCCGAAGCGCTGGCGCAGGAGCTGGGCTGGCTGCGCCGCCATTGCGGGCGCCTGCTGTGGCTCAACCCGCTGCTGCGTTTCGACGGCTATGCCCCCACCGCGCGCGGCGCCGCCGAACTGCACCGCCAGGCCCACGGCATGGTGGCCGTGCACAACCTGAGCCGCTTGCAAGAGCTGGCGGCCAGCCTGGCGGCAGTGCTCAGGCAGTGACCGATTTCAGAGACAACCGAACCACCGAGAGGACCCACCATGGAAATGCAAGCCAGCCGCACCCTTGCCGTCAGCCAGCAGCAGGCCTGGGAAGCGCTCAACGACCCCGAAGTCCTCAAGCTGTGCATCCCTGGCTGCGACAAGGTCGAGCCCACGGGCGAACACCAATACGCCGTGGCCATGGCGCTCAAGATCGGCCCTGTGTCGGCCAAGTTCGCGGGCAAGATCACCCTGTCCGACATCTTGCCGCCCGAGAGCTACAACATCGCGTTTGATGGTTCAGGCGGCGTGGCGGGCTTTGGCAAGGGCAATGCCCAGGTCAAGCTGGTGCCGGTGCCTGATGATGGGACGGGGCAGGACAGTTGCGAGCTGCACTACACCGTGCATGCGTCGGTGGGCGGCAAGATCGCCCAACTGGGCCAGCGCTTGATCGATGGCGCCGCCAAAACCATGGCCGAGGATTTCTTCAAGCGTTTTGACAACGAAATGCAACGCCGCCACCCACGCCCCGAGGTGCCGCAAGCCACCGCTGCGAATGCCGTCACCCAGCCCGGTGCGGTAGATGGCGGCACCATGGCCCAGGGGGGCGGGGTGCCCGCCTGGGTGTGGGCGGGGGGCGTGGTGGCGCTGGTGTTGGTGGCCTGGTGGTTCAATCGGGGCTGAATAAGCGGGAAACTTGAGCCATGGAAAATTTGGACGTTATGGTGCTGCGCACCCTGCAAGGCTGGCGCGCCGCAGGGCGCCGCGCCCTCTTGGCCACAGTGGTGCGCACCTGGGGCTCGTCGCCCCGGCCCGTGGGCTCCATCATGGCGCTGTGTGAAGATGGCGCGGTGGTGGGCTCGGTATCGGGCGGCTGCATTGAAGACGACCTGATCGACCGCCACACCCGCGCCTATGCGCAGGTGGCCACGGCTGCGTCGGCTGCATCGGCGGCCGAGCACAGCATTCCCAGCGGGCCGCCGACCTTCGTCAAATATGGCATCAGCGCCGACGAAGCCCATCGCTTTGGCCTGCCCTGTGGCGGCACGCTGGAGCTGCTGCTCGAATACGACCCTGACCCGACCCGCCTGGCCGAGCTGATCGCTCTGTTGACCGCAGGCCGCCTGGTGCAGCGTACCGTGCGCCTGGCCGACGGTGCCGTCACGCTGGCCCCGGCAGCGGCGCCGCAGGACTTGGCGGTGGACGCGCGGCAGCTCACCAACACCTTCGGGCCGGAATACCGCATGCTGCTCATCGGCGCCGGGCAACTCACGGAATACCTCGCCACCATGGCCTTGTTCAACGGCTTTGCAGTGACCGTGTGCGACCCGCGAGAGGAATACCGGGGCAGTTGGAGCGTGCCTGGCGCCACCGTGGTGAGCGATATGCCCGACGACGTGGTGCTGGCCTTCAAGCCCGACCACCGCAGTTGTGTGGTGGCGCTCACGCACGACCCCAAGCTCGACGATCTGGCCTTGCTGGAGGCGCTCAATACCCAGGCCTTCTATGTGGGCGGCATTGGCTCGCGCCGCAACAACGAGGCACGCCGAGCGCGGATGATGGAGCACTTCGATCAGACCGCTGAAAGCCTGGCACGCCTGCGTGGCCCCATCGGTATCTACATCGGCAGCAAGACGCCGCCCGAGATCGCCGTGAGCGTGATGGCCGAGATATTGGCCGTGAAGAACGGTGTGGCCCTGCCGCGCGACGTGGAAGTGGCCCAGGCCAAGAACGACCGGGAACTGGTGCACAACGATCCAGGTGCGAGGGTGTGTGGGGTGGGCTGACGCAGTCAGTCGTTGCGGGTGCCGCACCAACAAGCGCCAGGGCCTCAGTTCCCCATCACCACCGGCCCGCCCTTGGCAATGCCCCGCTGGTAGGCGGGGCGTGCCTGCATGCGCTGCAAGTAGGCCTTCAGGTGCGGGCAATGGCCCGCGTCATTGGCGCGTGCCAGCAGGGCCTCTACCGCAAAACTCATCTGAAAATCTGCCATGGTGAGGTGCTCGCCCGCAAACCAGCGGTGGGTGGCCAGGTGCGCCTCGATGAAGGCGAGCGCGGCGTCCACGTTGGGGTCGATGAGCTTTTGCTGCACGCTGCCACACAGTTTTCGCGCAATGGGCTTGGCGAAGAAGGGCATGGGCTGGGTGGGGATCGTCATGAACACCAGCTTCATCACCAGCCAGTTCATGAGTGAGCCCTCGGCGTAATGCATCCAAAAGCGGCACTGGCGGTGCTCCGGGGTGCGCAATGCGGGCTGCAGATGGGCCAGGTCGCCATCTGCCTGCGCGCCATAGGTCTCCACCAGGTACTCGATGATCGCGCCCGACTCGGCAATCACCTCGCCGCCATCGGTGATCACGGGCGATTTGCCCAGGGGGTGGATTTTTTTCAGCTCGGGCGGCGCCAGCTTGGTGGCCTTGTCGCGCCGGTAGACCTTGAGTTCGTAGGGCACCCCCAGTTCTTCCAGGAGCCAGAGGATGCGCTGCGAGCGCGAGGTTTCGAGGTGGTGGACGGTGAGCATGGGTGCATATTAGGGCCTCCAGCGGCCAGCACGGCGTAGAGGACGCCCGGAAAGCAAAAAGCCCTCTCGCGAGGGCTCTTTTGCAAGGTGCCAGCCGCACAGGCCAGCCCGTGGCGATCTGGCGATCAGCCGCCCTTCTTGGAGCGCTTGCCAGGGTTCTTCTTGCTGCGGGTTGCCACACCGCGCTCCAGGCTCACGCGCTGGCCACGGCCGGGGGTAGCCAGGGTGTAGCCGGGCACGGGCGTAGGGCGGGGGGTGCGCTTGCGGTCTGCTTCGGTGACGATCTTGTTGCCCATGGTAGGTCTCTGAGTTGGTGGAAAAAAGAGTGATTTTAGGCTACAGCCGGGCGCAGGGGTTTTTGGAGGCTTCCTATGCGATCTCGAAAGCCTCCCGCAGCGCCATGCAGAAGGCGGCGCTGCCGCTGATGGTCAGGGTCAGGGTGGTGCGTGGTGGCGCCGCAGGCCCGAGGGCGGTGCGAAGGTGTTCGTCGGCCGGGTCCAGCTCCAGCACCAGCGGTGTGCTGACCTCCTGCACGCCCTGCAGGTCGTACTGCCATTCACCGCCATCTTCCAAGGGGCCGTAGGCCTCCGGCCAGTGCTGGTGTGCCCAAACCAGCACCTGGACGATTTCGGAGTGCAAGGCCGGAATCTGGGCTGGCAGCGCGCTGGCCATGGCATCAAAGGTGCCGATGCCGTCGGCATCTTCGCTGTAATCAAAGTCCAGGTAGTTCAGTGGCATGGTCGGGAGTTAGAAAAATGAGGTCCATCATGCCCAGGTGCGGCCCAGTGCCTGGGCGGCCTCACCCAGGCGGGGCACCTGTTGCAGCGCCTGGGCCAGCGGCATGCGGGCCGCAGGCGCCTGCAGTGCAACGGCGCAGCGTACCTGGCGCTGTTGTCCTCCGCTGCCCAGCACGGGCACGGCAACGCAGACGAGGCCGTCGACAAACTCTTCGGCGTCGGTGGCGTAGCCTTGCCGCAGGATCTGCTCCAACTCGGCTTCCAGGGCGGTGCGCTCGGTCAGGGTGGTGGCTGTGTGGCGGGTAAGGGGCAGGCCGTTCAGAATGGCGGCCCGGCGCGCGGCTGACAGGTGGGCCAGAAACAGCTTGCCGCTGGCCGAGCAATGGATGGGCACGCGGGTGCCAGGCCGCAGTTCCATGCGCAGCGGAAAGGCAGATTCCACGCGGTCCAGGTAGATCACCTCGGCGCCGCTCAACGCCGTGAGGTTGCAGCTCTCGCCAATATCTGCCACCAATTGGCGCAGCACTGCATGGCGCACGCCATGCTGGGTGCCCGCGCTGAGCGTGCTCTCAGCCAGGCGCAGCAGGCGTGGGGCCGGGGTGTAGCGGCGGCCATCGGGTTCGCGCGCCAGCAAACCGCCGCTTTCAAGCTGGCCCAGCATGCGGTGCACGCTGGGCTTGGGCCAGCCGGTGGCCTCGATGGCGTCGGCCAGGCTGAAAGGCCGGCCTTGGGCGCACATGATTTCCAGCAGTTCAAACAGCCTGAGGCTGGGGGATGTGTTGATCATAAATCCCGGAATTCGAGACGAATCCATAAAACATTTCGGGATTATTGAACATTGTGGCTAAGCTGCAAACCACGATTCTTTGGGGTATCCATGGCAGCGACTTTCCAGAATGCGGTACTCACCGGAGCTTGCGGCGGCCTGGGCCAGGCCCTGGCACGGGAACTGATCCGCCAGGGGGCGTCCGTGGCGCTGGTGGGGCTGCACCAACCCACCCTGCAGGCGCTGGCCGCACTGGCACCCGAGCGCTGCGCCGTGTACACGCCCGATGTGGCCCACAGTGCCGCCATGCAGGCCATGGCGGCGGATTGGATGGCGCGCAGGGGCCCGCCCGATCTGGTGATCGCCAACGCGGGCGTGGCGGGTGGCTATGACACCGCCGAGGCCGATGACCTGGCCGTGCTGCGCCGCATGCTGGAGATCAACCTGCTGGGCGCTGCCACCACGTTTCAGCCCTTTGTCAAAGCCATGCGTTCGCAGCGGCGCGGCGCCCTGGTGGGCGTGGCCAGCATTGCGGGTTGGCGTGGCATGCCCGGAAACGGCGCCTATTGCGCCAGCAAGGGTGGGCTGATCCGTTACCTGGAGAGCCTGCGTGCCGAATTGCGCGGTAAGTCCGTTTTGGTCAGCACGGTGAGCCCCGGTTACTTGCGTACCCCGCTGACGGCCGGCAATCGGTTTGCCATGCCTGGCCTGATGGAGCCAGAGGCCGCAGCCCAGGCTATGTTGGAGGGCATTGCAAGGGGGCGCACCCACATCGTGCTGCCTGCGCGCATTGGCTGGCTGGCCCGGCTGCTCAATCTTTTGCCCGATGCCCTGCACGATCGCCTGCTGCTGGGCCAGCCGCGCAAGCCGCGTGTGGGCCAGGCAGGTGCCACTGCCATTCCGGGCCTGCCACCGCCGGACGAACCGGGTGCCTGAACCGGTCTGCCGAGGGATGGACAGAGCGACACAAGACCAAGAGAAAGAAAGCAAAAACATGAGCCCAGAGACAACGCCCACCGTGGTGGACACCCGCACTCAGATTGCATTGATTGGCGCTGGCCCCAGCGGGCTGGCCGCCGCGCGCAATCTACAAAAACTGGGGGTGCCTTTTCAGGGCTTTGAGGCCCACACCGATGTGGGAGGGCTGTGGAACATCGACAACCCGCGCAGCACCGTGTACGAGTCTGCACACCTTATTTCCAGCAAACACACCACGGAGTTCACCGAGTTCCCCATGCGCCCCGAGGTGGCCGACTACCCCAGCCACCGCGAAATGCGCCAGTATTTCCTTGATTTTTCAGAGCGCTTTGGCTTGCGCCAGCACTATTGGTTTGGCACCCGTGTGCTGAAGGTAGAGCCCGTGGGTGAGGGCGCTGCACCGCTGTGGCGCATCACCTGGAGCCAGCACGGCGGCCCTGCGCAGACGGCGGAGTTCAAGGGTGTGGTGATTGCCAACGGCACACTGGCCGAGCCCAACATGCCGCGCTTCGAGGGCCACTTCGATGGGGAACTGCTGCACACCAGCGCCTACAAAAGCGCCGAGCTGTTCAAGGGCAAACGCGTGTTGGTGGTGGGCGCGGGCAATTCGGGTTGCGACATCGCGGTGGACGCGGTGCACTACGCCAAGAGCGTGGATCTTTCGGTGCGGCGCGGTTACTACTTTGTGCCCAAGTACGTGTTTGGCAAGCCTGCCGACACACTGGGCGGCAAGCTGCCGCTACCCCCTTGGCTCAAGCAGAAGGTCGATAGCGTGGTGCTGCAATGGTTTACGGGCGATCCGGCGCGCTTCGGCCTGCCCAAGCCCGACTACAAGATGTACGAGTCGCACCCCGTGGTGAACTCGCTGGTGCTGCACCACCTGGGCCATGGCGACATCCACGTGAAGCCCGACATCGCCCGTTTTGACGGCCACACGGTGTACTTCAAGGATGGCCGCGCGCAAGACTACGACCTGGTGCTCTGTGCCACGGGCTACAAGCTGCACTACCCGTTCATTGACCACAGCCTGCTCAACTGGCAGGGCATGGCGCCGCAGCTGTACCTCAACATCCTCTCGCCGCGTTTCGACAACCTGGCCGTGATGGGCATGATCGAAGCCAGTGGCATTGGCTGGCAGGGCCGTTATGAGCAGGCCGAGCTGGTGGCCCGCTTCTTCAAGGCGCAGGCCGAGGGCTCGCCGCGTGCCGAGGCGCTGCGCCAGGCCAAGGCAGGTCCGCCGCCCGATCTTTCAGGGGGATTCAAGTATCTGAAACTCGAACGCATGGCGTACTACGTGCACAAGAATACTTACCGCAACGCCGTGCGTGCAGCTTCCGCTGCCCTCGCCTGAAAGGCTCACCATGCTGCCCGTGGACGAAATACGGCTCAACTTCAACCCCGCATCACTGGTGGTGCTGAACGTGGTGCTGGGTTTTCTCATGTTTGGCATTGCGCTCGACACGCGCGTGGCCGACTTCAAACGTGTGCTGCGCATGCCCGGCGCCATGGCGGTGGGCATTGCGGCGCAGTTCATCGTGCTGCCTGCGGTGACCTTCGTGCTCACGCTGCTACTGAAGCCCGGCCCCAGCATTGCGCTGGGCATGATCCTTGTGGCGTGTTGCCCGCCCGGCAACGTGAGCAATATCCTCACGCACCGCGCCGGAGGCAATGTGGCGCTGTCGGTGTCGATGACGGCGATCTCCAATGCGTTGGCCATCGTGCTGATGCCACTCAACTTTGCGTTCTGGGGCAGCATGCACCCCACGGCGGCGCCGCTGCTGCGCAGCATTGCGCTCGACCCATTGGAAATGGCGGGCCATATCGTGGTCATCATCGGGCTGCCGTTCGTGCTGGGCATCTTGTGTGCCGAGAAACTGCCGCGTTTCACGCAGCGGATCAAAAAGCCCGTGCGCATCCTGAGCTTTGTCTGCCTGATTGGTTTCATTGTTGGCGCCGTGGCGGGCAATTGGCGCTACTTCCTCGACTACGTGGGGCTGGTGCTGCTGGCCGTGGTGCTACATGACGCACTGGCCTTTGGCACCGGCTATGCCTGTGCGCGGGCGAGTGGATTGCCAGACTACGACCGGCGCGCAGTGAGCATTGAGGTGGGCATTCGCAACGCCGGGCTGGGCCTGGTGCTGATCTTCAGCTTCTTCGGTGGCCTGGGCGGCATGGCCGTGGTAGCGGGCGTGTGGGGCTTCTGGGACATCATCGCAGGCTTGGTGCTGGCCGGGTGGTGGGGGCGTAGACCGGTCGTGCAGCCCTCCGCATCGCCAGGGGCAGTGGCCAAGGAGCGCGGCGCATGACCGAATCGTTGATGAACACCCGCCGCATCTTGGTGACCGGGGCCGATGGTTTTCTGGGCCGGGGCGTGGTGGCGGCGCTGGCGAGTGAAGGGGTGGCCACCCTGGTAGTGGCCGATGTGCGTGAGGTGCCCGCCGAGCGCCGCCTGCCCGGCGTGATCTACAGGGTGCAAGATGTGCGCGACCCCGAGCTGGAGCAGGTGCTGGCCGAACATGCCATCGACAGCGTGGTGCATCTGGCCTCTATCGTCACGCCAGGCAAGGGCTCCAGCCGCGAATTCGAGTATTCCGTGGATGTGCTGGGCAGCAAGAACGTGCTCGATGCCTGTGTGGCCCAGGGCGTTCAGCATCTTGTCGTCAGCTCCAGCGGTGCGGCCTATGGCTACCACGCTGACAACCCGGCCTGGCTGCGCGAGACCGATGTGCTGCGTGGCAACGAGGTGTTTGCCTACGCCCACCACAAGCGGCTTGTGGAGGAAATGCTGGCCCAGTACCGCGCTGACAATCCGGCGCTGGCGCAGACGGTGCTGCGCATCGGCACCATCTTGGGCGAGCGCGTGGACAACCAGATCACCGCGCTGTTCGACAAGCCGCGCCTGCTGGCCATCCGGGGCAGCGCCAGCCCGTTCGTCTTCATCTGGGATGAGGACGTGACCGGCGCCATCGTGCATGCCCTGCGCACGCGGCGCGCGGGCTGCTTTAACCTGGCGGGCGATGGTGCGCTGCCGCTGCGCGAGATCGCCCGGCGCCTGGGCAAGCCGGTGCTGGAGCTGCCTGCGGGCCTGTTGCGCGCCGCGCTGGCCGTGGGCTCCACCTTGGGCGTGAGCCGCTATGGACCCGAGCAGCTCGATTTTCTGCGCTACCGCCCCGTGTTGCTCAACACAGCGCTCAAGGAAGGGCTGGGCTATGCGCCCGGCAAGACCAGCGCCCAGGCGTTCGATGCCTTCGTAGCCGCCCGCGCGCGCCAGGGGCGGCCCGTGGCTGCGGCCGGGTCATCGGCGGTGGCCGCATGACCGTGCGGGCGCTGAGCCGGGGCGACCTGCTGCGCGCGCTGGCCGTGGTGGTCATCTGGGGGCTGAACTTCGTGGTGATGAAGGTTGGTCTGCAGGGGCTCAGCCCCATGCTGCTGGGCGCCCTGCGGTTTGCCGCCGCGTCGCTGCCTTTTTTGTTGTTCGTGCCCCGCCCCGCGCTGCCGTGGCGCTTTGTCGTGGGCTATGGGCTGGCGCAGGGGCTGGGGCAGTTTGGCTTTCTGTTTCTGGGATTGCAGCTGGGGATGACGGCAGGGATGGCCTCGGTGGTCATGCAGACGCAGGCATTCTTCACCTTGCTGCTGGCCGCACCGTTGCTGGGCGAGCGCGCCAAGCCCTGGCAGTGGTGGGGCCTTTTGCTGGCGCTGGGCGGGCTCATGACCATTGGCTTGGCGCATGGCGAGGGGCCGGGGCAGATGACGCTGGCTGGCTTTGTGCTCACGCTGGGGGCGGCTTTCATGTGGGCCGTGTCCAATCTGGTGGCGCGCCGCGCCGCGCAGGCCGGGGCCTATGCGCCGTTCCCCTTCATCGTGTGGAGCAGCCTGGTGCCCATTGTTCCGTTCTTTGCGCTGGCCGCCTGGAACGACGGTGTGGGCGGCGTGCAGGCGCAGCTTCGCTCCATCGACGGTGTTGCGCTGCTGGCGGTGGGCTATCTGGCTTTTCTGGCCACCTTGCTGGCCTACACGCTGTGGACGCAACTGCTTCAGCGCCACGCCGCCGGGCGGGTCACGCCGTTTTCGCTGCTGGTGCCTGTGGTGGGGCTGTGGGCCGCCTATGCGTTCTTGGGCGAGACCCCCTTGCCGCTGCAATGGGGCGGCGCGGCAGCCGTGCTGTGTGGTCTGGTGGTGAACCAGGCTGGAGGCTGGCTGGCGGCGCGCAGGCAGCGCCAAACCGAGGCTTCTTCGACCGCTCTCTAAAATCCTGGACTCGCGCAGGACTGGATGGAATGCCCTGCGCGCCAAACCCAAGGAAGCAGGATGTCTCTGAACGTGGTGTTGCAGGTGGAGGGCCTGTGCTTTGCCTACCCCGAATGCAGGGTGCTGGACCAGTGGTCCATGGCGTTGCCCGCAGGCCTGGCCTTGGTGCGCGGCGATGAGAGCAGTGGCAAAACCACACTGTTGCGGCTGTTGGCGGGGGAACTCGTCGCGCAGGCCGGGCGCATCACGCTGCGGGGTGTAAATCAGCAAGCCGCGCCCAAAGCCTATGCGCAACAGGTGTTCTGGGCCGATCCCCGTTCGGACGATTTCGACAAACTGACTGCCAGGGGCTGGCTTGATGGCCTGCCCGCCCGCTATCCGCTGTGGGATGCCGCTGCACTGGCCGCGCACACCGAGGGGTTTACGCTGCATGAGCATCTGGACAAGCCGTTCTATGCGCTGTCCACCGGCAGCAAGCGCAAGGTGCTCATGGCTGGGGCCCTGGCGTCGGGGGCTCCCCTCACCCTCATCGATGAGCCGGTAGGGGGCTTGGACAAGCCCTCTATCCACTACCTGGCGCAGGCCCTGACGGCGCAGGCATTCCAGCCCGACCGCCTGGTTGTGGTGGCTCACTACGAGGCCCTGATGGGGGTGCCCTGGGGCTCCGTGGTGGATTTGGTGCGGCTCTGAGGCTTCGGGGGCTTGTGCTTCTCGGCCAGCAGCGGGAGAAGGACTGCCTTAGACTGCTCCGGCTTTCCCTTTTTATTTCTCCCCGCAAGGACCGCTCCATGGACGCGCTGCTCTTCGTTCCGGTGGCCATCGCCATTTCGCTCACCCCAGGGCCCAACAATTTTTGCGGCCTGAACAACGGCATTCGTGCTGGTGTGGGCGCGGCCTTGATTGCTACCGTGGGCCGGGCGGCGGCGTTTGCCATCTTCCTCGCGGTGTCTGCCGTGGGGCTGGGCGCCATGTTGCTGGCTTCTGAGGCCGCCTTCACGGCGGTGAAATGGGTGGGTGCGGCCTATTTGTTCTGGCTCGGCTGGCGGGCCTGGCGCAGCCGCGAATTCAGCGGCCTTGCGTTGGCTGATGCTTCGGGCAGTGGCCTGCTGCCTGGCCACCCGGCGCCTGTGAGCCTGCGCGCACTCATCGCCCAGGAGTTTTTGCTGGGCATCACCAACCCCAAGGCCATCATTCTGTTCGCGGCGATCTTTCCGCAGTTCATCGATCCGGCACAACCAGCGGCGCGCCAGTTTCTGGTCTTGGGCTCCATCTATCTTGGCAGCGAGTTTGTATCGACGGCCGTGTATGCCAGCTTTGGCCGCCAGATTCGCCGTTTTATCCGCACATCGCAGGGTGTGGCGCGGCTGAACAAGGCCACGGGCGGATTTTTCATGGGCGCTGGCGGTCTTTTGCTGGCGACCAATCGTTGACCTGCACTACCTGGGTGGGTGTGTTGCGCGGTCGGTAAGCGCAATCCATAGCACGGGTAAATCCCCGGTAAAGGGGCTCGCGCAGCGGTGGTTTCCCTGGGGCGCTGGCTACCATATCCATCCGCTCATTCACCGCGTTGCGCCCGACCATGCCCCTGATCCGCTCGTTTGCCCGTTCGCAGCAGCCGGCTGCATTGCAGTCCGGCAAGCTGCGGCTGCTTGTTGCCGTGCTGTTGGCTGCCGTTTTGGCGGGGTTGGCCGCAGGTGGCGCCCTGTGGTGGAAGCAGCGCCAGGAGGCAGCCAGTGCAGGCGGTGCAAGCGCAACGGGGGCCTCCGCCGGGCGTAAACCACCCGCTGGCGGGCCGGGCCGCTTTGGCGGTGGCAGCAATGTGCAGCCTGTGTCGGTGGGCACCGTGCAGCGGGGTGATGTGCGGGTGGTGGTGAGCGCCATCGGCACCATGAGCGCCCGCTCCACGGCCGTGGTGCGCGCCAAGGTGAGTGGCGAGTTGATGGCGCTGCGCTTCAAGGAGGGCGATGAGGTGCGTGCGGGCCAGGTGTTGGCCGAGATCGATGCACGCAGCTACCGCGCGGCGCTGTCGCAGGCCCAGGGCACGCTGCAGCGTGACCAGGCCTTGCTCAAGAATGCGCAGCTCGACCTCAAGCGCTACCAGGACCTGCTGGCGCGCGACTCGATCGCCAGCCAGCAGGTGGACACCCAGGCCGCGCTGGTGCGGCAACTGGAGGGCACGGTGGCATCCGGTCAGGCCCAGGTGGATGCAGCGCGCCTGCAGTTGAGCTACACCCAGGTGACGGCGCCGTTTGCGGGTCGGTTGGGCTTGCGCCAGGCCGACAAGGGCAATGTGGTGGGGCCGAGCGATGCCAACGGCATCGTCACCATCAATCAGGTGCGGCCCATGGATGCTGCGTTTTCCGTGCCCGAGGCCCACCTGCCGCAGATGCGGCAGCGCATGGCGGCGGGCAAGGAGTTGCCTGTGGAGCTGTGGGACCGCGATGCGCGCCGCTCGCTGGCCAAGGGCCGCGTGGTGGCGCTGGACAACGCCATCGACACCGCCACGGGCACCATCAAGGTCAAGGCCGCATTCGCCAACGAAGACGGTGCGCTGTATCCCAACCAATTCGTCAACGTGCGGCTGCAGGTCAATCTGCTCGAAGCCGTGCTGACCGTGCCTGCGACGGCGGTGCAGAACAACTACGTGTATCTGGTGCAAGAGGACAGCACCGTCACCCAGCGCGCCATCCGTGTGGGCGTGGCCGATGGCAACCGCATCAGCATTGAGGGCGAATTGCGCGAGGGCGACCAGGTGGTGACCGACGGCATCGACCGCCTGCGCGAAGGCGCCAAAGTGGCGGTGATCGATGCCGGGGCCGTGACCCGCGCTGACCAGGCCGCCCAGGACCAGGCCGCGCAGCGCCGCGCCTTCATGGCGTCGCTGTCGCCCGAGGCACGCGAGAAGCTTCAGAAAATGAGCCCCGAGGAGCGCCGCGCCTTCATACGCGAGCGGCGTGCGCAGATGGGCGCGGGTGGCGCCGCACCGGCTGCATCAGCGGCATCAGCTCCAGCAACGCCGTCTTCTGCCGCACCTGCACAGGCTGCTGTGGCGCCTGCTGCGGCGCCGGCCAGTGCGCCGTCGGAACCACCGCGTGGTATCCCGCCCCAGGTGAAAGCGCTGCTCGACCAGATGCCCGCCGATGAACGTGCCCGCGTGATGGCCCTGCCGCAGGACGAGCGCCGTGCCTACATCCGCGAGCGGCTGCAGTCGCCTCAGGGTGGCACTGCGGCACCAACGCGCTGAGCGCGGCACCGTTTGCGAGCGCATCTGTCGCCATGAATCTGTCGCGCCTCTTTATCCTGCGCCCCGTTGCCACGGCGCTGTTCATGGTGGCGATCCTGATCGCGGGGCTGATGGCCTACCGGTTGCTGCCCACCTCGGCATTGCCCGAGGTGGACTACCCCACCATCCAGGTCACCACGCTGTACCCGGGCGCGAGCCCGGACGTGATGACCTCCAACGTCACCGCGCCGCTGGAGCGCCAGTTCGGCCAGATGCCGGGCCTCTCGCAGATGTCGTCCACCAGCTCGGGCGGGGCCTCGGTGATCACGCTGCGTTTTGCGCTCGACATGGCGCTCGATGTGGCCGAGCAGCAGGTGCAGGCGGCCATCAACGCAGGCAGCAACCTGCTGCCCAGCGACCTGCCCATGCCGCCGCTGTACAGCAAGGTCAACCCGGCGGACGCGCCCATCCTCACGCTGGCCATCACCTCGCCCTCGCTGCCCGTCATCCGCGTGAACGACCTGGTGGAGAACCGCCTCGCGCCCAAGCTCTCGCAGGTCAAAGGCGTGGGGCTGGTGGCGATTGCGGGCGGGCGCCGCCCGGCCGTGCGCATCCAGGCCAACCCCACGGCGCTGGCACAACTGGGCCTGACGCTGGAGGACGTGCGCACGTCCATCGCGGCCGCCAACGTCAAGCAGGCCAAGGGCGGGTTTGACGGCCCCGCGCGCGCATCGACCATCGACGCCAACGACCAGTTGCAGTCTGCCGCCGAATACCGCGACCTCATCATCGCCTTCAAGAACGGCGCACCCGTGCGCTTGAAAGACGTGGCCGAGACGGTGGACGATGCCGAGAACACGCGCCTTGCGGCTTGGGCGGGCACGGCAGACACCGGGGCCAAGCCCGGCGTGATCCTCAACATCCGCCGCCAGCCTGGCGCCAACGTGATCGAGACGGTGGATCGCATCAAGGCCCTGCTGCCGCAGTTGCAGAGCACGCTGCCCGCCTCGCTGGATGTGCAGGTGCTGACTGACCGCACGGTCACCGTGCGCGCCTCGGTGCGCGCCATGCAGATGGAGCTGGGCCTGGCCGTGCTGCTGGTGGTGGCGGTGATTTTTGTCTTCTTGCGCAGCCCCTCGGCCACTCTGATCCCCAGCGTAGCGGTGCCGCTGTCGCTGATCGGCACCTGCGGCGTGATGTACCTCGCGGGGTTCTCGATCAACAACCTCACGCTGATGGCGCTCACCATCTCCACCGGCTTTGTGGTGGATGACGCCATCGTGATGATCGAGAACATCGCGCGCTACGTGGAAGAGGGCGAGGCACCGCTGGCGGCGGCGCTCAAGGGCTCCAAGCAGATCGGTTTCACCATCATCTCGCTCACCATCTCGCTCATCGCGGTGCTGATACCGCTCTTGTTCATGGGCGACGTAGTGGGGCGCTTGTTCCACGAGTTCGCCATCACGCTGGCTGTCTCCATCCTGATCTCGGCCGTGGTGTCGCTCACGCTCACGCCCATGTTGTGCGCGCGGCTGTTGCGCCACACGCCCGAAGAGAGCCATGGGCGGCTGTACCGGGCCACAGGCCACTTTTTCGACCGCGTGATTGCGGGCTATGGCCGCATGCTGGCCTGGGTGCTGGACCGCCGGGGCTGGACCTGGCTGCTGTTCCTGGCCACGCTGGTGCTCACCGTGGTGCTTTACCTGTTCATCCCCAAGGGCTTCTTCCCGGTGCAGGACACGGGCACGCTGCAGGCCACCACCGAGGCTGACCAGTCGATCTCGTTTGCTGGCATGGCCGAGCGTCAGCAGGCCGTGGTCGACAGTTTGCTGCAAGACCCGGCCGTGCGCAGCATCTCGTCGTTCATCGGCGTCGATGGCGCCAACACCACGCTCAACACGGGCCGTTTGTTGATCGACCTGCAGCCGCACGCGCAACGCGACAAGGCCGATGCGGTGCAGCAGCGCCTTGCCGAGCGTGTGCAGGGCTTGCCCGGCATCCGCCTTTTCATTCAGCCCGTGCAGGATTTGACGATTGAAGACCGTGTGGCGCGCACGCAGTACCAGTGGCTGCTGTCGTCGCCCGACATGAAACAGCTCACCACCAGCACCACCGAGTTGCTGCGCCGCCTGCGCGCGCTGCCTGAGCTGACCGACGTGGCCAGCGACTTGCAGGACCAGGGCCGCCAGGCCTATGTGCAGATCGACCGCGCCCAGGCCAGCCGCCTGGGGGTGACGGTGGCTGGCATTGATGCCGCGCTGTACAACGCCTTTGGCCAGCGGCTGATCTCGACCATCTTCACCCAGTCCAACCAGTACCGCGTGGTTCTGGAGGTGGCGCCGCAGTTCAAGGTGGGGCCCGAGGCGCTGCAGAGCATTTATGTGCCATCGAGCGCCGGAGCGCCTGTACCGCTGTCGTCGGTGGCGCGCATCGAAGAGCGCAACATGCCGCTGGTGGTGAACCACGTGGGCCAGTTGCCCGCTGCCACGATCTCGTTCAACACCGCGCCGGGCGTTTCGCTGGGCAACGCCGTGGCCGCCATCGAGCGCGAGAAGGCCGCTGTGCAGGCCGAAGGCCAGTTGCCGTTGTCGGTAGAGACACGCTTCCAGGGCGCGGCGCTGGCCTTCCAGGCCTCGCTGTCGAACACGCTGCTGCTGATTTTGGCGGCGGTGGTCACGATGTACATCGTGCTCGGCGTGCTGTATGAGAGCACGGTGCACCCGGTCACGATTTTGTCCACCTTGCCCTCGGCAGGGCTGGGGGCCTTGCTGGCGCTGATGGCGGCGCGGGTGGATCTGGACATCATCGCCATCATCGGCATCGTGCTGTTGATCGGCATCGTGAAGAAGAACGCGATCATGATGATCGACTTTGCGCTGGAGGCGCAGCGCGACGGCGGCTTGAGCGCGCGCGATGCCATTTATCAGGCGTGCCTGTTGCGGTTTCGGCCGATTTTGATGACGACGCTGGCGGCCTTGCTGGGGGCGTTGCCGATGATGTTGGGCACGGGAGTGGGCAGTGAGCTGCGGCATCCGCTGGGGGTGACGATGGTGGGGGGGCTGATCCTGAGCCAGTTGCTCACGCTGTTCACGACGCCGGTGATCTACCTCACGTTTGAGGGGTGGGCGCAGCGGTGGCGTGGGCGACGGGGCGGGGTGGCTTGATGGCGGCCCTGGATTTCACTTTGTTGTTCACCGTTCGGGCTGAGCTTGTCGAAGCCTGGGCGCTTCCCCATCCGTTCGGGCTGAGCCTTTCGGAGTCTGCGCACTTCCTTGAACCGTTCGGGCTGAGCTTGTCGAAGCCTGGGCTCGTTGGCTGGTTTGGGAGGTGTGCTTGGGTTCAGGGCGGGGGCCGGGTTATCGCCCCGGCAGGCGACTCACTTTTCTTTGCTTCGCCAAAGAAAAGTAAGCAAAAGAAAGGCGACCCCCAGCCTGCAGCCAGCAGGGGTTGGACAGCCGAACAGCCACACGGGCCGTCGACAGTGTCTCGCGGGCGCAAGCGCCTCGCGCCGTGCTGCGGGGCGTGCGCCCCGGCCTCCGGGCTTACTCAAGGCACATTGATTGCTATTAAAAACATAGCTGCTTGCGCTTATCAGATAAGCGCTGGGTGCCAAAAAGATCAAAAAAATGAAGAGGCCACCCCATGAGCCTCTCCACCCCCTTCATCCATCGCCCCATCGGCACCATGCTCCTCACCCTGGGCCTGGCCCTGGCCGGTGCGGTGTCGTACTTCCTGCTGCCCGTGGCCCCGCTGCCGCAGGTGGACTACCCGACCATCTCGGTCAGCGCGAGCCTGCCTGGCGCCAGCCCCGACACCATGGCTGCCACCGTGGCCACGCCGCTGGAGCGGTCGCTGGGCGCCATTGCGGGGGTCACCGAGATCACCTCGCGCTCCATCCTGGGTAGCACCTCCATCACGCTGCAGTTCGACCTGGATCGCAACGTGGACAGCGCCGCGCGCGATGTGCAGGCGGCCATCAACGCCGCGCGCACGCTGCTGCCCACCGGCATGCCCAGCAACCCGACCTACCGAAAGGTCAACCCGGCGGATTCGCCCATCATGATCCTGGCGCTTACGTCCGACCTGCTCACGCGCGGGCAGATGTACGACGCCGCCTCCACGGTGCTGGCGCAAAAACTCTCGCAGGTTGAAGGCGTGGGGCAGGCCACGGTGAGTGGCGGCGCACTGCCTGCCGTGCGGGTGGAGCTGGACCCGGTGCGGCTGGCGTCCAACGGTATTTCGTTGGAGCAGGTGCGCAGCGCCATCGTCACCACCAATGCCAACCGGCCGCTGGGTGCGGTGGAGCGTGAGGACCACTACTGGCAGGTGGCCACTAACGACCAGGCGCGTGTGGCGGCCGACTACGCGCCACTGGTGCTGCGCTGGAAAAACGGCCAGGCCGTGCGACTGCAAGACGTGGCCGAGGTGAAGGACTCGGTGCAGGACGTACGCAATTTCGGCGTGGCCAATGGCAAACCGGCTGTTCTGCTGCAGGTCTACAAGCAGCCCGGCGCCAACATTCTCGAAGCCGTGGAGCGGGTGCGTTCGCTGCTGCCCGCGCTCAAGGCGTCCATTCCAGAGGCCATTGATATCGAGATCGTCTCCGACCGCACGCCCACGCTGCGCGCCTCGGTCAAGGAGGTGGAGCGCGCGCTGCTCATTGCGGTGGGGCTGGTGATCCTGGTGGTGTTTCTGTTTTTGCGCAACGGGCGCGCCACGCTCATCCCCAGCGTGGCGGTACCGGTGTCGCTGGCGGGCACGTTTGGCGTGATGTACCTCGCGGGCTACACGCTCGACAACCTCTCGCTCATGGCGCTCACGGTGGCCACGGGTTTTGTGGTGGACGACGCCATCGTGGTGCTCGAGAACATCATGCGCCACATGGAGCGTGGCAAGACCGCGCTGCAGGCCTCGCTCGACGGCGCGCGAGAGATCGGTTTCACCGTGGTGTCCATGAGCCTCTCGCTCATTGCCGTGTTCGTGCCCATTTTGTTCATGGGCGGCATCGTGGGGCGGTTCTTCCGCGAGTTCGCCATCGTCATGTCCTCGGCCATCCTGGTGTCGATGGTGGTGTCGCTCACCACCACGCCCATGATGTGCGCGGCGCTGCTCAAGCCCCAACACCTCCATGCAGCGCGGCGCCGCCGTGGGTGGTTGGACCGGGCCCAGGCGCGCGGCATGCGCTTGTATCGCCGCAGCCTGGCTTGGTGCCTGCGCCACCAGCCGGTGGCCCTGCTGGTGCTGGCGGGTGTGGTGGCGCTCAACGTGAGCCTGTACACCGCCATCGACAAGGGTTTCATGCCCGAGCAGGACACGGGCCGCATCTCGGGTTTCATCCGGGCCGACCAGGCCACGTCGTACCAGGCCATGGAGCAGCGGCTGCAGCGTTTTCTGGCCATCGTGCAGGCCGACCCGGCCGTGGAGCATGTGACCGGCTTCACGGGCGGCTGGCAGCGCAATGCCGCGCAGATGTTCATGACGCTCAAGCGCGGGCCGGGGCAAGAGCGTTCAGAGGTGGTCATCGCGCGGCTGCGCGAGCAGCTCAAGAACGAGCCGGGCGCGCGCCTGTTCATGGTGCCGCAGCGCGACATCCGCATTGGCGGGCGGCAGAGCAGTGCCTCGTTCGACTACACGCTGCAGGCCGACGACATTGGCGACCTGCGCACCTGGGAGCCGCGCATCCGCCAGGTGCTGAGCCAGTTGCCAGAACTGGAGGACGTGAACAGCGATGTGCAGGACTTCGGTCTGCAGACCTCGCTGGTCATCGACCGCGACGCCGTGGCGCGCCTCTCCCTCACCATGGCGCAGATCGACGCCACGCTGAACGATGCCTTTGGCCAGCGCCAGGTGGGCGTGATCTACAACCCGCTCAACCAGTACCGCGTGGTGATGGAGGCCGAGCCACGCTACCTGCAAAGCCCCGAGACGCTGCGCGGCTTCTTCTTCGTCAACAGCCTGGGCCAGCAGATCCCGCTGACCGCATTTGCGCGCATCACCACCACCAACACGCCGCTGTCGGTCAACCACGACAGGGGCACACCGGCCAGCAGCATCGGCTTCAGCCTGGCGCCGGGCGTGTCGCTGTCGCAGGCGTCCGATGCCGTGCGCAACGCCGTGGCCGAGCTGGGTGTGCCGGTGTCGGTGCGCGGCTCGTTCAGCGGCACGGCGGGTGCGTTTCAGGACTCGCTGGCGGGCCAGCCGCTGCTGATCCTGGCGGCCATCATCACCATCTACCTGGTGCTGGGCATGTTGTACGAGAGCCTGGTGCACCCCGTCACCATTTTGTCCACGCTGCCCTCGGCGGGTGTGGGGGCGCTCATGGCGCTGATGCTGTTCAAGACCGAGTTCTCGCTCATCGCGCTCATCGGCGTGATCTTGCTGATCGGCATCGTCAAGAAGAACGCGATCATGATGATTGACTTTGCGCTCACCCGGCAGCGCCAGCAGGGCGGGGTACATGTGACGGCCGCACAAGCCATTTACCGTGCATGCAATTTGCGGCTGCGCCCCATCCTCATGACCACGGTGGCGGCCATTTTTGGCGCGCTGCCGCTGGCCCTGGGCCGGGGCGATGGGGCCGAGCTGCGCCAGCCGCTGGGCATAGCCATCGTGGGCGGGTTGCTGGTGAGCCAGTTGCTCACGCTTTACACCACGCCGGTGATGTACGTGGCGCTGGACCGGCTGCGCACGCGGGTGCTGCGGGCCCTGGGCCGCCGCCGCAGTGCGCGGGCGGCAGCCGCACCAGTGACCCCGGCGGTATTGCAAGGAAACGACGGATGACCTCTCCCACTCTTTCGCGCCGGGCCGCTTGGCCTACCCTGCTGGTTGGCAGCCTGTGGCTGGCAGGCTGCGCGCAAACCCCGCCGTATGAGCGGCCCGCCATGGACATCCCCACCGCCTTCAAGGAGGAGGCCGCAGCGCAGGCCCAGGGCTTGTGGCAGCCCGCGCAGCCCCAGGCCGCCAATGCGGTGCCCGAAACCTGGTGGTTGGCCTATGGCGATGCCGTGCTGGACCGCCTGCAGCAGCAGGCCGATGCGAACAGCCCCACGCTGGCCCAGAGCGCCGCGCGCCTGCGCGCCGCCCAGGCGGCCGTGGCCAGCAGCAGCGCGGCGACCTTGCCCACCGTGGGGGCCAACGCCAGCAGCAGCCGCGCGCGCAGTGGCTCGCAGCTGGCCAATGGCAGCAGCACGGCGCGCATCAGCAATAGCCACTCGCTGGGCCTTTCTGCCAGTTGGGAGCTGGACCTGTGGGGCCGCGTGTCGGCCGGGGTGAGCGCCGCGCAGGCCAGCGCCCAGGCCAGTGCTGGCGATCTGGCTGCCGCCCGCCTGTCGCTGCAGGCCACGGTGGCGCAGACTTATTTTTCGCTGCGTACCGCCGAAGCCCAGGCCGCGCTGCTGGCCGAGACCCTGAAGGCCTATGACCGCAGTTGGGAGCTGACGCGCAATCGCCAGACTGCGGGTGTGGCCTCCAGCGCCGATGTGGCGCAGGCCGAGGTGCAGTACAAGTCCACCCAGGTGCAATTGCTGGAGTCGCAAACCACGCGCAGCCAGTTGGAGCACGCGCTGGCCGCCTTGTTGGGCCAGGCGCCCGCGGCGTTCTCGCTGGCGGCCACGGGCGCGTTGCCCACGCCTGCGGCAGTGCCGCAGGCCTTGCCGTCCGACCTGCTGCAGCGCCGCCCCGACATCGCCGCTGCCGAGCGCCGCGTGGCGGCGGCCAATGCGCAGATCGGCGTGGCGCGCGCCGCATATTTCCCGGCGCTCACGCTGTCGGCGGCAGGCGGCTACCGGGGCTCGCCGCTGTCCGATTTGTTCAGTGCGCCCAACCTGTTCTGGTCGCTGGGTCCGGCGTTGGCGGCATCCATTTTTGACGGCGGCGCCCGCAGCGCGGCGGTGGAGTCGGCCCGCGCCAGCCACGAGCAGGTCACGGCGGCCTACCGAGGCGTGGTGCTCACGGCGCTGCAGGAGGTGGAGGACAACCTGACTGCCGCCGCCGCCCTGGCGCAAGAGGAGCAGTTGCAGCGCGAGGCCACCGCCGCCGCGCAGCGCGCGCTGGATGTGGTGGAGAACCAGTACCGCGCGGGCACCGTGGGTTACCTCAATGTGCTGGCGGCGCAGACCACCGTGTTGTCCGCCCGGCGCAGCCTGATCGACGTGCGCAGCCGCAGGTTAAGTGCCGTTAACAGCCTGCTCAAGAACGTGGCGGGGCGATGGGAGCCGCGGGCAGCACCGTGAGGCCTGGAGTCACTGGAATGGGGAGGTGCAATGCAACTCACGCCGAGGCATCGGCAGGCACATAGTCCGCCATGACCACGCGGCGCTTGCCGGTTTGTTTGGCGTGGTACATGGCGACGTCTGCCTGTTTGAGCAGTGCCTCAGCTGCACCCGCGTGGGGCGCTGTGCCAGGCAGGTAGTTGGTGGCGCCAATGCTGGCGGATACATGCAGCGTGTGCTCGCCGCAGTGGTAGGGTTGCGAAATATGCTCCACCAGTTTGGCGGCCACCTTGGCCGCGCCCCGGGCGCCTGGCTGGATCAGGGCAATGGCGAACTCGTCGCCCCCCAGGCGCGCCACCAGGTCGCAGGCGCGCACGCCCTGCGCCAGGCGCTGGGCGGCCTCCTGCAGCAGCAGGTCACCCGCGTCGTGGCCGTGGGTGTCGTTCACGGCCTTGAAACCGTCCAGGTCAATGTAGAGCACCGCCAGGCCCGTGCTGTTGCGTTCGGCCAGGGTGATCTGCTTGCGCAGCATCTGCCGAAAGAAGGCACGGTTGGCCAGTCCGGTCAGGGGGTCGTGGTAGGCCTCGTGGCGGGTAGCGTCCAGCAGGATTGAGGCCTGGCTCAGCGCCCGGCCGACCTGGTCGGCCTCGGCCAGCGCCAGCGGCGGTACGTTGATGGATGCCCCGTCGCCCAGCGCCAGAGCGGGTTGCACCAGCGATTGCACGGACGACGAGATGCCCCGGCTGATTCGCCAAGCCAGCAGCAGGCTGACTAGCAAGATGAGCGTCAGCCCCGCCAGCAGCCAGACGGCGGCGTCCAATAGTGGTGCGCGCAGGCTGGCGCTGGGAATACCCACGCCCACCGCCCACCCCGTGTGGGCTGAGCGGCTGGAGCCCATCAGCACGGGCGTGCCTTCGCGGGTGACGGTTTCAAACGCGTCCGCCGTGTTGCGGGTGATATTGCCGATGATGCCGGGCAGCCCCAGCCGTCCCACATAGCGCTCCATATCGTGGCTGCGTGCGGTGATGTAGCCGTTGCCGTCATATACCGAGACGATCCATTGTGAAGAGAGCTGCTTTTCGGTGATCAGGTGGGCCAGGATGGACGGTGCGAATCGCGCGCGCAGCACCTGGCCACCGGCATAGGACAGGGGGACCGAAACGGTGATGGTGCCCGCGTCTTCCAGGTACGGGCTGAGGGCTGCGAGGTCAGTGCGCTCCGCGGTGCCGGGTTGCTGGCGTTGCTGCGGAGTGGGCGAAAGGCTGGAGTCTGCGGTGCGCTGGGTATCCATCAGCGTCTGGCCGTCTGCGCTCTCCAGAACAATGGCCGAGAGGTTCAGCGCTGCCAGGCTGTCACGCGCCTGGCCGTGAAAATCCCGCAAATTGCCCCCCTGCAGCATGCGTGAGGTGGAGAGCACCTCCATGCCGGATTTGATGTTGGCCAGCTCATGGTCCACCGCCGTCATCACAGCCCGTGCGGCGCTGACGAGTTCACGCTCTTGCTGTTGGTGCAACCGGTAGTAGTCAAAGGCCATTACGCCAATCACCAGCAGCGATACGGGCACGATCGAGGCGAACACCAGAAACGCCAGCCGGTTGAGAATTGTGGGCGCCATGGCGTGGTACACAGAAACCAACAGCATGACCATGAAGAACACGGCCACCACTGCGCTGATGGCGATGCCCATCCGTGCTCCCCAGATACCCAGGTCATTGGCGGTGCAGACGCTGCCTTCGGGGAAGTTGGCGGCAGCCATGCCGGTGTAGTGCATGCCTGCAATGGCCAGCCCCATGACAAGGGCTGCAGCGGCCTTTTGCGTCAGACCGGTGACGGCGTTGTCGCCGCGCAGCAAAAAGCAGATCTTGAGCGCGGCCGTGGATGCAACGATGGCAATCAGCACCGACAGCGCAAACAGCAGTGGGTCGTAGGAGATGCGCGGCATCATCTGCATCGCCTCCATGCCCAGATAGTGCATGGACGCCACGCCCACCCCCATCAACATACCCGCCACCCCCAGTTGGCGCCAGGCAAGCTGAGGGCGGCTGATGGTGATCAGCGCAAGCATGGATGAAAGCACAGCCACCACCCACGATGCCAGGGTGATGGACACGTCATACGCCAGTGGAATGGGCAGCGAGAACGCCAGCATGCCCACAAAGTGCATGGACCAGATGCCCGAGCCCATGGCCACCGAGCCGCCCGCCAGCCACAGCCACATGCGCTCCTTGCTCTGCTGCCCCGCTTTGGTGGCCGTGCGCGCAGCGGTGACGTGGGACGCCATGTTCAGTGCCACGAACGACGCAATGATCGCTGTGAGCACCGAGAGCACCACCAGCAGTGGGCTGTAGCTAGCTTGCATGCGCGGTGCTCCTTGGGCAGGGCGGGGTCTGATGCGGGCGCTGGGTCATGGATCGGTTGATGTGACCAAGAGCTCAAGAAAGTATCCTAGCGCGAAACAGCAGTGCGCGAATGCTGAAAACTGCCCCCCTGGGCCCGTCAGTTCGCCGGATGGTGCCAAACCGCTACATCGCCTTGAACAAATGGGCGTAGAGCCGGCTCACCGGCAGCCGCTCGGGCCGCCCACGCAGGCTGAGGTGTTGTTTGCCCGCCTCGTCGCGGGTCACGGTGGTTATGGCTGCGGCGCGCACCAACGTGCTGCGGTGCACCTGCCAGAACTCTTGCGGATCGATCTGCTCGATCAGCTCCTTGAGCGCGGTGCGGATCAGGTATTCCCGCTCGGCAGTCAGTACGCGTACATATTTGTCAGCCGCTTCGAAATAGACCACCTCGGCCAGCGGCACCATGTGGATTTGTGCGCCATGGCTGGCCTGGATCACGCTCAGCCGGGCGGAGGGCGGCTGGTGCGGCATGGCGGCCCCCAGGCCGGGCGCCTGCAGCAGCGCGCGCAACTGGGCCATGGTGGTCTCGAGCGCAGGGGATGATGCCGTGGCAGCCGCCGGGGCCAGGCCGGACTGGCGTTGTGCGAGCAGCTCCTGGACCTTGGCCACGGTGCGGGCCAGGCGGCGGGCCTCTATGGGTTTGAGCAGGTAGTCCACCGCCTGGGCGTCGAAGGCCTGCACCGCGTACTGGTCGTAGGCCGTGGCAAACACCAGGGCCGGGAAGGGCGCGTCGGCGGGCCAGGCGTCGGCCAGCTCCACGGCGGCATCCAGGCCGCTCTGGCCGGGCATGCGGATGTCGAAAAACAGCACGTCGGGCCGCAGCGCCAGCGCCTGTTGCACGGCCGAGCGCCCGTCGCCCACGGTGGCCACGATCTCCAGGCCGGGCCAGGCGCGCGCCAGCTCCTGGCGCAGGGCGGCGGCCAGCAGGGGTTCGTCTTCGGCGATCAGCGCGCGGGGGGCGGGCGGGTTCATGGCTGGGTGGGTAGATTCAAAGGAAAAGTGATGCTAGCGCTTGTTCCACCAGCGCTACCAGCTATCAATTCGAGAGCACCTGCTGCACCGTAAAGGGTGGCCAGTCGCTCGTGTACCTGGGCCAGGCCAAAGCCTTGGCTGGGGCCGGTGCTGGGAGTAGGCCGGGTGGCAGGCAGGCCTGCGCCGGTGTCGATCACGTCGATGACCAGTAGCGGGCCGCCGGGGCCGGGGCGGGTGCTGGCCCGCACGGTGATGTGCCCGCCCTCCACCTGGGGCTCCAGGCCGTGGCGGATGGCGTTTTCGACCAGGGGTTGCAGCAACAGCGGCGGCACAGGCACGTGGCGCAGCGCCTCGGGCAGGTCAAGCGTGTAGGCCATGCGCGGGCCCATGCGCACGGCCATCAGCTCCAGGTAGTCGGCAAGGCGCTCAAACTCGCGCTCCAGTGGGTGCTGGGTGCTGCGCGATGCGCTGAGCGTGGCGCGCAGGTAGGCAATCATGCGGTCCAGCATCTCCTGGGCGCGTGCCGGGTCGGTGCCGATCAGCGTGCGCAGGTTGGCCAGGGTGTTGAACAGCATGTGTGGTTCGAGCTGCGTCTCCAGCAGCTTGAGCCGGGCCTCCGTGGCCTGGCTGTGCACTTCGTTCACGCGGGCCTGCAGCCAGGCGCTTTTGCTTCGGGTGTAGAAGAAGTAGGTCAGCGCAAGCCCTGACAGCACCGTGATGCCGACAGAGATGTGCAACTCGGGGCGTTCATGCATGTTCCAGGACGCGAACCCGAACCAGCTATCGGCGAGCCAGGTGCCGCCGACGAAGCCCAGCACGTTTCCCACCAGCGGCAAGGCAATCCCTGCGATGCCCGTGGGCCAGCCGTACTCTTGGGTGGATGGAAAAAGGTGGCGCCCAAAGTCGATGATCGCCCAGGACAGCAGGCCGATGGACAGTGAGTAGGCCAGCGTAATCTCGTAGGGCTTGTGTGGCCTGAACGCGTAGTGGATGGCGGCGATGGAAAGGCAAAAGGCAACCATCTGCAGAAAATGCCGGAGCTTGGCGATCCAGTCGATTCTCATGGGGGCTCTCGCCGGGGTTCAGTCAGCGCTGACCGCGTTCGCGCTGAATCCGCTCACGCTCTTGTTGCACCATGCGTTCACGCAACCCGGAGCCTGTGCCCAGCAAAAACACGGAAATACCGTGCAATGCCAACCCCACTCCCCAGCCCAGCAGCGGATACACCGACCAGGGCCGGTTGCCAAAGCCGTAGCGCGACATGCCAAATAGCCCCAGGTTCACCACCACGAAGACTGCGGCATGGGTGTACCAGCCCAGTTTGGCCCCGGCGCGCTTTCGGGCCAGTTTGTCGATGTCTTCGGGTGTCATGGGCATGGAGGCACTTATTCTAGGTGGGCCGCACGGGTTTTTGCGCGCCCGCGTATGGCGTGCAGTGCGGTGGCTCCTGGTTCTCTGTTTCAGGAGCCCGTGCCCTGTCGAATGATCCGGTCGCGTTCGGCCTGCACCATGCGTTCGTGCAGGCCGGAGCCTCCCGCCAGAGCAAACACCATCACGCCATGGACGGCCAGGCCGATGCCCCAGCCCACGGCCGGGAAGATGGCCCAGTGGCGCCCGCTGGCGGCAGACAGTGCGGCCAGCAACAGATTGACCAGCAGGTATACGGCGGCGTGGGTGTACCAGCCTAGCTTCGCGCCAGCGCGCTTGCGGGCCAGGCGTTCGATGGGATCGTGGATCTGGTGGTCACGGCGCATGGTGGGAGCTTTCAAGCAAAAGAGGAGGGGTTGGGGGATGTGGCTGTACTCAGGCCGAAGCGGGTGATGTGGCGAAAGCGGTGCTGCGCTGCGCCAGGCGCCACAGGCGCAGGGACCGGGCGGCGAACAGACCGTTGAAGATGCCATAGAGCACGGCGATCTGCAGGGCAAAGCTGCCGTCGCGCGCCAGGGCGGGTTGCAGTGCTAACTCGACGCCTACGAAATACTTGGTCAAAAAGATGCCGAGGATCAGGGCCAAGGGCATGGCGCTGCCCGGAATGAAGAAACTGCGCGACGTGGCTGCATACAGCGTGCCGCTGGGCGCAGCAGGCTGGAGCCACAGCGCCAGCGCCGCGATCGCGGTGGCTGCCGCCAGCCAGGCCCCCACCGCGGCGCCCACCTGGCCCGCGCTGCCGAAGGCCGAGATGAGGCCGTACACCGACAGAGCCGTCATCGCCAAAGGCATGGCCATGGCCCGCATCAGGCTGACGTTGCGGCCAAAGAGCTGGCTGGCGCCCAGCGCGAGCAGGCCAACCAGGAGGCCCCAGACCCAGTAGGGCGTGTGCTGAATGATGGGGCCCAGCATCTGGGGCTGTTGAATGAGCAGGTTGAGCAGCATGGTGGTCGTTCCAGTCTGGGGAAAGAGAGGGGGGTTGCACGGTGCGCGCCCCAAGCGCGCTCGATGCAGGGGGGACTGTGCAGGCACGCGCCCGGCGTGGACAGCACCATGCGACGAAATGCGGATGGGTGGCCGTGGAATGCGCCAATGCGCCGTGAACTGTGGGCCGTTTGGGCCGCTGCCCGATTGCGCAGGGCCCCCGGCGGATAATCCGGCACCTATTTGCAAGGAGTGCGCGTGGACGTTGTATTGCTGGCCAAGGCCGCCATCATGGGGGTCGTCGAGGGGCTGACCGAGTTTTTGCCCATTTCTTCCACGGGGCACCTGATTTTGGCGGGCTCGTTGCTGGGCTTTGACGACGCCAAGGCCAAGGTCTTCGACATCGCCATCCAGACGGGCGCCATCTTTGCGGTGATCCTGGTGTATTGGCAGAAGATCCGCTCCACCCTGGTGGCATTGCCCACCGAGCGGCAGGCGCAGCGCTTTGCGCTCAACGTGTTCATCGGTTTTCTGCCCGCCGTGGTGCTGGGCCTGCTGTTTGGCAAGGCCATCAAGGCGCACCTTTTCACGCCGGTGGTGGTGGCCAGCACCTTCATCATTGGGGGCTTCATCATTTTGTGGGCCGAGCGCCGCCCGCCGTCAGCCACCCGCGTGCACAGTGTGGATGCGATGACGCCCCTCGATGCGCTCAAGGTGGGCCTGGTGCAGTGCCTGGCCATGGTGCCCGGCACCAGCCGCAGCGGCTCCACCATCATTGGCGGCATGTTGCTGGGCCTGTCGCGGCAGGCTGCTACGGATTTTTCGTTCTTTTTGGCCATTCCCACGCTCATTGGCGCGGGGGTGTACAGCCTTTACAAGGAGCGTGCGCTGCTGTCCATGGCGGATCTGCCGATGTTCATGACGGGGCTGGTTTTCTCTTTCCTCAGCGCCTGGCTGTGCGTGCGTTGGCTGCTGCGCTACATCAGCACCCACAGCTTCGTGCCGTTTGCGTACTACCGCATCGTGTTCGGGGTGGTTGTGCTGGTGACCGCGTGGACGGGCTGGGTGCAGTGGGCCGGTTGAGAGGCCTCCTCGCAGGCTGTCCGTCCACGGTGATGAGGCTTGTCGGTGGGGGCTTGGTGGCCGTGGCGCTGGCTTGCCACGGCGGCTGATGAACTGGCAGGAAAGGATGGCCGCGAAGTGGCTGAAAGTGATAAGCTGCCATCGTCCGCCGCCGTGCGCTGCAGAATCGCTATGAATGGCGTGGGGCAGCCTCCCTATTGATGACCATCCCCTGATGGGGCTTTCGCCGCATGATGCAAGATGAGCCAGAGTTGTCACGGCCTTCCGCTGCCATTCGGAAGGACACATGGTCAAAGGCGGAACTCCTGGACCTGATCTCCCGCAGCGCCGGTGCGACCATGGCGGTGATCGACCGCAGCCTGGTCATGATTTACGTGAACGACGAGTATGCGCGGTGGTTCAATTCAACCCCCGCGCAACTGGTGGGCCGGACGCTGGCGGACGTTTATGGCGAGCAGGATTGCATGCGCTTCATGCCCTTTGTGGAGCGTGTCCTGCGCGGTGAGCGGCTGCAGTACCAGCGCATGTTGCGCACGCCGTATGGTTTTGACGAGTGGCGCACCATCTGCCTCACGCCGTGGCACAACAGCCAGGGTGCCATTGATGGCTTTATCACCACGGCGCTGGATGTGCATGACCTGCAGGTGGCCATGAATGCGCTGCGCGCCGCCAACCAGCGGCTTTCGTCCCACATGGAAAACAGCCCGCTGGCGGTGCTGGAGATGGACCAAAAGTTGCAACTGCTCCACTGCTCGCAGCGGGCAGTGCAGCTCATGGGATGGCTGCAGGTATCGGCGCTGGAGGGGCGGCTGCTCACCGATCTATTGGCCCCCGCCTCCATGGACGACAGCTTGCTCCAGGCCTTGCAGCGCCTTCAGTCGGGCGAGGAGTCGCAGAACCGTGCGGAAACCTGCTTTGTGCGCAGCGATGGGACAGAGGTGCACTGCGAGTGGTTCAATTCGGCCCTGACCGATGGGAATGGACTGGTCACCTCCATCATGGCGCTGGTGCAGGACGTCTCGGCCAAGATACAGATTGCGCGCCAGCAGCACTACCTGGCCAACCACGATTCGTTGACCGGCCTGCTCAACCGCGCGGCATTTCAGGCGTGCCTGGAAAGATCCCTGGTGCGGTGCCGCCACAGCAAGAACACGGTCGCACTTTTGTTCATCGACCTTGACGGTTTCAAGCGCGTCAACGACACCGAAGGCCACCGCGCGGGCGACGAAGTCCTGCGCATCGTGGCGCGGCGGATAGCGAGCACGGTGCGCGGGGGCGACACCATGGCGCGCTTGGGGGGCGATGAGTTTCTAGTGATGCTGGACCAGGAGGTGACCCGTGACGTGACCGACACCATTGGCCGCCGCATCATCGAAGCCTTGCACCTTCCGATGTCGGTGGATGGGCGCGATCTGCACATTGGGGCCAGCATCGGCATCGCGATGCACCCCCCGATGGAGGGCGATATCGACGCCCTGATGAATCGCGCGGATCAGGCCATGTATTCGGCCAAACGCGCGGGCAAAGGGCGTTTGCACTACGCGCAGGCCGCCTGAGCGCGGCCTGGCCGGAGACCGGTTTCTTTAGCCCTGCGGCGGCCGAATGCTCTGCTGGAAGTGAAAGAAGTTGCCGGGGTCGTACGTGGCCTTGACCCGCTGCAGCTTCGGGTAGGCGGGGCCCCAGTAGGCGTTTGCAAAATCGGTGAGGCGTGCGTTCGGGTAGTTCTGATAGACATGCCCGTTCAGGAAGGGCTTGACCAATTGCATGAAGCCATCGAGCCAGGCGTCCATCTGTGCGCGCTCCGCCGCGTTGGTCCAGAACACGTCCACCACGAGGTCGGCATCCACATGGCGGTGGATAAACGCGCTGTCGGCCACCGGGTAGCGGTTGATGGCGCCCCCGTAGGGCTCCAGGTAGGCCAGGGACCAGGGGTTGGGCGAGGTCTTGAAGTAGTCGATGATGCGCTGCCAGTCGGCGGTAGATAGCGGCGTGCTGATGTAGCCGCAGGCCTTGGTTTCCGCCACGCCGTCCGGCAGGTTGTCCGGCAAGGTGTAGGGGTGGTCTTCGAGCCAGACGTTCATCTCGGGGTAGGTGCCGGTCTTGTCCACCAGTAGCTGTGCGCTGGGGATGGCGAGCAAGGATGCAATGGCCTGCAGGCCGGCTTCGCGGGTGCCGCAGAACATGCCCTGCACCATGTAGACCGGCGCGCCTTTCTGGTAGCCCAGGTTCATCATGTAGCCCAGTTTGTCGGGGGCGCCTGTCTTCATGAAGCTCTTTTGCATCAGCGTGAGCACCTGGGCCGCGTGGGCCTGGTCCCAACTGATGGCCCAGGCCCACACCTGGTCGAGCCGGTGCATGCGATAGGTGACTTGCAGCACCACCCCGAAGTTGCCGCCCGTGCCGCCCCGAAGCGCCCAGAAGAGGTCAGGGTGGTCGTGGGCGCTGGCCGTGACGATGGACCCGTTGGCCAGCGCCACGCGAAATGATTCCACCAGATCGCTCTGGATGCCGAAGGCGCGCGACGTGTAGCCGTAACCTCCGCCCTGCACAAAACCGCCCACGCATACGCTGCCGCAGGCCCCCGTGGGCACATGCCAGCCCGTGTGGTTCATGGCGCCGTTGAAGTGGTCGAAGTCGGTGCCGGGCAACACATGCACCCGTTCGCGCTCGGGGTCGAGCACCACACCCTTGATATCGCTGAGGTCGATCACCATGCCGCTGTTGACCGAGTACCCCGCCGTGCTGTGGCCGCCACAGCGCACGGCCACCCACACGCGGTAGGCACGGGCCACGGCCAGGCATTCCAGCACGTCGTTTTCGCAGGCGCAGTACACGATGATCTCGGGGTAGGCCTGGAACGCGGGGTTGGACTCCTGCCGGGCTTCGTTGTAGTCGGGGCTGGTGGGCAGGACGATGTGGCCCACGAGCCTGGCCTCCAGCAAGGCGATGGCATCCCAGGGGAGTGTCGGGCGGGGCGCAGCCTCCGCGCCAAGGGCCGCAGCTTGTGGGGCCGCCAGTGAGCGGAAATGCGCAACACGCGCGTCTTTGGCAATACGGGCAGGGCTTTTGCGATGGGCCATGGCGAACGATCCTCCGTGATGGGTGATGAAAGCGGAGCCCCGTGTTTAACGGATCGGCCGAGGATTGACCAGTCGGAAATAGCCGATGCACGGCCGGTCTGTTCAGGAGGACGATAGCGCCAGGTCGCCCGTGTTGCGCCGCAGGCAGAACTTGCCGCCTTGTTTGCCGCTGTACATGGCGGCATCGGCCAGCTTGAGCAGGCCGACGGCGTCGCTGCTGTCGTGGGGGGCGATGGCGTAGCCGATGGTCAGCCCCACCTCGACCCGCGTGTTCTGCAGCGAAAACGGAGCGCGGAAGGCGTCCAGCAGTTTGTTGCCCAGTTCGTGCGCCTGCTGCAGGCTGTGCAGTTGCCCGGCCATCACCACGAATTCGTCGCCGCCCAGGCGTGCCACCAGGTCGCTTTGGCGCACATGGCCTTGCAGGCGCCGGGTGACGGCGACCAGCAACTCATCGCCCACGTCGTGGCCATGCTGATCGTTGACGGGCTTGAACCCGTCCAGGTCCATCACGTACACGGCCAGCATCTTCTCGGGGCTGCAGCGCGAGAGCGCGGACGCCAGCGCGATGTTGAGTCCGCGCCGGTTGGGCAAGCCGGTCAGTGGGTCGGTGTGGGCCAGGGAGCGCATGACGTCGCGCTCGCGATTGGCGTCCACCGCCTCTGCGCGCAGCGCCTTGGTGCGCAGGCCCAGCACCCGCATGAAAAGCAGCATGTCCAGCGTGGCACCGAACTGGAAGGAGTGCATGGTCCAGAAATTCACGGGCACCCAGCCACGGATCAGTCCGATGACGGTGGCCGTGGCCAGGAAATACAGCAGCCAGGCCAGCAGCAAGGTGGTGCCAACGGGGTCGCCCTGGCGGGCACGGCGCACCGAGCCGGGGATGCCCATGAGCGCAGGCACCAGCCCCAGGACGCTGACGATGCCGGTGGCGGCGCGAGTGCCCAGCAGGTCCAGCGCATGCAGCGCGGCCAGCACCACGCACAGCACGGCTCCGCCGCGCATGCTGCGCAGCAGCCGGCTGTGGGGGCGGTCGCCCGCCAGCGCCTGGCTGATGAAGAGGAAGGAGCCGCAGGTGGCGGTCAGCGCCGCCAGGTTGGCGGCATGCAGCTCCATCCAGGGCATGTCGCGCCACAGGTACTGCGTGCCCAGGCCGAACAGGTGCAGCGAAAACAGCAGGCTGCCGGTAATGAGCAGCGCATACTGGATGAACAGCACATCGCGCAGGTTGAGCCACTGCGCCAGGCTGTAAATGATCAGGCACAGCGCCAGTCCGGTCAGGATGCCCTGCAGCATCTGCTCGTTCAGGGCCATGCTGTGCCATGTGGTGGGCTTGATCAGGGTGATGGGCAGCACCATGGCGCCCCGGGTCTCGATGCGCAACAGCACTTCGTAGGCATGCCCTGGCAGCATGTTCAAGGGCAAGGCGTGCGAGCGGCTGCGCAGGGGGCGCTGGGTGTAGGGCTGCAGGCTGCCCAGTGTGGCCTGCTGGGTCACGTGGCCGTCGGTGGCCAGGTAGATCTCGATGCGCTGGAGCACGGGGTAGTCGATGTCCAGGACCCAGACGCCGCTGGAGCTGGGCGCAACGGCTACGGGGATGCGCAGCCACACAGGCTCGGTGCGCACGCCCAGCGTGCCACCGGTGTCCGGGGGCGGTTCGAAGCGTGCAAGTGAGGCCAGGATGTCTTCGATCAGCAGGGTGCCCGAGGGGTCGGCCAGCACCGACACCGCCGGCCACGCCTTGATGGAAGGGTGGTCGTCGCGCAGCTCCAGCGGGGTGGCTGCTGCGGCCCGGGCCGGGCCCGCCAGCATGAGGACCATGGCCAGCAGCCAGGGCAGGCACCAGTGCAGGCCCTGGCGCCCGTGCGCCCCCCCGCGCGGCAAGGTGGGGCGCGATGGCCACGGGAAGATAGGGCGGCGCACCATCATGAGGACAGGGCGAGTTCGCCCTGGTTGCGCCGGATGGACTGCTTGCCGCTTTGCTTGCCTGCATACATGGCGGCATCGGCCTGGCGCAGCAGGGCCTGCGCGTCGCTTCCGTCCAGCGGTGCCAGCGCGTAGCCGATGGTCAGCCCTACCGTGACGGTGTGCTGGTCCAGCGCAAAGGAATGCTCGAAAGCCTTGATCAGCGACCGCCCCAGGTCCTCGGCCTGCTCGGTGCTGGCCAGCTCGCAGGCTATGACGATGAATTCATCCCCGCCCAGCCGAGCCACCAGGTCGGTCTGGTGGCGCACGCTGGCCTGCAGCCGCTGGCCCACCGCCACCAGCAGGTGGTCGCCCACGTCGTGGCCGTAGGAGTCGTTGATGGGCTTGAACCCGTCCAGGTCCATGAGGTACACCGCCACCATGTGCTGCGGGGTGCATTTGAGCAAGGCCGCATGCAGGGCATGCTGCAGGCCGCGCCGGTTGCTCAGGCCCGTGAGCGGGTCGCTGTGCGCGAGGGAGTGCATGAGGTCGCGCTCGCGCAGGGTCTCCTGGGCCTGGGCTTTGGCCGCCTGTGCGCGCAGACCCAGCACGCGCAGGAAGAGCAGCATGTCCAGGGTGGCGCCGAACTGGAAGGCATGCAGCGTCCAGAAGTTGGCGGGCAACCAGCCCTGGACCAGGCCCGCCATGGCCACGGCCGCCAGGGCGTACACGGTCCAGGCTATCAGCAGGGTGGCGCCGATGGGGTCTTTCTGGCGCACCCGCCGGATGGCGGCGGGAATGCTGAACAAGGATGGCAAAGGACCCAGCAGGCTCATGAAGACCGTGGCTCCTCGGGGGCCGATCAGGTTCACCATGTGGGCTAGGCACAGAGCGATGGAGACCACGGCGCCCGCCTTCATCACCCGCACGTAGCGGCTGTGCCGCGCACCGGCCGCCAGGACGTGGCTCAGAAACAGGAAGGAGCCGGCCAGCGCAATGAAGCCCGCAATGACGGCAGCATGCCCTTCCATCCACACATTGCCTGGCCACAGGAACTGGGCTCCGATGCCAAAGAAATGCAATGAAAACCCCGCGCTGCCGAGCACCACCAGCGCGTAGTAGGCAAACAGGCGCTCACGATGGCTGGCCCATTGGGCCAGGCTGTAGGCCAGCAGGCAGAACGCCAGGCCGGTGAGGAAACCCTGCAGCAGCTGCTCGCGCAGCGCCAGACGAAGGTGGTGAGGGACCTCGCTGACCGAGAGGGGCAGGATCAGCGGGCCCAATGTGCGAACCCGGATCAGCAGGTCGTAGCGCTGCCCAGCACGGAGTTTGAGCTCCATCGAGGGCGTGCGGCTGGAGAGCGATGTTTCGCTGGGAGGGCGCAGGTAACCCAGGGAGGCCTGTTGGAGCAGCTCGCCGTTGCTGGCCAGGTACATGTCCACCTCCTGCAGCGCGCTGTAGCCGAGGTTGACGATCCATTCGGTCTCGGCCCGAGCGGCCGTGGCCATGGGGATGTGCAGCCACACTGCCTCCTTGCGCACCCCCAGGGAGCCACCGCGCCGGTTGGGCTCTTGGAACTCGCGCAGTCGGCCCAGTACCTCCAGCGCTCCCAGTTGATGGGACGCATCGGGCAGTAGGGTGATGGCCTGCCATGCGTCCAGTGCCTGCATGCCGGGCTCCAGCACGAGCAGTCGACCCGGTTCCTGCGACTGCGCTTGCGCCCCCATTGGCAGCATGTGCAGAGCGAGCAGGCACAGTCCCACGGCCACGGCCGTGCAGCGTAGGGCATGCCCGCAGCATGCAGCCAGTCTTGTGAGCCAGGACAACAAGGGCGCCATCGGTTCTGTGTGGGGTGGAGACCGCTGTGTCCGTCTGTCAGGGGGCGGGTTGCTGCATTGTGGTGCTTGCCCGGCCCGTCATGGCTTTCTGGGCGGTCTGCGCCAGGCCATGGCTCCAGCTGCCCTGGGTGGTCAGCCGGTCTTCGATGCGGTTGAGCCAGCCCGGCGCATGGGGGTCATCGCTCCAGCCATGCACCACGGTGTCCACTTGGTTGAGCAGTTCGGTGGGCAGTTGCAGCGGGCGGGTCTGGCTCATCAGCACCCGGCTCATGAAGTGGTAGCCCAGTGCCCGGGTGAGCATGCGCACGATGGAAAAGCGCGGCAGCATCAGGCGCAGCACCGCATCGATGGTGCGTGCCGGCAGCAGCACGCCCCAGAACAGCAGGGCAGAGGCCCAGGGCGTGGGCTGGGTCAGCCCCAGGTCCTGCGCCGTTGCGGGGCCGCAGAGGTAGCGGGTCATGAGTTGGGGGAAGGGCTTGACGATGGGCCAGGGCAGGGATTTCTCCATGGTTTGCATCAGGGCCTGGCCCAGCGCGGGGCGGGGGTCGGGGGTCACGGGCTCGGCGCGGCCGCGCGCCTGCATCCCGGCCATCAGCACGCGGCCTTGTTCCATGGTGTCCACCATGAGCGGACGCTCGATGCCCAGGAGGTGGCCCACCACGTTCCAGGCATGCAGGTAGGCCTCTTCGTCGGCGGGGGGCAGGCCGATGCCCAGCCGGCGCAGGCTGCGCAGGAACACATAGCCAAAGGTCAGCAGGGTATAGGCCAGCTCTTCCTGGTTGCAGGGCAGGCCGTCACCGGCCAGATCCCAGCCGCGTGCATACAGGGCCTGGTACATGGCCGAACGCCCGCCCCGGGGCTGGGTGGATTGCGGGGTGACCATGCCGTTGCCCCCGGCCTTCCATTGGTCGATGGCGTGGCTGGGGCTGCCGTGCAGGATGAGGTTGCGGATGGTGGCGTGGATGAGCCGCACCTTGAGCACCTGCGCAGCGCCGGCGCCGCGCAGGCTCAGGCCTCCGTGCATCATCACGGGGAAGATCATCGCGGCGGTAGAGCGGATGCGGTACTCGGCGTTCTGCTCCAGTTGGCCGGAGGTGTGCAGCACGCTGGAGAGATCAGGGATCACGTAGCACTCGGGCAGGCTGGCGCAGAACAGCAGGATGCACGACAGCGCACCATGTTCCATGAACAGTTCTTCAGCACGTTCAATCTTGCGCGCGTCGGCCCAGGGGGGCAGCACCTGGGCGGTCTGCACGTAGGTGTTCAGTGCCGCAGCCATGGCGGGCGTCACGCAACCTTCGACGGTCTGCCCCCCCAGGTTGGCGCGCACGGGCCCGGGCTGCGCCGTCCAGTGCGTCAGCGCGGCGTTGTCCGTCCACTGGCCAAACAACAGGTTCACGGTGTCGATGTGGGCCCATTGGGGCGCATCGGCGGCCACATTGCCCGCAGGCCAGGGGCCCAAGATCTGTGCGATGGTCTGGTCTGCCAGGGGGTCGGCGTGGTGCTGCATGTTTTCCATGGGGCGTGGGGCTCGGTCGATGGGGCAGTATGGGGGCGCGCCGGGGTGGGACTTATGCGGTGGTTGGTCCCAGGCGCTTCCAGCGCTGGAACCCTGCCAGCGCGCACAGCAGCGGAATGCCCATGGCAAACGGGGCAATGGAGCGGATCTCCACCGGGCTGCCCAGGATCATCTGGAACACCATGCCCGATGCGTAGATGGTCAGTGGGACCAGGGCATGGCGGCGCAGAAAGGGGCTCACGGGCTGCAGGGGCTGCTGGCGGGACGACATGCGAAAGCCGAAGATGATGACGAAGGCCACGAACACCCAGCCAAAGAAACCCTGCACCGTTTCGCCAAACCAGGCGCCATCGGTCTTGGCCATGATCCAGGCCTTGAGGGTGTAGACGAAGTAAGGGTCGGCGCCCAGGTCAAACGCGGTCACGATCATCGCCGCCAGAAATGACAGCATGGCGGCATGGGCCAGGCCGGGGGCGCCGTCCACCGGCGATTGCCAGACGATCAGGTTGCTGAGCACATACCCCGCATAGGTCAGCGCGAACCACATCATGGGGATGACCAGGGGGACATCGAGCAGGCGGGGGCCCAGCACGTCGGTGTAGGTGTAGTGGCCGAAGAACCACCCGTGGCTCGCGCCCATCTGCTCGGCAAACCAGCCCAGGCACACGGCAATCACCACAAAATGCAGTGCTGCCCGAGGGCCCAGCAAATGCGTGGCGCTGGCCCAGCAGCAGGCAAACATCAGCACCGAGGCAATGACGATCGCAAGGGTCGTGTCGTTGTGGATGCGAACCGCGGTGGCGACCACAAAAGCGGCCAGCAGGGCAAAGCTGAGCGCAGGCAGTCGCGCCGCCATCGGAGGCTGTGCAGGCATGGTGGTTGTATCACGCTGTAACAATACCCCCAGTGTAGGGGATTGCCCGGACCGCCGTGCCCCCTGTTTGCCCTGATTGAGGGCCGTCTCTACAGCGCTGTTTCTGGCACTGCGGGGGGATTTTTGGTGATACAGGGGCCGTGCGGCATGGCCTCCGGCTCAACCCCGGGCGGGCGTGAGCGCGGCGAGGTTCAGCAGCGAGGCCTCGATGGCCGCCGCCGTGGCCTGCGGCTGCTCCATCGGAAAGAGGTGGCTGCCGTCCAGCATCATGGTGCGGCCTTCGGTGATGCGCAGGGTCATGGCCATGCCCACTTGCTTCATCTCTTCGGAGTCGCGCCCGCCGATGAAGGCGGCCGGGCACTGCAGCGGGTGCGTGCTGAGCAGGCGGCCCAGGTTGTGGGGCAGCGTGTTGTAGATGGCGGTTTCCACTGCGCGATCGAAGCCCAGCACGCGCTTGCCGTCGTGGTTCTGCAGGCCGTGGGTGATGTAGTCCTGCAGCACCTCGGGGTGCCAGCGGGCAAAGGCCTTCTTCTTGCGAAAGTGCTCCAGCGCCTCGTCGTTGCTGGCCCAGCTGAAGCGGCGCTGGCGGCTGACCTTGCCGGGCGAGATGGAGCCCACCACCTGCGTGCGTTTGGCAACGCCCAGTGCGTTGGCCTTCCAGCCGCCGATGAGGGGCGAGTCAATCAGCAGCACGCCGCGCACCAGCTCGGGGTGGCGGGCTGCCGCCATCACGCTCAGAAAACCACCCAGCGAGTGCCCGACCAGAAACACCGGCCCGCCCACGCGCTCCACCTGCTCGGCGGTGAAGTCCGCCAGGTGCTGCACCAGGTGGGGCCAGTTGTTGGACACCGGGTACTGCGGGTCGTGGCCAAAGCGCTCCACCGCGCTGACCGCAAAGCCGCGCGCCTTGAGGAGCTTGAAAAGCAGGCGGTAGGTGCTGGCCGGAAAGCTGTTGGCGTGCGAGAAAACGATGGGGAGCATGGACAAGGCGGCCAGACAAGGCTCTCAGATGAGCCGGTCTGTGTGGTTGGTGATCTTTTTGAGCGGCTTGCTGCGCGCGGGGCTCACCATGATGGGCACCTCGGTGGCGCCGCCGCCCCAGGCGGGGTCCTCGATGCTGTCGAACACCTGGCGCAGCTTTTGGCCCCAGCTGTCGTGCAGCATGCGGAAGTAGGGGTTGTTCTCGTCGATGCAGATCACCTTCTCGGTGGCAAAGCGGTCCACCTCGTACACCACCAGGTCCAGCGGCAGGCCGACAGAGAGGTTGGACTTGAGCGTGCTGTCCATGGACACCAGCGCGCACTTGGCGGCCTCGTCCAGCGGGGTTTCGGGGGTGAGCACGCGGTCGAGCACCGGCTTGCCGTATTTCGATTCGCCCACCTGAAAGTACGGCGTCTCGGACGTGGCTTCGATGAAGTTGCCGGCCGAATAGACCTGGAACAGGCGCATACCCTCGCCCTTGATCTGGCCGCCAAATACCATGGACACATTGAAGTCCACGCCCGAGCGCTTGAGCGCGGCGCCATCGCGCTCGTGCACGTGGCGCACGGCCGCGCCCAGCACGCGGGCGGCGTCGAACATGCTCTTGGCGTTCCAGATCGTGATGGGCTCGCCCGACTCGCTGTCCTTGATCTGCTCGTTCTGGAGAATCTCGCGCACGGACTGCGATATCGACAGGTTGCCCGCCGACAACAGCACCATGAAGCGGTCGCCCGCCTTTTCATAGACCATCATCTTGCGAAAGGAGCTGATCTGGTCCAGGCCAGCGTTGGTGCGGGAATCGGACAGGAAAACCAGCCCGGCATTGAGTTTGATGGCGACGCAGTACGTCATGAAAAGGAGTGGGTTTGATGAGGGATAACCCGCAAGTTTAGTCGTCCGCGCTGCAGGTGCCGGTGGTGCCTGGCCGTGCGTGCAGTCTTGGCTACAAGGGTTCATCAAAATTGATAGCTGCTAGCGCTTGTTGAATAAGCGCTAGAGCCAATTTTGAGCACTATTTCTTGAAGCAAAGCGGACAGACGAAGTGTTGGAGGCCCGCGCTACGGGCCATTGCAGGTGGGCAGGCGCGCGGGCGGCACATGCGGCCCGGCCCTATCATCCGGCGCATGACTTTGGAGGGCCCTGCCGTGTTGACTTCGCTGAACCTTTCGCACGTCCGCCGCTTGTGCGCGCTGGCGCTGGGCGCATCGCTGGCTGCGTTGCTCACGGCCTGTGGTGGCGGCGACAGCAACAACGGCGGCAACCCACCCCCGCCGCCCCCGGTCCTACCCGAGCGCGCCGGGCAGCTTGAATCCTCAACCCTGCTCGCGACCATCCCGGCCAGCGAGATCGCCGCCGCCATCGCCGACAAGGAGTCGTTGGCGCAAGACCTGGTGCCGCGCTACGGCGTGCGCTCGTACCGACTGGAATACCTCACCTCCGACGCCGATGGCAAGGAGGTGCGTGCCTCGGGCCTGGTGAGCCTGCCCATCAAGCCCGCAGGCGCCCAAAGCCCGGTGCTGAGCTACCAGCACGGCACCATCTTCCAGGATGCCAAGGCGCCCAGCAACAACGCCGTGGCCTCCGAGGTGGCCGTGGTGCTGGCGTCGCTGGGCTACATCGTTTTGGCGCCCGACTACGTGGGTTTTGGGGTGTCCAAGGGCACGCCCCACCCCTATTTGCTGGCGGGGCCGTCTGCTGCCGCTACGGTCGACTTTCTGACTGCCGCCCGCACCTGGCGCGGCCAGGCCGGGGTGGTGGACAACGGGCAGCTCTTTCTGACCGGCTACTCCGAAGGCGGCTACGTCACCATGGCCGCCCACCGGGCGATGCAGGCGGGCGCCTCGCCCCACCTGCAGCAACTGCGCATGGTGGTGCCCGGCGCCGGGCCCTACAACGTGCAGACCACCATGGATGGACTGGTCGATGTGGTGCGCAACGAGCAGCCCGTGATCGGCGCGCTCCTCAACCCCGGCCTTTTGCGCTACCTGGGCCCCAGCGTGCAGCGTGAGGTGTACCGCTTGCTGCTGCGCGCGCTGATTCCGAGTGATGCCGACGTGGCCTACGACACCCGCTTCATCGACCGCTTTTTGGCCGACGACACGCGCTACCTCGACGAGGTGAGCAGCGTGTACGACTGGAAACCCAACCTGCCCGTGCGCCTGTACCACGGCCGTGACGACCGCACCGTGCCCTACGCCAGCTCGGTGCGCACCCTGCGCGCCATGCAGGACCGGGGCGCGGGTGATCTGGTGAGCCTCACGGACTGCCGCGCCCAGCCTGCGGGGCACTTGCAGTGTGTGCCGCCGTTCATCAGCTTCATGCTGGGGCAGTTGGCGCCGGTGGTGCGGGATTTGTGAGCCCGCCCGCCAACCGCTCTACGCCATCAATTTCCTGAGCTGGTACAGCGCATCCAGCGCCTCGCGCGGGCTCAGTTGGTCGGGGTTGATGGCCGCCAGGGCCGCCTCCAGCGGGCTCGCGCCTGCGCTCTCAGGCACCTCGGGCGTGGCGAACAGGTCCACCTGCAACTCGTCTTCACCCGCACGTTCCTCCAGCGCCGCCAGCGCGTGGCGCGCATGGTGCAGCACGGGCGAGGGCATTCCGGCCAGCTTGGCCACCTGAATGCCGTAGCTGCGGCTGGCGGGGCCGGGCTGGATTTCGTGCAGGAACACGATGTCGGTGCCCGACTCGGTGGCGCTCACATGCATGTTGATCGCGTGGCGTGCCTTGGTCGGCAGCTCGGTCAGCTCGAAATAGTGCGTGGCAAACAGCGTGAAGGCGCGGGTTTTGTCATGCAAATGTGTGGCAATACCGCTGGCCAGCGCCAGGCCGTCGAAGGTGCTGGTGCCCCGGCCGATCTCGTCCATCAGCACCAGGCTGTGGGGCGTGGCGGCGTGCAATATTTGCGCTGCCTCGGTCATCTCCAGCATGAAGGTGGATTGCGCGTTGGCCAGGTCGTCGGCCGCGCCAATGCGGGTGTGGATGGCGTCGATAGGCCCCAGGCGGCAGCTGGTGGCGGGCACGTGGCTGCCCATGCTGGCCAGCAGCACGATCAGCGCCACCTGGCGCATGTAGGTCGATTTACCGCCCATGTTGGGGCCGGTGATGACCTGCATGCGGGTGTTGGCGTTCAGCCGCGTGTGGTTGGCGATGAAGCTGCCGCTCGATGTTTCGGCCAGGCGCGCCTCGACCACCGGGTGGCGGCCGCCTTCGATCTCGATGCAGGGCTCGGGCACGAACTGCGGCGTGCACCAGTTGAGCGTGAGCGAGCGCTCGGCCAGCGTGCACAACACGTCCAGCGTGGCCAGCGCCTGCGCCAGGCGGGTGAGGGCGGGCACATGGGGCTGGAGCTGGTCCAGGATTTGCTCGTACAGCCACTTTTCGCGTGCCAGGGCGCGCTCGTTGGCCGACAGGGCCTTGTCTTCAAACGCCTTGAGTTCGGGCGTGATGAAGCGCTCGGCGTTTTTGAGCGTTTGGCGGCGGCGGTAGTCGTCGGGCACGCGGTCGAGGTTGCTGCTGGTGATCTCGATGTAGAAACCGTGCACCTTGTTGAACTGCACGCGCAGGTTGGCGATGCCGGTGCGGGCCTTCTCGCGGGTTTCCAGCTCCAGCAGAAAGGCGTCGCAGTTGGTCTGGATGGCGCGCAGCTCATCGAGCTCGGTGTCAAAGCCTGTGGCGATCACGCCGCCGTCGCGCACCAGGGCGGCGGGCTCCTCGGCAATGGCGGCCTGCAGCAGTGCGGTGCAGCCCTCGGGCGGGTGCAGGTGACCCAAAATTTGAATCAAAAATGGCTCTGGCGCTTTACCATTCAGCGCAAGCAGCTCTGATTTTTGTAGCGTTTTGGCCAGGCCCACCAGTTCGCGCGGGCGCACCTGTCGCAGCGCGATGCGGGCGGTGATGCGCTCCACATCGCTCACGCCCTTGAGTTCGCCGCGCAGCGTGGCCCAGGGGCCCGATCCGCCGCCTGCGCCACCCGCCCCGCGCAGCGCGGTGGTGGCCGACAGACGCTGGCGCGCCTCGGCACGGTCGCGCTGGGGCTCCAGCAGCCAGGTCTTGAGCAAGCGGCTGCCCATGCCGGTCATGCAGGTATCGAGCAGCGAGAAGAGCGTGGGCGCATCGTCGCCACGCAAGGTCTTCACCAGCTCCAGGTTGCGCCGCGTGGTGGCGGGCAGGTCGATGAGATCGTCGCCGCGCTGCACCTGCACGCTGTGCACATGGGTGAGCGTGCGGCCTTGTGTGTGTTCGGCATAGGTCAGCAGCCCGGCGGCGGCGGCATGGGCCTCGCCCAGGTCTTGCGCGCCCCAGGCCTGCAGGCTGGCCGCGCCCAGGTTTTCGAGCAGTTTGCGCTCGCCCAGGGCGCTGTCGAACTGCCAATCGGGCCGGGGGCTCATGGGGCAGGTGAAGGCGCCGCTTTGGCGCAACACCTGCAGTTGCTGCTCGAAACGCTCGGTCACGCCCGCGCTGTAGATCAGCTCGCTGGGCGCCACACGGGCCAGCCAGGCGCCGAGTTCGTCGTGCGCACATTCGGCCAGGAACACGCGGCCCTGTGTCACGCTCAGCCACGCCAGGCCGCAACGCGCGCGCGGCGCCTGGTGCACGGCCAGCAGCAGCGATTCGGATTTGTCGGACAGCAGCTCGGTGTCGGTCAGCGTGCCGGGGGTAACCACGCGCACCACCTTGCGCTCCACCGGCCCCTTGGCCGCACCCACTTCGCCCACCTGCTCGGCAATCGCCACCGACTCGCCCATCTTGATCAGCCGGGCCAGGTAGTTCTCAAGTGCGTGAAAGGGCACACCCGCCATCACCACCGGCTGCCCGCCCGACTGGCCCCGCTGCGTGAGCGTGATGTCGAGCAGGCGCGCAGCCTTTTCTGCGTCTTGCCAGAAGACCTCGTAGAAGTCTCCCATGCGGTAAAACAGGAGCGTTTCGGGGTACCCGGCCTTGAGGGCCAGGTACTGGACCATCATCGGCGTATGCGCAGAAATGTCAGATTTATCCATATTGATCAAAAACTTACCACTTCTGATTCGCTCTCTTGGGAAAAATGTGGAACAAATTTCTCTATGTTTTGCATACCCACCCAAATGCACTTCAGTTCGCTGGGGGATTCTGAGAATCTGTCCAGCGGCAATAGACCTTCATGGGCGTCGAGTAGCCCGAATGCTTTCTTTGGTTGGCGATGAAGGCCAGGTTGCCGCATTTGGCTCAGTGGATAGCGGAGTCTGGTCGAGGTAGATGCGTTCGGCGGGGCGACGGAAGTTTAGTTCCTCGGCGACGGCAATGAAATAGCGGAGATGACGCAACTCGATCATCGGCACGGCGCTACCACATCGCACCACAAAGACCAACGCCATGAGCGATGACGCGACCGTGGGCAGCGGTCCGTCAAAGTCAAATTGGGCATGTGAGCAACCCTGATCAAGTTACTGCGCTGAAGGCGTTGTTGCAAAAATCTTGTTGATCTCGCTTCCGCTGATGGCCGACAGCGCATAGCTGGAGGTCCCATGGTCTCTCAACTCGGTCGCTGCACGCAGAAACTCACCCAACGCCGCCCGCGCCAGCGACCCACCCACACTGATGCGTCGCACGCCCAACTCAGCCAGCTCCTTTGCCCCGAGCGAGATTCCTGGGAAGCCGATCAGCACGTTCACCGGCCTGTCCACTTCACGCACCACCGTCGCAATGTCTTCCTGCCGTGTCAGCCCCGGCGCGAAAAGCACATCCGCTCCGGCCTCCTGGTAGGCCTGCAGTCGCGCGATAGTGTCGGCGAGGTCGGGCCTGCCGATGATGTAGTTCTCGGCCCGTGCCGTCAAAGTGAATGGGAATGGAAGCGAACGCGCGGCTTCTGCCGCAGCGCGGATGCGCTCTGCCGCAAACGCCTGGTCATACAGCGGCTCGTTCTGTCGTCCGGTGGTGTCTTCGATAGAGCCACCCACCACGCCAGCCTCAGCGGCAAGACGGATTGTTCGAGCCACCTCCTCAGGTGCGTCGCCGAAGCCGTTCTCGAGATCCGCACTGACGGGCAAGCTGGTCGCGGCGGCGATTTGCGCAAGGTGCGCCAGCAAGGGTTCGCGCGGCACCGAGTTGTCCGGCCGCCCGCGCGAGAAAGAGAATCCGGCACTGGTCGTGGCCAGCGCCTTGAAGCCCAGGAACTCCAGCAGTCTCGCGGTTCCTGCGTCCCATGGGTTCGGGATGACGAACCCGTCAGCCTCGACATGGAGCGCGCGAAACGCTGTGGCTTTTTCCATCTGGGACGGTGTGTTCAATTCCATGTGCATCCTTTTGAAGTGTTGGAACGCGCTTGCGCATGGCGATTGCCATGCCGGAAGTCATTGCGAAGACCACCATTGGTTGCAGCCACAAGAGCGCCCGATCGTTGACCGGCCAATGTGCCAAGGTCCGTCAGTAGCTTTGGCAAATGGGACGGCATAGAGTTTCTCGGGGCAAGTTGCGATGGCAACCGTCGTGATGGAGGCCTTCATTACAGAACTTCTCTGGTTGTGCTTCAATCAAATTTTTTTACTGGCGACATGCATCATGGGAATGCCAATTCAACTTTCTCAGTTGCCTTCCCTCGATCTGATCAGAGGATTCGTGGCGGTGGGCCGTCGCATGAGCATCACGCTTGCCGCGCAAGATCTTTGCCTGACGCAGTCCGCGGTCAGTCGGCAGGTCCACGCTCTGGAAGAGCGATTGGGCGTCAAACTGCTCGTACGCGGTCACCGTTCGATCGCTTTCACGACCAAAGGTGAACGTTTGTTCCGCAGCGCCGATGGCGCCGTGCAGCAACTGCAGGATGTGATGGGCGAGATCCGAACCAAAGGACAGCCGCACCCCGTGACGCTGACTTGCAGCATCGGCATCACGGGCCTCTGGCTGCTGCCCCGGCTGAGCCGTTTTCAGAGGATGCATCCTGGGGTGGACGTGCGCGTTGCAGCCAACAACAAACTTTCCGACATGCGAAACGATGGCATCGATTTGGCGATCCGGTATACCTCGCCTTCGCTGGCGCCGGAGGGGGCGATCCGACTTTTCGGTGAATCCGTCGCGCCGGTCGCCCATCCATCGCTGAGACTCAAATCATTGCGCTCGGCGCAAAAGCTGTCGACGGTGAATCTGTTGGAATTTGACGATCCACGGCATCCCTGGCTGCAGTGGCGGGACTGGCTCAGTGCCATGGGTTGGGGTGATGCCAAGCCGCAAGGCATGCTGCACTTCAATCAATATGACTTGGTGATTCAGGCGGCCTTGGCAGGCCAGGGAGTCGCACTGGGCCGTCTGGAGCTGATCCAGCCTTTGATCGATGAAGGGCGGCTTGTGCTGATCGATCCGCCCAAGCACAAAACCGAAACCACACATGCCTACTGGCTGGTTCATGCGGACACACATCCCAGGAAGGAGGTTCGACAGGTTGCTGCCTGGGTCCAAGCCGAGGCGAAATCCGTGCTGCCTTCGGCTTCCTGATGCAGATGAAGCTGCTGCCAGACCAAAAAAACCGATGGCTGGTCGCCAATGGCATGCTCCGTGCGCATGCGGGCGTTGCGGGATGGGCCTCTTCTAACTGAAGGCAGTCGATTTTTCGCGCGGAACCGCCCCTACCGTTCGAATTCCGCGACTTCATGTCCTTCGGCATGGAGTGCTCCGTCTTCATGCGGGCTACTGAGTGGCGTTGAGGGCCTTCAGGTGACCAGCAGCATGAGCCAATGCGGCGTCCAGCCGGTCATTGCCCCAGAACATCTCGTCGCCTACGAAGAAGGTGGGTGCTCCGAAGATTCCCTTGGCTTTGGCAGTCTCCGTCTGTTCGCGAAGTTTGAGCTTGTTGGCGTTGGACTGTGCCGCATCCTGAATTTCGTTTGCCGCCAAGCCGAGGTGGCCAAGAACATCCGTCACCACGTCTGGCGCGTCGATGTCTCGGTCCTCCGCAAAATTGAGCGACATGATGCGTCGACAGTAGGTGCCTATCCAGTCTTGCTCTGCACCGAAAACGGCTACCTGTGACGGTAGCAGCGCGGTGCGGGGGAACGTGGTGGGCTTGCGCCATGGAAGGCCAGCCTTCAGGCACTCGCGCGCCATGTCTCGCCACACGTAGTCGCCCTTGGCCTTCTGCAATACGAAAGGGGATGTTTCCCAGCCGAATGACTGAAAGATAGGCCCCAGGAGAAAGGGCTTCCAGCGGATTTGCACACCGTGTTGGGTTGCAGCGGCTTCGATGCGCATCGCGCTGAGATAGCTGTAGTTGCTGCCGAAATCGAACCAGAATTCGATGGTGGGCGGAGGACATGTGAGTGCGATGGTGTTCATGTGAGGGGGTGCTTTCATTCGTAGACCACCAGGCAGCGCAGTTCGATGCTCTCGCGCAGCGGGGCATTCGGCGGCATGTGTGGATGGTCGAAGGCCGCATGCGGTACGAAGCGTGCGACTCCGCTGATCTGCGAGTCGTACTGCTTGAACACCAGTGCCTCGTGCCGGTCCATCTTCGAGTAGTAGGACCAATGGTGCTGCGGCGAATGAACTGCGTGGTAGATCTCTCCGGTGCGGCGCGGATAGCGAACCTCGCTGGTGACCAAGTTTGCCGCCATCACAGTGCGGGCGTCGCAGACAGCCAACGGCGTGTCGAGCACCGGACCCTTGATCGAGCGCCAAACGTTGACGATGGCGTAGCGCTTGACGCGCACCGCCACATCAGGGTCAGTCAGCACCAACGCCAGCCGCTTGTGCCCCGATGCCTCGGTGTAGTCATTGTGAATGCGGCCATTCGCAGCCGCTCGTCCGTCCGTACCCTTGCGGCCGAACGAGAGGGCGGCGCGATCGTGCTCGCGCCGCCGTACGAGGTGGTCGAAGACATAGGCGTGCTGTGCACCGGTCACCGCCAGTGCAAGCTCAGAGGCTTCGCGGTAGTAGATCGTCTTGACCGCTTCTTCGTCCAAAAAGTCAGAGACAGCCGTCGGTGCATCCCACAGTTCGAAACCTTCTCGGTCGATGGAAGTTCGCTCCACGGCGCCACGTGCATCTGCGATGACCATCTGCCTTAACTCGTATTCACAGTTTTCCCATGGAATGCCTGGCGGCGGTTCGTAGGCATAGCTGCAGGGCAGTTCCTGCGTGGGCATCAGGTAGCCTAGGCCGGCAACGACAGCGGGGTGATATTGGGATCCGAAGGTGCTGGGTTGCAAGGACTGCGCGGTAGTGGTGTTCATTCATGACTCCTTTAGTGCGAGATGTCGATGGATGGGCTGGCCGGAATGGAACCCCATCTCTTGAACTTCTCTACGGCGAATTGGAATCTGCGCAGTGCTACGCTTCAAGCGACTTATAGGTCGCTTCGCATGCATATTGCGAATGCCAAGGTCTCGTATCCATGAAGGCTGGCGTGTCCGTCTTCGCGCAGAAGAGCACGATGCAATGAAAACGACAGATCAAGCGGTTTTCTGCGTAACTTCGCTTTTTCGTGACGGCGGCGGCCAGGCTTTGCGACCCGTTGATTGGCAGCCAGGATGCTCGCAAATGGCCCGAGGCCGGGACGATCTGACAATCAAGTCCATGTTTTGGTGAGTTGATTTCGATCGACCCAGTGACAAGGGCGCGACACAATGGACCTGCGGTGTTTTAGTGCACGGTATATGCAGTGGGGGAGCAGAAATGAGCCGCGGACTTTACAGTTCGCCCATGGGGTTTCCCCTCAATGATTTACCGCAGGTTTTGCCCTTCTGTTACGTTTTGACATATTCTTGACGATATGCTCAAAGACTGAGCCCGCGCATCGGCCTGGCGTCGCGCACTAAGTTCTTACAACCAGAGGTTTCAGAGCGACCGTGATTTCGTCCGAACTGTTGACCGACCTTCTCGCCCCCTTGGGCGACGGCCTCATCGAGCCCATGGCGCAGGCGCGCCTGCAGGCCTTGGTGGATGCGGTGCCGGTGGCGTTGATGGAGTTCCGGCTGCAAAACGGCCGGTTGGTGTTGCTGGCCGCCAATGCCGCTGCGCGCCGTACGCCGGGGCTGGGTGCCGTGCGTGAACCAGGGGCGGATGCCAGCGAGGTGTTCGACCTGCTGGCAGACACGCCCTTGCTGGACCAGTTGTACGGCGTGGTGCGCGTGGGTGCGCCGCTGGAGTGCCGCCAAGTGGTGCGCGAGCCGGGGCGGCTGCTGCTGGCCTGGGATCTCTCGGCGCGCCGCATCACCAGCGACTGCATCATGGTCACGGTGCGCGATGCCTCCGAGGCAGAGAATCTGCGGGCCTCGCTCGCAGCGTCCGAGCAGTCGCTGGAAGAAGTGCGACGTGAGCTGCGCGAGCAGACCGAGGTCTTCAACACCATGGAGAGCCTGGCGCGCACCGGCCACTGGCGCCGTATCGAAGATCCTGGCGAAACCGTGCTGCTGTGGTCGCCGGGGCTGTGCGACATCGCGGGGTTCGAGCAGCAGGAATGGGTGGACCCGGAGCGTGCCGTCAGCGGCATCTTGCCGGAGGACCGCTATGTGTTCGACAAGGTCCGCGAGCGAGGCTCGGAGCAGGACGTGGAATACCGCTGGCGCAGGCCCGACGGCCAGGTGCGCTGGATGCGCTCGCGCGTGCAGCGCACGCTGCCACGCGATGGGATGCAGGTGGTCATGGGCGTGGTGCAGGACGTGACCGATGAGCACCGCGCGGCCGAGCAACTGCGCGAGCAACTGCTGTTCATTCAGCGCATTGCGAGCCGCATCCCGGGCTTCATCTACGAGTACCGCCAGCATTCCGATGGCAGCACCAGCGTGCAGTACATCAGCGATGCGGTGCGCGAGTTCATGGGCGTGGAGCCCGATGAGGTGACGGCGAACCATGGCGTGCTCATGCACCGTGTGCTGGCCGAAGACCTGCCGCAGGTGCAGCGTTCGGCCATGGTCTCGATGCGCAAGCTGGTTCCCTGGCAGTGCGAGTACCGCGTGCGCATGAACGATGGCAGCGTGCGCTGGCACATGACCAATGCCATCCCGCACCGCGAGGCCGATGGTTCGGTGGTGTCGCATGGCTTCACCATGGACATCACAGACCGCAAGCGAGCAGAACAAGAGATCGAACGCCTGGCGTTCTACGACGCCCTGACCGGCCTGCCCAACCGGCGCCTGCTGCTCGATCGCCTGCAACGCTCCATCGCCGCCTGCCAGCGCACCAAGAACCTCGGGGCCCTCTTGTTCATCGACCTCGACAACTTCAAAGACCTCAACGACACCCTGGGCCACGACATGGGCGACCAGCTCCTGGCCCAGGTCGCCACCCGCCTGGTGGCCAGCGTGCGCGAAGCCGACACCGTCGCCCGCTTTGGCGGCGACGAATTCGTCGTCATGCTCGAAGCCCTGGCCCCCGACCTGCAGCAAGCGGCCAGCCAGGCGGAAAACGTCGCAGAAAAACTCCTGGCCAGCCTGAACCAGCCCTTTGACCTGCACGGCGGCCAACACTACAGCACCCCCAGCATCGGCATCACCCTGTACGGAGACGAACGCCTCACCGTCGACGAACTGCTCAAACGCGCAGACCTGGCCATGTACCAGGCCAAAGCCGCAGGGCGCAACACCCAACGCTTCTTTGACCCCGACATGCAAGCGGCCGTCAACGCCCGCTCCAACCTGGAAGCCGACCTGCGCCAAGGCCTGGCACGCGGGGAACTCCTCGTGCACTACCAGCCCGTCGTAGACCACCACGCCCGCCTCATGGGCGCAGAAGCCCTGGTGCGCTGGCGCCACCCAGAGCGCGGCATGATCAGCCCCGGCGACTTCATCCCCCTGGCAGAACAAACCGGCCTCATCCTGCCCCTGGGCCAATACGTGCTGCAAACCGCCTGCGAACAACTACAGCGCTGGAGCCAACACGAAAGCACCGCCCAACTTTCCATCTCCGTGAACGTCAGCGCCCGCCAATTCAGGCAACCGGGCTTCGTGGCCGAAGTCCTGCAAACCCTGCAAAGCCACAACGCAGATCCGAGAAACCTCAAACTCGAACTCACGGAAAGCCTGCTCTTGGGAGACATCGAAGACACCATCGCACGCATGGTCCAGCTCAAAAGCGAAGGCGTGGGGTTTGCGCTCGACGACTTTGGCACCGGCTACTCCTCCCTCTCCTACCTCAAGCGGCTGCCGCTGGACCAGGTCAAGATCGACCAAAGCTTTGTGCGGGACGTGCTGGCGGATCCGAACGACGCGGCGATCGTGAGGACGATACTGGCGCTGGCCAAGAGCCTGGACCTGGAGGTGGTGGCAGAGGGGGTGGAGACGACGGGGCAGCTGAGCTTTTTGAGGCTGCATGGGTGTGAGGGGTTTCAGGGGTATCTTTTTGGACGGCCCGGACCTGCCGGAGATCTCGATGCATTTCTGCACCCAGCAGGTTGATGGGCTCCGCAGAGCGGCGTACGCCATGGCCGCCAGCGTGGGTGCTGCAGCGCCCGCGTGGCGGTTTCGGGTGAAGGTCTAGGCATGTTTTTCGACAAGGTGCTGGACCGAAAGGCCCCAGGGGTTCGCGGACTTTTGCTGGTGTTGGCGGTTGCGCTGCTGGGCGCCTTGCTGGTGGTGCAGGGTGCACTGCATTGGCGGAGCACAGAGCGCGCCACCGAGCGCACGCGCCTGTTGACGCAGACGGCCGATGCACTGGTGAGCCAGACCACAGGCGGCGGCCTGCTGGGCGCGGTGTCGCTGCTGGGCTTGAGCGAGCCCTTGCTCAAGGAAATGGCATTGGGCCGCCTGCCACCCGACGACCCGGAAGCGCTGGCCCGGCTTGCCGTGGCGCGTGGGCGGTTTCTGGTCAAGGGTGTCTATGTCATTGCTGCGGATGGCACCGTGGTGGCGCATGAGACGGCGGGCGAGCGGTCCACGGGCATCAATCTCGCGTTTCGCCCGTACTTTCAGCAAGCCATCCAGGGGGGCAACAGCGTGTACGCCGCCGTGGGCCGCAATACGCAGGAGCGCGGCCTGTACTACGCAGCGCCACTGTATGCGGGTGACTCGCCCGCCGGATCGATCATCGGGGTGGTGATGTTCAAGGCGGGGTTCGAGGCGGTGGACCTGCTGCTCAAGCGCTCGGGCCTGCCCACGGTGTTGCTCTCGCCGCAAGGGGCCGCGTTTTCTTCCACACGGCCCGAATGGCAGTTTGGCGTGGCCCTGCCGCTCACCCAGGCGCGCATCGACGCCATTCGGGCGTCGGGCCAATTGGGCCATCATTTTGAGAACGGTGTGGCCTCGGCCCTTCCGTTTTCGCCCGATGCGGGTGAGGTGACGCTCAACGGCGTGACCTACGCGGTGGAGCACCACGCCATCGACTGGAACGACCCAGGGGGGCAATGGCAACTGGTGATGCTCGACGACATCAGTGCCTTGATGACGCCCGCCCGGCGCGCGCAGGTGGGGGCCGCTGCGTTTGCGCTGCTGGGCCTGCTTGGGTTGCTGCTGCTGGACCTTTTGCGCAGCCGCGCGCAGATGGCGAGCGCGCTGGACCGTTTCCGGTTGCTGGGCGCGGCGCTCGAAAGCAGCCCGGTTTCCGTGATCATCACCGATGGCGACGGCCGCATCGATTGGGTCAACCCCCAGTTCGAACGTAACACCGGCTACACGCTGGACGAAGCACGGGGCAAGAAGCCGTCGCTGGTGGCCAGCGGGCAGACCCCGGCGCGGACTTACCAGACCCTGTGGTCCACGCTGCTTTCCGGGCAGTCCTGGCGGGGGCATTTTGTGAACCGCCGCAAGGACGGAAGCATCTACCACGACGAAGCCACGCTGTCGCCGGTGTTTGACGAGCATGGCAAGCGGATTGGCATCGTGGGCCTGCACGAGGACGTGACCGAGCGCATGCAGGCCCAGCAGGAGCTGGAACGGCGTGAGCGCCTGCTCAACGAACTGCTGGAGCAGCAAACGGCTATTTTTGACAATGCGCCGCCCATCGTGCTGGTGTGCGATGGCTACTTTCGCCAGTTCAATCCCGCGTTCCTTGAGCTCATGGGGGGCACATCCTCGCAGTTGCTGGGGCAGGGTGTGTCGGTGCTGTTTGGCGGTGCGGGCCCCACGGATCTTTTTGCAGCCCGGGTGGCACCCAGCCTGGCATCGGGCCAGGCCCTGCGCGAGACGGTCACCTTGCACCGCCTGGATGGCCGCAGTTTCGAGGCGCGCCTGGCGGGGCGCAGCCTGAAGATGGACGGCTTCAACGCCGCATCCATCTGGGTGATCGAGGATGTGAGCGACCAGCGGCGCGCTGAGCTGGCCATCGAGCAGGCCAAGGAGCGCCTGGAGCTGGCCCAGGAGGCGGGCAAGATCGGGGTGTTCGATCTGAACCTGCACACGGGCGAGGTTGTGTGGTCCGACAAGCTGGCGCAGATGATGGGCCTGCCGCCAGGCACACAACCGGACGGCCGCGACTTCTGGCTCAACTGCCTGCATCCCGAGGACCGCGAACGCGCGCATGCCTATTTCAACAGCAGCCTGGCAGGGACCGAGGACCACTTGCGCGATTCCTGGCGCATCGTGCGCCCCGATGGCGAAGTGCGCTGGTTTCTGGAGGCAGCGCGCATCTTCCGGGATGCGCAGGGCCAGCCCGTGCGCGTGGTGGGTGTCAACGTGGACATCCAGGACCAGAAGCTGCTGGAAGAGCAGGTGGCAGGGCAGCTGGATTTCCAGCAGGCGCTGATCGACGCTATCCCCATCCCGCTGTTCTACAAGGGGGCGGACGGGCGCTACATCGGCGTCAACCGTGCGTATGAGCAGGCTTTCGCGGTGGCGCGTGAAGCCCTGGTCGGCAAGACCGTGGCGGACCTGGACTATCTGTCCCCCGAGACCCGGTTGCTGTTCGAGCGCGACACCCTGGTGGCGATGGACGGTGAGCGGTCGGTGCACCGGGAGGTCGACCTGCCCTATGCCGATGGAGACATACACCACACGTTGTTCTGGCTGCACGGGTTCGCGCGCCCGGATGGAACACCGGGCGGCACCATCGGCACGCTGGTGGACATCACCGACCGCCAGCGCGCCGAGCAGGAGCTGCGCCGCGCCAAGGAACTGGCCGAAGAGTCCACCGCGCTCAAGTCCAACTTTCTGGCCAACATGAGCCACGAGATTCGCACTCCGATGAACGCGATCATCGGCATGTCGCACCTGGCGCTCAAGTCGGGCCTGAGCCCCCGCCAGCATGACTACGTGAGCAAGATCCAGCAGGCGGGCCAGCACCTGCTGGGGGTGATCAACGACATCCTGGATTTTTCCAAGATCGAGGCGGGCAAGCTGGTGGTCGAGTGGCAGCCGTTTTTGCTCGACCGCATGCTCGAGAGCGTGTCCGACGTGGTGGGCTACAAGGCCGGCGCCAAGGGGCTGGAGCTGGTTTGCGATGTGGCCAGCGACGTGCCGCCCAACCTGGTGGGCGACGCGCTCCGCCTGGGCCAGGTGCTCATCAATTTCGCCAACAACGCCATCAAGTTCACCGAGTCAGGAGAGATCGCCATCGCCGTGCGATTGCTGGAATCGAAGGACTTGCAGGTGCGGCTGCGTTTCGAGGTGCGCGACACCGGCATCGGCCTGACCGAAGAGCAGATGGGGCGCCTGTTCCAGAGCTTTCAGCAGGCAGACACCTCTACCACGCGCAGGTATGGCGGCACGGGGCTCGGGCTGGCCATCTGCAAGAGCCTGGCCGAGCTGATGGGCGGCGAGGTCGGGGTCGACAGCGTATTTGGCAAAGGCTCCACCTTCTGGGTGACCGTGCCCATGGAGCGTGGCGCGCCCGCCCGCGCGCTGCTGCCCCCGCCCGACCTGCGCGGCAGCCGCGTGTTGGTGGTGGACGACAACCACACGGCGGCCACGGTGTTATCCGACATGCTGCTGGCCATGGGCTTCGAGGTGGAGCAGGCACATTCCGGGCTGGAGGCGCTGGACCGGCTACGCGAATCCATGGCCCAGCACCGGCCTTATGGCCTGCTGCTGCTCGACTGGCACATGCCGGGCATGGACGGCGTGGAGCTGGCAGGCCATATCCGCAGCCTGGGCATGGCCAAGGTGCCCCAGATGCTCATGGTCACGGCCTATGGCCGCGAGGACGTGATGCGCGCCGCGCGGGCCCAGGGCATCGAAACCGTGCTCATCAAGCCCGTCAACGCCTCGGTGCTGTTCGATACCCTCATGCAACCGCTGGAGCACGCCACCACGGCGGGGCGCCGCACGGTCTCCCCGCCGCCCGCAGCCTCAGAGTTGCCGCTGGAGATACGTGGTGCCCAGGTGCTGCTGGTCGAAGACAACGAACTCAACCAGATGGTGGCGATGGAACTGCTGCTGGACGCGGGTTTTGCCGTGGATGTGGCCGAAAACGGCCAGGTCGCCATCGACCGCATCGAGCGCAAGCATTACGACGCCGTGCTGATGGACATGCAGATGCCCGTCATGGACGGCGAAACCACCACACGTGCGCTGCGCGGCAATCCGCAGCACGCTCGCCTGCCCATCATCGCGATGACTGCGAATGCGATGGAGGTGGATCGCCAACGCTGCTTTGCAGCGGGCATGAACGACCATGTCGCCAAGCCCATCGACCCCGCGGCACTGTGGGCGGCCTTGGGCCGCTGGATACGCCCCCGCGACGGGCTGGGGGCTGCGCCTGCGGCGGCCACAGGCGAGGGCGCGGGCCTGCGGCAGCCCGAGGAACCGCAGCAGCAGGACACCGCCTGGCCGTTGGTGGCGGGGCTGGACACCACACTGGGCCTGCAGCGCGCTTTGGGCAAGCCAGGGTTGTATGCCGAGCTGCTGCGCCGGTTTGCCCAAGGGCAGGCGCCCGTGCTGGCCGAACTGCAGCAGGCGTTGTCTGCCAACAACCTCAGCCTGGCTGAGCGCCTGGCCCACACACTGCGCTCGGTGGCTGCCAATATCGGTGCTCCAGTGGTGTCCGAGCGCGCCCAGGCGCTGGAACATGCACTGCGCTTTCGCCACGGCAACGAGGCCATCGTGCATGGGCTGGCCGAATTGCGCGCGGCCCTGGTGCCGGTGCTGGGGGCGCTGCAGGCATGGATGGCCCAGGCGGTGGAGTCGGGGCCCCTGCAGTCCGATGCGGCACAGGCAGAGGGCGGAGCCACCGCCGCCGATGCCCTGCAGCGCCTGCGCCATCTGCTGGAGCAAGACGACCCAGCCGCCACGGAATTTTTCCAACACAATGGCAGTGTGCTCAAGGGGATATTGGGCGAGGCTTATAAGGTGGTGGAGATGCACACCCTGAATTTCGACTTCGAGCAGGCCCTGGATGCCATGGCGGCAGCACCTGGCTCCGAGCCCATGGCCGCCCCGCACCCCTGAACGGCACAACACACAGGACACCTCATGGACAACGCGCCTTTTGCCACCCGTCCGGCGGCACTCGTTGACAAGCCGATCGCCACCGTGCTCGTGGTGGACGACACGCCCGAGAACCTCACCCTTATGGGAAGCCTGCTGCGTGAGCACTACCTGGTGAAGGTGGCCAACCACGGGGAAAAGGCGCTCAAGATCGCCCAATCGGACACACCGCCAGACCTCATCTTGCTGGACATCATGATGCCGGATGTGGACGGCTACGAGGTCTGCCGGCGCCTCAAGGCGGCACCCGCCACGCGCGACATCCCGGTGATCTTTTTGACTGCGCGCTCCAACCCCGACGACGAACGCAGGGGCCTGGCCCTGGGTGCGGTGGACTACATCACCAAGCCCATCAGTCCACCCATTTTGCTGGCGCGGGTCAACACCCACCTGGCACTCAAGGCCACGGCCGATTTTCTGCGCGACAAAAGCGCTTACCTGGAGCGCGAGGTGGCCATGCGCACGCTGGAGGTGCAGGCCATCCAGGACGTGACCATCATGGCCATGACCTCATTGGCCGAAACCCGCGACAACGAGACCACCAACCACATCCGTCGCACCCAGCTGTATGTGAAGACGCTGGCCGAGCGGCTGCGCCAGCACCCGCGTTTTGAGCATGTGCTCAACGACCGGATGATCGAGCTGCTCTACAAGTCCGCCCCGCTGCACGACATCGGCAAGATAGGCATCCCCGACAGCATTTTGCTCAAGCCGGGCAAGCTCACGGTGGAAGAGTTCGAGATCATGAAGACCCACACCACGCTGGGCCGCAATGCCATCGACGAGGCCGAACGGCGCCTGGGCATGCGGGTGGCGTTCTTGAGCGTCTCTAAAGAGATCGCCTACAGCCACCAGGAAAAGTGGGATGGCACGGGCTACCCCGAGGGGCTGGAGGGCGACGCGATCCCCGTGTCAGCGCGCCTCATGGCTGTGGCCGATGTGTATGACGCGGTCATCAGCAAACGCGTCTACAAGCCTGCGTTCTCGCACGACCAGGCCTGCAGCACCATCGTACGCGGCCGGGGCTCGCACTTCGACCCGGACATGGTGGATGCGTTTGTGGACGTAGCGGACGACTTTCGCAGCATTGCCCAGAACTACCCCGACCCGGCGTGATGATGAGCCGTCGCCGTGCGGTACCCTGGCGGGTACGCGCGTGGTGGTGCGGGTGGGTCAGAACGGAGCGTCTTCGCCCTTGACCGTGTCGTCGCCATCGGCGGCTTCGGCGCTGGCGCTGACGGGCACATCGGCGGTGGTTTCTGGCTCTGCCGCAGCCGCCTGGCGCACGGCGGCCTTGTCGCCAGCGCTCGCAAACTTGCTGTATTTGGTGAGAACAGGCACCAGTTGGCCGTACACGCGGGGGTTGCCCGCCAGGCACTCGCGCTGCTCCAGAAAGTCGGCTTCGCCCGTGAAGTTGCCCACCAGGCCACCGGCCTCGGTCACCAACAGCGAGCCTGCGGCCACATCCCAGATCGACAGGCCGGTTTCAAAGAAACCATCGGTGAAGCCTGCGGCCACGTAGGCCAGGTCCAGCGCGGCGGCGCCGGGGCGGCGCAGGCCGGCGCTGCGCTGCATCACGTCGGCCATCATGTTCAGGTAGCTCTTGAAGTTGTCGCCGGGGCGGAAGGGGAAGCCCGTGGAGAGCAGGCAATCCTTGAGCTGGGTGCGCTTGCTCACGCGGATGCGGCGCTCGTTCAGATAGGCACCACGGCCCTTGGTGGCGGTGAACAGGTCGTTGCGCGTGGGGTCGTAGATCACGGCCTGCTCGACCTTGCCCTTCACCGCCAGCGCGATGCTCACGCAATAAACGGGGAAACCGTGGATGAAATTGGTGGTGCCATCCAGCGGGTCGATGATCCAGACGAACTCCGAATCCTTGGCGCCGTATTCCTTGCCCGACTCTTCGGCCAGGATGCCGTGGCCGGGGTAGGCCGTGAGCAGCGTCTCGATGATGATCTTCTCGGACGCATGGTCCACTTCGGTCACGAAGTCGTTGATCTGCTTTTGCGAGATCCGCACCGATTCCACGTCCAGGGCCGCGCGGTTGATGATGGCGCCGGCGGCGCGTGCAGCCTTGATGGCCACGTTGAGCATGGGGTGCAGATTGGACGACATAAATTGTGGTGGTGAGCAGGGCGCCTGCCGCAAAAAAGGGGAGGGCGCCTAGCGAATCAGGAGCGGTTCGGCCCGGCCCGGCGATGCGGGCGGCGACAATGAGGGCGAGATTTTACCCGCAGAGCCCCTTTTTCACCTAACTGCCCGACCTTTCCCCCGTCCTGCCCTGCCATGAAGACCCGTTTTGTCCTGATCAACACCAGCCACGCCGGCAACGTGGGCGCCGCCGCCCGTGCCATGAAAACCATGGGTTTCGACGACCTGGTGCTGGTGGCCCCGCGCTGGGCCAACGTGCTGCGGCGTGAGGAAACCATCCAGCGCGCCAGCGGCGCCCTGGATGTGCTGAACAACGCCCGCATCGTTGCCACGCTGGATGAGGCGCTCGACGGCATCAGCCACCTGTGCGCCACGGCCATGACGCCGCGCGACTTTGGCCCGCTCACCGCCACGCCACGGGCACATTTTGAAATGCTATTAAAACAGGAGCTGTTGGCGATTGATGGACAAGCGCTAGAGGCTGAAAACAGTCAAAATCCAGAAGAAATACCAGCCTCATCAGCAGCGCAGACAGGCGTGGCCTTCCTCTTTGGCTCCGAGCGTTTTGGCATGGCCAACGAGGACGTTTACCGTTGCCATGTGGCGCTGTCTATTCCCACCAACCCCAGCTTTGGCTCGCTCAACCTGGGCGCGGCCATTCAGGTGATTGCCTACGAGTGGCGCATGGCGCTGGGCGGTTTCCCTGTGCAGGACGCCACCCCCGCCCGCGCCCTGGCCGATGCGGCCCAGGTGGCGGGCATGTTGGGCCACTGGGAGCAGGCGCTCACCAGCATCGGCTTTCTGGACCCCGCCGCGCCCAAAAAGCTCATGCCCCGCCTTAACCAGCTTTTCAACCGCGCGCAGTTGGCGCCCGAGGAAATCCACATTCTGCGTGGTGTCGCCAAAGCCATGATCGAGGCGGCGCAGGCGAAACGATAGACTGTAGACACGTTCTCAACACATAACCAAAAGAAACGAAACAACCGATGTTCGCCCGCCTGCGTTCCGATATCCAGTGCATCCTCGACCGCGATCCTGCCGCGCGCAGCACGTGGGAGGTGATCACCTGTTATCCGGGCCTGCACGCGATCTGGCTGCACCGGCCCGCGCACTGGTGCTGGCACAACGGCCTGAAGTGGCCGGGGCGCTTCATCTCCAACTTCTCGCGCTGGCTCACGGGCATTGAGATCCACCCCGGTGCAAAAATTGGCGAACGTGTGTTCTTCGACCACGCCATGGGCGTGGTGGTGGGCGAGACCGCCGAGATCGGCGATGGCTGCACCATCTACCAGGGCGTCACGCTGGGCGGCACCTCGCTGTACAAGGGCGCCAAGCGCCACCCCACGCTGGGCAAGGATGTGGTGGTGAGTGCGGGCGCCAAGGTGCTCGGCGGCTTTGAAGTAGGCGATGGCGCCAAGATCGGCAGCAACGCCGTGGTCATCAAACCCGTGCCACCTGGCGCCACGGCGGTGGGCATTCCGGCACGCATCATCCCGTCCAAAGAGGGCGAGAGCGCCGACGTGACCGAGCCACAGCAGCCGCGCAAGTTCACGGCCTACGGCATCACGCAAGAGGACGACCCGCTTTCGCAGGCCATGCGCGGGCTGATCGACAACGCCTCGTCACAAGAGCACCAGATCGCGCTGCTGTGGCAGGCCATCGAGAAGCTGTCGGTCAATGCCTCGACCAAGGACTGTGTGCCCTGTGATGCAGCGCTCAAGGAGCAGTTTGAGGCGGGCAAGCTCAACGAGCTGGTGGGCAAGTAGGCGCCTAACCCAACGTATTACCTTTGCTCTTAAAAACGTAGCTGCTAGCGCTTTATGGACAAGCGTTAGCAGCTATTTTTCTTTGAAAAGTTGGCTCAGGCCGTGCGAGGTGCGCGGATGGCCGTTTTGGGCCTGAACGCCTTGCACACCTCGTCCCTTGTTTCCATATAAGGCCCGCCAATCAGGTCCACGCAATACGGCACGGCCGCGAAGATGCCGGGCACGATCTGCTGGCCGTCGGCGCCTTTGAGACCTTCCAGCGTTTCGGCAATCGCCTTGGGCTGGCCGGGCAGGTTGATGATGAGGCTTTGCCCGCGCACCACGGCCACCTGGCGCGAGAGGATGGCGGTGGGGACGAACTTCAGGCTGATCTGGCGCATTTGCTCGCCAAAACCCGGCATCTCCTTGTGCGCCACGGCCAGCGTGGCCTCGGGCGTCACGTCGCGCAGGGCGGGACCGGTGCCGCCGGTGGTCAGCACCAGGCAGCAGCCTGCGTCTACCAGCGCGATCAGTGCGGCGCTGATGCCGTCCTGCTCGTCGGGGATGAGGCGCGACTCGAACGTGATGGGGTTGTGCAGCGCGCGGGTGAGCCAGTCTTGCAGCGCGGGCAGGCCCTTGTCTTCATAGACGCCGGTGCTGGCGCGGTCGCTGATGGAGACGATGCCGATCCGCACCGGATCGTGGCCACTGGAGTCAGTCATTGATCTCATCCTCTTCGGCGCTGTCGGTGCCTGCGTCGTTGCCCGTGTTCCCCATGTGCTCGCGCACTAGTTGGAACAGCTCGCGGTAGGCGCGGCCCTTGCGTGGGGCCAGGCCCTGTGATTCGGCTGCCTTGTCTGCGGGGGGCGCATCTTTGCGGGCCTGGCGGATCAGGGCCCGCAGTTGCTGGGTGTCGGTGGTGGGGTGTTCGGCCATCCAGGGGGCGAGGGCGTCGTCATCGGCGATCAGGCGGTCGCGCCATTGCTCGGCTAGGTGCAGTTGCAGCTTTTCGGTGGCCGAACCCTTGTGCTGTTCTTCCAGGGCCTGGCGCGCGGCCAGCACCAGCTCGGGTTCGAGCTTGCGCATGAGCTTGCCCACGTACTGCATCTGCCGGCGTTTGCCTTCAAAGTTGGTGATGCGCTTGGCCTCGGCCAGGGCGTCCGCCAGCTTGTCGGGCAGGCCCACGGCGTCGAACAGGTCGGCGCGCAGGCTCAGCAGCTCCTTGCCCAGGTCCTGCAGTTCGTCGCTTTCGCGTTTGAGATCGGTGCGGCTGGCATCGGGCGTGCCTTTGAGTTCGGCTTTGAGCTGAATGTCCATCTCGCTGCCTTCGGCAACGAATTGGCCTCGCACAAAGTAGCCTTTTTTGGGTTTGCGTGACATGGGTGGGGGCAAAAAGAGAAGCGGCGCAGAGCGCGCCGCAGCGGCAAGTATCATAGCTGCCGCTATGAATAAACCCTCCACACGCGCCGCGCGCCCCCAAAGCGCCCCGGCTGCCGCGCAAGCCCTGGCCCCCTCCCGCACCCCTGACAGCGGCTTCAGCTACAGCCGCCCGTTTTTTGAAGAGCTGGTGGACCGCGCCCTGGCCCATGCCAAGAAGCTCGGCGCTACCGACGCGGGCGCCGAGGCGTCTGAGGGCTGCGGCCTGTCGGTCAGCGTGCGCAAGGGCGAGCTGGAGAACGTGGAGCGCAACCGCGACAAATCCCTGGGTGTGACGGTCTATATCGGCCACCGCCGGGGCAATGCCAGCACCTCGGACTTTTCAACCCAGGCCATTGAGCAAACGGTGCAGGCCGCCTACGACATCGCCCGCTTCACGGCCGAAGACCCCGTGGCCGGTTTGCCCGATGCCGACGATATCGCGCCTGCCGACACCCACCGCGACCTTCAGCTGTTTCACCCCTGGGCTGTTACCAGCGAAGAGGCCGCGCAACTGGCCATGGCCTGCGAGGCCGCCGCGCTCAAGACCCACCGCCGCATCACCAACAGCGAGGGCGCGGGCGTGTCGGCGCAGCAAAGTCATTTTTTCAGCGCCCACACGCGCGGCTTTCGCGGCGGCTATGCCAGCTCGCGCCACAGCTTCTCGGTGGCGCCCATTGCATCGCTGCCCGGCAAAAATGCTGAGATGCAGCGCGATGCCTGGTACAGCTCCATGCGCAACGCCGCCGACCTGGCCTCGCCCGAGGCCGTGGGCCGCTATGCCGCGCAGCGCGCCCTGAGCCGCCTGGGCAGCCGCAAGATTCCCACCACGCAGTGCCCCGTGCTGTTTGAATCCACCCTGGCTGCTGGTTTGCTGGGCGGTTTTGTGCAGGCGGTCAGTGGCGGCTCGCTCTACCGCAAAAGCAGCTTTCTGCTCGATTCGCTGGGCAAGCGGGTGTTTCCCAAACACATCGACATTTTGGAAGACCCGTTCATCCTGGGTGGCAAGGGCAGTTCGCCGTTTGACGAAGAAGGCGTGCGCGTGGCGCCGCGCAAGGTCGTCAAGGGCGGGCGGGTGGAGGGCTATTTCCTCAGCAGCTACTCGGCCCGCAAGCTGGGCATGAAGACCACGGGCAATGCCGGTGGTTCGCACAACCTGGTGATGACCTCGCGCCTCACCCAGCCCGGCGACGACCTGGACGCCATGCTGAAAAAGCTGGGCACGGGCTTGTTCGTTGTGGAGTTGATGGGCCAGGGCGTGAACTACGTAACGGGCGATTACTCGCGCGGTGCCAGTGGCTTTTGGGTCGAAAACGGGCAGATCGCCTTTCCCGTGCACGAGATCACCATCGCGGGCAACCTCAAGGACATGCTCAAAGGCATTGAGGCCGTGGGGGCGGACGCCTACAACTACGGCGCCAAAACGGTGGGCTCCATCCTGGTGAACCGGATGAAGGTGGCAGGGAGCTGAGTTTTAACAGGCCCCCTGACAGAAAGAAAAGGCTCCTGCGAACCAGGAGCCTTTTTGTTAGTGTGCAGAGTGATTGCTCATTTTTTAGGAGCATCTTGCGCTTGATGGATAAGCGCTACCGGTCTTTTTGACTGATAATTTCATTGCGAGGCACGGCATGGGCCTTGGCAGGCCGCGCGGCGCTCAAAACCTCTGCCCCTCCAAACCCAGCCAGCACCGCCAACACGCTGGCGACGGCATGGCTGGGCTCTGGCCGGTGGCGGTGTGCCAGGGCCATGGGCCGCATCAGCTGTGGTGCCAGGTGGCGTATCTGCACGTCGGCGGCGCCTTGGTGGTCCTCGGCTTCCTCCAATGGGAGCAGGGCAGCGCACTGGCTGGCTGCCGCCAGGCTTTTGAGTGCGCCGGGGTAGCTCAGCGTGAGAAAGGGGCGCGGGTGGTGCCCCGCCTGCCCGAACCAGCCAGCGATCAGCCCATGCATTTGCGTGGCGGGCGCAAACGAGGCCCATCGGCGCTGCGCCAGCCAGTCGGGCGTTATTTCGTCCGGGGCGTCCCAGGTGGCGGGCAGCAGGGCCACCATCGGGTCGTTGCGCCATGGTGTCAGGCGCACTTCGGCCAGCGGCGGCTGGGGGCTCGCGACGATGCCGATGTCCAGCGTGCCTGCCTTCAGCCGCTGCATCGAGTCGGCCGAGCCCACGGCCTCCAGCCGGATTTCGACGCCCGGACTGCGTTGGGCCAGCGCCTCCAGCATGCGGGGCAGCAGCCGGGTGCTGAGGCCTGCCGACACCCCCACGCGCACCAGGCCCTCGCGGCCTGAGGCACGGCGCTGCACCCGCTCCACCAGATCGTCGCTGGCCAACAGCAACTGCCGCCCCTGCTGCACCAGCACTTCGCCTGCGGGCGTCAGTTCGGCCTGTCGCCTGCCGCGCACCACCAGGCTCGCGTCCAGGCGTGTTTCCAGTTCCTTGATGTGCAGGCTCACCGTGGGCGGCGCCAGGTGCAGCGCCTGCGCGGCGGCAGCAAAGGTGCCCAGGTCGGCAATGGCGATCAGGGTCTGCAACTGGTCCAGGTTGAGGTTGCGCATCAGATTTTCTGACTTATTGGTTCATTGAATTCAACTTTACGGATGATAGACCCGCTGCGACCATCGACGCCATGTTGCATCCCACCCACCTGGACCCTCTTTGCGGCCCTGATGACCTCGATCTTCCTCCGGCCGTAAATGCGGTGCTGCCGCCCCCTAGAACGCGCGCGGCTGCGGCGTGCCAGCGTTGGCTGGTGGCGCTGGGCGATGCCCTGGCAAGGGCCGAAAAACACATCACCGAGAACTTCAGGGTGCCGCCCCATGGGGGGTAGCGCAGCGGCACCAAGGCGGGTTGCCGGGCGAAGGCAGAGGTGTTTCGGCCTTAGATGGAAAAATAGCTGCTAGCGCTTATCTGACAAGCGCTAGCAGCTATCAAAATGATACTGAACCGCGCCGCGCCACACCGCGTGGCAGGCAACGGAGTTGGCGGTACGGGCGCAGCCGAAGGCGGTCAGCCCGCCAGCGCGGCCTTTACGGCGGCGGACACCTGGCCCATGTCGGCCTTGCCCGCCAGGCGGGTCTTGACCACGCCCATCACCTTGCCCATGTCGCCAGGGCCTGCGGCGCCCAGCTCGGCCACGATGGCGCGCACGGCGGCCAGGGTTTCCTCGGCCGACATGCGCTCGGGCAGGTAAGCCTGCAGCACGGCCATTTCGGCCTTTTCCTTGTCGGCCAGGTCTTGGCGGCCCGCGCCTTCAAACGCGGTGATCGAGTCTTTGCGCTGCTTGATGAGCTTGTCCACGATGGCCACTACGGCCGCGTCGTCCAGCACGATGCGCTCGTCCACTTCCTTTTGCTTGATCGCGGCCTGCAACAGCCGGATGGTGCCCAGGCGCTCGCTGTCCTTGGCGCGCATGGCGGTCTTCATGTCTTCGGTGATCTGGTCTTTCAGGCTCATGGCAGCTTCCTCTTTTGGTAAGGCAGAGACGGACGGAGGGTTTGCACAAAGCCCCTCTGGCTAGGCGCAGCGCCGCAGACAGTAGTTTTGCTACGGCAAGGCGCTGCAACGACGCCAGAAAGCCTTTTGGCAGACCCGAAAAAACAAAAACCCGCGCTTGGCGTCCCTAGCGCGGGTTTGGGGCTCCAAGCGATAAGGCTTGGGGTCCGAAGATTAGTACATCTTCTTGGGCAGTTGCATGCTGCGAACGCGCTTGTAGTGGCGCTTCACGGCGGCTGCCTTCTTGCGCTTGCGCTCGGCGGTGGGCTTTTCGTAGAACTCACGGGCGCGCAGGTCGGTCAGCAGGCCGAGCTTTTCAATGGTGCGCTTGAAGCGGCGCAGGGCAACGTCAAAGGGTTCGTTTTCTTTTACGCGGATCGTAGTCATTAGCTAATGTGTTCCAAAATTTTGCCCGCAGCGGGTCTTGGGGAGATCGGGCCTCAAGACCATGCGTGGCGGTTTCCCCGTCTGTAACTAGTATTTGGCCGACGGGGCATTGCCAGCGAAGCCGGAGATTATAGCCTTTGTCGCGCCCCGCTGCACAAGTACCTGGGGTGGGGCTCATCCGAATCGCACATGCACCAGCACGGCCAGTCCGACCAGGATCACGCCGGGAGCCATGTTGCCCAGCCACAGCGATGCGCGCGACGTGGATCGGCCCGAGATGCGCGAGTCGGCCCTGAGGTAGGCGTCGCCCTCATCGGTAAGCAGCCACCGCAGCATCACTGCGCCCCCAGCCAGAGAGCCCACACCCAGCGCCGCGAGGATGGCAATGAAAATGTTGCCGCTCAGGCTGGCCGCAGGCACCAGGGCGACCAGCGCGCCCGCCGCCGTTGCCGCCGCTTGCCACTTTTCTGTGCGCTCAAATGCGTCCATGCCAGGCCCTTGAAAAAAGGTGTCGGCGGCGGAGATGCCGTGCTCTTTGGCCGGAGTGTAGGAGCGAACGGCCCACAGGCGCACGCCCTCTACCGCACAGGGGCCGCAGCGGCTCAGCTATTCGCCAGTGGGTAGCGCCTGCGCGCAGGCGAAGGCACTGGCCCAGGCCCACTGAAAGTTGTAGCCGCCCAGCCAGCCCGTCACGTCCATCACCTCGCCGATGAAGTACAGCCCCGGCTGCGCCTTGCACTCCATGGTCTGCTGCGAGATCGCCTTGGTGTCCACACCGCCCAGCGTCACCTCGGCCTTCTTGTAGCCCTCGGTGCCCGTGGGCGTCTGCTCCCAGCGCGCCAGTTGCTCGGCCAGCCGTGCCAGGGCCTTGTCGGAGGCTTCGGCGATGGGGCGCTGCCAGTCGGCCTCGCGCTGGGCCCAGGCATCGGCCAGGCGGCTGGGGACCAGCGCGGCCAGCTCGTTGGCGATCAGCTTGCGCGAGCGGGCCTTGCCCTGCGCCAGGGCGGCGGGCAGATCGACCGTGGGCGCGAGGTTGATGGCCAGCGGCGTGCCCTCCTGCCAGTAGCTGGAGATCTGCAACACCGCTGGGCCCGACAGGCCCCGGTGGGTGAACAACAGGTCCTCATCGAAGGCCATGCGGTTCTTCTTGGCCCCCGTGCTGATCTGCACCGGCAGCGCCAGCCCCGCAAGCTGCGCATAGGGCGCCCAGCCCGCACCGTCAAAGGTCAGCGGCACCAGGCCGGGGCGGCGTTCGACGAGCGGAATGCTGAACTGCTGCGCCAGCCGGTAGCCAAAGTCGGTGGCACCGATCTTGGGGATCGACAGCCCGCCCGTGGCAATCACCAGCGAGCGCGCCGTGACGGGGCCACGGTCAGTATCAATTTGATAGCTGCCAGCGCTTGTTGAATGGGCGCTAGAGTCCGAAAAGGCTATATTTTTGACGCTGCAAGGCTGCCAGTGCGTCACGCCACCGGCAGCGCACTCGGCCAGCAGCATGGCAATGATGTCCTCGGCTGAGCGGTCGGCAAACAACTGGCCCTTGTGCTTTTCGTGGTGGGCAATGCCGTGCTTTTGCACCAACGCAATGAAGTCCTGCGGCGTGTAGCGCGACAGCGCCGAGCGGCAGAACTGCGGGTTCTGCCCCACAAAGTGCTTGTGCGGCGCCGAAGGGTCCAGGTCGCGGTTGGTGAAGTTGCAGCGCCCGCCGCCCGAGATGCGGATCTTCTCCGCCACCTTGTCGGCGTGGTCGATGAGCAACACCTTCAGGCCGCGCTGGCCCGCCTGGCCCGCGCAGAACAGGCCGGCGGCACCGGCGCCGATGATGACGGCGTCAAATTGCTGCATGAATTTCGCAGTGAGTTGAAATGTGATTTGTCTGGCTATGGTGAATTGGTTGGGAGGCCCGTCCACGTTCCATTTTCCCAAGAGGTCTTCCAGGTGCCGCTTACAGTCGTGGGATCCGCGAAATTGCCTGCTAGACCAAAACTGCCACCGCGATTCACAAGCGCAATGAATCCTTCTGGCGTGACTGTTCCCGCCATATCAAATGTGTATCCATCTCGGGAGCAAGTTCCAGACGCGTCTCCCGTTGCCTCAATAGATATCAAGCATTTTTCCTTGTCGAGACTGCCAATTTTAATATCCCAATATCCAATAAATCGCTCGACTCGATTTTTTTTGATGGGATGATTTTTGGTATTGATGCCTATGAGAGATATGGTGTATTTTCTTTCGTAGTTAAGTTGCGGGTTTGTAGTTGATGTTGATTTTGAATGACCTTGGCAGGCTACTGTTTGTGCAGATATTTCATCAAACCAGCAAGTTCTTTTGTTGATTGTTGTGGATGAGGACTGTACTTGTTTTGATGTGATCTCTGTTTTGAATGTCGAGAATGTGCCAGCCTCTGTTGTATAGGACTCTCTTTGGACTACCTGGCCTGCACTGCTATGCTCAGAGACACTACGGGAGTTTGGATGAGTGCAGGTCCGTTGGTAATTTACCGACCATGTTTCCCCTATCTGAGGAAAAAGTCCAGGCTTCTCTTTTTCGTTCGTATATTCACAATTCGTAAATTTGTCTCTATGTGAATCTATTTGATTATTTTTGTTGACGCGATTTATTATTGGTGCGGTTGGTGGTGAGGATGTATATATGCGGTCGTACGAAAGATCGGTGCTCGGATTTTTTATTGTATATGTATAGTAGAGTGTGGATGGCTCGGTTGGATAACTTGGAGGTGCATTGAAATAAGCGCCTGTGGATGAATATGTGTATGAATCCCCATCTGAGAATTTTATTAGAGTATTCGGGGTATCTGGAGTATTTGGTGTTGAGGGGGGTGACGGCGCTGCATCGTTGCCGCCGCCGCCGCCGCCGCATGCAGAGAGTGCAATGACCATGGAAATGGCGACAATTGTTTTTTGTTTCGAATGGTTGTTTGAAAGCATGGTTTTAAAATGATTGGCGGTTTTAAATTGATTTTTAAATAAGAAGAGAAATTTGGTTCAAGGTTATCAATGACTGAAAATCAATGCGCAGCATGTTGATAAGATGTGTTACATCTCGGCCGAGGATCGTACCCTCAGTCCTTGGGTTGTTGGTTGATTTCATCGGCGGTTTGTAGATGTCCGAGCCTTTCCTTGGACCGATGTAGGTGGATCAGATGGTGCCGATTCCCATCTGTTTTTTTCCATGGACCGTGCAGTTTCTCGATGACCTTGGGCAGGTCTGGCATCTGGCAAGGCATTTGCCTTGTTGTTGGTTCAGGCAAATTGGATGTGCCCGATTCCTTCGCGGCTTGCAATGGAGGCGTGGCAGATCGCAGCGCGGTAGCATGCTGCCTTCCTCCGCCAAGGACTGCCCCATGAATCCGATCCGCACTTCTGTCGTCTGCATTCTGACCATCGGCTTTCTGGCCCCGGCCTGGGCCATTAACAAGTGCACGGGCACCGATGGCAAGGTGTCGTTTCAGGACGCACCCTGTGTGGGCGAGGGTGAGAAGATCGAGGTGAAGCCTGTCATTCAGGGCGCTACCCCTATTCAGACCAAGCCCGCTACCACCAAAGAAGGCGCTTTTGGCGCGGCCTGGCAGCGCAAGAACTATCTGCAGACGCAGGGCGTGCCCCAGGCGCGCGCTGCCGTCGAGCGCAGTCAGCAGGAATGTGTGGCGCAGCCGGAGGTGACGACCCATGCGGGCCCGCTGCGGCGCAGCACCCTGGCGTCGGGCTCGGTGTTCGCGCAGGAGCGCGCGACCGCAGCCGCCGACAGCAAGGCTGCGTGCGAGGCCCGTACCAATGAGCTGCGCAAGCAGCTTGACTTGCTCGAAGACGAACTGCGTAATTTGTAGTTGGTAGTGAGCTGCTTGGCCGAGAGTGGCGCTGCGGATGGGCACGCTGGCCCCTCTGCGGGGCCCTGGTTCATCTGATGTTCATACTCCGCTCACGTTCTGCTCACGTGGCATTCACGGCGCGTCCACGTCATTTTGATGAACTCAAGGCCTTGCTGACAGCCAGCCGGTCGCTAGCGAGGCAAACCTCTTTTTTTTACGAAGTGAATCATGAAAAAACATACCTGCATCGCCATTGCCGCCCTTTTGCTCGGCGCGGCCGCCCTGCCCGCAGCGGCCAGGGGGCCGGTGGTCAATCAAGCCATCACCGAAGGCGAAGTTCTGGCGGCCCAGGACGCCTGGTGCAAGGCGCTGGTCGACATCAGCACCACCCACACCACCAGCGGCTTTGAGGCTGCAAAGGCCATGGCCGAGAAGGTGATCGACGGCGCCTACGGCTACCAGATGGGGGCGGTGTTGTTCAAGCCGACCCTGACCACGGTGCCCCAGACGTTCCGCGTCACCCGCGAGGGCGCGCTGTCGTACTTTGTGGGTGGCAATCCGGCTTTCCCTAAAGACACCGGTTTTGCGCTCAAGGGGTGGACCAAGTGCGAAGTGGCCAACAGCGGGGTGTTTATCGCTGGCGGCTCTGCCAGCACCATGGGCAACGTGATGTTCACGGACAAGAACGGCAAGGTCACTTCCGTGGACAAGACCTGGACTTTCGTCAAGGATGATGCGGGCAAGCTGCGCATCGTGGTGCACCATTCTTCGCTGCCTTTCACCAGCAATTGACGAGCTTCGGGGCCGCGTATTGCAGCCCCAGGCGGGTGAGCCGTTCGTGCGTTCGCCCGCCCCATAATGCAGGCCTTCTTTTGGGGTCTACCGATGTACCGCGCACGGCTCTCTCTGGCATTTGCTGCTTTGGTGGCCCTGGTCTGCATCCAGGCCGCCTTTGTGTACTGGGGCGCCCACCGCGTCAACGACTACGCCCAGCACAGCCGTCTGGCCAGCGACATCCAGTCCGAGCTGCTGGGCTTGTCGGCCAACAAGCAGCGATTGCGCGTGTGGGCCATGCAGCGCCTGATGAACGCCGATGCCCAGCCCGAGCAGTTGGAGCGCCTGATTGCAGCCATGTATGCCAGCGCCGCCAGCCTCGATGACCTGGTGCGCCGCGATCTGGCGTTGTGGAACGAAATGGTGCACCGCGAAGGGGTGAGCATGCCCACGGAGGTGCTCCAGCTTGCGGGCGTGACGGAGCTGCTGCGCGACAACATCCAGGCGGTGGAGGCGCGGCTGACGCAACTGGCTCCGCTGGAGCAGGGGGCTGACTTTCCGGCCCTGTGGGGCGAACTCATCCAGGTGTTCGACATGACACGCGGGCGTGACCTGCGTGAATTGATCAACGGCGGCATTGCGCACCAGCGCGCGGCCGTGCCGGTGGCGCGTGCCGCCACCGAGCGCGGGCTGGATGTGTTGCGCCAGCAAGCCATTGGCATGGCACTCATCACCCTGGCCCTGGCCGTGTTGCTGGCGTTGCACCTTACGCGGCGCCTGCAGCGCCCGCTTGATCGGTTGCTGCAAGGCACGCAGGCCCTGCAGGCCGGTGCGCTGGACCACCGGGTGGCCACCGGATCGAATGATGAATTCGACAGGGTGGCACAACATTTCAACGCCATGGCGGCCGAGTTGCAGCAGCACCGCGCCCGCGCCGACGCAGCGCGCCGTGGGCTGGAAGACGCCGTGCAGACGCGTACCCGCGAGTTGAGCGCCGCGCACGACACGCTGCAGCGCCTGGACCAGCGCCGCCGCCAGCTCTTTGCCGACCTGGGCCATGAGCTGCGCACACCCGCCACCGCCATCCGGGGCGAGGCCGAGATCGCACTGCGCGGCGGTGCCAAGCCGGTGGATGAATACCGCCAGACGCTGGCGCGCATTGTGGGCGGTGTGGATCAGCTCACCCGCGTCATCCACGACCTGCTGCTCATCGCCAAGGCCGAGGCCGACCAGCTTGTGATGCGCCCGGCCCCGGTGGACCTGCGCGCTTTGCTGGGCGACGCTGCAGAGCAGGCGGCCGCCCTGGGCGCACCACACGGCGTGCAGGTGAAATGGCTCGCAGATGGTGATGGCGCCGAGGCGCTGCCCGCAGGCGCGGTGGCCGTGCATGCCGATGCCGACCGGCTGCGCCAGGCGCTGGTGATCGTGCTCGATAACGCGGTGCGCTACTCTGCGCAGGGCGCCACTGTGAGCGTGGGCCTGCAGGGCGTGCCGCAAGGCGTGGAGATTGTGGTGCGCGACGAAGGCATCGGCATTGATGCCGACGAGTTGCCCAGCGTGTTCGAGCGTTTTGTGCGCGGGCGCCGGGCACGCGCCCACCGCGCCGATGGCACGGGCATCGGCCTGTCCATCGCCCAGGCCATCGTGCTCGCCCACCAGGGCAGTATCAGTGTGGAGAGCGTGCCGCAGCAGGGCACGGTGGTGCGCATCATGCTGCCATGGGCACATACCTCGTCGTTGCCTGGGGCGGGCGGCGGTGAGGCCGAAAAACAAGAGGCACAGGCATGAGCAATAACATCCTGGTGGTGGAAGACGATGCGCGCGTGGCGGATTTTTTGGTGCGCGGCCTGCGGGCCGAGGGCTACTGTGTGGAACTGGCCCGCACAGGCCCCGACGGGCTGGCCATGGCGCGTGGCGCCGACGCTGGCGTGCTGTTGCTGCTGGACCTGATGCTGCCCGGCTTGAGCGGACTGGAGCTGTGCCAGACCCTGCGCGCCGAAGGCCGCCACATGCCCGTGCTGATGCTGAGTGCGCTGAGCAACACCGAAGACAAAGTCAACGGCCTGCGCCTGGGCGCAGACGACTACCTCACCAAACCCTTTGCGTTTGAAGAACTGCTGGCCCGCATCGAGGCGCTACTGCGCCGAGGCCGGGAGCAGCGCACACGTGTCAGCACTCTGCAGGTGGCCGATTTGGTGCTGGATCTGGATCGGATGCAGGCCAGCCGCGCCGGCCAGCCCATTGTGCTCACGGCGCGTGAGCTGGCCTTTCTGGAGCTGCTGATGAGCGCGCCAGGCCGCGTGTACAGCCGTGGGCGCATCCTCTCCAACGTGTGGGGTACCAACGAGGACCCCTTGACCAACGTGGTCGATGTGTACGTGCGCCGCCTGCGCACCAAAATCGACGACGGCCATGCGCTCGCGCTCATCAAGACGGTGCGCGGCTTTGGCTACCGGCTGGACGCCACGACGGATTAATGCCCGAACCCGTGGCGCTCACCCCTTCCAGGTGAATGGAAACTTGAACTGCTGGATGAAGCCGTTGGGCACGTAGTCGCCCAGCACGCCGTACTTTTCGGGCCAGAGCTTGGTGCTTTTCACGGCCGTGCCGAACAGGTAGTCCAGGAAGGCAAAGTGCGCGGCGTAGTTCTTGTCGAGCGCCTCCTGGTCTTGGCTGTGGTGCCAGTGGTGAAAGTTGGGCGTGACCAGCACGTAGCGCAGCGGCCCCAGGCGCACGCTCACGTTGGCGTGGTTGAACACGGCCTGAAAACCCACAACCACGATGTAGGCGTCGATCACTTCCTTGCTGAAGCCCAGCACGTAGATGGGCGCCAGCACCAGCGTGCGGGTGATCAGCAGCTCCAGAATGTGCTGGCGCGAGCCCGCCATCCAGTCCATGCTTTTCACGCTGTGGTGCACGGCGTGCAGGCGCCACAGCAGGGGCACCTCGTGGTAGGCGCGGTGCGTCCAGTACTGCACCAGGTCGGCCACCAGCACGATGAGAAACAGCGCCACCCAGAAGTTCAGGCCCTGCACCCAGCCGCGAATGCCGTCGCTGGCCGCCCAGCCAAAAAACTTGTGCACGATGAGGTTGGTGGCCAGTAGCACAAAGCCCACCACCATGTGGTTCACGATGAAATGGTGGAAGTCGGTTTGCCATTCGGCGCGGAAGATAGGCTGGTCCTTGCGCAGCGCAAAGAGCTTTTCGATGAAGATAAAAATCAGCGAACTGCCCAGCAGATCGAGGATGAACCAGTCCAGGCCAATGTAGGGTGTGTTGTCGGGGAAGTTCGGGTCCACCTCCACCTTGTGCCCGCCCAGGAAGGCCGTCAGCGCCACCATGGCAAAGGCAAAGGTGGCCAGCCAGCGTGAGCGGTTGAAGAGGATGTTGACCAGCGAGATACCCCCCGCAATGGCCAGGGCCGCCAGCATGATGGTGCGGATCACCGACACGTCGTAGCTCTTGCGCAATTGCGGCGTGGTCAGGTACTCAGGAAAGTGAAATGCCAGCACGCCCAGAAAACACAGGATGGCCAGCGTGAGGGCAATCACGCCAGACACCAGCCCTTTGCCGGTGCGCAGGGCGCCGTGGCTTTCGGTGAATTCGTTGAGTTTTTCTAGTTCGATCATTGGTTCCTCCATGTGGCCAGCGTGCTGGCGCTGCGCGAGTGTAGCGAAGCTGCCACCCGCAGTGCCATGGTGCTGTGGGGGCGAGGCTTTCTAGAATCGGGGCATGAACATCCCCTCACACCAACTGAGCATGACCGTGCTGATGTCGCCCGACATGGCCAATTTTTCGGGCAACGTGCACGGCGGCGCCATCCTCAAGCTGCTCGACCAGGTGGCGTATTCGTGCGCCAGCCGCTATTCGGGCTGCTACACCGTGACGCTGAGCGTGGACCAGGTGATGTTTCTGCAGCCCATCCACGTGGGCGAGCTGGTGACCTTTCTGGCCAGCGTGAACTACACGGGCAGCTCGTCGATGGAGGTGGGCATCAAGGTGGTGGCCGAAGAGATCCGCTCGCAGGTGGTGCGGCATGTGAACAGCTGCTTTTTCACCATGGTGGCGGTGGACGAGTCTCGCACGCCGGTGAAGGTGCCGCCCCTGTCGCCCTCCACCCCTGACGAGCGCCGCCGCTGGGATGCCGCGCTGCTGCGCAAGTCGCTGCGCAAGGAGCTGGCGGAGCGCTTTCGGCAGGTGCACCAGGCGGCGGTTGGATGAGCAGCCGCTTGTTCCGAAAAATAGAAAACCGCTCACGCTGAGCGTGTCGAAGCGCCGCGCAGGGCTTCGACGGGCTCAGCCCGAACGGTGTTGGCTTCGGTTCTGACGGATCAAGCGCGAATCCGTATCAGCCCCTGACGGCCCGCTCAGCGCACAGCGCAGAAGCCGAATTCAGCGGCAGCCCCTGGGGCCAGGGTCTGGTTCCAGCCCACGCCGTAGGCGCTCAGGTTGCTGCCTGCCTGGGTCCAGGTGGCGTTCCACAGGTTGTTGATGGTGCCGATCACCGGGATGGTGATGGCCCAGTTGCCTGTGGCGGTTCCCGTGTTGGTGACCTTGACCTGCTGGCAGTAGCCCGCGCCCCAGTCACTGTTCACCGTCTGCTGCACGGCGAATTGGGCGGCTGGCACCGGGGTGGGGGTTGGTGTGGTTGTTGTGCCGTCGCCCCAAAGGCGCCGTAGCAGTTGCACCTTGTCCGTGCGCACTGCCGTCCAGTCATCGTCGAGGATGCCGCCGGTGTCGCCGCTGTTGGGGTTCCACGACCAGTAGAAGCCGCTGCGCATGCCCCTGGCGGCAAGGTAGTCCACCAGCGCGTTTTGCCACAGCACATCACGCGCATCGCCCCGGCCATATTTGCCGCCGAACTCGCCCAGCACCACGGCGTGGCCCGCTTGCGCGAACTGGCCGAAGTGCTGGTCCCAGATGGCGGGCATGTTGCTGGGGAAGTTGGCCGCGTTGAAGTACGGCTGCGCGTACACGTCGGGCCCGTAGGTGTGCGGGGCCAGCAGCAGCCGGTTGGCCGGAATGTTGAGCGGGGTGCAGGCCATGGGCTCCAGGTTGCCGCCCCAGAAATGCGCGTTGCTGCCGGAGCAACTGGGGTTCTCGCCAATGCCCTCGACGGCGATCAGCCATTGCGGCGCAGCCTGCAGCACGGCGGCGGCTGCGCGTTCTGCGGCGCGGTTCCAGTCGGTGGCATTGTTGCCCGTGCCCCAGGTGGCGGCGCCGTGGGGCTCGTTCTTGATGTCCATGCCGATCACGCCCGGCACGGCCGCGTAGCGCTGGGCCATGAAGACCAAATCGCCAATCCATTGCTGCTCGCTGTAGCCAGGGGTGTACCAAAGCTCGCTGATGGTCTGGCAGTCGGGGGTGTGGTGGTCCAGCAGCACGTACATGCCGCGGTTGCTCAGCTCCAGGATGATCTTGTCCATCACCTGGATGGCGGACAGGCCCTGCAGGTCGGCATTGCGGCTGTAGTCGATGCTGGTGGGCGGATTGCCGTTCAGCGATGCCGGGCAGAACGGTAGCCGCACGGCGTTGAAGCCGCTTTGCTGCATCTGCGTGATCATGTCCTGCCAGTTGCGGGCCCACAGGCCGTGCACCACATGGGTCTGCGTTTCGAAGCCGAACCAGTTCACGCCCCGCAACTGCACGGCGTTGCCCGCGCCGTCCACCACCTTGCCCGCCTGGATGGCGTAGCTCCAGGCCGTGGTGCTGGCTACCAGCAGGCCGCATGCCAGCGCCAGGCGGCGGCAGAAGGTGGAGAGTCGTTGCATGAAGATCCTCGCTTCCTGGGCTTGTTGAGCATTCCGGCCATGGCGTGACACGCATCTGCCGAGGCAGGCGGTGCGAGGAAATGATAGGCGGCGCGCGCCCCGGAAATACCGGAAACGGCGACGCCGTTTGTAAGCGCTTGTTAGCCTGGCGGCGTCAGCCTGCGCGCAAGGCCAGATGCTGCTCTGCCGCTGCTGTGACAGCAGCGTCAAGCGATGCCAGGGCCACACCCCGCACCACGTCGCCCACCACGATCACCGACGGGCTGGCCAGCCCTTCGCGTGTGATGGTGGCGTGCAGGGCGCTCAGGGTGGTGATGGCGTGGCGTTGGTGGGGCAGGCTGGCGTGCTGGATCACGGCCACGGGCGTGTCGGCGGGCAGGCCGGTGAGGAGTTCTTGTTCGATGGTGGCTGCGCCGCTCACGCCCATGTAGATCACGAGCGTGAGCTTGGCGTCGCGCGCGGTGGCGGCCAGTTGGCGCCAGTCGGTGCCCGCATCGCCGGGCTTGGCGTGGCCGGTGATGAAGACCACGCCGTGTGCATGTTCGCGGTGGGTGAGCGGCGCGCCCAGTGACGTGAGGCCCGCCAGGCCCGCCGTGATGCCGTTGACCACGGTGACCGGCACGCCCGCCGCACGCAGGTGCTCCACCTCCTCGCCGCCCCGGCCAAAGATGAAGGGGTCGCCGCCCTTGAGGCGCACCACGTGTTCGCCTTCGTTCACGGCCATGAGCATGAGTTTTTCGATGAAGGCCTGTGGTGTGCTCTTGCAGCCGCCGCGTTTGCCCACATGGATGATGCGGGCTGTGGGCGATGCGTGCGCCACGATGGCATCGCTCACCAGGTCATCTACCAACAGCACGGTGGCGGCCTGGATGGCCTTCAAGGCCTTGAGCGTGAGCAGCTCCGGATCGCCCGGCCCTGCGCCCACCAGGGTGCAACTGCCGTTGGAGCCCAGGTGCTGCGGGGCGTGGGGGTGTGTGGGGCGGTTCATGGTGGCGATGTCTCCGAAATGGTTTGATCAGCCAGACGCAAGATATGTTCCACCTGCCGCGCGATGGCGGGCGGCACAGGCAGCTCATCCGCTAGCACGCGGCGTGTGTAGGCCGCCGTGGTGGCCACGTCGATCTCGGCGGGCAGGCCGGGCACTTCGCTGGCGGTGCCGGGCTGCTGCGACTCCAGTACGGTGTGCACGCCGCGCACAAAGCCGTCGTAGCGGGGCGTGCGGCGCGGGTCGGTGGCCACTTCGCCCTCCAGGCCACGCGAGAGCAAGGCGTTCATGCCCAGCATGTGAAAGGCCGTCTGCAGCATCTCGAAATACTCAGGGTGCGTGTATGCGGTGACCACCACCGATGCGCCCGCGCAGGGGTTCATCAGCTTGACCACGCTGTGCCCTGGGTTGCGCAGGCCCACCACCTCGCGCACGGCCAGCAGGCGCGCCAGGCCTGCGTGCAGGTGCTGGGTGTGGATGTGGCGCATCTCGCCATTTGCTATCTTTTCAGGAGCTGTTAGCGCTGGTATATCAAGCGCTAGCAGCACATCCGATGCCAGAACCCGGCGCGCCTCGGTGCGCATGCCGTGCAGCAGCACGGGCAGGCCCTCGCGCGCCAGCAGCAGGGCCAGCAGCGGCGTCAGCACGGGCAGCTTGCGCGCGCCGTTGTAGCTGGGCAGAACGATGAGCGGGCGGTCGGTAGCGGGCAGCAGGGCCAGGCGCTGGTGCGTGGCGTCCAGAAAGCCGCACATCTCCTCCGCCGTCTCGCCCTTGATGCGCATGGCCAGGCAGAAGGCGCCGATCTCCAGATCGCTTGCCGCGCCGTCCAGCACCTGGCCGAACAGGTCCGTGGCCTGCTCGCGCGTCAGCGGCTTGGCACCGCGCGCGCCGCGGCCGATTTCCTTGATGTACTGGCTAATGGCCATGGTGGCTCGGTGGCTTCGTGGGTAGGGTGCTTATTTTCCTGCAATCCAGAGACCTTTTTGTTATATGGCGGCCTGCGCCACGGGCTTGGGGGCCAGCGGCCCTGTGGCGCGCACCATGCGCTTGAGTTCGGGCAGGCACGAGCCGCAGTTCGTGCCGCAGCGCAGTTGGCCCTGCAGTTGGGCCAGGCGGTCGTCGTCGGTGCCGTGGCAGTGGGCCAGTTGGGCGGTGATGGCGGCGTCCGTCACGTTGAAGCAGGTGCACACCGGCTTGCCACGCGACTGCACGGCCACGGGCGCTTTGGCGCCGGGTACCAGCAGCAGGCGGCCGTAGGTTTGCGCGGGCAACTCCTCTTGCAGCAGGGTCTTGAGCCAGCCTTCGGCGCTGGTGTCGCCTGCGAGGACGATGCCTTCGAGTGTGCTGGCATCGCCCCGGCGCATCAGGCGCGCGGCGCGGCGCTGGCCGCGTTTTTTGTCGGCATAGCGCAGCGTGTCGGTGGTGGCCAGGCCCATCAGCATTTCGATGCGCTCCACGGTAGCGTCGGGTGGCGCCTCGTGTGCGGCGGCGCGCAGCAGCACGCCCACACGCTCGCGGCCGGGTTCGCCCAGCGGCGTGTTGTTGCTGAAAGGCACGCAACTGGCAAATGGGAACTGCGCCATCAGTGCCGACAGTGCCTCGCGCGTGGCCTGGGCGCTGTCGGCGGGTAGCCAGGCCATGGCCAGCAGCGTCCAGGGCAGCTCGGCCTTGAGGATCTTCACCGCCGCATGTTTCAGCTCGGGCTGTTTGGACGTGGGGCAATAGGCCGAGGTGGTGAGCGCGTTCACACCCGCCAGGCGCTCGCCGGTGGACGAGCTGCCGCTCAAAAATTCGCTGCCCCAGTGCATGGCCATGAAGGCCTGCGACAGGCCCACGGTGGCATCGGCCTGCGCGGGCACCACGATGGAGCCGCGTTTGCTCGTCACATAGACCAGGTCGCCGTTTTTCAGGCCGCGCCGCTCCATGTCCTGCGGGTGCAGCTGCACGCTGGGCTCGGCCACGTGGCCGAACAGGCGGCCCAGGGTGCCGGTGCGTGTCATGCCATGCCACTGGTCGCGCAGGCGGCCCGTGGTCAGGCTGAAGGGGTAGCGCGATTCGCGCTGCTCGGCCAGGGGCACCCAGGCGTGGGCCGCAAAACGGGCACGGCCGTCGGCGGTGGGGAAGATGCCGTCTTCGTACAGGCGGGCCTTGCCGGTGGTGGCGCCCTCTGGCAGCGGCCACTGCTGGGGGCCTGTGGATTCGAGCATCTCCCACGACAGGCCGGTGATGTCCAGGTCGCGCCCGCGGGTGCTCTCACGGTGCTCGTTCCACACGGTTTCGGCGCCCGCATCGGCGGCGTCCGTGGCGTAGGGGAACAGCGTGGGCTGGCCGGGGCGCAGGCGTGCCTCCAATTGGTGCGCAAATTGCACCGCAATGGCCCAGTCGTGGCGCGCCTCGCTGGGCGCGGGCACAGCAGGGCGCACGCGCGAGATGCGGCGCTCGCTGTTGGTCACGGTGCCGGTTTTTTCGCCCCACGTGGTGGCGGGCAGCAGCAGGTCGGCGTACCGCGCGGTTTCGGCCGTGGCAAAGGCCTCTTGCACCACCACAAACTCGGCACGCTGCAGCGCGCGGCGCACGGTGGCTTGGTCGGGCATGCTCTGCGCGGGGTTGGTGCAGGCAATCCACAGGGCTTTGATCTCGCCGTCGGCAGCGGCCTGGAACATCTCCACGGCCGTTTTTCCCGGTTGGCTGGGCACATCGGCCACACCCCACAGCGCGGCCACCTCGGCGCGGTGCTGGGGGTTGGCCAGGTCGCGGTGGGCGCTGAGCAGGTTGGCCAAGCCCCCCACCTCGCGCCCGCCCATGGCGTTGGGCTGGCCCGTCAGGCTGAAGGGGCCTGCGCCGGGCTTGCCGATCTGGCCTGCGGCCAGGTGCAGGTTGATGAGTGTGGCGTTCTTGGCGGTGCCGCTGCTGCTTTGGTTCAGGCCCTGGCAGTACAGGCTCAAAGTCGCTTTCGAGGTCGCGAACCACTTGGCCGCCGTGGTCAGGTCGGCCACCGAGATGCCACAGGTCTGCGCCACACGTTCGGGCGTGTAGTCGCGCACCAGGGCCTTGAGTTCGTCAAAGCCCGTGGTGTGCGCTGCGATGTACTCGGCGTCCGTCCAGCCCTCCCACAGCATCAGGTGCAGCATGCCGTTGAACAGCATCACATCGCTGCCGGGCTGGATGGGCAAAAACAGGTCGGCTGTGCCTGCGGTGTCGGTGCGGCGCGGGTCGGCCACGATGACCTTCATGCCGGGGTTGGCGGCGCGCGCGTCTTCAATGCGGCGAAACAAGATGGGGTGCGCCCAGGCCGCGTTGCTGCCCACGATGAACAGGCACTGCGCGTGTTTCACGTCGTCGTAGCAGGCGGGCGGCGCATCGGCGCCCAGGGTCTGCTTGTAGCCCGCCACCGCGCTGCTCATGCACAGGCGCGAGTTGGTGTCGATGTTGTTGGTGCCGATCAGGCCCTTGGCCAGCTTGTTGAAGACGTAGTAGTCCTCGGTGAGCAACTGGCCGCTCACGTAAAAGCCCACGGCGTCGGGGCCGTGCGTCTGAATGATGTCAGCGAACTTGTGGGTGGCCAGGCCCAGGGCGGCGTCCCACGACAGCGATTGGGGTGCGTCGGCGCGCTGTGCGCGGTGCATAGGCTGCAGCAAGCGGGTCTGCAGCGTGATGGGGCTGCTGGCCGTGAGGTGCAGCGTGGAGCCCTTGGTGCACAGGCGGCCGAAGTTGGCGGGGTGGTTTGGGTCGCCGCGCACGCCGGTGATCTGGGGGCCGTCGCTTTCGATGATCACGCCGCAGCCTACGCCGCAGTAGGGGCAGGTTGATTTTGTTTCTTGCATGGCGTGGGTTTCGTTTCAGGTGTTTTGTGCGTGGGGGGCTACAGGCCTCAGCGAGAACCGTTCGCCCTGAGCCTGTCGAAGGGCTGTTGGCAAAGGGCGCCCTGGCTTCGACGGGCTCAGCCCGAACGGGCGGGGGTTAGGGGCCTCTGAGACAAGTACCTCATCATGTTTTTTTGTGCCCTGGTGCTTATTGGGTAAGCGCTAATAGCTACTATTTTTATAGCAAATAGATTGCGTGCTCAAGCGGCCACGTTGCGGCGCGCAGGCCCCGCGATGGGCCGCACCAGGTCGAGCGCGTGCGATGCCAGCTCGGCAGCGTCCAGGTACACGGCGCCGTCTTCCACCTTCACCGCGAACTTCGGCGTGCAGCCCTCGTCGGGTGCGGATGCCTGGCCGTCGCACAGGCCGATGGTCCAGTTGTGCATGGGGCAGGCCACGTGTGTGCCGAACACGATGCCCTGGCTCAGCGGGCCGCCCTTGTGGGGGCAGCGGTCAAGCAGCGCGAACACGCCGCCTGCGTCGTTGCGGAACACCGCCACGTCCAGCCCCTCTGGGCGGGTGACGCGGCGCGAGCCGAGCACGGGGATGTCGTCCACGCGGCAGATGAGCTTCCAGTCGGGGGCGGGGTGGTTGTTCGTGGTCATGGCGTTGTCCTTGGTGGATGTTTGTTTTTGCTTCCTGGCACGCATGCCGGTACGCAAAAAATGAAAAACCGTTCACGCTGAGCTTGCCTGTCCTGAGCTTGTCGAAGGGTCGAAGCGCCGCGCGAGGCTTCGACAGGCTCAGCCCGAACGGTTCTTGGTTTTGATGGCATGAAAGCAAATCCGTGTCAGGCGCTCACGGGCACGAACTGGCGCGTGTCCACGGCGGCCTTGTCAAAGTCGAACCAGGGGTCGGGCTCGCCATCCAGCGCAAACTGCAGTTGTTCCCACAGCGCCTTGCGGCCTGCGTGGTCTTCGAGGATGCGTTTTTTCACGTAGTCGAGGCCCACACGGTTCACGTAGTGCACGGTGCGCTCCAGGTACCAGCCTTCCTGGCGGTACAGCTCGCAGAACGCGCCGGTGTACTCCAGCACTTCTTCGGCGGTTTTCAGCTTGGTGAAGAAGTGCGCCACCTCGGTTTTGATGCCGCCGTTGCCCGCCACATACATCTCCCAGCCCGAGTCCACGCCGATGATGCCCACGTCCTTGATGCCTGCTTCGGCGCAGTTGCGCGGGCAGCCGCTCACCGCGAACTTGACCTTGTGCGGGGCGTACATGCGCCACATGGCGCGCTCCAGGTCTTTGCCCATCTGCGTGCTGTCTTGTGTGCCCATGCGGCACCACTCGCTGCCCACGCAGGTCTTTACGGTGCGCAGCGCCTTGGCGTAGGCGTGGCCGCTGGGCATGCCGATGTCTTTCCACACGTTGACCAGGTCTTCCTTCTTCACGCCCAAAAGGTCGATGCGCTGGCCGCCCGTGACCTTGACGGTGGGGATGTTGTATTTGTCCACCGCGTCGGCAATGCGGCGCAGCTCGTCGGCCGTGGTCTCGCCGCCCCACATGCGCGGGATCACGCTGTAGGTGCCGTCTTTCTGGATGTTGGCGTGGCTGCGCTCGTTGATGGCGCGGCTTTGCGGGTCGTCCCTGGCGTCTTTGGGCCAGGTGCTGATGAGGTAGTAATTGACGGCTGGGCGGCAGGTGGCGCAGCCGTTGGGCGTCTTCCACTCCATGAAGTTGAATACATCGGCAATGCTCAGCAGCTTGTTGGTGCGGATGGCGTCGCGCACCGCCTGGTGGCCGTGGTCGGTGCAGCCGCACACGGCTTTTGTCTTGGGCGTGGCGCTGTAGTCGCCGCCCGCCGTGAACATGATGATCTGCTCCACCAGCCCGGTGCACGATCCGCAGGATGCGCTGGCCTTGGTGTGTTTGCGCACTTCGTCGAGCGTGAACAGGCCCTTGTCCTTGATGGCCTTGCAGATCGCGCCCTTGGTCACGCCGTTGCAGCCGCAGACCTCGTCGCTGTCCTGCATGGCGGCGGCCTTGCTTTGGCCCTGGTGGCCGGTGTCGCCCAGGTGAGATTCGCCAAACATGAGCTTGTCGCGCAGGTCGGTCACGCTGCGGCCGTCGCGCAGCAGCTTAAAGTACCAGCTGCCGTCCACCGTGTCGCCATACAGGCAGGCGCCCACGAGCTTGTCGTCCTTGATGACGAGTTTTTTGTACACACCGCCAAAGGGGTCGCTCATCACGATCTCTTCGGTGCCATCGCCGCCCTGAAAGTCGCCCGCGCTGAACAAGTCAATGCCCGTGACCTTGAGCTTGGTGGACGTGAGCGAGCCCTGGTAGCGACCGATGCCGAACTCGGCCAGGTGGTTGGCCAGCACCTTGCCCTGCTCGAACAGCGGGGCCACCAGGCCATAGGCGATGCCCCGGTGCGCGGCGCATTCGCCCACGGCGTAGATGCGGGCGTCTGTGGTGGTCTGCAGCGTGTCGCTCACCACGATGCCGCGGTTCACGTGCAGGCGCATTTTTTCAGCCAGGGCGGTGTTGGGGCGGATGCCCACGGCCATCACCACCAGGTCGGCGGGCACCTCGGTGCCGTCCTTGAACTTCACGGCGGCCACGCGGCCATCGGCATTGCCCACCAGCTCCTGCGTCTGCGCGCCCATCAAAAACTGCATGCCACGCTCGGCCAGCGACTTCTCCAGCATCTTGCCCGCCACATCGTCGAGCTGGCGCTCCATGAGCCAGGGCGCCACGTGCACCACGGAGACCTTCATGCCGCGCTTCATCAGGCCATTGGCGGCCTCCAGGCCCAGCAGGCCGCCGCCGATCACCACGGCGTGTTGGTAGGTGGCGGCGGCGTCGATCATGGCCTGGGTGTCGGCAATGTCGCGGTAGGCCAGCACACCCTTGAGCTCTTTGCCGGGGATGGGCAGGATGAACGGGTTGGAACCCGTGGCCATGATGAGGCGGTCGTATTCGGCGGTGATCACGTCGCCCGCAGGGCTTTGCGCGCGGACCACGCGGCGCACGCGGTCCACATCGGTCACCGTGAAGCCGGTGTGCAGCGTGATGTGGTTGTCGGCATACCAGGACCAGTCGTTGAGAATGATCTCGTCGATGGTCTGCTCGCCCGCCAGCACCGGCGACAGCAAAATGCGGTTGTAGTTGGGGTGGGGCTCGGCACCGAACACCGTGATGTCATACAGATCGGGGGCGATCTTGAGCAGTTCTTCCAGCGTGCGCACACCGGCCATGCCATTCCCCACCATCACCAGTTTGAGCTTTTCCATCATGACTCCGTCGGTTCGACCGCCTGGGCGATTCGCAAAACAAAAACGGCGTCCGCACGATGCGGCTTCGATGGCACGAAACCGCATGTGGGGACGCCTTCGTCCGTACAACACCCCGGTGCGCCGTTGCACTGGTGAGTTGTGTGGCCCTGCCGGGCCGTTGTGCTTGTTAAGCAATGCCCGTGCCAGAGGCGGTGCACCGATTTGGTGTGCAAGATGGCGATGGGGCCCGCTTTGTGCGGCCCTGTGGCGCCGCACCTCGGGCGTGCCTGTCCTGCACCACCTTGGGCATAAAACCTGCATGGGGCTGGTGCATGAGCTTTGAACTGGATGTCGGCCAGGCCTCGCAGGCCGGGCGCAAAGAGGTGAACGAGGACTTCGCCGCCCTGGTGGTGGGGCAGGGGCGCGACCGCGAGCGCGGCGCCATCGCCGCCATTGCCGATGGCGTGAGCGCCGGCGGCCTGGGCCGCGAGGCCGCGCAGACCACGGTGAGTACCCTGGTGGGCGACTACTTCGCCACCCCCGAGACCTGGGACACCACGGTGGCGCTGGACCGCATCCTCAGCGCCCACAACGGCTGGCTGGCCTCCATGAACCGGCGCCGCCAGCCCGCCGTGGGGCTGACCACACTCACGGCGCTGGTGCTGCGCGGCCAGTCGTACACGCTGGCCCATGTGGGCGACACCCGCGCCTACCTGCTGCGCAGCGGGCGCCTGCAACTGCTGACGGCCGACCATGTGATGGCGCAGCGCGACTTTGCCCACCAGCTCACCCGCGCCATGGGGCTCGACGACCATGTGGTGGTGGACTACAGCCAGGGCGAGCTGCACAGCGGCGATTTGTTGGTGCTGCTGTCCGACGGCGTGCACGGCAGCCTGCCCGAACGCGAGCTGCGGCAAATGCTGCGCCAGGCCGATGTGGCGGCCCAGGCGCTCAGCGACGAGCTGGTGCAGGCCGCGCTGCGCCGGGGCAGCAACGACAACGTGACCGCGCTGGTGGTGCGGGTGCAGGGCGCGCTGGAGGCGACGCTGCAAGACGAATCCCGCCGCGCGCAGAACCTGCCCGTGTTGCCCCTGCTCAAGGTGGGCGATGGGATCGATGGCCTGGTGGTCACGGCCCTGGTGGCTGACAGCGGCATCCACCGCATTTACCAGGTGCGCGACCCCGCCACGCAGCGCCTCTATGCCCTCAAAACCCTGCTGCCCACACGCGCCCACGATGCCGAGGAGCGCGCCACACTCGCGCACGAGGCCTGGGTGGCCCGGCGCATGCAGTCGGGCCACGCCGCCGTCCACCTGGCGCGGCTCAACACCTGGCCCACCGACGACGGTCCCGATGCCGCTGGCGCCAGCGCGTTTTACCTGCTGTACGACTGGCATGCGGGTGCCACCCTGGGCCAGCGCTTGCGCAGCCGCCAGCACCTGGGTGTGACCCAGGCCGTGGCCGTGGTGATGCAGGCCGCGCAGGTGCTGGGCTGGCTGCACCGCCAGGGCGTGGTGCACCGCGACATCAAGCCCGACAACCTGCACCTGAGCGACGACGGCGTGCTGCGCGTGCTGGACCTGGGCGTGGCCCTGTCCGGCCGCGAGCCCGAGGCCACGCGCCAGCTACACGCGGGCACCCCCAGCTACATGAACCCCGAGCAATGGCCGGGCTACGAAAAAAGCGCCGACACCGAAGGGCAACTGCCCGATGCGCAGAGCGACCTGTTTGCGCTGGGCGTCACGCTCTACCAGTTGCTGAGCCAGGGGCGCCTGCCCTATGGCGAAGTGGTGCAGTACCAACTGGGCCGCTACCACCGCGACCCGCAGGCCCCCAGCCGCCACCACCCCGGCGTGCCCATCTGGCTGGACCACATTGCCCTCAAGGCCGTGGCGCGCCACCGCGCCCAGCGTTTTGAGACCGCCGAGGAGCTGCTGCTGGCGCTGGAGCGCGGCGCATCACGCTCCCTGTCAGCCCCTGGCCCCCAGCCGCTGATGCAGCGTGACGCCACCGCCCTGTGGAAGATCGCGCTGGCCGTGAGCGTGCTGGTGAACCTGTTGTTGGTTTACTGGCTGCTGTTTTTGCCGAGGTGAGGTAAAACGGGTTTGCTATTGAAAGCATAGCTGCTGGCTATTGTTGGATAAGCGCTGGAAGCCGTTTTTAGGGATTGCTATACAGGTATTGAAATATCTGCAGCCCAAAGTCGCTCACA
>NZ_JAPUDY010000045.1 GCF_027492855.1 Acidovorax sp.
GCTTCGCGCCTTCCCCCTCTCTCACGCTGCGCGTGGGAGGGGGACGCAGCCAGCGGCCTGGCAAAGCCAGTTCCGCGGCTACCTCGCCCGGGCAGCGCCAGTTTCATGGGCTGCGGGTGGTTGGCAGCGCTACGGAAAACTGACATGGAGGCTCATGCGCTGGGCGGGACGTAGCCCGCTGCAGCGTCTGCGCCGCTGCCAAAAAAGTGGTTTTCCATCTGGCGGGCCAGGTATTGGCGGGCGCGCGCATCGGCCAGGTTCAGGCGGTTTTCGTTGACCAGCATGGTCTGGTGCTTGAGCCAGCCCGCCCAGGCTTCTTTGCTCACGCTTTCCCAGATGCGCTTGCCCAGTTCGCCAGGGTAGGGCGGAAAGTCGAGGCCTTCGGCTTCCTTGCCGAGTTTGATGCATTGAACGGTGCGTGCCATGGGATTTCCTTGTAGTGGGGGAGCGGAAAGAAAACGATTCGCTCAGATGTTTTGGGTATAAAGAACTGAAATCTCAGTAGTTCCAGTTTTGAAGAGGGCCTTTCAGAATGCGTTTCATCGGTGTTTTGCACCGCAACACATTCACAAAAGAGGTCCTTTCATGAACTTTCGCCGCGACTTTATCAAGTTTCCCTTAGCCGCCGCCCTGGTGAGCGGTTTGGCCCTGACGGCATTGCCGTCGTTTGCACAGTCTGTGACGCTGCTCAATGTCTCCTACGACCCGACACGCGAGTTGTATGTGGATTTCAACCAGGCGTTTGCCAAGCACTGGAAGGCCAAGACTGGGCAGGACGTGACCGTCAAGCAAAGCCACGGCGGCTCGGGCAAGCAGGCGCGCTCCATCATCGACGGGCTGGACGCCGACGTGGCCACGCTGGCGCTGGCCGGTGACACCGACGCGTTGCACACCAACGGCGGCTGGATTCCGAAAGACTGGCAAAAGCGCCTGCCGCACAACAGCTCGCCCTACACCTCGGCCATCGTGCTGGTGGTGCGCCAGGGCAACCCCAAGGGCATCAAGGACTGGGACGACCTCGTCAAGCCCGGCATCAGCGTGATCACGCCCAACCCCAAGACATCGGGCGGTGCGCGCTGGAACTACCTGGCCGCGTGGGAGTTCGCCAAGCGCAAGCTGGGTGGTGACGCCAAGGCCAAGGACTTCGTGGCCAAGCTGTATGGCAATGTGCCCGTGCTGGACACCGGCGCGCGCGGCTCCACCATCACCTTTGCCCAGCGCAACCAGGGCGACGTGCTGATTGCCTGGGAGAACGAGGCCTACCTGCTGGAAAAAGAGTTCGGCGCCAAGTTCGACGTGATCGCGCCCTCGCTCTCCATCCTGGCTGAGCCCGCCGTGACGGTGGTGGACAAGAACGTGGACAAGAAGGGCACCCGCGCCGTGGCCGAGGCCTACCTGCAATACCTCTACACCGAAGAGGGCCAGGACATTGCGGGCAAACATTTCTACCGCCCGGCCGTGTCCGACAAAGCCCGCGCCAAGTACGCCAAGCAGTTCCCCAAGCTCAACCTGTTCACCATCAACGACGCGTTCGGTGGCTGGGACAAGGCGGCCAAGGAGCACTTCGCAGACAACGCGAGCTTTGACCAGATCTACACCAGAAAGTAAGCATAAAAACGGCCTCTAGCGCTTATTCAACAAGCGCTAGCAGCTATAAAAATAATAGTATTAAAGGAAAACCATGTCCGCCTTGCTGATTGCCGGTAGCCCCTCCGAGCGCTCACGCTCCGCCGCCCTGCTTGATGCCGTGGCGCAGCGCCTTGCAGTGCGTGGCGCGCTGGTGGGCCGCATCCATATCCGGGACCTCTCGCCCCAGGCGCTGCTGCTGGCCGACTTTGGCCATCCCACGGTGGTGGCTGCCGTGGACCAGGTGGCCGATGCGCGCGTGCTGGTGGTGGCCACGCCGGTCTATAAGGCGGCCTACAGCGGTGTGCTCAAGGTGTTTCTCGACCTGCTGCCGCAAACGGCGCTCAAGGGCAAGGTCGTGTTGCCCCTGGCCACGGGCGGCAGTCCGCACCACATGCTGGCGCTGGATTACGCGCTGCGCCCGGTGCTGCAGTCGCTGGGTGCCAAAAGCATCCTGCCCGGCATCTACGCCACCGATGCGCAGGTCACGCTGACCCCCGAAGGGGCCTATCACCTGCACGACGACATCGCCACGCGGCTGGACGATGCGGTGAACGTGCTGGTGACCGAAACCCTGCGCCCGTCGCCCGCGCAGGCCACGCGCTTCGCGCCGGTGCCGTTCTCGCAGGTGCGATGTAGCGTCTGACGCACAGGCGCGGCGCTGCGGCGGCCCCGTGGTGCCTGCGCCGTCTCTTTTCTCCCCCCCTTTTTGTTTTGCCTTTTTTGCTGCGCTGTGCGCGGGCAGGGCGCTGTGTTGCCTGCTGCAAACAAGCCGTCGCCGCAGCATTTTTTTGAACCTTGCATTTGGAGCTTTGCACCATGACTGATTCGACCCGTTTCTCCCCACAACGCCGCCACCTGCTGGCCGCTGGCGCCGCCACTGCCGTTGCGGCCGTTGCCCCCCAGGCCTGGGCCCAGGCCCCGGCCCCCACCCGTGTGCTGCGCGTGGGCCACCAAAAGGGCTGGCTCTCCGTCCTCAAAGGCCGGGGCACGCTCGAAAAGCGCCTGGCCCCGCTGGGCGTGAAGGTCACCTGGACCGAGTTCAACGCAGGCCCCGTGCAGCTCGAAGCGCTCAACGTGGGCTCCATCGACTTTGGCGACGTGGGGGAAGCTCCGCCCATCTTTGCCCAGGCCGCCGGTGCGCCCTTGGTCTATGCGGGCGCCACCGTGCCCCGCCCCGCGCTGGAGGCCGTGATCGTGCCCAAGGGCTCGCCCATCCGCAGCGTGGCCGACCTCAAAGGCAAGCGCGTGGCCTACAACAAAGGCTCCAACGTGCAGTATTTCCTGGTCAAGTTGCTGGAGAAAAATGGCCTGAAATACGGTGACGTGCAGTCGGTCTTTTTGGCGCCCGCCGATGCGCGTGCCGCCTTTGAAAAGGGCGCCGTCGATGCCTGGATCATCTGGGACCCGTTCCTGGCCGCCGCCCAGAAAACGCTCGATGCCCGCGTGCTGGCCGACGCCACGGGCGTGGTCAACAACCGCGCCTACTACTTCAGCTCGCGCGACTTCGCCACCAAGAACGCCGACGTGCTGCGCATAGCGATCGAAGAGGTCAACGCGATCGACACCTGGGCCGCCAAAAACACGGACGCCGCTGCGGCCGAGCTGGCAGCCGTGCTGGGCCTGGACAAAGCCATCACCGGGCTTTACCTGAGCCGCGCGAAGTTCGGCACCGCCCCGGTCACGCGCGAGATCCTGGCCGAGCAGCAGCAGATCGCCGACACGTTCTTCGAGCTCAAGCTCATCCCCAAAAAACTCAACCTGCTGCACGCCGCGCCGGTGGAGCTGTAGCCATTGGCCCCGCAAAGGAGTTCTCCATGACCACCCCCATCCTCAGCCCCGAACGCCGCCGTGCGCTGCAATTGCTGGGCGTCACGGCCTTTACCTGGGCAGTGGCCAGCCGCTATGCCCAAGCGCAGGGCAGCCCCGTGCAAGGTCCTGGGCAACTGCGCATCGGCTACCAAAAGTCGGCCGTCAACCTCGTCATCCTCAAGCAGCAAGGCGTGCTGGAAAAGCGCTTTCCCGGCACGCGGGTGACCTGGCTGGAGTTCCCCGCAGGCCCGCAGTTGCTGGAGGCGCTGTCCGTCGGCAGCCTGGAGTTTGGCCTGACCGGCGACTCGCCGCCTGTGTTTGCCCAGGCCGCTGGCAAAGACCTGCTTTACGTGGGCGCCGAGCCGCCCAAGCCTGACAGCTCAGCCCTGCTGGTGCTGAAAGACTCGCCCCTGCGTACGCTGGCCGACCTCAAGGGCCGCCGCATCGCTGTGCAAAAGGGCAGCAGCGCCCACTACTTGCTGGTGCGCGCCGTGGAGCGTGCGGGCCTGCAGTGGGCCGACATCCAGCCCGTGTACCTGGCCCCGGCTGATGCGCGCGCCGCGTTCGAGCGCAAAAGTGTGGACGCCTGGGCCATCTGGGACCCGTTTTATGCCGCCACCGAGCTGGCCATCCAGCCCCGCGTGCTGGCCACGGGGCGCGACCTGGCCAGCAGCAACAACTCGTTCTATTTGGCGGCCAACCCGTTCGTGCAGGCCCACCCCCAGGTGCTGCGTGTGCTGTTTGAAGAACTCAGCCGCGCCGACCGCCTGGTGCAAGAGGCGCGCAAGGACGCGATCAAGCTCATTGCCGACTTCAGCGGGCTGGACGCGGGTGTGGTGAGCCTGTTCATTCAGCGCCGCCCCTCGTCGCCTGTGGGGCTGTTGAGCAACGCCACGGTGGCCGACCAGCAGCGCGTGGCCGATGCGTTCTTCAAGCTCGGCCTCATCCCCAAACCCGTGAACGTGTCCGACATCGTGTGGCGGCCTGCGGCTGCGCAACTGGCGGCTGCACCGGCCCGGTCGTAGAAAAACAAGGCAACTCCCAACTCTGCGAGGCATTTATGAAAATCTTCTGGTTCATCCCCACCCACGGCGACAGCCGGTATCTCGGCACAGCCCAAGGCGCACGCCAGCTCAATCACGACTACCTGAAGCAGGTGGCCGTGGCCGCAGACAGCCTGGGCTATGAAGGCGTGCTCATCCCCACCGGCCGTTCGTGCGAAGACCCGTGGGTGGTGGCGGCCAGCCTGCTGCCCGTCACGCGCCACCTCAAGTTTCTGGTGGCCGTGCGCCCCGGCCTGCACCAGCCTGCGCTGGCTGCGCGCATGGCGGCCACGTTCGACCGGTTGTCGGGCGGGCGCCTGCTCATCAATCTGGTGACCGGCGGCGACAAGGCCGAGCTGGAGGGCGACGGCGTGTTTCTGGACCACGCCACCCGCTACGAGCAATCGGCCGAGTTCATCCGCATCTGGCGTGAGATCCTGACCCGCAGCCACCATGGCGAGGCGCTGGATTTTGAAGGCCGGCACCTGTCGGTCAAGGGCGCCAAGCTGCTCTTTCCGCCGCTGCAGCAGCCGTATCCGCCCGTGTACTTCGGCGGCTCGTCGCCCGCGGCGCACGAGTTGGCGGCCGAGCAGGTCGAGACCTATCTCACCTGGGGCGAGCCACCGGCCGAGGTGGCTAAAAAGGTGGCCGACGTGCGCGCCCGTGCTGCAAAACATGGCCGCACCGTGAAGTTCGGCATCCGCCTGCATGTGGTCGTGCGTGAGACGGACGAGCAGGCCTGGGCCGCCGCCGAAGACCTGATCCGCCACGTACAAGACGACACCGTGGTGCGCGCCCAGGCCGTGTTTGCGCGCATGGACTCCGAAGGCCAGCGCCGCATGGCCGCGCTGCACAGCCAGGGCGTCAAGCGCAGCCGCGCCGATCTGGAGATCAGCCCCAACCTGTGGGCGGGCGTGGGCCTGGTGCGCGGCGGGGCGGGCACCGCCCTGGTGGGGGATCCGCAGACAGTGGCCGCGCGCATCGAGGAATACGCCGCGCTGGGGCTGGACACCTTTGTGCTGTCGGGCTACCCGCACCTGGACGAGGCCTACCGCTTTGCCGAGCTGGTGTTTCCGCTGCTGCCCATCCCGCTGCGCAACCAGCTGGCCAGCGGCAACCCTCTGTTTGGCAACCCGCTTGGCCCGTTTGGCGAAACCGTGGCCAACGACTTCGTGCCGCGCGCCTCGCAAAGCTGACCGGCATGACCTGACACCCCACGAACAGAAAGCAATCGCATGACACATTCCTCCAGAGAGCTGCAGGTATCCCCCGTGGCCGACGCTGCGGACCAGCCCCTTGAAGGGCCGTTGCTCCCCGCGCCCGTGGCCCGCTGGCTCGCCAGCGTGGCGCAGCGCCTTCTGCCCTGGGCCGTGCCCGTGGGGCTCATTGCGCTGTGGCAGATCGCATCGTCGCAGGGCTGGTTGTCCACCCGCGTGCTGCCTGCGCCGCTCGAAGTCATCCAGGCCGCCTGGACGCTCGCCGAGTCGGGCGAGCTGTGGACCCACGTCAAGGTCAGCGCGGGCCGTGCGCTGGCCGGGCTGGCCATAGGCGGCGGCCTGGGCCTGCTGCTGGGGCTGCTCACCGGTTCGGTGCGGCTGCTGGAGACGCTGCTCGACTCCACCGTGCAGATGGTGCGCAACATCCCGGCGCTGGCGCTGATTCCGCTGGTGATCCTGTGGTTCGGCATCGACGAATCGGCCAAGCTTTTTCTCATCAGCGTGTCGGTGTTCTTCCCCATCTACCTCAACACCTTCCACGGCATCCGCAACGTGGACCCCGGCCTGATCGAGATGGGGCGCACCTACGGCCTTGGCCGCTGGCAGCTTTACCGGCAAATCATCCTGCCCGGCGCGCTCTCCAGCATCCTGGTGGGCCTGCGTTTCTCGCTGGGGCTGATGTGGGTGATCCTCATCGTGGCCGAGACCATCTCCGCGCAGTCGGGCATCGGCTACCTCACCATGAATGCACGCGAGTTTCTGCAGACCGACATCGTGCTGGTGGGCATCTTGCTGTACGCGCTGCTGGGCAAGCTGGCCGATGTGTTTGCCAAGGGGCTGGAGCGCTACTGGCTGCGCTGGCACCCCGGCTACCAGGCGTAAACCTGGGTTGGCACCGAATACTCCTAATTTGATAGCTGCTAGCGCTTGATGAATAAGCGCAGGAGGCCACTTTGACTACAAATAATCAACCATCTCCACCCCAAGGCGTTCGCCTGCAAGTGCGCGCTGTGGACAAACGTTACGGCGTGCGCAGCGTGCTCAAGAAAACCGAACTCACCATCGAGCCCGGCCAGTTCGTCGCCATCGTGGGCCGCAGCGGCTGCGGCAAAAGCACGCTGCTGCGCCTGGTGGCAGGGCTCGAATCCGTCTCGGGCGGCTCGATCCGCATCGAGGGCAAAGACGTGGCGGGCCTGAGCGATGGCACGCGCATCATGTTTCAGGACGCGCGCCTTTTGCCGTGGAAACGTGTGCAAGACAACGTGGCCCTGGGCCTGCCGCCCATGCAGCGCAGCGCCGCAGCCGATGTGCTGGCCCGCGTGGGCCTGGGCGACCGGCTCGCCGAGTGGCCCGCGCGCCTGTCCGGCGGCCAGCGCCAGCGCGTGGCCCTGGCGCGCGCCCTGGTGCACAACCCGCGCCTGCTGCTGCTTGACGAACCGCTGGGCGCGCTCGATGCGTTGACGCGCATCGAGATGCACCGCCTCATCGAAGGCCTGTGGCGCCAGTCCGGCTTCACTGCGCTTTTGGTCACCCACGACGTGCAAGAGGCCGTGGCCCTGGCCGACCGCGTGATCCTGATCGAAGACGGCCAGATCGCGCTCGACCGGCCCATCCACCTGCCACGCCCCCGCGTGCACGGCGACGCCGCATTCGCCGCCATCGAAAAACGCATCCTCGACCGCGTGCTGCAAAAGCCCGATGTGGAGCCCACCCCCGAGCCCACCTGGCCTGGCGTGCCCGCGCATGGGCTGCGCTGGGCGGTGTGATTTTTTTTGCTGACTTTTCACTGTTTCTTTCAACGGACTTTTTAGGAGAACCCCATGTCCATCCAAGCCATCAACGTACGCAACCAGTTCAAGGGCAAAGTCCGCGAGATCATCCGCGGCGACGTCGTCTCCGAGGTCGATGTCGAAACCCCCTGGGGCATCGTCACCTCGGTCATCACCACCCGCTCGGTAGACGATCTGGGCCTGGCCGTCGGCTCCGACGTGGTCGCATTGGTCAAGTCCACGGAGGTGTCGATTGCCAAGCTGTGAGGAGGCTGTGGCACGGAAAATTTGAATGAAATTGGGCTCTGGCGCTTGATGGGAAAGCGCTAGCAGCTATAAAAATAGGAATTTTTTAAGGGTGTGGCCCGCGCGTTGCGATGGGATGAAGGCCTCTGTCGCTCGTTAGGCCTTCTGAGGGCGGGGCTATAGTGCACGCACGCTCAAACGCGCTCTGGGTGTGCCGGAATTTTGTGCCGATGTATTTGAGCGATGCGCAAACCGCAAAGAAGTGCCCAGCCCATGTCCCTCAAAGAGCCAGCCTTTCGGGGAAGCGCCACCAGATCCATCTCAGTGACCCAGAAAGCCCCATGACATGAAAGCATTCATCGTTGAAAAATACGGCAAAAATGGGCTGCGCGCCGCCGACGTTCCTGCGCCTGAGGTTGGCCCCCAAGACGTACTCATTCGCATTGGCGCAGTCAGTATCAACCCGCTGGACAAAATGGTGCGCAATGGCGAGTTCAAACTTCTTTTGCCATACAAGACACCGTTCGTGCTCGGACATGACCTTGCCGGGACCGTGACACAAGTCGGTGCAGAGGTGCGCGATTTCAAAATCGGCGATGAGGTCTATGCGCGCCCACGCGATTTGCGCATTGGGGCTTTTGCGGAGTTCATTGCAATCCATCACGCAGACATCGCACTCAAGCCCCCATCACTGACGATGGAGGAAGCTGCCGCGCTCCCGCTGGTGGCGCTGGCCGCGTGGCAGGCATTGGTCGAGCTGGCGCAGATCAAACCGGGGCAGAAGGTACTCGTTCATGCAGGGGCTGGCGGCCTGGGCTCTACCGTCATCCAACTCGCCAAGCATTTGGGCGCCTACGTCGCCACCACGGCCAACGGTAAAGATGCGCAGAGGCTGCGTGGCCTTGGGGCGGATGAGGTCATCGACTACACGAAGGCAGATTTCGCCAGGGAGATATCTGGCTACGACTTCGTGCTCGACGCCCTGGGTGGCGACAATCTCGCCAAGTCGCTCACGGTGCTCAAACCCGGTGGACTGGCGGTCAGCGTGGTGGGCCCGCCAGACGCGGCCTTCGCCGCGAAAATCGGTCGGCCGCTCCTGAAACCCGTGATGGCATTGTTGAGTCTTCGGGTGCGGGCGCAGGCCAGGAAGTTAGGGGTGCGCTATGCGTTCTTTTTTATGCGGGCCGATGGAGCACAGCTCAAGACCCTGGCCGCACTCTACGACGCAGGCACTCTGCGTCCCGTACTGGACCGCACATTCCCTTTCGACGAGACGCTGGATGCGATCGCCTATGTGGAACAGGGGCGTGCCAAAGGCAAAGTCGTTGTCTCCATGTCGGCAGCAAGTGCTCTCCAGCAACCCGTATAGCGGCAAAAGTCTGACCGATGGAGATGCCGCCTGAGGCGTCATCACCTCCGTCATCACCACCCGCTCAGTGGACGATCTGGGCCTGGCCGTCGGCTCCGACGTGGTCGCGCTGGTCAAGTCCATGGAGGTGTGGATTGCCAAGCTGTGAGGGGGCTTTGGTACGGAAGATTTGGATCCGCGAATGGAATTTGGCTCTGGCGCTTGTTGAATAAGCGCTGGTAGCTATCAAAATGAAAGCGTTTCTTTGGATGGATGGCCCCGAAGACTGAGCAGAGCGCGAAGCCGAAAAGGCTGGTGCAAGCCCTTGGCGGTTTGGTTTGAGGGGGCGCAAACGATCATCGGTCGCCAAGCCGGCCCCTGTGCGCCAAAGCTATAGTGGTGGCTAGAAGCGGGCGCCGGGTTGTCGGAATTTTTATGCCTGCGCATTGTTTGTGAGCGCAGGCTGCGAGCCACTTGCCACCCGCTGAGCTTTGTCGTCAGGTTTCAGAAGGAACGCGCAATGTCATTAGTCTGGTCATCCTCGATCGACAACATCGACTGGATAGAACTTGTCGCGCTCTATCGTGCCGCGCCTCTTGGAAACAAGACCCCTGACGGGCTGAAAACCGCGTTTACGAACAGCATGTTCAAGTGCTTCGTATACGAAGAGGGCAAGCTCGTGGGCGTTGGCCGTGCACTTGCGGATGGAATCGACTGTTCGTATATATGCGACGTCGCGCTCTTACCAAGCCATCAGGGCCTTGGACTTGGCAAGCAGATCGTCTCCAATCTCGTAAGCTTATCAAGCGGTCACAAGAAAATTATCCTGTACGCCGTGCCGGGTAAGGAGTCGTTCTACAAGAAATTCGGCTTCAAGCGAATGAGCACCGCGATGGCTATATTCGAGAACCAAGGCGAAGCCCTGGAGCGAGGGTACGTGAATGAAGCCTAGCCCGGCGCTCAACCTCGGTCCCCTCGGTCGCTGTAGGCTGAGTGACAAAGCCGTGCAGGGCCGGTTAGCTTTGCGTTAGCCCGCAGATGGCAGAAGCATCGCACCCAAAACTCGCCGCCTTCATCGCGCTCCTTTTGGGTGTGGCTCTCGCTGTTCTCATCAATCTGTACCCGGAACATCTCAAAGCCCCCGCTTGGATCGCCTATTTGGCGGCAGGCATCTTTTCGCTGGCGGGTGCGACTGGCATCGCGCGCGCCTATGGACACCACAACCTGGCAGATGGACTTATCTGCCTCGTTCTTGGAGGCATGCTCACCATGCTGCTCTGGATCTCGCTCGGCCCAGGTCCGCGGCACTGCACAAGCAGCGTCGGGGGACTTCCTTTCGCAGCCTCAGAGATTGCCTGCCGCTCTGCGTTCGGAATCGGTGCCTTGTTGGTCGCTTTCATGCTCGCCATCGCTGTATCTGGCATGTGCAAGAGGCGGTGAATGGGCTAACAACTCGTTCAGCACGGAGGTCAAGGTTACGGATAGCCGCCTGTTGGCTCCTTCGCCAAAGGCTGCCGTGACCGCCTTGCCTTTGTCCACATGCCTCGCGGTCCCCTCACGAACAATCCCGCACCACCACCTCCCTGACCACGGCCAGCACTCCGCGCAGTTCATCGAGCGGCACCGACCCCAGAGCAATGCGCAGCGCGTGCGGCACATGGGTGGTGGTGGCAAAGCCTTCGGCGGTAGACACCGACACCCCGCGTTCCGCCAGTGCGGCGGCAATGCGGTCGGCGCGTTGGTCTTCGCCCAGCGGCAGCCAGACGAAGTAGGAGTGCGGGTGGCGCACCAGCGGCAGGCCCGCCAGCGCCTGGGTGGCGATGGCCTGGCGCCGGGCGGTGTCGGCGCGTTTGTCGGCCTCGAGCCTTGCCACAGTGCCGTCTTCGATCCAGCCGCAGGCGATGGCGGTGATCACCCCGGCGGTGTTCCAGGCGGTGGCCCGCACGGCGCGTTCCATGGGGGCGAGCAGTGCCAGAGGTGCCGCAACAAAACCAAAGCGCAGGCCGGTGGCTACGTTTTTGGACAGGCTGGAGAGGTACACCGTGCGCTCGGGTGCCAGCGCCGCGATGGGGGGCGGCGCTTGGGGGGCGAGGTAGGCGTAGGGCGCGTCTTCGATCACCAGCAGGTCGTGCGCACGCGCAATGTCCACCAGGCGTTTGCGTGCCCTGGCGCTCATCACGCAGCCTAAGGGGTTGTGCAGCGTGGGCATGGTGTAGATGGCGCGCACAGGGCGTGTGCTGCACAGGCGCTGCAGGGCGTCCAGGTCGGTGCCGCCGGGGCCAACGGGCACGGGGGCCAGGTCGAGCCGCAGGCGTTCGGCCAGCACGCGAAAGCCGGGGTAGGTGAGGGCGTCCACCGCCACCACGTCGCCGGGGTTGAGCAGGCCCATGGCGGCCACGGCCATGCCGTGCTGCGCGCCGTTGACGATGAGCACCTGCTCGCCCGTCACCTGTAGCTGGCGCGTTGCCAGGTGCCCGGCGACGATGGCGCGTTCGTGCGGGCGCCCGCCGTAGGGGTGGTAGTGCAGCAGCGATTCCAGGTCGCCGGATGCGGCCAGCCTGCGCAGGGCGTCGCGCAGCAGGTCGGCCTGGCCCGGCACGCTGGGGTTGTTGAACGACAGGTCGGTGGCGTTGGGGGCGGGTGTGGTGAGGTCGGCATCCGCACCGCGTGGGGCGATGGGGTCACGCACAAAGGTACCGCGCCCGGTTTCGCCCACGACCAGGCCGATGGCCTCTAGCTCGGCATACACGCGGCTGGCCGTGGCCAGCGCCAGGCCGTGCCGCAGAGCCAGCGCACGGTGGGTGGGCAGGCGCGTGCCGGGCCGCAGCAGCCCTGCGCGGATGTCGGACGCCAGCGCGTCCACCACCTGTTTGTAGCGAATCTGGCCCATGGTGCTGCACCCTCGCATTCAAGTGTATTCATGACAATTTTTTGATTGTATTGAATGCCGCCGATACGATGTGATTCGCCTTTCGCCTTTTTCTTTCCCTTTCACCTGAACAAAAAGACCACCGCCATGCGCATCGCCATCCTGACCTTTGACGGCTTTAACGAACTCGATTCCCTGATCGCCTTGGGCCTGCTCAACCGGGTGAAGAAACCGGAGTGGGAGGTGTCGCTGTGCTGCCCCACGCCGCGCGTGCGCTCCATGAACGGTGTCACGGTGGAGGCGCAGTCGTTGTTGCCGTTTGCGCGCACGGCCGATGCCGTGCTGGTGGGCAGCGGCGTGAAGACCCGTGAGGTGGTGCAGGACGCGGCCCTGATGGCGCAGCTTGATGGCTTCGATCCGGCGCGGCAACTGCTGGGCGCGCAATGCTCGGGCACGCTGGTCCTGGCCAAACTCGGCCTGCTTGACGGCGTGCCTGCCTGCACCGACCTGACCACCAAGCCTTGGGTGCAGGAAGCTGGTGTCGAAGTGCTGAACCAGCCCTTTGTGGCCAAGGGCAACGTGGCCACGGCGGGGGGCTGCCTGTCGGCGCAGTACCTGGCGGCCTGGGTGGTTGCGCGGCTGGAGGGGCTTGATGCAGCCAGAGAGGTCATGCACTACTTTGCCCCCGTGGGCGAGAAGGACGAATACGTCGAGCGCGCCATGGCGCATGTCGGCAAATATTTGGCGTAAGCGGGAGCGGTTTGACGCAGCGCAATGCCATCTGTCTGGCAAGGGCTTGCAGGGTCTGGCGGCCCATAGGCGTCTGTAGAATCCCGCTGCTCATGCGACGCCTGCTTGCCATCTTCCTGCTCATCCTGCTGCCGCTCCAGGCCGCCTGGGTGGCTGCCGCGCCGTATTGCGGGCATGAGCCCTCGGCAGCGGTGGAGCACATGGGCCATCACCAGCATGAACACGAGGCCCACGATGCGGCCCCAGCCACTGCCGATTCGGGCACGGCCCAGGACATGCTGGCGGGTTGGGTGGATCTCGACTGCCATTCGTGCCACGGATTCGGCTCTGCCATGGTGCAGGTGTCTCGCGCTGTGGGCGTGGCCCCTGACCAGCCCCGCTACCCGCAGGATATTGCCCTGCAGTCACTGCAACCCCCACTCTCTCGGCCTGAACGCCCTCAGTGGCAGCCCCTCGCCTGAACGGCGAGGCGGGCCAGGCAGCCCTTTCCCCTGCGACTTTTCTTCACTGAGCGCTCTCTGACTCTGTTCTGAGAGCCCCGCCGCTGCGCATGCGCATGCGCGTGGCGGTTGTCGTGCCTCGCCGATTTCAACGTGGTTTTCCAACCCAAAGGAATCGGATGCAAACAATCAAACGATGGCCCGTGTGGCCGTCACTCCTGTCCTGGCCGCTCGTTGTTGTGGTGGGCTGGATGCTCTCCAACCTGGCGTGGGCGCAGCCGCCCGCGCCGCTGTCACTGCACGGCGTGTTCGAGCAGGCCTGGGCGCAGCAGCCCGAGGCACGCTCGGCCGACCTGCGCCGCGCCGCTGCGGGCGCCACACGCCAGGCCGCAGCGCAATGGACGGCAGAACCCCCGGCGCTGGAGTTGCAGGCCAAAACCGACCGGCTTGGCGCGAACGTGGGCAGCCGTGAGTACGAGGCGGGTGTCTCGGTGCCGCTGTGGCTGCCGGGCGAGCGGGCCCGCAAGGGCCAACTGGCGGATGCCGAGCAAGCCGCGCTGGAGAGCCAATGGGCTGCCGCCCGGCTGCGGTTGGCGGGCCAGGTGCGCGAGGCATGGTGGGCTTACCAGCGTGCGCGGGCCGATCTGGCTCTGAATGAGGACCGGCTGATCAACGCCCAGGGCCTGGCGCAGGATGTGGCCCGCAGGTTCAAGGCGGGCGACCTGTCGCAGGCCGACCGGCACCAGGCCGACAGCGCGGTGGCCCAGGCCGAATCGGCCGTGGCCGAAGCCCAGGGCGCGCGCGATGCGGCCCTGGCGGCGCTGCACGCGCACCTGGGCGGCAGCCGTTTGGCCGCTGAGCCCCAAGGTAATGGCGAGCCTCAGCCCGAGCCTTTGCCCGCACCCCATGCGCCTGAGGCCCACCCTGCGTTGGCCGAGTTGCAGGACCAGGCACAGGTGGCGCGCCGGGCGGCCGAGTTGGCCGCCACCCAAAAACGCGCCAACCCCGAGCTGCTGCTGGCCACCACCCGCAGCAAGGGGCAGGCGGGCGAGCGTTATGGGCAAACGGTGACCCTGGGCCTGCGCATCCCGCTGGGCTCGGCGCCCCGTGCGCAGGCGCGGGAGGCCACGGCCCTGGCCGACGCGGCCGACGCCGAGGCCCGCGCGGCCATCGCGCAATCGCGCCTGGCCGCCGAAGCCGCTGCGGCCAAGGTGCGACTTGTGGCCTTGCAGGCCCAGTGGCAGGCCATGGCCCGCAATGCCACGCTGGCCCGCGAAACCCTGGTGTTCTACGAAAAGTCGTTCCGCCTGGGCGAGACGGACCTGCCCACGCGGCTGCGTGTGGCGCTGGAGGCCTCGCAAGCGCAGCGGCAACTGGCCCGCCTGCGCATCGACGAAGCCGCCGCCGTGTCGGCGCTGCGCCAGGCCCTGGGCCTGTTGCCCGAGTGAACCATCTGAACGGGGCGTGCCCCATCGACCACAACGAATCTGATCAATGAACATGAAACTTATCCAATGCTGCCGAGCGTTCTGTATTGCTTGGGTGCTGAGCCTTCCCGTCCACGCCGTATGGGCGGGCGAGGGCCATGACCATGGCGAAGCACCCGCTGCACAGGCTGGTACCGCCTCTCCCCGCTTTGCGGCCACTTCCGACCTGTTCGAGCTGGTGGGCGTGCTGAACGGACAGACACTGTCGCTCTACCTCGACCGCGCCGATGACAACAGCCCTGCCAAGGGCGCGACGCTGGATCTGGTGGTGGACGCCGCCCCCGTGGCGGTGCAGACGGTGGGCGACGGCGAATTTGAAGCCATGCTGCCCAATCCCGTGCCCGAAGGCGTACTGGCCGTGACGGCCACCGTGGTGGCAGGCAATGACTCGGACCTGCTGGCCGGTGAGCTGGACATCCACGCCAGCGTGCACGCACCCGAGGCCGCTGGTCGCGTCTCCCGCACCACTCAGGCGGCGGCAGTGGTGGCCGCCATTGGCATCGTGCTGGCGTTGTTGGCGATGTTGAGGGCCAGGCGTGCGCGCACGGCCCGCACCGCGCCGGTGGGAGGTGCCGCATGATGCGCCGCCTTCCATTCGCAAAACCCCTGTTCCTCACGCTGCTGTGCAGCGCCCTGGCCTGGCCACAACTGGCCCCGGCGGGCGAGGGGCATGACCATGGCGATGCACCGCCAGCCGCCCAGGGCAACGCGCCCAAGCGCCAACCCAATGGCCGGGTGTTTCTGCCCAAGCCCACGCAGCGGCAACTGGCAGTGCGCACGGTGCCGGTGGTGCAGGCCGAGCTGCCCAAGGCCTTTGAGCTAGCGGGCAAGGTGGTGATGGACCCCAACGCGGGCGGCAAGGTGCAGGCGGCTCTGGCGGGGCGGCTGGAGGCCGGTCCGCAGGGCTTGCCGGGCGTAGGCCAGGCGGTGCGCAAGGGCCAGGTGCTGGCCTATGTGGTGCCCACGGCCGGTGCCATCGAGCGCTCCAACCAGCTGTCGCAGCAGGCCGAGCTGCGCGCTGCGCGTGCGTTGGCCGAAAGGCGTGTGGCCCGGCTGAAGGAGTTGGCCGACACCGTGCCGCGCAAGGACATCGAAGCCGCTGAGAGCGAGCTGCAGAGCCTGTCAGCGCGACTGGCGGCTGTGGGTGCGGGCCTTTTGCAGCGTGATGCGCTGGTGGCGCCTGTGTCGGGTGTCATCGCCTCGGCCTTTGCGGTGGCGGGGCAGGTGGTGGATGCGCGCGAGCTCATCTTCGAGGTGGTAGACCCGCAGCGCCTGCGCATCGAGGCGCTGTCGTACGACGGCGCGCAGGCCCGCCAGGTGGCGGGAGCCACGCTGGCGCTGGGCGCAGAGCGTGTGCCGCTGCAGTTTTTGGGCGCGGCGCGCAGCCTGCGCGAGCAGGCGCTGCCGCTGATGTTTGCGGGCGATGCGGCCGCACTGGGCCAACTGGCCCTGGGGCAAAGCGTCAAGGTCTTCGTACAGTCGCAAGAGCGGGTGCTGGGCCTGCGGGTGCCGGTGGCGTCGCTGCAGAGAAATCCGTCGAACCAGGCCATCGTGTGGGTGAAGGAGGCGCCGGAGCAGTTCGAGCCTAGGGTCGTCACGGTGGAGCCGCTCGATGGCGCGACGGTGGCGGTGACCAGCGGGCTGAGCGCGGGCGACCGCGTCGTGACCCTCGGCGCCACCCTCATCAACCAGATCCGCTGAAAGGACCGCTATGTTCAAGTGGCTCCTGGAAAGCAGTCTGACCCACCGGCTGCTGGTGCTTATCGCCAGCGCCGTTTTGATGGCCTATGGCGCCTTCACCCTGTCGCGCACGCCGGTGGATGTGTTTCCTGACCTCAACAAACCCACCGTCACCCTCATGACCGAGGCGGGCGGCATGGCCGCCGAAGAGACCGAGCAGCTCATCACGTTTCCGCTGGAGACGACGATGAATGGCCTGCCGGGCGTGGAGAGCGTGCGCTCGGTGTCCAGTGCCGGGCTGTCGTTCATCTACGTCACCTTCGACTGGAGCACGGACATCTTCCGTGCCCGCCAGATGGTGTCGGAGCGCCTGTCGTCCATGGAAGAAGGCCTGCCTTCTGGCGTGGTGCCGCGCATGGGGCCCATCAGCTCCATCATGGGCGAGATCATGCAGGTGGCAATCCCCATCGACGTCGTCAAGACCTCGCCCATGGCTGTGCGTGAATATGCCGACTGGGTGTTGCGGCCTCGGCTGATGGCGATCCCTGGTGTGGCGCAGGTCATTCCCATCGGCGGTGAGGTGCGCCAGTTCCAGGTGCAGCCCGACACCGTGCGCATGGCCGAGCTGGGCATCACGCACGAGCAGCTGTCGGGGGCGCTCAAAGGGTTTTCGTCGAACAGCTCCGGGGGCTTTCTGGAGCTGAACGGGCGCGAATACCTTATTCGCAACCTGGCCCGGACCTCGCGCCTTGAAGATCTGCAGCATTTGGCGCTGACGGCGAAAAACGGCCAACCCGTGCTGCTGCGCCAGGTGGCCGAGGTGAGCTTTGCCCCCGCGCTCAAGCGCGGCGATGCGGGCTTTGAGGGCCTGCCTGCGGTGATCCTGGGCATCCAGAAGCAGCCCACGGCCGACACCATCGGGCTCACACGCACCATCGAGGCGGCCTTGAGTGATCTGAAGAAGTCATTGCCCACCGGCATGGAGGCGCCGCGCGTCACCTTCCGGCAGGCGAGCTTTATCGAAGCTTCGGTCACCACCTTGCAGGGCAAGCTGATCGGCGCCTCGGTGTTTGTGGCGGTGATTTTGTTTGTGTTTTTGGGCACGCTGCGGCCCACGATCATTGCGCTCACGGCCATTCCGGTCTCGATTTTCATCACAGGGCTGGTCTTCAAATACTTCGGCCTGTCGATCAACACCATGACGCTGGGCGGTCTGGCCATTGCGATCGGCGGCCTGGTGGATGATGCCGTGGTCGATGTGGAAAACGTGCTGAGGCGCCTGAAGGTGGACCGGCAGAAGCACCCGCACAAGCGACTGCACCCCATCGAGATCGTGAAGCTCGCGTCGATGGAAGTGCGCTCGGGCATCCTGTATGCCACGGCCATCATCG
>NZ_JAPUDY010000046.1 GCF_027492855.1 Acidovorax sp.
GGACTACCCCCGCACCTGGAACGAATTTCTTGACTGGTTTGCCACCGAAGAGGCCTGCCAGGCGTTCCTGGAGAAGCTTCGGTGGCCCCAAGGCTTCGTCTGCCCGCGTTGCGGCAACGCTGGTGATGTGTACCGCGCCAGCCGCACCCGCCTGATGTGCCGCTCATGCCAGTACCAGGGCACGGTGACCTCTGGGACCATCTTTGACAAGACACGCACACCGCTGCGTGTATGGCTGGCTGCGGCGTGGTACCTGACCAATCAGAAGCAAGGCGTGAGTGCCCTGGGGCTGCAGCGCGTATTGGGCTTGGGGAGTTACCAGACGGCCTGGACCATGCTGCACCGGTTTCGACGTGCCATGGTCCGCCCGGGCCGGGACAAGCTCAAGGGGCTTGTCGAGGTGGATGAAACGTACCTGTCCATCACGGATCGCAAAAATCCCGCTACCCCTGCAGGGCGCAAGAGCAGAACCACCAAAGTGTTGATGGTCATGGCGGTGGAGATCGTGGAGCCCAAGGGGTTTGGACGCATCCGGTTACGCCGCATTGACCGAGACGCCGCCACCCACGTAATCCCCTTTGTGCAGGAGGTGGTCGAGCCCGGAGCCCAGGTACGCACTGATGGTTCGGCGGCATACCGCGCTCTGGGAGAACTGGGTTACACCCACCAGCGCACCGTCATGCTCGGCTCAGGCGTACCTGCCCATGTCTCCATGGCGGGAGTGCACCGGGTCGCCTCGCTGGTACAGCGCTGGGTGCTCGGAACGCATCACGGCTCTGTACAGCCAGACCACCTGGATGCCTATCTCGATGAATTCGTGTTCCGCTTCAACCGGCGCACATCCAGCTCACGCGGGATGCTGTTTTACCGCTTGCTGCAGCAAGCGGTGGTTACGCCGCCAGTGACGTATGGGGATGTCGTGAGCAAGAACACCGGGGAGAGCCAATCGGATACCATTGCTGGATGAAATCACAGTATCAATGGGGCTACTGGAGCTAAATAGATACCCCTTATGAATATACAGCTTTCTTCGGAAAAGTACATGTCAGAAAGAACCCTAGGGAAGGGTTTGTGGAGAGCGGTTGTGTTCGTTGATTGTTTTCAATACTGGAATAGTTAGTTTGCGACTGGATGGTTTTTCTCTGAACACCATCGGCGTACAGTTCAACCCATCGATGAGCCGAACCCGCAAGGCGACTCACCGAACCCGGTTCAGGAATGGTTTTTGACCCGGCTTTTTTGAGACGCTTTTTAACTTTCAAGGATTTTCATCATGAACAAGACCGCCCGTTTCCTCTCCGTCGCCGCTGTTGCCGCTTTCGCCGCTTTTGGCGCCCATGCTGACGAGGCCGATGGCTCGCAATTTGCCCTGAAGTTCGACACGAGCCGCACCCGTGCTGAAGTGGCTGCCGAGGCTGCTACGGTCGCCCAGACTCGCAGCATCGAGCCAGCAGGTTCGCGTGTTGTGACTTACAAGTCCACCGCTGACCGCGCCGCTGTGCGTGCCCAGGCTGCCGAAGCTCTGCGTACTGGCCAGATCCCTTCGGGCGAATTCAGCGCCATGTAATTGGCAGACCAACTGCTTGAGTTGGATTGAAGCAGTTGCGGGACTTCCCATGGTGGTGGCACTTTGCGTTTGCGGGTGCTGCTGCCATGGGGAGTGTTAACTGAACCGCAGGGGCGGGCAGGCAGAAAGGGCTCCCTTTGGGAGCCCTTTCTGTTTGTGGATCCCATCTCTGCAAGCAGCTGTAAAACCCTGCGAGATCCGAGTATTCAGACTCGAAGCGAGAGGCGAACGGTGCTCCAATCGGGCTCCGTTTTATTCGACCCGAATGCTCCTTCTGTGAATCGTTTGTTCTCTTGGCCAGGCCGTGTGCACCTGGCGGCTGTGCTGGCACTGACGCTGGCTGGCGTTGCTCTCCCGAATCTTTCCTGGGCGCGGTTTCCGCAGTTCGACAGTGCGGCTCTACTCACGCCCGAGCCCACCTCTTTTGCCCAGTGCCCGCAGTTCTTTGCGAACGGCACGCCACCCGCCATCACACCCCGGCCTCAGCTGCGCGAGCTTTGCTATGAGGCCTTTGCGGTGCTGCACTCCGGGACGACCAAGACGCCAGTGTTTGTGGCCCAACGCCTGAACCGCCAGATGCTGGAAGGGGCCAACGAGAAACGGGCCAAGCGATTCTTTGCGGATGCGCGCTTGCCCAGTGGGGAGCGGGCAGAGCTAGAGGACTATAAAAACTCGGGCTACAGTCGTGGGCACATGGCGGCGGCAGCGGATATGGCAACGCCGACTGCGATGGTGCAGAGCTTTAGCCTCGCGAATATGGTTCCGCAGAATGCCCAACACAACGGTGGCGCGTGGAACAAGATCGAGCAGGACACGCGGCGCTATGTGAAGCGGGCCAAGGGCGATGTGTTTGTGATCACAGGGCCGGTGTTCACGGATGCGGGGCCACGTATTGGCGCCAATGGGGTGAAGGTGCCGACCTATCTGTACAAGCTGGTCTATGACGCCACCACGCAAAGAGCCTGGGCGCATTGGCAAGAAAACCGGGAGGGGGAGACTGTTAGTCAGCCGATCAGTTATCAGGAGTTGGTGAAGCGCACGGGAGTGGAGTTTTTGCCAAGAAGTGCACTGCAGCATTGAGCGGCAGCAAGGACCGTGTCAGCGGCGGCGGTATAAATCGAGCCTTTCCAACCTCTACACAGTGAATACTCATGAACCGCGCAGAACTCGTTGAAATCCTGGCTTCCAAGAATGATCTGTCCAAGACCGCCGCCAATGCGGTGCTGGAAACTCTGATCGACACCATCCAGGCAGCCGTGAAGAAAGGCGATGCCGTGCAGTTGGTGGGCTTCGGTACCTTCAAGTCGGCAAAGCGTGCAGCACGCACGGGCAAAAACCCATCGACCGGTGCGGCCCTGAAGATCCCAGCGAGCACGGTACCGAAGTTTGTGGCGGGTGCGAAGTTCAAGGCAGTTGTCGATCCCAAGGCTGCCAAGCGCAAGGCGGACAAGGCTGGGAAGTAAGCACAGCGCTTTCGGTCACAACCGAAGCAAACCGCCATGGGTTCAAGCCTCTGGCGGTTTTGTTTTTTGGGGGGCAAAGAAGGAGTGCGACACCGGCTGTGCGTCAGCCACCTAAGTGCGGGATAAGGCGTCAAAGTTAACATCGGGCCTATGAATACGTTTTCCAATGCCTTTCGCGCCGAAGTTGTTCGCATGGCGCGCAAGGAACTCAAGCCTGAACTGCAGGGCATGCGCAAGGCGATCACCAGCCACCGTTCGGAGATTGCCGCTCTGAAGCGTGAGGTCAAGGCGCTGACCTCCCAGCTCAAAGCCACTCAACGGCAGGTCAAAGTATCGGAGGTGCCCAGAGCCAAGGTCGTGGCAGAAGAGACCACGCCCAAGAGGTCAAGGCAGATCCAGTTCAATGCGCAGGCGCTGGTTGAGAAACGTGCTGCACTCGGCCTCACTCAGAAACAGATGGCCCAGCTGCTGGGTGCATCCTCTCTGTCTGTCAACAAGTGGGAGGCGGGCCATGTCCATCCACGGGCAGCGCAGTTGGAGCGTATTGCTAAAGTGCTCAAACTGGGCAAGCGCAAGGCGCTGGCGTTGCTCAATCCTCAGTGAGCGTGGGGACCATGATCTCAGTGGCCTCGGTGGATTTGCTGGCCTTGCCGTCTGGTCAATGCACCAGAGACGGTACTCAAGCAACGCCACCATGTTTGATCGCGTTAAGGATCTGGCGGACCTTTAAGTTGCCGGCTTCACTGCTGGCGTACTCCTTTGGGCTCTTGCCGTCGAGCAGGTCATGCGGCTTTGTCATCCAAGAGTGGCCCTTGCTGCCGAACACTTCGGCAGCGCGTAAGAACAAGTCGCCCGTGTCGGCAGCGACGATGGCCAGCTCACTGTTTTGATCTTCTAACCAGCTTGCCCGGTCATAGACATAGCCCGGAAAATCACGATCCAGTGTGGCCTGACGAAGGATCAGTCTGCGCGCTAGGCGCGCCACCTCGGCCAGCTCCTGTTCACTCCTCACTTCCAGGGGTGCCACCAGACTCACTCCCATGGCCCAGGTCAGGCGATTCCACCGCCACGAGGGGCGCACATCGAAGTCAATGCCTTCCTTTCTGAGCCGCACCTCAATCTGAGAGATTTTGTCGTAGTGCTGTCTCTGGGCCTCGGAAGGTCCACGACTGGTGTAACCCATCAGCTTCCTGCGTTGGCCTGACTTACCGACCTGCTTGAAATTCTTGGTGCCCCCCTCGAAGAGCCAGTTATCCCGAGGGCCTTCGCCAGCCTCTTCCCAGGCCAAGGATTCGATGTGGGTTGTGTAGAGATCCCGAGGATGACGCCACCACACGATGACGCGCCGTCCATTGAGAATGAACCCCACATCGTCCCAGTACGACAGGCTCTCTGGTGTCATGTCCCAGTAGGCGTGCGGAATAAACAGCCCTCCGTTCGACAGGCGCCACTGGTGCCTGCGGTGGTAGTCGCGCATGCGTCGTCCCAGCGATTCGTAATGGGGATTCTTCATGGGTGTCTGTCGTTGGAGTGAGCGAAGAGCTGCTCCCACTATGACACTGAAACGACCTGATGCTCAACACAAAATCACTGGACGTCGGACGTCCTGCACACAGAAGCGCATAGGCACTGTGGAACACCGCTCAGTGGCATTTGATTTGCACTTTGATATCACCACAAACCAATTCAACGACGACCCAGGACCCCTCATGAAGGAAAGCGCTGACACATCATCTTGAGAACGTTCGAGCATTGATTTTCGGCCAGCCACTTTCAAGCAACGCAAGCCGCGTACATCGCCTTCAGTAGCAGCGCTGGTGCGCTTGCACAGGGCTGCTCTATGCACTTGGCAGTTGGGCCGTCTGCACATGCCCGAAATCCTTCGCCCTGCAGATGACAATCTGTTACCGTGATGCACTCTTTTGGGTCAGCGCAGATGCGTCTTTGAATTGCGAGGGAACGGGATGGCGGAGAAAAATATGGCGAGTAGTGGCGTCATTGCGGTCATATCCGCTTTTGTTCTTTGTGTCATCTTCCCTCGTAGCACTTGGGGCTACATAATTTTCATCGTAGGTGGTATCTGGGCCTATCGCGCACTGTTTTCCAGTGCGCAAAAAAATCCAAAATTTGATCCACCTCCCCGAGCGAAAACGGTCGCAACGACGAAGGAGTTGGAGGTTCCCGCCAGGGGTAAGCCGCAAGTCGCAGCGGTTCAAGCGTCACAGGTGAGCCCTCCGCCCGCCGCAGTTGTGGCGACCTCAAGGTTTGTCCCAGACGACCACCCTGTATCAGCGGCTGATAAGGCGCCAACTTCGATGGCAGTAGCACCCTCGTTCTCATCTCCCACGGCCTCAACTCTCCCACGGCGATTCGTGGACGATGAAACTCCAGTGCCCGTGGCCACGAAAGAGCCTCCAAAGCAAGATAGCTACGCGATACCTCCTGCCCCGGCGCATCTACAAGCCCATACCGGGCCAGGGCGTTGGATCGCCCCTGGTGAAAGCGTCGTTGTCGCCGGTAGTCTCATCAATGGCGGGATGATCTATGTCGGTAAGGAGCTAAAGGCTCACTCGGGCTCGACGGATCCTTGTCTCATCAACCCTATCTTGCAGGTTGCACCGGAAGCCAATGTGGGCGCGCGTGAGTTCGGTTATTGGCCCTCATATTCCGAGATCACGCCTCGTGCTCGCAGGGCGTATCTGAGCTGGCTGGCGGGCGGGCGACGCGACCCCGAAGCAGACATCGGATACGTGTTCCTCTTCTTCTATGGCCTGGAACGCAGGGCTATCGTGGATGGCCTAAAGGACGAGCAGGCGCAGCGTGATCGGCCAGCGATAGCCCAGGAGCTCCGGAGGCTGCTGGTCATCTACGGGGAAAAGTCGTTCTCTTTCAAGCGCTACGCCAGCGAGCTACTCAGTTGGCTGGAGGTGTCGCATTACTCCAAGACTCTGTACAACGAACCCGTCCCGTCATTCCCGACGACCTTTGAGGTCCCCCTCTATATTCGCCTTGCGCTTGGCCTCGCCGCAGTGGGTGGAGTGCCCGTGCCGCCACATCTCGCGTTGGCATGGGCACGCCTGGATCCGGCCAGCTATTTGCGAACTTCCGCCACCAGGTGCGCAGCGCAGTTCGACCAGCTCTTCCAGCAGCGATACATCGAAACCTTCAACTCAGGCATTGTTCTTCCCCGCAACAAGACCAAGCTGAAGCTGGTGTACCAGCCCGCATCTGCGGGTTTCAGGGGGGTGAACGAAATCAAACTGACCTTCGGTGACACGCCCGATGTGACGGTACTGACAGCTCCTCAGAAGCAGCTGAAAAAAATCGTAGACGCGGTCACTGATCAGTTGGATCCCTACAGTCGATACCTTGGCCGCAATCCAGATAGCCCCAATGCGCTGGAAGGTCTTCTGCTGCTTCCGCCAACGGTTTGGCCTGGTGCGGCGCAGGAGGCCTTAAAGGCCCTGCAAGGCAGAGTCGCGGAAGGCTTCGTTGTCATGAAGCTTCAGGAACTGCTTGATCTTTTTCAGGCAAAGACCGCCTTAAACAAAGAGCGCGCCGTGACGCTGGCCAAGACCTTGGAGACCGTTCGCATTGGCATGGAACCCGATGTTCTGGGCGGAGCACGAACACCAAAAGGCGATGACCACGTTGTGCTGTACGCGGCCGCAGAGTCGAAAGGGGCATCGGTTCGAACGGCTGCCTATCAGGCTGCGACACTTACGCTCCAGTTAGCGTCCGCCGTTGCCGGGGCCGACGGAGAGTTCAGTGAGCATGAGATGGCCCACCTGAGTGTGCAAGTTCAATCTTGGTCGCATCTGACTGTTGGCGAGTCAGCCAGGTTGTTGGCACATCTACGCCTGTTGGCAGTAGAACCCGTCTCGCTCACTTCCTTGAAGAAAAAGCTGGATCCGCTGGACGCGAAGTCCAAGGAGACGATCGCTACCTTCATGGCAACCGTTGCCCAGGCCGATGGTATGGTGACGCCAGCAGAAGTGAAGATGCTGGAGAAGGTCTACAAAGCGCTGGGACTGGATACCAAGAAGGTTTTCGCCGACGTGCATGCTGTTGCGGCCGGAACAAGCCCTCAGCCAAGCATCTCTGCGCAGCCTGTGGCTAAAGGGTTTCAGCTGGACACAGCGAAGATTGCTGCACTGCAAAAGGATTCCGAGCGCGTGTCAGCATTGCTGGCCGATATCTTCAAAGAAGAATCGCAGCAGCCGACCGTACCGGCAGCGAATCCCGAGATACCACCTCGGGAAACAGAAACGCCAGCGACGACTGGTTTACTGGGTCTGGACGAAGCGCATTCGGCGTTTGCTCGAATGCTGTTGTCGCGGCCACAATGGTCGCGCGAAGAGCTCCTGGATGTCTCCTCAGACTTGGACCTGATGTTGGATGGTGCTTTGGAGCACATTAACGAAGTGTCGTTTGACACCCATGACATACCGTTCACTGAGGGCGATGACCCTATCGACGTGAACCCTGAAATTCTGGAGAAGCTGGAAGCATGAACGCACCCATTCGGCCCAAAGAGCGCGACGCAGTTGTTCAATCCCTGCGTGCAGGTGTAGTCCCTCGGACAGGACAGCACCTCATCCAGGTCGGGCGCATCCGTGAGATTGAGACCTTGGTGAGCGACATGGTCCGTGTGGCTGATGGTGGCTCTTCGTTTCGCCTGGTCATCGGAGAGTATGGCGCCGGTAAGACGTTTTTCCTGAATCTGGTCCGCTCTATCGCGATGGAGAAGAAGCTGGTCGTAGCCAGCGCCGATCTGAATCCTGACCGCCGACTGCATGCGAGTGGTGGGCAGGCCCGATCTCTCTATGCTGAGTTGATGCGCAACCTGGCAACTCGGACCAAGCCTGAGGGTGGAGCTCTGGGAGGCATCGTCGAGAAATTCATTGCAACAGCCAAGGCTGAGGCCAAGGAGGGGGGCAGGTCGACCGAGGATGTCATTCGCCAAAAACTGGAGCACCTGACGGAGCTGGTCAATGGGTATGACTTTGCAGATGTCATCGCGGCCTACTATCGCGGCTTCGAAGAAGGCAATGAGCAACTGAAGTCTGACGCTGTGCGCTGGCTGCGTGGTGAGTTCACGACCAAGACCGATGCGAAAGCAGCCCTTGGCGTGCGTACCTATGTGGACGACGCCGCAGTCTATGACCAGCTCAAGTTGATGGCCAGGTTCGTGCGGCTTGCGGGTTTCAGCGGGTTGCTGGTCAGCCTTGATGAACTGGTCAATCTCTACAAACTCGCCAATGCGCAGGCGCGTAACTCCAACTACGAACAGATCTTGCGTATCCTGAATGACTCGCTGCAAGGTTCGGCTGTTGGACTGGGCTTCACGCTCGGTGGGACACCTGAGTTTCTTCTCGACACGCGGCGCGGGCTCTACAGCTACCCCGCTCTTCAAAGCCGCCTGGCTCAGAACACGTTCGCCAGCAGTGAACTCGTCGACTTCAGTGGCCCGACGGTGCGGCTTTCGAGCCTGACCCCTGAGGATTTCTACGTGCTTCTCCAGAAACTGCGCCATGTCTATGCCGGAGGGGATGTGACGAAGTACCTGTTGCCAGACCAAGGCATCGCGAGCTTCATGGAGCACTGCTCCAAACGCATCGGTGAAACCTACTTCCGGACGCCTCGCACCACCATTACTTCCTTCATCAACCTTCTTGCGGTCTTGGAGCAGAACCCTGGCACTGAATGGCAAACGCTGCTTGGCGGCCTGGAGGTTGCAGCGGATACAGGCGCAACAGGAGACCTGGCTGTGGAAGTCGAGGACGGCGACGAGTTTGCTTCTTTCAAGCTCTGACCGCTGCGCGTTGCATGTCCGGGGCGAGTTCGTCTTTTCACCTTCTTGATGAGCGCATTCAACGTTTCATTTGGGCGGAGGGCTGGGAGTCGCTGCGGGACGCCCAGGAGCAATCCATTCCATTGCTCATCAATGCCGATCGCGATGTCATCGTGGCAGCCGCGACGGCAGCAGGCAAAACCGAGGCGGCGTTTCTGCCAGCGCTCACGCATCTATTGCAGAGCGATGAGCCTCGGCTCATCGTCTACATCAGCCCGCTGAAGGCCCTCATCAACGACCAATTTGGTCGACTCGACAAGCTCTGCGAGCAGCTGGATATCCCCGTGTGGCCTTGGCATGGCGATATTGGTGCGACGTCCAAGACCAAGTTCTTGAAGCAGCGGCACGGAGTCCTGCTCATCACTCCAGAGTCCCTCGAGGCATTGCTGTGCAATCGAGGGACATCTATTGCGGCGGTGTTTCAGATGACCGCATTCTTTGTGGTCGATGAGCTGCATGCGTTTATCGGGTCTGAGCGGGGGAAGCAGCTTCAGTCCTTGATGCACCGCATCGAAAATGTCTTGCGCCGCAAGATACCTAGAGTGGGCCTCTCGGCCACCCTGGGCGATATGGGACTTGCCGCTGAATTTCTTCGGCCGGGACATGGAGCTGGCGTCAGCATGGTCGTTTCCGCCTCCACTGGAAGTGAGCTTAAGATCCTCGTAAAGGGATACGAGGAGCCTTTGGTTGTGCGGCAGGGGAGTGAAGAAGAGGCTCCAGAGCCTGCCACGCCCGCACTCATCGCGGCGCACATGTACAAGGCGCTGCGAAGCTCCAACAACCTGGTGTTCCCAAACTCCCGGCGTGAGGTCGAGCGCTACACCAATCTGCTGAACGGCCTTTGCGAGCGCAACAAAGTGCCTCAGGAGTTTTGGCCGCACCACGGTAGCCTATCCAAGGAGATCCGAGCAGAGACCGAGGCCGCCCTCAAGCAGAAGGAAGTGCCTGCCACTGCCATCTGCACCAATACCCTGGAGCTGGGCATCGACATCGGAGCGGTCAAGAGCGTTGTGCAGATTGGACCGCCGCCCTCAGTCGCCAGTTTGCGTCAACGACTGGGGCGGTCTGGCCGGCGAAAAGGTGAACCCGCCATTCTGAGAGGCTACTGTATCGAGGACGCGATTGATGTGCACTCGGGCTTTGGCACGAGATTGCGCTTGGGACTGGTGCAGACCGTCGCCATGATCTCTCTCTTGCTTGAAGGCTGGTTTGAGCCGCCTGTTACGCATGGCGCCCATCTCTCCACGCTGGTGCAGCAGATGCTTTCCGCCATAGCCCAGAACGGTGGCGCCACGATTGGTCAGTTGTATGCGCTGCTGTGCGCCACGGGAACACCATTCGAGGGAACGACCAAAGAAGACTTCATGTCGCTAGTACGTCATCTGGGAACAAAAGAGCTTTTGGTTCAGGACTCATCTGGGTTGCTGCTACACGGCCCTCTCGGTGAGAAGTTCGTCAACCACTACACCTTCTATGCGGCTTTTGCTTCGGACGATGAGTTTCGATTGGTCGCCGGGACCCGGACTCTTGGCACGCTGCCGGTTTCTCAGATGCTGTCCATAGGGCAGCGGATCCTCTTCGCAGGCAAGACCTGGATTGTGGAAATTGTGGATGAGTCGCAGAAGGTCATTTTTGTGAAACGTGCAAGCGGCGGTGCACCACCTTTGTTTTCAGGAGGCTCTGGTCGGGTTCACACGAAGGTGAGGCTGCGGATGCGAGAGCTGCTGGACTCGACAGATAAAGTCGTTTTCGTCGACGAAGTCGCCCAACGGTTCCTGGAGGAAGCTCGCTTCAACTTCCAGTCACTGAATTTGGCATCAGAGCGCTTGCTTGACCAAGGGCATGAACTGTTTGTTGTCACATGGCTTGGTGATGCCGCCAACGAGGCACTGGCTTGCTTCATGAACCAGCGAGGCTTTTCTGCAGCGCCCTCTGGCCCTGGCGTTGAGGTGGTGAAAGGCAGCCACACCATTGACAACATACTTGATGCACTCCTCGACGCAGCGCTCGTTGAGCAGCCATCGGCGAGCGAGTTGCTTGAAGGTGCAAGAAATCTCGAAAGAGAGAAGTGGGACTGGGCACTACCTCCGGAACTCCTCAAGAAAGCCTACGCGAGTCTCAACCTAGACATTCAGGCAGCCAAGACATGGGTGACCTCAAATTTCTCAGGAGATTGAGTGTCTTAATAGTTAGCTCGCCCCCGAAATTGAGAGGGTACGACGTCCGGTTTGCAGCAGGGGCCGTTGCTCGGAACCTACAGGGGATAGTGCTGCAGCCGACGAATCGCGTGGGCTACATTGAGAGACTTGCTCAAATAGACTGAAGCTCTCCCGCCCTATCTTGAAACTAATGTCGCTCCAAAAAGAAAACCGCCTCCCGCGCCAAAGCTTTCACAGCCCAGATGTTGCCGATGCGGCAATGAAAGCGGCTCTTTCCGTGCTGCCTCTGCATGCGGAAGAAGGCGGACGACGAGAGATTGTTGCCGAGTGCGAGTTGGTGAGGAAAATTACTGAGCAAGGCATTCCGAATGATGTGGCATCCGCATTGACTTATACCTTGCGCCGACAATTCGAAGCGCTGGCGCTGCTAGATCCAGTGGAGCTGCAAAAGGGGCATTGGACTTTTGTCTCTTTCCCTGCTTCTTTGTTTGGCCGTTCATTGCTCACCACTTTGGCAACGCCCGGTCAAACTTTGCTGCCGTCCGACTATTGGGAGCAAGGTGATCATCGCCCCGATGACGTCAAGGAGGAGCAGCGGGTGCTTCTGCACAGAATCGAAACCGAACGCGCCCGGCGTAACCCTGAAGCGCATCCTATCCGCGTCGTCCATGTCGCATGGGCGCTCATTCGCTGGGGTAACAAGTTCCTGCTGCATCGCCGGGAAGATAAAAGCAGACCGGGTGAAAAGGGCTACGGCATGGTGGGCGGCCGCTTCAACCTGAGCGATCTGCCGCCCGCCATCCAGTCACAGACGGAAATTCTTCAAGAGACTTTCAAACTGGACTCCACAGTCGTCGCTCAGCACATCACCACTACCTTGGAGCGGGAGCTGGAAGAAGAAACGGGAATGTTCAAGGACAAGCACTACTCCAGCAAGCCCTTCGGGCAACCACTGCCGACCTACAAGGCAGTCAACGGCGCGGGCAACCGGCACGCTTACAGCGCCTACAAATTTCATCTCTTTCAAATCAAACTCACTTCAGCAGGCGAAACACATTTGCTTTCCAGAATAGCTGAGCACGAACGGCTGACATGGTTTACCGCTGCCGAAATCGCGGCCCCGCAGCGCGCGGACGGCGCAGCCGCATACGTGGATGCATTGCATCAAGCGTGGGACAAAGACCTGGAAAAGAACCTCTCCACCGCGTCCGATTCAAAGGCTAGCAAGCCGGCTCTCGCGGGTGAGTCCATGATGCTGGACTTGCCGGGAACGACCGACGCGGCGTTTCAACTTGGCAAGCCGGGTAAGGAAAAATCTGTGTGCCCGATCAACCGGCTGGGAGAAGCCGAATGGCAACTACTCATGCTATTGGGATGGCACATGCGGGACTTCCAGGTGCGGCTAAACGACGACGCCGGAGTTCGCTTGCTGGGCAATGGCTGGATTGATGCGCCAGGCGTTGTGTTCCTCGCTCGCAGCCTGTACGAAAGAATCCAGCCCATCTTGCCCGGCCTAGTGGAAATTCGGGAGGATCGCTATGTGTCGATAAGCGTTGCGCCTGACGCCCTGCTTTTTTCTGCAGAACTTTTCCGTTACCAGATCCAGGGCAGCAGCACCACGGGCGGTGTGTTCGGGCTTGCGCGCCTTGAACTTGGAACGCCTTGGGGAAGACTGGAGGGAAATGCCTACGAGCGAAACATCAATGGGAACACCGTGGCCGTGCTGCGGGAACTCGAAAGAGGTGATGAACCTGCGGGGGACTGGGAAAGATCGTTGCGGGAACAGCTCGGTGGTGGAGTAAGGAGTGTTGGACTGCGTCGGCTGTGGAGTACCAAAGGTAACGTCACAAGCTTGGTTGAAGGGCTGAAAAGACTCTCCGGAACCTCGCTGCCTTGACGGTGCTCCGGTAGTTCTCCGCTAACGACGATGCCCGGACACCTAAAGTTCGACTCACCGAACGCATTCCCGCGTCGGCAACCAAGAAGAAAGGATCGACCATGATCGACAAAGCACTTCCCGCCGGACTGGCCGGCGAAAAACTCTCCCGTACCATCACCGGCACCAGCGAGGTCTCTGCCGGACGCTCGGCCATCGCTACTGGCTCTGGTGCTGGCCTCGGTTATCTTGTGGCATCCGGCGCTGCCATTGGCTTGGAGGCCGTTGGTCTCACGGCGGCGGCAACTGTGGCAGCTCCTGTGATAGCACCGGTGGCATTGCTGGCTGGCGGCATCGCGCTTGTGCGCAGTCTGTTTGACTGAGAGGCTGAGAGCGCGCGCCCATGTCGTGGCTAATGTTCACCGCTGCTATGCTGAACATCGTGATTTCTAAGAACATGCACTGAGGAATGGAGTCACTCCGGCAAGCGCAGTTCTTGCCGGAGTGATGCATTAAGAAGGGGTTGCAGATGAACGAAAACGATACCGTACTAAATGGCCGATACACGCTGACAGAGTGTGTGGTCGACATGCCCCAAATTCAGCCGTCCGCGCTTTGGGAAGCAGTCGACAATGATGGCAACACCTACACGCTGAAAATCACCCCCTACACTGGTACAAAGCCACCGCCCGAAATTCGCCGCTTGTGGGACAACGACCTGCGGGTGATGTATCGCCTCAGCAGCAGCGCAGGGGCCGACAGGCAACTTGTGGTCATGAAAGACGCTGGCATTGATGCCGACACGCGCGTGATGATCCTAGTCTATGAAGGATGGAAACACATCACCTTTGCCCAAATACTGAAGAACCGCGAGGCGACCGATTGGCTTTCCTTCAAGAGCCTGAAAGAACGTCACTCCCGAAGGGAGTTGTGGCGCGCCCTGATGCAACTGGCCAAGGGGCTGAAATCGCTCCATGACCAGAATTTGATACATCGCAATGTCACCCCAGAGGCAATATGGGGCCACCAAGGTGGAGGATCAGAGTCACTGCGCTTGAGCGGTTTTGATTGGAGTGCCCGCATCGGGCATGTAGCCAATATCCATGATCGTAGTTTGTGGGCCACGCCCCCAGAACTTCAGCAAGTGGGCTATTCATTTGCTTCCGACTGGTATGGCTTTGGAACTACAGTCGCCAGGTGTTTCCATAAAGTTGAGCATCTCAGCAGTCAAAATACTACCCTCGCAGAAGGCTTAATCTCGGCCATTTCCAGAGAAAATCCCTGCAACCTTGAGCCGCTGGAGAAAAATTTCATCAAGGCCATTACCGCTCCCAATCGTCTGGATCGCCTGCAAAGCGCCACGGACGTTCTGGAGGGGATCGAGAAAATCATCGAATCTCTCGATTTTGGCCAGTCAAGCAAAGGGGATGACCGCCGAGTTTTGTTGCATCTCGATCTCCAGAATCCAGAAACCACTGATTCGGCAAGAAGGGCGGGGTTTGTGGTCAATCCGGATGACCCTTTCGAAGGGTTTGATCTTGATTTGCCCGTGCATAGTGTCCGTCTGAAGGACTTTATCGTTGGCCAACTGCGTAACGCAACATTGGGTTGGAGCCGTGATGGTGCGTGGTTTGAATTAAAAGGCGGCAGTCTTTTCATTCGAGCCACTAAGTGGATGGACTGGAGTAGCAGGGAGCAATCTTGGAAAGCGGCGAAGGCCAACCTCAGCAACACATCGCGCTTGCCAGAGCCGGTGCCAGCCAATGGCTTTGACGATGTCCACATCGAGGTCGAGTTCATGCGCCATGAAGTCCACAAAAAAATTGCCCCCGGCTCAGGATTCATTTCATGGGATAGCTTCGCCCCCAAACAAGAAAATACCCAAGGATTGGGGCCGGATTCTGAGAACCTGCAGCAGTTTCTCCATGTATCCAACCAATTTGAAATTTTGCTCCGCGATGCCGAGTTGTTCAAATACAAGATTGTCCATTCGGCAGAGGATCTGAGTATCACGGAAATCACCATTGTCCCTGTTGATGAAAACCGCCCCTCGCGGCAATTTTTCAAGGCCGACAAGAAGATGGTTGATTTCATCCAGCAAGTATTGGAATCTGGTCAGCAGGACTGCGACAAGGTCTTGCTGACCGATTCGGACTCCTTGTTTCTCAAACGGGCCGGTGCTAGCGTAATCAGTGCGCCATTTGATGTGGATAGGGAGCAATGGACGGTCAAAGACAGTGACCAAGAGAAGGGAACCCTCACGCTGTTTCGGCAAAACGCGCAGGGTATTGCTCTGCCACCACATGAGGGGCATTTGCGCACACTCGGCCATTACGGTCAGATTCGACTGATCGAGCGGCGCAAAAAATCCATTGACCGCTTGTCTTCGCATGCCTTTTTGTTGCGAACACTCGCAACGCCGGGTTTTACCAGTATCGATGCCAGCGAAAGTGAATTTCCTTGGCCTCAGATCGAGGAAGGTGGAGCCGTCGATGAAAATAAACTCGCGTCCATCAAGGACATCCTCAGGATGCGCCCGAAATATGCGTTGCAAGGCCCGCCCGGCACAGGCAAAAGTACACTGGTCGCCCATCTTTTGCGGCAAATACTGGAAGACGATCCAATGGCGCAAATCCTGGTTACAGCCAAGGATCATGCCGCTGTGGATGTGCTGCTCGACAAAGTCATGCGGCAAGCATACGAAGGTTCCTCAAAGGAGCAACTTCCGCTAGTCGTTCGGTTGAATCGCCGTGACGGGAATGACCATGCCAAGGAGCAAGCTCAGGAATTGATGAAGACTGCACTTGATGCAATGAGCAAGAACACCCTGCAAGGCACGACTGCTTACGCGAAAGTACAGCGTGATTGGCGCACCCTTCTCCAGACATGGAGCAGTGATGGCCAGAGTGAACCTGCTCAAGTGCTGTCAAATGCGCTCGTTGATTTGGTGCGGCGCGGCGCAAGCATTACCTACTGCACCACCAGTTCCGGCGACCTTGAAGAATTGGCTAAGGGGGCACACTCGTTCGACTGGTCTATCGTCGAAGAGGCCGGCAAAACCCATGGATTTGACCTGGCGCTGCCGCTTCAGGCCGGGCACCGGTGGCTGCTACTTGGCGACCACAAACAGTTGCGCCCCTTTCTCTATGACGAGTTCGCGGCTTGTTTCAATCAACTCAGAGGAGAGGGTGGAACAGGAGGCGTGATCGGCATCCTTGATGAACTCGGTCAAAAACCGGGCAATGCTCGGCTCATTGACATCGAGTGGCTCAAGGAAAAACTTGATGCCGACGCGAACTGGGCCAAGTCATTTCCGAATTACGCACAACGCTGGCTCGCCAGCTTTGAAAGTATCTTTGAAGGGCGTAGGAAGCTCGGGGGCATTACTCAAAACCAGTCTATTGGCGCTTCGGCAGGCTTGCTGACAAAACAATATCGGATGCCGCCTGTGGTTGGCGACCTCAACTCTGCAGTTTTTTACAAGGGTGAGGTGAGTAATGCAACCGCTGACGCGGAAGGTGGCCCAGACGAAGGCCATCGCAATCCCTTTGTTGACCCAGTCTGGCTTGCTGGCAAATCCTTGGTCTGGGTGGACATTCCTTGGACTCTGGAATACAGGGAGATCAAGAAAACCGGCTATGCCAACCGTCGTGAGCGGGAAGTCATCCAGCACCTTCTGCAGAAGATGGCGATTGCGGATGCTCGGACAACTGGGCGGCCAAACACAGTGGCCATCCTTACTCCCTACAACATGCAGAAGATTGCCATCAATCGAGATGCAGCCATCACACCCCCTCCCGGCTGCCAATTCGGCAGCGCACAGAACCGCGAGATCGGTAAGAGCAAAGCCAAAGCGTATTCGGTGGATTCCTTTCAAGGCGACGAGGCGGACATCATCATTGTGAGCCTTGTGCGCAATAAACCCACGCAAGCACAAGAAACGGTGTCAGCGAGCGACATCGAGTTTATTGCCCGACCTGATCGCCTGAATGTGATGCTATCCAGGCCCAAACGCCTGCTGATCATCGTTGGCTGCTGGGATTTTCTCTCAGCCTGTGTGGCCCATGTTTCGTCTGCCATGGATGCTGACGGGAACTATAACGATCCCGAGTACGGGCCTTTCAAGAAAACACTTGAGGAACTCAATGCCATGTTCAAAGACGGTCGGGCTTCGAGAATCACCGCGCAAGAGGTATTGCAATGAGTACAGAATTACGCGTACCTCTGACCGAGATTCGTGTCAAGTTTCGAGCCGGGAGCCGTCGTCCCATCACGGAGCTGGACCGTTTGGTCATGCAGGCAATCGCCACTGGAGCAAACTCGGTCAGTGATCTTGCGCCTATTTTCCAACTTCCAGAACGATTGCTGGTCGAGTGTTTGATCGATTTGATGGATATGGCCTTGCTTGCGCTGGACATTGGCGGAAGCGGATTTCGTCTGACCGAGTTTGGGACCCGGAGCTTGGAACAACGCCTGACAACCTTCGGCGAGCGACTGGGCGATGCCGAGGAGTTGATTTTTCTCCGCGAGGATTTGACAGGCCGGATCGGCCCGAGACGCATTGTTTGGTACTCGCGTGAAAAAGGTGAGATGCCACCGGGAACGGCGCAGGGAAATATCTCGTTTGGAGAGATGGAGCGACTGCTTCTCCAGGAACTCAAGGCAAACAAAGACTATCAGGGCATGCATTTGCACTCGGTGGAATCCCTCATCCCGGTGCGTGATGGCATCAGTTTCAAGGTGACTGTGGACGAGGGGAGCATCTCCGGGCTGCCGAGGCAATGGGGGCATCTGCAGCCGCTACTCATTGCGGAAGCTAAAAAACGGGGGGTTAGATATGTGGGCGTGTCTAAGCACGATGAACTGATTGAGGACTTTGCATGGTGCGAAATCAATCTGCGCGAAAGTGACCTGCTACTTACAGCATCAAGCCATGAATCCGCGCTACATGATGCTATCAAGCAAGCCCACAGTCATCTGCTGATCGTGTCTGCTCATGTTTCGGAAAAGATGCTGAATACGCTCCAAGCCGACATCACGGCGGCGATGCGTCGCGGTGTGCGTGTGGATGTGCTTTGGGGTTTACCTTCCCTTGATGAGGGCGGCGAGCCTCACGCAAAAACGACCAAGAGTTGGTCGCAGGCTACACGCAAGTCTTCCAGCGGTTCGGGCGATAACCTGGCCGTCAATGCAGAACCTCTCAATTCGGATGGCAAGGTTTTGGTTTGGGACACGCAAGATGGTTCATACCAAGCTATCGTTGGCAGCTACAACTGGCTCTACGGACTGGGCGGCGCTGTTGCCGAGCGCCGTGGCTCAGAGGTCAGCGTCCGCATCTGCGATCCACGCCTGGTGGGGAGCATCTGCTCAACATTGGCAGGGTGGCTTGACGACAGCGGGCAGCAATCAAGCGGTATTCCACTACGCTGGCGTCAGATTGGTCTGCATCTGGCGCAGCAACAGCCACTCAGCTTTGAGCAAGACGCACCGGTAAGTAGGGCGCGCGTGATCTTTGATGAGGAGCACGCCCAAATGCTCCGCGAGGGGCTAATGAACGCTGATCAACGACTGCTGGTGACAAGCTACAAGATCAACCGTACTGCCACGGGAGACCCTAATGCCGGCGGCGGAAAATTGGAGTGGCTGGCCCGCAGAGAGCGGAACGATGGACTTCGGTTTGCTCTCGTATCCGGCAGAAAACCCAAAGGAGATAGCTGGACTTCGGAAGATCAAAAGCGGCTCGAAGATTTGGTCGGTGGCGTTGGCGGCTCTATGAGCCTCGGTGAAGGCATACATGCCCGTACTTTGATTTATGACGATCTGGTCATCGTATCAAGTTACAACTTCCTCTCCACGACACAGGACAAGCGACAAATCGGTGTAATGGTGCAAAGTAAAGCTACTGCGGACACGCTGTGGGATACATTCAAAGCGGCGCAGTTGCATTCTGGCAATAGTTCGAGTGACCCCAACCCTGCAACTTTGTTAGCAACTTGATCAATTCGCAGGTTCCAATCGAGCGACTGGTCTGGGGGCCAGAGCGGCCGCTTAAGTCTCTGCTCCGCGATTGGCCGGTCGAGAAACCTGCGAACGTTCAGGTGTCAAGTTCAGACGCCCGAGTACAGCTTGCAGTTGACTCCCAACTGTCCAGCATGCCTCCGCATCAAAGCAATCTTCCGGGATGCCTGGCCGGCCAATAGGCGCGGGCGTTGAAGCACCGAATCCCGCCTCGCTCCATCACCGCGCCGTCTTCCACACCCCCACCGATATCCGCTGGGCACGCGGAGGCAGAACGAACGCCGGCGGCGCGATCGCCTCAACACCAGCCTCCTGAGCCAGGCGATCCCAGCTGTCGTGAATCATCTGGTACGCATGGTCGAGAAAGTCATTGGCGATCCCGTAGTCCAGGCCGAACTGTTTGGCGGCTACGAGCAGGTTGTCTGCCGTCGCCCCCGCCTCGCCATTGCGCAACACCCCCATGGACAACGACTTCACATTCAGCACCTTGCCGCCATGGGGCGTATAGGGCGCAATGTCATAGGCTGGCGACAGCCGCCAACCCTTACCGGTTCGCAAGAAGCCATGGTTGCGCGGGTGATCATCACCATTGCCCACCAGGACGTTGAACGCCATCCGGCGCCACAACTCTGGAAAGTGCCCCTGCACGCCCCAGCGTCCCGCCTGGAGGGCGAGCGCCAAGTAGGTGCGGCCTGGTGCATCCCGGGTGGCAGCCGCAGCCCCCAGGACCGTCGCGGCGCTGGCAAAGTGATGCCTCAGGCAATGACCACTTTCATCCACCTGCCGATCAAACCGCCGGATCACGACCGCAGCACGCCCGCTTTGCTGCACCCACTCGACTTCCGCTGCCTCTATGCCCACCAGGCTGGCCAACTTCATGCACAGGAATTCCCGCAACGGTGATGTCGGATCGTCCTTGGGCCCGGGAAACTTGGCGATCCACCACTGGCCGTTGTGCATGACCGTGAACTTGGGTCGCTCACCCCCCAAGCCGGTGGATGGCAGATCCCGCAGACTGGCTGCCATCGGCGCATGGGTCTGAACAACGTCCAGATCCTTCATCACATCAAACATGTCTTGTGAAGGCGTCGGATGGAACGCGGCCTTGGCCGCGATGTCACCACACACCTGTACCGCACCGACGGCATCACCGGCGCAGAACTCCAGGGCATCCAGATCGCTGAGACTGTCCACATCCCTGCACCTTTGGAGCCAGTCCATGCCAAACCCCTCCGGCCTCGCATCCCGGAAAACATCGAACAGCCCTTGGTAGTCCGTCGCCTTGGCCACTCCCTTGAAGCGCAGAAGCTGACGTTGATCCAGGGAGATCCTGTTGCTGCTCTCGGTGTACCCGGCATCGTATTCAAAGGTTCCGACGGGATTGGCAGCAGTACCCCCGAGCGTGAATGTCCCGGCCCGCGTGGGCTCGGCCTCGCCAGGCAACCAGACCCACACGGGTTTGCTGCTCATGTTGAGCAGCCTTTCTCGCGCAGGCGCAATGCGATGGGCGGTATGCGGAGCTGGAAGGCGCGTTTCATGCGCGTTTCTCTATGGGAGTTGGCATGGAGGTGTGCCCACTATGACACTGAAGCCACCTGGCGCTCAACAAGAAATCGCAGGCCTTTGGCATCGGAACACAGGAACGTATGGGCGGCGTGGAAAGCCGCTCAGCGGGATTGAGTTTGCACCATGACATCGCTGCAAATCAAATCACCGATTACCTTCTCTATTGGCCGCAAACCCAGTGTTGACAAGGCTTTCGCGCTCCTGGATGATGAGCTGCATGTCCCGCCGCTTCACCTCCATATCCACGGTCTCGATAGTCGTACGCACGACCGTCGAGCGGTGCCTGGTACCCGGTTGAAGACCTAGTTCTCCGACTCCACCAGCCCGCAGTTCATCACCGCGGAGCCTGGCACCCCACCTTCAGGCCACCCCCACCGGGCTCCGCAATCAGGAGCCCGCCATGCCTTTCAGATCCCCGCCGTTGTCCCCGCATCCTGTTCCCAGCAGTTGGCGAGGGCAGTATGGACTTTGACAACGCTCTGGACCTCTTCCAGCGCACGCTCGCCACGGAGAGGGGTCGGCCCGATGTGCACGCGGCCATGCTGGCGTTGGCGCAGCCCGACACCATCGGCACAGCGAGCACACGCATCCAGCAGGCCCTGGCCCGTGACGAGCGGGTGTGGATGGCGGCCGACCTCCATCTGTGCCACGCCAATGTGATCCGGTACTGCAACCGGCCTTTCGCGAATGTCACGCAGATGAACGAGCACCTGGTCTCCCAGACCCAGAAGATCAGGGATGGCGAGTGGCTGGTGATCGTGGGCGACGTGGCCATGGGAGAGCACCAGCTGACCATGGAATGGATCCGGCGCATTCCGGGCCGCAAGGTCCTGGTGCTGGGCAACCACGATCTCACGCGCAGTGGGGAATGCCGGTACCTGTCAGAGCGAACCCTGGACGGACAGCGCCCGCTGTTTGATGCCGTGCTGCCCTTCCTGGCCTGGGAGGACGCGCTGGGGCAGAGCGTCTTTGTGAGCCACTACCCAGCGACTGTCGACCATAGCGCGGGCCGACTGCTGAACTACCACGGGCATCTGCATCGCGAGGTGCTTGAGCCCACCGAGACCACCCACTTCGTGAACGTGGGCTGGGATGTGACACAAGGACTGGTATGCCTCTGAACCCACAAACCGTCAAAAGACGATCCGAGCCCTCTGGACGGGCCTGCATCGATAGCCGCTACCGCTTTCCCTTGCCACCGGAGATGGGTTGGAAGGTAGGAAGCCGCGTGTATTTCTCGCGGATCGGACCTGGTAAGGGGTTCATGGTCAGCATCAAACCAGGGCCGCTATTGAACGGACGGTTGATCTCAAGTCGGATTCAGCGGGTCGGCTTTACGCCGTCTGCCAAGGTGCGCAAGAGGCCCCGCCGGAGTCGACCATGAATCCGCACAACTCTCCGATGGAGTCGCCATGAAACTGCTTGTGTACTCGGACCTGCATCTGGATCTGTACCCCCTGAAGCTGCAGCTGGACCCTGACTTCCTCAAGGCTATCGATGTGGTGGTGCTGGCCGGCGACATCACTGAAGGCACCAAGGGCCTGCCTTGGGCGCGCGAAACCTTCCCGGACAAGGTCATCATCTATGTGGACGGCAACCACGAGTTCTATGGGCAGAACTGGGACAAGCATGGTGATGTCATGCGCGAGTTGGCGCGGGAACGCGAGATCCACTACCTGGAGAACGATGCTGTCGTGATTGGGGGAGTGCGCTTTCTGGGCTGTGCGCTCTGGACGGACTTTGCGCTGCATGGTGCCGACACCAAGCTGGAAGCGATGAGCACGGCGCGCCAGCGCATGAACGACTACAAGCGGATCAAGATTTCTCCGCAGCCGGAGTTGTACTGGCAGCGCAAACACCGGTTGTTTCCGGCGATGGCAGCGCGTCGGCATCAAGAGAGTAGGCAATGGTTGGAGGAGCAGCTAATTCAGGGTGATCCACAGAACACGGTGGTGGTCACGCACCATGCGCCGCATCTGCAGTCGATCCCGGAAGGCTTTGCGACGCACCCATTGTCACCCTGCTATGCGAGTGACCTGGAAGCGCTGATGGGACGTGCCAGCAACTGGATCCATGGGCACATCCATGACAGCGTGGACTACCAGGTGCAGGGGACTCGAATCGTCTCCAACCCGCGGGGGTACAAGCTAAAGGGAGGGAAGATGCAGAACTCGGAGTTCAGGGTGGACTTCTCCATGGATGTTGCCCCTCCAATGGGGCCTGGGGCCTACCGCAACGCGGGGTCATTCTCTCAAGCTGGAGGGGCCGCGTAATGCCAATTTGGTTTCAAATCCGGAACGAACGACTTGCGCTGGCTGCGAAGGAAGAGCCGCAAGTGCAATTGACAATCTGGAGGATGGTTCGTGTAGAGACGGGAGCGCAGTTTCTGGTGACCGTGTTGCCACCGGCTCAGTGCGAACGACCTCGGCACTGAAGAGCTTACATACTCAACGGCTCAAGATGGCGGCGGCACTGGTGCATGCCCCGCAGGTAGTGATTCATGCGAAGCAAGATGAGTGAGGATGGACGCAATAGTTTTCGCGGCGATGGGAGTTCCGTTAGCGGCTTTTTTTAGACTCGAGGTTCGCCAGTTAAGGACGGCTGGCATGTCATTTCTTCTTAGGCTGATGTTCATAAGAAATTTGAACTTGTGGCACGTAGTTGATTTGAAATTGGCTCAATTTGAGTTGCACAGCAACCTACGCGTTACTGCACGAAATTTGACATGAGAGGGACTTGCGAAAGCATGAACTATTTGAAAAACTCTGGTGATCTGACATCACATCTAGGTGGCATGCTATCTCCTCCAAACCCTGTACGGCGCATCCCGATCTCGACTCGTAGCATCACGGGCAATGTTGATGGCCAAGGATTCGAATCCGCGCTGGAGCGAGATTTGCTGATGCAACTGGCATGGGACGAAGATGTCGCATGGTTCGTTACTCAGCCGGTAAAGATCCCCTACGAATTTCCTCGCAAGAGGCCCCGAAGTTACACCCCCGATGTTCTGGTTGAATTTGATTCAGCCCTTCGAAATGGTCGAACGCCACTTCTTTGCGAAGTGAAATACCGCTCAGAATTGGCCAAGAACTGGAAAGAGCTCAAGCGCAAATTCCGGGCTGCACAGGCCTACTGCCGCGAGAGAAACTGGCGATTTGTGATTCTTGATGAACGATCTATTCGCTCGATAAAACTCAGCAACATTCAGTTTCTTTGGCGATATCGAGGGGCGCCGTATGACAAAGATCTGGCTATTGCGCTGCTTCAGATTCTGCAGCTCTCAGGTGGGATGACCATGCAAGCGTGCGTCGATGCCGCATGCTCAGCCTCAGTCGATCTGAAAAGAGATCAGGCGATCTGGACTTTTTGGGTACTAGCGGCCGATCGGAAGACTGAGTTCGACATAGACACGCCGATAGGGATAAATACGTTGTTTCACATCCGTTCGGTGTCCGATAAAAATGCGTGACCAATACATTCTCCCGGGCACCAAGGTGGTTTTTTCCGATGAAGTGTTCGAGGTGGAAGACTATGTTGACCTAGACAGAGTAGTAGTCGCAAACAATGCTGGCGTCCTGTCTGTGAAACGCATATCGCAGTTGGAAGCGTTGACGAGTGAGCGTAGTCAGATACGTCCGGTGGATCTTGAAAAAGTAGAGCCTGAGGCGTGGAATACCGCGTTTGAAATCTATCGGCACATCAAGCACTTGGTAGAGCTGCCTAAGACACAAAGGACTCTCGCTGAAGTCAAAAAATCAGCAGCGATTTTGGGAAAGCATTCCTCTACGGTCTATCGCTGGATCGCTGTCTACGAAGAAACTAGACGTGTATCTGCGCTGCTGAGAAAAAAGAGAGCTGACGCAGGTGTATCTCGATTGGCAGAGGGCGTGCGGGTGGTTCTGAATGAGTGTGTTGAGACGCACTATCTCACTGAAAATAGAAAATCTATTGCCAGTGTCGCACTGGAGGTTCGAAGGGCCTGTACGAAGGCGGGGCTACCTCCACCCAATGCGTCTACTGTGCGGGCCGCAGTCCAGCGGTTGGATCCGGCCTTGGTCGAGACAAAGCGATTCTCAAAAAAGAAGTCTTTGGAAAAATACGAGCCTTCTCGAGGAAGTTTCCCAAACGCAGACTTTCCCATGGCTGTCGTGCAGATTGATCACACGCCCATGGATGTCATCATTGTTGATGATATTCATCGAAAGCCAATCGGAAGGGCTTATTTGACGATCGCCATCGACGTGAATACCAAGATGGTTCCTGGGTTTGTTATCTCAATCGATGCGCCGGGTACCTTCGCAACAGGAACATGCATCGCGATGTCGATTCTTCCGAAGGATGATTGGCTGCTCGAAAGGAAGATTCCAGAAAAGTATTCTTGGCCATGCCGGGGAATGATGCGAACGATCCACACGGACAATGCCAAGGAGTTCAAGGGCGAGATGCTAAGACTTGCCAGTCAGGAGTATGGGTTTATCGCGGAGCGTCGTCCCAAGGGGCAGCCTCAGTATGGAGGGGGTGTTGAGCGGGCTTTCCGCACATTTATGAAGAAGGTCCACGAAGAGCTTCCAGGTACCACGTTTTCAAATGTGCAGGATAAGGTGGACTATGACTCCGATGGCAATGCCGTGATGACCCTTGCTGCGCTGGAGCGATGGTTCACGATCTATCTACTCGGCGTCTACCATGAGACCGAGCACAAAGGTAACCAGGGTGAGTCGCCCGCCTACGCGTGGCGTAAGGCGCATTTGGAGGGAACTGACGGAGTGCCTCCACTGGGTGTTCCGCCGCCCATGTCTGTGGAGCAAAGAGAGCGACTGAGACTTGATTTCCTACCGTGCTTTGAGGCCACGGTTCAGCAGTATGGGGTCCGATACTGGAGCATCGACTGGTACTCACACCGTATCCAGCGCTTCATCCGGGAAAAGGGATCTGATGGCAAGGCGCGCAAGTTCATATGTCGCTACGACCCGAGAAATCTCAGCAAGATCTGGCTCTATGACGATAGGACGCGTGAGTACATTGAACTGCCTTTTCGAGTTACATCACGGCTTCCCATCTCTTTGTGGGAAGTGAAGCTTGCAAAGAGAGACCTGCGAAAGGATGGGCGCCCACCGACCAATGAAGCGCTTATTTTTGAAGCTATCGACTACATGCGTGAATTGGTCAAAGAAGAGTCCCAGAAAACGAAATCTGCACGCAGACACCAACAGCGCCAAAGGGAATGGGAGAAGGCAGGTAAAACTACCGAGAAGAAACCTGTGCCGCCCTCCCCTCCTCAGCCAGTTCCTCAAGAGGAGTCGTTGCCGGATTCCGTTGATCTGCTTGACGGTATTCGGGAGGCATAGTGGCCGCTGACCGTTTACTTGCACCTCGTGCGCGCGAGCTGTTAGTTGCTGATGTTGAGACACGAATTGCGCACATCAAGAAGCCGGCTTTCGTCCCATATGGAAACGCGGAGGCCATCCTCCAAGCCATGGAGGACTTGCGGCAGCACCCAGAAACGAATCGTCCGCCAAATTTGCTGATCGTTGGTCGATCAAACAATGGGAAGACCGACATACTGAAGGAGTTCAAGCGCAGGCACCCGGTCAATGAGCGACCGTCGGGCGACACGACTCATGCTCCCGTCATCTTCATTCAGGCTCCCCCTTCTCCAGATGACAAACTCTTTCTTGACCGGGCGCTGCGAGTGTTCAACATCTTGCCTCGACGGAGCGCAACTGATGGCGAGAAGTTGGGACTGTTCATTGACCAGTTAAGGGCGAGTGGCACTCGCGTCATGATCATCGACGAGTTGCATTCGATCCTTGCGGGACCAGTCCACAGGCAGCGCGTGATGCTCAACACCTTCAAGTTCATCAGTAACGATGCAAGGGTCTCTGTGGTGGCTGCAGGTACTGCCGCGGCGAGAGATGCATTTGCCACTGAACCCGAACTCATGACGCGATTCGAAGAACGTGCCTTGCCGCTATGGAATCCCGTGGATCAGGAGTACAAGCGCCTCTTGATGAGATTCGAAGCGACTTTGCCGTTAAAGGAAGCCTCTCAGCTCACTCAGAGTCAGGTTGCCAATGCAATTTATGGGCTGTCCGGTGGGACCATTGGTGGCATTGCTCGTGCAGTAAAGGAGGCAGCGATCAATGCACTGATGGCGGGGCAAGAAGCGATGTCCTTGGAGATCTTCGATGCCATCCAGGCCAAGAGGTCTGCCCAAAAGGCGCAAAGTGAGCGAATCTGACCAGTCTGAGTTGTGGCCAAACCATTTCAAGCCGCTACCTGGCGAATTGCTCAGTAGCTGGCTGGTCAGGTTGGCGCATGCTCATGGCTATAAGTCCGAGCAGCTTTGCAGCATGCTGCTTGGGCGGGGCAAGGCTATGTGGAATCGTGACGTGGATCGGTCTCCTTCCAGAGAGCTGTGCTTCAGTCTGATGAGGGTAGCGGCGGTGACCAAAACACAAATCCATGATGCGACGCTGACTGCCTATGAGGGCGACATCAGCGAGCGAGTTAATCCGAATGGCAGTTCACGCTGGATTGTCCCCTTGAGCATCTTCCACAGAAAACGGCGATCCCCTGGATTGATGTACTGCCCCCTTTGTTTGGCGAAGGATGGCGCACCCCACTATCGGAAGCAATGGCGGCTGTCCTTCGTAACGGTATGTCCAGAGCACCAAGTCGAGCTGCTAGACTGCTGTGACGCATGCCTTTCTCCAATAGCCCCGCATCGCGTTGATTTTGGGCGGGACGGGTACGCGCCACGCAAGAGTATTTTTGTCCTTTGTGCATGTTGCGGCCGAGATCTGCGAAAGGCAGTTCCACAACGAGCCAATCCAAATCTTGTCGCCTGGACGGCTCGCCTTCAGCATGCAGCTGAGACAGGATTTCTTTCGTGGGGCCCGCATTCCTGCTTGCATTCCATTTTGTTCTTCGATGGACTCCGATCTGTGGTGGCTGCAATTCTCTCAAGAGCTGCTGGTACTCCTGGAGATTTTGATCGTTCTGCTTTGTCAGTCCGTCGAAACGCGATGACGGAGATGGCAATCATGCTGGGCCCTGACGAGGTGACGAAAGCGGTCGCCTATGCTCGGTTCCATGGCATGAGATTCAGTGATGTCGCAGGCACACATGTCCCCAGGCCGTTCTGGCTAGAGACCACTTTTGAATCTTTGAAGCCTGCTCAGCAGCCGTATCACTCGGCTGAGGAACTCAAGGCCATGTCTGCGGAGTTAGATCGCCGATATGGACGGGTCTCTGCAAAGCTGGCAAAGCATGTATTCGGTGCGAATTGTCCACACGGTCAGCTACCTGCATATTTCCATCAACAGGTTTCGGACAGCGCCTATGAATTATTGATGGTTTCGTTGGACCACGCGATTGGCGGGGCGTTCGACGAGCGCAAGCGCATGGCACTTTTACAGGACAAGCTCTCTTTTGCAATGATGAGAGTGCTGGGTGTGTCTGCCGCAGATCTTGCAAGCATGCAGATTGCGCAAGCTCGGAAACTGCTACCTCGCCCACGAAGATGTAGACATCCCGGGTTTAGGCCGGTGCCCAACTCGCCCGAAGAACTGCGCCATCACTTGTGGTGGCATATAGAGACGGTTCGGCCCAGGATTCCAGGCGCTGATTCATCTCCCTTTCTTTTCTTGTCGAGTTATACCGGAACATCAATTGGAGACACCGGAATTGGCATGCGTTTTCAAAGCGCTGTGAGGCGCGCGTATCTGACGTCAGCTATCTCCAGCATGTCCGCCTTCCGTCGTGTTCCGGTCTTCTCTGCTGTCTGAACCTCCCAGAGTGACTATCGTCACCATTGACCCGCTATCCCTGAAGAGTATGAAAAATGACATTCACCGCCTTGACCAACTGGACCGGCGTGACGGTTCCCTTGTGAGGATCGATTGGATTGGAGATGTCGTTGGCCACAGGCACAAGTTTGTTCGGGTAGTGACCTCGCGTTGGAATGGAGTGCGGAGATGGAGCGGTGCCTCAGTGTTGGATGCGGTGGAGACTGTGGAGATTCCTGTTGGGTACTTGCGCCTCCTGTGTGTCGGTGACCTATGGGAAGGGGGGATCAAGACAGCATCTCAAGTTGCACACAGTGCTAAGTTTTCCGATCTCGCTATCGACTCTTTCACGGCGGAAATTCTTCCTTGCGGAGCGCAGGCGACTCAGGGAGTAGGTGACGCCCCTTACCTCCTGCCATTTGGGAGCTTTGATGGGCATCGGGAGCACACCACATCGTTCGTTGTTCGAGTGCGGGTGGACGCATCGACATCGATCGTAGTGCCATCCATGGAACTCACGCGGTTCTACTTTGGTGCAGCGGGGAGCTTGCTGAAGGCCATTTTTTCGGGCGCCCTCGCAAAGAGAGAACTGGTACTGGGTAGCCGGATCAATAGCGCAGGAGTTGCAAACATCATCATTCCTGCGCGCATGCACTACACAGCGGCGCCAGCGATTGCTCGGATTGCATTTGACGGTGTTGCCGAGGCGGCCCTAAACATGCTGATTCAGTCCGGTGTCAGTGCTAGTGTGGACGGTCGGCCCTGGTATCCGAAGATGGGGTTTCCGATTCGAGGGAAGACAAGCCTCAGCGCAAAAGGCCTCTGGATTGAGGAAGGTGGGCATAGAACCTTCTTGGTGTTCAAGCTGCTCTCATGTGCGCATCCGCTGCCATTTCGCAAGCTTTTCTACAGCGTCGGACGTTCAGAAGGTGAGGATGCCGCTCCTCCGAAGCCAAGAGTACAGCGCATGATTCCCAAGAGGCAGCCTCAGGTGCCTACGACTGTTTCTTTGTCAAAACGGCCCGTCTTCGGAAGACAACAGTTCACGCTGCTTGCCGGTGTAGATGAAGTGGAGCCCTTTCCAGATTTGACGGGGAAACCATTGGTCCGTGCGGGAGATGTTGAGGTCGCAGGCTACAGCTGCGCCGCAGCTACAGGGAAACCATCAGCTCTCTCGGCCGGTGGCGATGTTGGGGCGGCTATTGCGGGAGTGGATGTGGTTTCCGCCAGGCAGCAAAGCGCCGATGATGGAGCTGTACCTGATTTGCTGTGGTGCATGGACGCTACTCTCCGGGAATTGCGTCCAGATATTCGGCCACTGCTGTTTGGCGACGGTCGGCGTATGCGCCGACTCTGGCTTCCAGAAAAGGCATCAGGAGACAACGGCGGCGGATGGGGTTGGGTTGCTTTGCTGGAGCATGAAGCTGCGATTCGTTTTGCAACCCCAACGCTTGTTCTCATCAATGTGGAAGACCCGCGAACCAAGGTGAGCAAGGAATTCCTCGCGATCTTCGTGCACTGCCGGGAGCCTCTGGCCGTGCTGGACATCGCACATAGCTTTCTCCGTGACTTCGACTGGGGCGTCAGCGAGCCTAACGGAACGGAGCCATATTGTGTAGTCGCACTCTCTTCGGAGGAGGTCGAAAGTCTTATCGGTCGAGATGGGCCTTATGAGGTCACGAGGGCAATTGCCGCCCGTTGCTGAATGACTGGGCAGGACTGGTTTAACCACCGCTCTGTGCAGGTGGTTAAATCGCCCAAGCGGTTCTATGAACACTGGGCATCAGTGACGGCCGCGAAGGCCAAGGCTGGCCCGGATTTTCCGCCGTGGGCACCAGCCTGGATTGTGTAAATCCCTCACTCCGTTGCGTCATGATGGATCGAGTATGCGTGGGAAGATGCGTCGTAGACTAGTCAGAAAATTTGGATACTTCGCGCCGAGCTGCATTCGCAGCCTGACCGGGGCATGATGCAACTGCGGTCCAGAGATGGGCCGCTATGGGGGAGGATGGATGACGTTTCATGTGCCTGAGGCGCACGTCGGCCTGTTCGAAGAAGTCGAGCGGCGCTTTCGGCTATTGCTGTCCAAGAACATCGTCACCGGCATCAGGGAGACCCAGTTCGACATGTGGCTCTCCAACCTGCTGACCGAGGAAGACCAATACCTGGGAGCGCGGCTTTTGGAAAACCTGACCTTCCGCTCCGAGCAGATGGTCGGCAGCGCAATCGACCATATTCTGCAGTGCATCCTGCCTTGTGAGCTGCGCCGCCTAGGTGTGTCAATCTCCAGCGTCGACGAGTTCATCGCTTCGCTGGAACGCGGCGGCAAAGGCCACGCCGTGCGCTTCGTCGAGATCGACGACCCCAAGGGCGAGAAGCCCGGCAAGAGTGGCGCCGTGCTGATGCGCGAGCTGCACCGCCTTGGCGGCGTCAGCACATCGCTGACCTGCTTGTCCAGCGCTATTGCCAAGCAGCCTGTCAACGTGAAATGCCTGGTCTTCATCGACGATATGCTTGGCACAGGCACCCAGATGGAGACCTACTCGACCGTCCACCAGCTAAAGGGGATTTCGCAGAAGCACCACCTGATCTACTGCCCGCTGGCTGCCTTCGAGTCGGGGTTGGAGCACTTGGCGAAGGAATGCCCCTGGATGCAGGTCTGCCCGGTCGAGGTGTTCGGTGAGTCGCACCGCTTCTTCAGGAGCGACCCCAAGCAGCCGCTGATGTGGGCCATCGACAAGGCCAACACTGTGACTGACGTGCGCGCCCACATGGAAAGCCTCTGCCAGCGGGGCGGCATCCGCTCGCCCGCCGCCTTTGCCCTGGAGTTGCTGGTGGGTTTCCACCATGCGACGCCGAACAACACTTTGCCGATCATGCACGTGTCCTCGCCCACGTGGCACAACCTTCTGACCCGCTGAATCCAAGATGACTGCGATCGCCGATCCTTTCCTGAATAACCGGGCGGACTACCTATCGCCCGCCTCGTTGTTCTCACAGTTCATCGTTCCACCGTTTTTCCAGCGAATTAACATTTTTGCTGGCCAAGGCTCGGTGCGCATCCTGGGTGGTCGCGGCTGCGGCAAGACGATGTTCATCCGCTACTTCAGCCACGGCTCCTCGTTCGACACGAATCGCGATGACATTCCCGAATCTGAGCTTAAGACCGTTGGGCTCTACCTGCGCCCCGACACTGGTTTCTGTGGCCTCATGATTCCTGAATGGTTGGGACTGCACCAGGCCAAGCTGGCGTTCTCCCACTATGTGGCGCTCAACCTGCTGAAAGACGCCTGCCAATCGCTGGCTTCGATCGGATCGGCGCGGTTTGCCGATGGCCCGATCGCCGTTGGCGACCCCTTGCTCAGCCCGGCTCTCGCCAAGCAGCTCGGATTGACGGACCGGCACATCAGCGCGTTGGAGGCTGAGCTTGACCTCAAGCTCGTGGAGCTGGAGGTCTGGGTCAGCAACCCCAAACACAGCCCGGTTCCGTCCTTCGTCTCTTTCGCATCCGTGCTGCCGCGATTCGCCCAGGACGTGGCTGCGTCTTCCCCTCAGCTCGCTGAATTTGCCTTCCGCGCCTTCATCGACGAGTTCGAGAACCTGCAGAGCGAGCACCGCGAGGTGGTGTGCGACGCGATCAAGCACCCCAGCCCTCGTCTAGTCGTGCATATCGCGCACAAGAAGCAGGCTGTGGTCGACTTCAAGACCAGTAGCGAGGAGCGCGTCGTTGAAGGCCATGACCTGCGCACCATCGACCTAGAAGAAGAGCTGTCCAGGGAAGGCGAGTTCGAGTTGCTCGCCGCCGAGCTGTTCCTGCTGCGAGTGACCCAGGGCGGGGGACAGTTTGATTGCCCGTTGTTCCAGCCCGCCCTACTGCACGATCAGCGCCACCTTGCACACCGGCTGTCCAAGCCCTACCGCGACCAGGTGCTGCGTTGCGTCCGTGAAATCCTGCCCAGCCCCAGCGCGGCCAGCATCTCGCGTGAGGTCATCGAGGACCCGCCGCTACGGCGCCGGTTGCGTGAGATGATCCAGAAGGGGCTGGTGCTGCAGGGGCTAGACAAGAAGGTAAACCCCGACGATCTCATCAGCTCAGCACACCCCCAGGCAAGTATCGTTATGGGAGCTCTATTAAACCGGCGCAGCCAGATCGACAAGGACCTGCTGTCCCAATACCACGCAGCTGTAGCCAACCCCAGCGACAGCGACCCTTTCTTCAAGGTCGGCGGCTGGATTGACAACAACCTTCATGGCTGCCTCTTCCACCTCTACGCGGGTCTTCCGCGCCGGCCGAACATCAACTACGCTGGGTTTGACCGGTTCTGCATGATGGCCGACCCTAACCTGCGCTTTTTCCAGGCGCTGTGTCATGCCACGCTTTCGATTGCCTACAAGCGTCAGAGCGGCAATGAGGTCTCGGGGCAACTCAGGGTCGACGTTGCGATCCAGGCGAGTGCGGCCAAGCAGGTGTCAGACAAGCTGTTCCAGGACATCCTGCAACTCGGCTCCCATGGCGGCAAGCTGCTGGAGATCACGGGGCGGCTCGGCCGCATCTTCGAGGCGTTCAATCGCCGACGCAGCCAGAGCGAGCCGGAGGTCAACCACTTCTCCATCGACAACGCTGACCGGGCCAATCTGTCTAGCCAAGCCGAGCTATTACTCCGAGAAGCCAAGATCTGGTCAGTGCTCTACGAGGCCAAAGACACCAAGAATAAGGCGGACTACGACATCGCCCAGACCGACTTGATCCTGAACCCGATCTACGCCCCCCACTTCAGCATCAGCTATCGCAAGCGCCGCAAGGTCACCCTGCGCGCGCCACACGCCGACATTCTGCTGTGCCAGTCCACGGCCCAGTACGAGGTTGTGCTCAAGCAGCTTGTCGACCCGGCCGACCAAGATCCCGCCGGCGACGATCCCATGACCCTGTTCTGAGGCTGTCGCATGAAATTCGTCAGGCAGGATGTGGTGAGCGAGCTGGAGGCCGGCCAGGTCGGCAAGTTCGACGTCGGCTTCTATGGGCGAGACGATCTGGACGACCGTAGCCGACATTCAGCGGCGCTGACGCGCGCGGCTGCCCAGAAAAGCTATAGGGTGCGCTACGACCCCTCCAAGTTCACCTTGACGGTGGGCGATGAAATATTCCGCGTCGACGACCTCGAGGACCTGTTCCGCAAGTTCCGCGCACGGTCACTCGTGATCGACGCGACGACTATGGAATTCCCCGAGATCCTCTATGTGCTGAGCGCCTACCGCATGCAGCATGATCGCCCTCGATGCGGCTTCTTTTATGTCGAGCCCGAGGGCTACAAGCAGCGCGCGCCGAACATGTCGGTGGTGCCAGGAAACGCCTTCGACCTCAGCGAGAAGTTCCTGGGCAATCTGCAACTGCCGCCTTTCACTCGGCTGCTCAGCAGCTCTAACAAAGCCCACCTAGTGGCCTTCCTGGGCTTCGAGGGCGATCGCCTCATGCGCCTGCTCGATGCCGACGACGGCTATTTCTATGAAAAGGTGAGTATCGTGTTCGGCGTACCACCGTTCCAACCGAGCTGGGACCTGCACGCGCTGATGGCCAACTCCAGCCTGCTTGAGCGCCAGAACACAACGGTGCTTTATTGCGGGGCTAACAACCCGCGTGCCGCCTACATGCTGCTCAAGGAGGCCCACGCCGGTATGGCGTCGGGTCGCACCAACCGCCTCTTCGTTGCCCCCTTTGGCACCAAGCCCATGGCCTTGGGCGCGGTCCTGTTCCGGTTGGATCACGACATTCTGTCGCCGATCTTCGACCATCCGGTGCGCAAGCCAGACCGCACCTTCGGCGTTCATCGCCGCCACTGGTACGAAATCGACTCGCTCTGAACACTCGCCTACGGACGGGCCGGAACGGGCATTTCCATCAGCGACGCGACGGTAATGTGCTTAGCGCATGAGCCCTTGGCTGCGGCCCGACGCCAGTTGGTGCCCGCTTCGCTCAGCACCCAGTCCGCCACCTGGGCGTGGTGGCGCGTCGGCACGCGCAGCCGGTACACGGCCTCGGTGTAGTGCCGCTGGCCCTTGACGACCAAGGCCTGGCGGTCCATGACGCGGGTGCCGACGCGCGGTAGCAGGATGTCGCTGGCCGTCGCCGACTGGAAGCCGTGATCGGGGCCGTGAGCAAAGCGCACCTCGGTACCTTGCTGGGGAAAGTCTGAGGTGTGGAAGGACTCTATGCCCAAGTCCTCGAACTGTGCGCGCGTGCGGCTGCCGCGCACCACCGTTGCGCCCAACTCCTCCAGCGTGCGGCAGCCAGACTGACTGCGCAGGGCTACGCTGAGCGCCTGGAACTCGTGAAACGCAAAGTCCAATCGTTGAATCGCCTGCTCAGAACTGATCCACCTCTCGGCCACCACGTCGAGGTCTTCACCGGCCATCTTGCCCAGGCGAACGCTCTTGAGACGGGTTGCACCAAAACGCGCCACCAGCAGGAAAGACTGCACCTCCGCCTTTTTGTCGAAGACGTCCACAGGCAGCTCGTAGCACTCGACTTCACTTGCTGCGAGCATTAGCGCTTGGCGGAATGCCTTAAGCCTGACGTCCTCCGCGATGGGGGCGCCAACGATGAACGCAGCTTCTCCTGGTCGTTTCAGTCGTGCGAGTGATTCAAGAACGAAGTACAGGTCCAATTGCACCCAATCCACAATCTGCGGGATTCCAGGGCAGAGCTCGGCAATTCGCGACTGAGCGTTGCGGCTCAGGGCCTGCATGCCGTAAGGGGGGTTGCCAGTAACCCGGGAAAACTGTTGCTCGCCCAGGAGCCCTGCAAGACCGGCGGGCGAAAGCACATCGCCCTGGACAAAGGTGGCGCGAATATCTCTTGGGCTGCCTCGCAGTAGCCGTTCGTCCAGTTCGACGCCCACAAAAGAGCTCGGTTTGCACGTGTCTAGGCAGGCCTGGGCAATCCGGCCGTTGCCCGAACCAAGTTCCAACCAAGCGTCCCCCTGACCTGACAGCAAACCCACCAGCCGGCGCGCGAGCGTCGGTGGGGTCAAGACCTGCGCGCGTCGGGTCTTGTTGGATCGGGTTAGGCGGTAGCGCATGTGTGCCGTTTTGGTTTAGGCCGGTAGGCTGGCCCTTGAGCCCTTATCTCATGAACGCTATGATATGCAGATATGCCAAGAATAGCAACCCAACCAGGCATCGAAGTCGTGCAAGCTCGCACGCTTCTGGCAGCCTATCTGGCGCACCCTGGTAACACTGAAATGGGGCTATCTAGAGTATCTGGTGTACCGCAGTACACAATTTCGAAATTTCTGAATGGCCGAATCAAATCGTTGACTCCTCACGTTCAGCTCGCTCTAAGATATGCAGATATTGGCATAAGTTCGGGTATCAGCAAGCTGACCGCCGACCCACGGATACAAAGAGCGCTGGGGAGCGCCTGGGACGGAACGGATCAGGGCGTGACATTGTTGGCCAGCGCGATTGACGCGCTGGCTCCTGTCATTCGGGGCGCCCGCCCCAAATGATCACCAGGCAAAGACGACTCCAGGCTGTGAGCTGCCGGTCGCGCATACAGCGTCGAAGGATTGCCACTGCTGTTAGTGGTAATTTTCAAGGTTGGTGGACTGGTGACCGATTGGTCACTGTGGGGGATTTCGTGATTTCAGGCGATGAAAGCCTTGTCTGGACGCTTCAGAACCGACATGACACGTTTATGGATTGGGTGCCTAGCCCTGAGCGAGTAGCAGGGCTTTCAGGACGTCGGCCGGAGTGATCCCAAGATCGCAGGCTACCTCTCCATCAAGTATCTGAGCAGCCACGTCCGCCGCACGCTTTCCAGTCAGTGCTTTGGCTGCGGAGACCCGTGAGCCGTTTCCGATGCACGATGCGCGAGGGTTTCGAGCCGCCGTTTTCATGGCGTCGATCAGTATTGTGGGAGTGTCTGTAGGGTTGTGAACGCCGGCGGCAAGCATGACGCTCGAGTAGCCCATCATTTTCTGTCGCTCAGCTTCGAGCTTGAGAGCTGCGACCACGGTGTACGGCAGATAGCCGGTCAGTGCGGCTCCATGTTGAGGCCCAAACGGAGCGATCACACTCCTGGAGCGGCAAGCGTGCTCTTCGAGACCCGAAAGGGCAGCAGAGCGGGATTGCTTTGTACCACGTCTTTCTCAAAATCCTCGCGCGAGTAGCTCCGGGGATAGTAGGAAAAGCTCTTCAGCCTGAAGTAGGCATCGGCGTCCATGAAGCGTCGTGAGAGCTCGAGACTGGCCGCCTCTGCTGCCTGCCCGTCGAGTTCATGGCTGAGGTGCATTGCGGAAATGCCGCTGGCATGCGCGCTTGCCGGATCTACGGGTGTGGCGCCGTGAATGGACCATTCTTTCAAAAGGATATCGGCTGTTTTGGGCGGGCCATACGCCACCACCGGTCCCACGGAAACGCCTGCGATCGAGTCCTTGTGAGCGTCTAGAAAAGAACGCGTTTCCTCTAGCGTCTTGCTCGTCTCGCCGGCGTACAGCAGGACGTTGACCTTGGCGGCGATGCCGTAGTCTCGGCATGCCGCGAGCAAGGTAGATGCCCTTTGCAGATAGCGGTCAGGATGGTTGGTCTTGCGCATGGCAAGGATCTGCGTCGGCGATGCGGTCTCGAGCCCGAGATCGAGCACCCGCATGCCGGCCTCGGCAAGGCTTGCGATCGTCTCAGGCGTAAGTGCGTCGACCCGGCTTTCCGTGCGCCACTGGATGTTGAGGCCAGCTGTCTGGACTGCCTTGGCCAGCCCACTGCCCCAATTCTGGTTCGGGGCGAACATAGAAGACTGGAGATAGGGGCGGATCTCGCCGCCAGCATATTGACCTGCGACGGTGCTGAGAGCTTCGGCGATGCGATCGGCGCCCCGCATTTTCTCCAGGGGCATGTCGCGTTCTTCGCAGAAGGCGCAACCCATACCGCAGCCGCGAGAGGCTTCAATGCTGGGCTGGTACTGTTCGTAGCCTGACACCAGTCGGTGATTAAGCACGAAGTCTGGTGTCGGCGCGGACATGCGCATCACGATGGGGGCTTCGGTCAGCAAGCTGGCGATGAGCGGCTCACCCAACCCGCTGATGAATGTATTTGCTTCGGGTAATTTTGCTTTTAGCCACTCTGGGTCCGGTCCCACAACCCAGCGTCCTCCCACGATGATGTTGACCAGCGGATCGAGGCGTCGCACCAAGCTGCAGAAGGTCTGTGCCCAGGGTAGCGCATAGAAGCTTGGGATAGACAGCATCACGGGCAAGCGAGACGGAAAAACACCCTCCTCTTGCAGTGTGTCCAGCACCTCTGCAGGCGGGCTGTGTTCGCCATGAACCAGCACAGTCTGCGTTCCCCGGCGATCCAGAATCGTCGCCAGGGACAATGCGCCGTAATTAAGATAAAGCTGTCGTCTTGCGAGCGTGTGATCACGCTTCTTGGGAGACAACATGCCGGCTGATACGAATACGACAGTATTGGAGCGGGTCATCAAAACTCTGGGGTTCGCGCGGGTCGAACTAGAAAGGCTGTACGTGCCATTTATAAGTGTTGAGGGTGTTGATGGAAGTGGCAAAACGGAGCAGGTCCGCAGACTCGTCGAGCACCTCAGGAGTGCTGGTCTAAAGGTACTACAAACGAAAGAGCCTGATGGCGGACACTTGGGCGCCGAAGTGCGATCAATGCTGACTCGGCCAGACCGTGTACTCGATGCGGCAGAGCAGCTTCTTTTGATCAGCGCGGCACGATTTGACCATGTTCGCAGCGTTATCCGCCCAGCGTTGGAGCAGGGTCAATGGGTTGTCTCAGATCGTTTCATCGACTCGACGTACGCGTTCCAGGTTGCGGTCTCCGAGCGGAGTCTGCACGCGATGTTCCGGTCTGTCGGCGAGGTTGTTGTCGGATCGACATATCCCGAGCTGACCATCATTCTCGATTTGCCGCCCAAGGTTGCGCATTGCCGGCGCGCGTTGCGCAGCGACGGTGTCGAGGATCCCGCTGAGGCAACCCGAGACTTCGCAGCGATCCGCAACGGCTTGTTGGGACTCGCGCAGGAGGATCCTGAACGCTGCCGACTCATTAACGCGGACCAGCCCGTAGATGCGGTCGCCAAGGACATCTGGAGTCTGGTGGAGCCGTTGCTATGACAAGCCCTCGCAACAACATGTCCAGCGATGGGGCCGCGCTAATCGCCGATAGGCTTGAGCCATGAATCCACAGACACGCAGCTTGTTGATCGAACGGGTGATTGACTCATTGGCCTTGTTGGCGCCCGGCTCTGTATTCGAGCAGTTCTCGGTTGTGCTCGTCGAGAAGATGCGCGACATTAAGCTTGTCCCACGCGGCTTGAACGTGGCCGGCAGCCCGGTCGGCGGGGTGCTCGATGCGGTGTCGGAGGACGGTCGCATTGTGGTAGAGGCTTCCATCAACAAATCCTATTTCACAGGCGCTATGGACAAAGCCTGGGACGATCTAGGCCACACGCTGGCGTTGGCTCCGCATGTCAGCGATATCTATCTTCTGAGCTCTCAGCGTGCTCAAACCGGGGTGATTGAGGATGCAGTCAACACTGCGCAGTCTCAGGGGCGCATGGTTGGGCGAACGCTGCACTTGATGGACAGCCGAGCCATCGCCGAGACGATCATTGACACGTTGATGTTTCGCGATGACGCCATCGACGATCTTTCACAGTATCTGCACGTGCTCGCAGATATCCGCGACGACCATCCTGCCTCATTGGTCGCGCCGCAACTGGATAGGCGCTACGTACCCAATAAGGCGGTCGATTCCGAACTGGACCGTCGTTTACAGGTGGCGGTGTGCCTGGAGATTTGCGGTATTGGTGGTATTGGCAAGTCGCTGGCGGCAGCCGCATGTCTGCGCCGAAACCAAGCGAAGTTTCATTACAGCTTCTGGGTGCGCGGGCGTGAGATCAACAGTATCGAGCACCTCTCATCCGTGCCGGTGCGACGTGGCGGAGCGGAGCGCAACGTCACGGCCTTTCTGAAAAGGGACAGTACGCTGTTGGTGATTGATGATGCCGCGGCGAACCTGGACGCGGAACAGCTGTCAGGGTTGTGCGGTCCAGGATCCAGAATTGTGGTGACCCGACAAAACGCATCAGTGACGGCTTTCGTGATGCCCACAATGGATGTGGATCAAGCCCGCGCATTGCTTGTCCGAGAAGTGCCCTCGCTTCCTGCTGAAGAAGAGTTTCAAAAAATCTGGGGTGCGGTTGGCGGGCATCCGCAGAGCCTTGCATTGCTCAATACGGCTGCGAGACAGGGAATATCGTGGAAAGAGCTTGCCCAAGACTGCGTGAATGTCGCCAGATGGCCGGTTGGTGATGCCCGCCTTGCGGATCAAATTCTCGGCCGACTGAGAGCCGTGCTCGAGGATGAGCTTTGCGTCTTCCAATGGGCTGGCCATAGTCATTGTGATCGCGAATTCTTGAAGCATGTGCTGGGTCCGGTACAGCTGAAGTCTTTTGAGCGACATGGACTGACTGCGCCAGAAAGCGCGGCTTCGATCCGCGTCCACGATATCGTCTTTAAGTCACTCCAATCGTTGAATTGGTTGAGCGATCAGAAGTCACAGCAGATCGATACTGCCCTTGAAAATTTCATCCTCCAGCAGATCCGGACCGATGGCCACGGTCTTCAGTTAATTGCCTCTCAGCTCCGGCAGAAGATCTTCGGCAATGTCACCGAGGGCGACAGACGTCCTGCGTTCCTGTACGCGCTGGCGATGGTCTGGACCGGTAACGAGAAAGCGATCAATCTGCTGCCTGATCCGTTGTCGGAGTCAAGCCGCTTGCGGACATTACGCGCTGCAGACCATGCCGTGTCCATCCTGGTCGTTCTGGAAACCATCGAGACGAACGCTCGCTACCTGCGGCAAACCCAAAGTTCCAAGGCTGTCAGGACCTATCTTGCGCGGGTGCTTCCTGCCTTTTGGGATCTTGCTGCGATGGAGGGGCTGAGTGCACGCCAAAGCGCAGAAATAAAGCATCACCGAGCGAAGGCCTTGCGCACATTGGGCAGCCGTTCTGAGGCGAGAACGCTCTTTGCCGAGGTGATCGATAGTTACCCGCTCAACGACGCAAAGCTTCAGTTCGTGCGGTCACTGGAAGATGGCGCAGACGAAAGGACTATCTCGCAGAAGTACTCATTGGACATCATTGCCGACAAGCTTGCATGCAAGGACGTCTCACCCTCGCTGTGGATGGCTTTGGGGGACACGCTCAATGGTGCGCGCAAGACCTGGGCGGGGGAGCTGATGCAAGAGCATGAGGAGCTATTTTTAGCAGAGGCGCTGTACAGTGCTGCGATCGGTATTCCACAGGGCTACCACTCGGTTGCGAACTTTGTGCGGGCACTGGTCTGGCACGCGCCGGAGCGCGTTGCAGACGTGCTGGCGCGCTTGCCAGAGCCATCGCCCTGGATGCTCAACGACGATCAATGCCGGGGAGGCTATGCGGAGGTCATGCTGATGGCGTCTGGCGTGAGCGCCGCGACCAAGGCGATGTATCTCAATCGCGCGCTGGAGGCCTATGAAGAGCTCAAGGCTCCCGACCCGTTTCACAAGCGCAAATGGGGAGAGACGCTTCACCAGCTTGGTCGCGACACGGAGGCTGAGGCGATGCTGGAGACCATTGAGGATAGCGACGGCAGGCTTTGGGTCGCCCATAGCCTTTCTCAGGTCAAGCTTGAATTGAGCAAGAACGAAGCAGGGAAGTTGGTTGCGGCGCTAGCGCTCGCCGAAGAAGCCGTGGTTGGCGCGGTCGGCAAGGACGAGAAGTACCGTTCCAGCTTTTTGCTGCAGCTCGCGAAAGTGAAGATTGCGCTTGGCGAAGACCCTTCAACGGAGATTGCGCAGGGTTACAGCTTCACGGACCACCAGGGCCTTCATGAGCAGTTCCGCGTTCTAAGCCAGCAATATGCCGAGGTCGCTTCCGCGCGCCAGTCCGGAGCCGACGACATCTCTACGAAGGCGTAGTTCGCATATGTTTTGCAGCGGGTCTTGAGGAGTACACCGTCGGCTTGGCGTTTCTGGTCGATGACCCTGTCTAAGGCGTTCATGGCTCATCAATTGGGCCGCGAAGGAGCCGATCTCAGCACAAGTAGGCGCACGGACTGTAGAGGAAGTCGCAGATGCGCCAAGCGCCGCGGCCAGTGCATTTGCAGTCCCACTGCGGTGGGCCCATGAAGTACCGACCGGCGTGCCGCGCTACATCTATGACCCGGAGGTCGTTGAAGCGGTGGCAATCTGCGAAAGCGCTTCTGCCATCTTCGCTTGACGCCAGTACTGCCGGCCAGCCTCAGCTTGCGCATTCGCATGTCTTCAAGCATGCGTTGGCGCAGCGGCGAGAGGGGTTGGGTCGAAGGGATCATGATCGTGCTCCTGTCGAAGAACGAGGCCGATTGACTCGCTCGCCAACATAGAAAGGGGCGCGATGTGTACTTTGCGTCAGGGCCTTCGCGGTGCGCTACCGCGCGAGCGGTTTAGTCCTTAGGCTGAACGCGGACGCTCGACAGAGGCTGCTTTGTGGCAGCTCACTTGGTTGCACACCGACTCAAATTGGATCGAGAAAGAATTCACAAGGCGGCTCGAAATTTCCGCGGGCGTTCACAGCTTAATCAAGCGCCGTTCTCGGTGCACTCAAATTCATGGCAGGGTGGCTGGTGCAAGCCCCACAGAGGCACTTGCAAGCGCGCTGCCGTTAGGCGCAATCGGTGCCTTCTTGCAATGCCAAGCTGACTGGCGATGTGTTGCAAAAGACGCAAAACACTCGTCCGTGGCTCTTGAAAGCTTGCGCAACCCCGCTTCTCCTGCTGTACTTCGCCAAAACCAAGAAGCACCAAGTTTCATGAGGGAGTGAAGATGCCGCCAAGAGCAAAAAGGGAGAACGCGGAGCGTGTCCACAAGATACTGGGCATCGTGCGTCGCAAGAACGGCGCGACGATGCAGGAGCTTATGGACGAGCTTGAGGTTTCGATGTCTACGCTGAAGCGTGACATTGACGTCCTGAGGGACCGCCTTGGCTGTCCGATCAGCTTCGACCGGGACGTGAACAAGTGGGTCATTGGTGACCTTCAAGGCAGCAAGCGATTTGAGTTGCCAGGCCTGTGGTTCAACGCCAGCGAGATCTACGCACTTTTGGCGATGCAGCACCTGATAACGGGAGTTCAACCGGGCTTGCTCGAGCCGCATCTCCAGCCTCTGAAAGACAAGCTGGAGGTGCTGCTGGGCGAGTCGCCGGCCACGGCTAAAGACATCGAGAAGCGCATCAAGCTCATCCACTTCGCAGGTAGGCGCGTCGAGGTTAAGAACTTCGAGCAGTTGACGCAGGCGGTGCTTGAGCGCAAGAGGGTCAGCCTGCGCTACTACCACCGGGACAAGAACGAAGTGAATGATCGTGAGGTTTCGCCCATACGGCTGGTCCATTACAGGGAGAACTGGCTGCTGGACGCATGGTGCCACTGGCGCAAAGAGCTTCGCTCCTTCGCCCTGGACGCGATCCAGCATGTGGAGCTCACCGATATACCTGCCAAAGAGGTGGCCAAGGAGGTCTTGGCGGAGCACTTCCAGAGTGGCTACGGCATCTATGCGGGCAAGGCCGACAAATGGGCGGTGCTCAAGTTCAGCAAGACCAGAGCGCAATACGTGTCGCTCGAGCGCTGGCACACGCAGCAGGCCAGCACATGGCTAGATGATGGCAGCTACCAGCTCGAAGTACCGTACTCCAAGGACCAGGAGCTGGTGATGGACATCCTACGGTTCGGCACGGATGTGGAAGTCTTGGCTCCGCCGGAACTGCGCCAGCGGGTTCGGGATCAGTTGCGCGCCGCAGCAAAGATCTACAAGTGAGGCCATATGGCTAGCTCATTCCGTGAACTGGGGGCACTGGAAAATTGGTCTCACGCCTGCAGTTGGAGTGGGCATGGAGTAACACGATGCAGATCAATTTTGCCCACCTCCGGCAGCCAGCGGTCAGCGGCGGCTGGGTCAATTTCGCAGTCTTCGACGCCCGGTCGAGCAGCGGCACCACGAGCGCCAACGGCGAGCTCCTGGCGCAACTGACCGCCAAGGCGCGCGCGAACAACCTGCGGGTGGACCAGGCGGCTCTGGCCTACAGCTCCGGCGGCCGTACCCAGTTTTTCGGCAGCAGGCACCTGGTGGACTTCCTGTCCCGCAGCGGACTGCCACGCTGGACCCACACCCTCAACGTCTAAGGAAATCCAAATGGCTAAGAATGCACCTGTTGGAGACAACGCTCGCCGTGGCGCCGTGCGCGACCGCTCGCAGACCCACAATCCCGTCACAGACACCTGGGTGAAGCGCGATACCGACACCGGCCGCTTCATGGACCAGAAGAAGGACGGTACGCCCTTCAAAGGCGTGCGCAAGGAGCACGGCAAGTAAGCGGTGCTGCCTTTTAAGGGCGGGGGCGTAATGCCCAACCTCTTGTCGCATGCTGATGTGCCGTTGAGGGCTTGCCTCACAGCGCAGCTCGCGCTGGGAATCTTCCGTTCGGCGCCACCCCCTATGGACGACGCCGAGCACCCTTAACAGAATGGTTGAAAAAGGGGAGAGGATATGCAGAACCGAGGCTCAGGGCGCCTTTACGCCGCGACTGATTTGGTCAATTTCCTCGAGTGCGAGCACATCACGTCGCTTGACTTGCGTCATCTCGAACATCCACTGCCGCTGGCGGATGTGGATGAGTCGACTCAGCTCATTCAGCAGAAGGGCTATGAGCACGAAGACGCCTACGTGCAGCACTTAAGAGATCAGAGGCTGGCGGTCGTCGACATCGCCGACGGCAACACGGCGCTTGAGACTAAGGTGGCAGCAACCATCGACGCCATGCAGGCTGGGGTCGATGTCATCTTTCAGGCCACCTTGCTTCAGGGAAACCTCGCCGGTTTCGCTGACTTCTTGATCAAGGTGCCAAACCCTTCGAACCTGGGCGACTACAGTTACGAGGTCTCCGACACAAAGCTCTCGCGTACGCCCAAGGCCAAGTTCCTGGTGCAGCTGTCGTTTTATTCGAAGCTGCTGGCAGTAGTGCAAGGCGTGGCACCTCAGTCGATGCATGTCATCCTGGGTGACCGGACGCGCAAAACCTATCGTTGTGCCGACTACGCGCATTACTTCGAGGTCTTGCTGGCGCGCTTTCTGATGCGCATGGAGGAGGGGCACAGGGAGACCTACCCGGAGCCCTGCAATCACTGCGATGTGTGCCGCTGGAGTCATCGTTGCAAGGCGCAGTGGTTGGAGGATGACCACCTCAATCAGGTAGCCAATATCGCCCGTGGCCAGATACAGAAGCTCCGGGCGGCGGGCGTTGACACGATGGCCAAGCTGGCTGGGCTGCAGCCTGGTGCGCAGGTGGCAAAATTTCCTGCAGCGACGCTGGAGAAACTGCGCGCACAGGCGAGCCTTCAGGTCGAGGCCAGGAGCACCGGCAAGGGCCGAGTGGTGCTCCTGCCGGAGGAACTGGGGCGAGGTCTGCGTCGAATGCCAAAGCCAAGCCCGGGCGACATGTTTTTCGACATGGAAGGCGACCCGCTGGAAGAGGGTGGCTTGGAGTACCTGTTCGGTCTCTACTTGAGCGATGAAGGCAAGTGGGTCTTCAAGGGCTTCTGGGCTCACAGCCGTCAGGAAGAGCGAGTCGCTTTCGAACGCTTCGTCGACTTCGTGGTGGCTCGACTGAAGGATTTTCCCGATGCGCACGTCTACCACTATGCAAAGTACGAGGAGACGGCACTCAAGAAGCTGATGACGTTTCACGCGACACGCGAAGCCGAGGTTGATAACTGGCTGCGCCGCGGCGTGCTTGTTGACCTCTACCAAGTGGTGCGTGAAGGCATCATGGTCTCCGAGCCTCGCTACTCAATCAAGAACATCGAGCATTTCTATCTTGAAGCACGCGAGGGCGACGTCACCAATGCCGGCGCCAGCATCGTCTGGTACGAGCGCTGGAAGGAGACCGGCGATCAAGCCCTGTTGGACGCCATCGAGAAGTACAACGAAGACGACGTTCGATCCACGCAGGAGCTCAGGGACTGGCTCCTGACGCTGCGGCCTGGTGCGATGCCGTGGGCTGCGGCTCCGGTGTTGAATGGAGGCGCTGCCGCTTCGTCTTCATCGCAGCCCTTGAGTGATGCCGAGGCTCGTCTGGTTCCGTATCGGGCGGCCTTGGTTGAGCCGTTGCCCGAAGATCGGCTCACCTGGACGGCTGACCAGTCTGCCCGGGAGCTGACCTACCAGCTGCTCGACTTCCACCGACGCGCTGACAAGCCAGCGTACTGGGCCATGTTTGCACGCATGGAGATGAGCGAAGACGAGCTGATGGAGGACCCCGAGTGCCTGGCTAGACTCCGAGTTGACCCGAGCAATCCCCCGTTCAAGGACAAGCGTTCAGTCATCTACACCTACACGTACCCCGTCCAGGAGACCAAGCTTCGTGACGGTAGCAGCGTCACCCGAGCGGACAACGCGAATGCGCTCGGCGACATTCGGATGGATGTCGAAGCCAAGCTTATCCAATTCAAGGTTGGTCCGTCCAAGGAGGCTCCGCCGCCTCACTTGAGTCTTGGCCCGGGCAAGCCAATCTCGACGGCAGTCATCCAGGATGCGCTCTTCAGGTTCGCCGACACCCTTGTCAGTGGTGACCATCGGTACTCAGCTCTGGAGAGTGTGCTTAGCCGAGATGTGCCGTTGATTGCAAACAAGACCCCTGAAGCTCCCATGATCGAAGGAGCCGCGACTGTCGAGGCCTGTTCTGCGGTGGTGTTGAACATGCAGGACAGCTACCTGTTCATCCAGGGACCGCCCGGCGCCGGTAAGACCTACACGGGATCGCACGTTATCGTGGCATTGCTGGCTGCCGGCAAGCGGGTGGGCGTCACGTCGAACTCCCATCGACCCATCAATCACCTGCTCGAGAAGGTGGTCGAGGTGGCGAAGGAGCAGGGCGTGTCCTTCAAAGGCGTCAAGAAGTCCACCAAAGGAGAAGACTCGGAGTACCCGGGCGACGGCATCGAGAACGTCTACGACAATGATGAGGCATTCTCGTGCGGTGCGAACCTTGTTGCAGGCACTGCTTGGCTGTTCGCTCGACCGAGCGCTGACCAGTATCTGGACTACCTTTTCGTTGATGAGGCAGGGCAGGTGTCCCTGGCCAATCTGATTGCCGTGGGTACCAGTTCGCGCAACCTAGTACTGCTGGGCGACCAGATGCAGCTTTCTCAGCCGACCCAGGGTGTCCATCCTGGACGCTCAGGAGACTCTTCGTTGGACTACCTGCTGGATGGCGTGGCGACGATTGCACCCAACCGCGGTATCTTTCTGGAGACAACCTGGCGGATGCATCCCGAGGTGTGCTCCTTCATCTCGGATGCGGTTTACGACTCGCGTCTGGAACCGCAGGCGAACAACGTGAAGCGTGTGCTCGTCCTGCATGACGATGCGCTGCCGCTGCTCAAGCCTGCGGGAATTGTTTTTGCGCCGATCGACCACTCGGGGTGCTCTCAGCAGAGCCAGGAGGAGGCTCTGCTGATCAAGCAGCTCTATGAGGACCTATTGCGCCAGCGCTACACGGCCAACGACGGATCGGTTCGCCCAATGAAGGCTGAAAACATCCTCGTAGTAGCTCCGTACAACATGCAGGTGAACCTGCTGCGTGAGACGCTCCCAGCAGATGCGCGCGTTGGAACGGTGGACAAATTCCAGGGGCAAGAAGCCGAGGTGGTGCTCATCTCCATGACGACCTCCAGCGAGGCAGAGCTGCCTCGTTTCATGGAGTTCCTGTTCAGCAAGAACCGGCTCAACGTGGCCGTTTCTCGCGCCAAGTCACTGGCTGTCCTCGTGGCCAATCCAGCACTCACTTCCATCAAGTGCACGAGCCCTGCCCAGATGGGCTTGGTCAACACGCTTTGCTGGATTGCTTCGGTGGGGAGGGCGGCCGCTTCAGCTATATCGTGCAATCGCCACAATTTTCTTGACCGCGTGGACATTGGTGAGTAATTTCGAGTGGCGTTAGGGCATTGCTCCAGCGCCCTTTTATCGGTGGTGCGAAGGAGTGATGTGTTGTTTCAAGCTGCGCTTAGGCACCGTGCTTTGCTAGTCGCCGTCGGCCTCATGTCGGTCGGTATCTCTATGGTCCATGCCGAACCTGATGCTAGGTATCTGGTGGAGCGACCAGTAAAGCGTCTCGCACTCATCATCGCCAATTGGGATTATTCAAGCGGCAGGCTGGAAGGCACTGACGTAGACCAAACAACCTTTGCCGAACAGCTCAAAGAATTTGGCTTTGAGGTCGACACGATCTCAAACTTCCGCACCCAGGATGAACTGGTTAACGGAGGGCTGAACAAGTTCCTAAATAAGATCAAAGAGGCGGACTTCGCGCTCATCTACTACAGCGGACACGGACTGTCGTTTGGGAGCGAGAACTTCCCTGTCCCCACCAAGCTTCCTGGGACTTTACGCGAGAGTGATCTATCGAAGTATTTCGTCTCCATCGAAGAGTTTCATCGGAAGTTGGCGGAACAAAATCCGGGCATCAGCATGGTGATTCTCGATGCTTGCCGCACGTACACGGGCCCCAAGATTGAGAAGTCTGATGGCAGCGAGAAGGAGCTACCGAAGGGGCTTATCAAACCGTCAATGCGGATGACGACCAACATGGCGCTCATTTATGCTGCGGAGCCTGGACAGACAGCGACTGTCAAGGGTAAGCAGAGCATCTTCACGGAGGCTCTCGTCGAATCATTGAAATCCGGCTTGAATGAGTACAACGAGGTCAAGCGCGACGTAAACAGCCGGGTTCTAGAAAAATCTGGCGAGAAGCAACTGCCTTGGTATAACGAATCGCCAACAGCAATGATCTGGTTCCGAGATTCAGAAGAATCCAGGCGCGCTGCGAAGACAGCGTGGCTCAATGCTGTAACGCGAGGAACGATCGATGATGTGAAGCGCTTCCTCAGGATGTTTCCTTCAAGCGCCTACTCGATAGCCGCGCGTGAGTGGCTTAGAGACAACCCCGAAGGAACCGCAGTCGCTACAAGCAAAGTGCCTCCGACATTTGCCGCACTTGCGTGGGAAGGTTCGACAACACGTATTGCCTATTCGGACGTCAGTGCTCACTACAGTTTCGCGAACACAGTGGCCCTTGCCAAGGTTGGTGGCGACTTCTCAGTCGACGCCATGCAAAAGCCGACTCGCGACCAGATCGCCAACACCATGGTGGCTAGCTCAGCTCTCGTGACCAACAGGCCGATCAACGTTCGATCTCAGCCATCTTCCTCCGGAAAAGTTCTTGCGACGTTGCCAAGAGGCGCACTGTTGAGGTTTAGTGGTACCACAACAGACGCATCAGGGCAGGCTTGGCTTGAGGCGCGAGTTCGTTCCGTTGATGGCCCAGTCTATGTAGAGCCACCGCCAGCATTCAAGGCCATTTCAACGGCATCAATTGGTGTGCCCCTTGTGGAGGGGCTGATAAGTCCTAATCCTGAGACCAACTCGGTCCTCGTCAGGGAGATAGATGTGTACAAGTTGATCGCGTCAGCAGGAGATGGCTACCAGAGCATTTCCTGGGCGTCTATTGAATCCGGAGCGGTGGTTTGCAAGGGCGACGGCGGTCAATGTCATCAAGCCGAAGATTTGCGTTCGTTAAGGGCGCTCCACGCAGAATCGTTACTTGTTCAGGCTGGCGTAGACAGGAAAAAGATCACCTCGGTATCCGATGCGAGCGGCGTGCCTGCCGGAATGGTTCGGATTCGATTTTTCAGATAGCCATGAAAAAAGACTCGTGCATCCTTATTGTCGCCACGCTATCGGTCGCCCTGGGGTTACCCGTCCAAGCCCAAACCGAACTGCCATTGCCTGCGGCGCTTAGAGGCCGGGATCTGCCCGAAGACTATATCGCAGCGGTCAAGCGATATCAGCAAGGGCTGAGCTACAAGATCACAGGCGGCGAGCCCGTACCTCCAAACTCACATCCGTGGCAGGTCTCACTCGGTGTTTCTTGGGTGCCTGATCAGAAGGAAGCCCACTTCTGCGGCGGCTCTATCGTGAATGAAAAGTGGATCGTCACGGCCGCCCATTGCGTGCGGGGCCTCTTGACCGAAGACTATCTGATAGTCGTAGGCACGACGGTATTGAATAACACGAGCCCCCGGTATGCGGGAACAAGGATCATCGTCCACCCTCAATACGACCAAGGCAACAACGACAACGACATAGCTCTCGTGGAGTTGAAGGAGCCGTTAAAGCTTGGCGGCATTGTGAAGTCGATCGCTGTGGTTGGAACCGAAGCAGAAGAATCGGCGCTCGTGCAGGGGAAGACGCTTCGGGTAACGGGCTGGGGCTCCGACGGAAAGGACAAGTCAAAGACGACGGTTCTTAACTACATCGACGTGCCGTACGTTTCCAGAGACTCGTGCAACGAATTCAGCGCCTACAACAAGGCCGTCACAGAACGAATGCTTTGCGCCGGTTCACCCCCCAAGATCAAGAATGAGAAGCTCTGGCTCGATGCTTGTCAGGGTGACAGTGGAGGCCCGTTGACTGCATCAATCAACTCCGTCAAGCCGGTACTTGTGGGTATCGTCAGCTGGGGCAAAGGGTGTGGCCTTCCCAACAAGTTTGGCGTGTATTCCAGAGTCTCTTCATTTACCCCTTGGCTCGCAGCTTGTATGAGTGGCGGGTCGGGCTGCTGAGCAGCATCAAATAAATTAATCAGGAGGAATCATGAAAATCGCTTTCGTGCTGTTCATTTCTTTGACGCTGTGCGGCTGTACAACGTACAGGCCAATCCCCACGGATGCGGAGCATAGACCCTTTCGTTCCTATGTCACGAATGAGATGCAGGAAGATAAAAAGTCGACGTACGATATTTCCCACGCGACACGGGCGCTTTCGGCATATATGGCGGTGACCATTGGAGCCCTGCGTGATCGCGCAAACCGCTCCTGGGACACATCTGATTTGACTACCGTTGGTGGCACTGCTGCTGTCCTGGGTGGGGTCGCGGACAAGACCGGCCTACTCAACTCAGGACTATTTCTGGCCGGAGTGGGGCTGTCAACGAGCAATCGGTTCAAGCAGGAACAGCAGGTCGACTTGTCGCTGGCGACTTTCAATCGCCTGAGTTGCATGCACGGACGGCTGGGAATGCTTACTCCCGATGCATTGCGGCTTGCCCGCACCTCTGGAGATCAAGGTGCAATAGATGCGATCTCTTCGGCGCCTGAAGACGTTATCAGAAACGTGGAGTACGTGCAGCACACCCACCTGAGTGGGTTTTATTCGCTAAGGGCGAGTACCCCATCTAAGACCGACCTCGTCGACTACTTCGGGCGCTACAACGCTGTGCAAACCGCTGCGGCAGCGGCCGGCGCTAGTGTTCGGACTGCCAAATCTCCAGAGAGCGAAGCTGCGGCAAAGCTGCTCCGTACTTTGGCCGTTGAGCTTGAAGCGTGCGCAAAGCTAAGTTAAGGTGATTTTGATGCTTGCATTCAAAACGACGTTTACATGTGGCCCTCATCTCTTGGCTCGACTATTCATCAAAACTTTGGGAGCAGTGCTCACGGGGGCGCTTAGTATTACCCCTGCTTTTGGAGAAGGAAAGAAGCCCCCTGTCCCGCAGGTAGATGTTCCTGCCATTACTGAGGTCGATGCGCAGTTCATGTGCGTGGGATGCGATGGACGTTTTGGGACGGCAACCCACAAGATCCTGATTCGCAACTTGGCTAGCAATACCTATATTGGCGAGCTTCGTCGAGCGCTATATTTTCAAGATTCTGCCCATCAGTTCGAGTCGAAGGCACACTTCGACAACTGCGACTTCAAAGCATCAACGGATTACATTGAAGAGGTGCTTAGAGACGTCGGGGTCAACGCTGAGTTGGCTAAGTCTGCGAAAGCCACAAACGATCTTGCCAAAGCGCAGGCTTTCACAGAAAAGGCCTTCTTTTTGCTTGGGCAAGTGCTACATAGCGTGCAGGACTTTTACGCGCACTCCAACTATATCGAGCTCCAAGTGCGAACGGCCAAACGACGAGAGGATGTGGTTCTTCTGGCGCCGTGGCGGCAGGACGGCCGGGAGCGCATTGAGCACTTGCAGACGAAGGGCTTGGTATCCGGTTTCGTGTTCTGGGGCTTGCCCCAAAAATGTGCGAAGGGAGCGCTTTCGCATGCTGCATTGGCTAAGGACAGCGATAAAACATCAAGCGGAAGAAAAGCGGCAGGAACCATGGGAATAAGCCAATACCAGTTGGCTGTCGAGCTTGCACGTTCCGCCTCTCTCGAATTCATACAGGATGCTTTTGAACGTTGGCCGATTCTTAAGGAAATGAACGGACCCCAAGTGGCGTTTGAGATTGCGTTGGAGCGTAGAGGCTTATAGGCATCACCCAGGCGGAGTTCGACCGCCGGCTAACGTCGTGAGGGCCTTTATCGACCAGCAGCGCATTGCTTTATGGAGCTTTCGTCCCAACGCTTTGCCAGTCGGCGATGATTTTGCACGCCCATTCCTCTACCCCGATCGGAACAAGCTTAGAACCCAATGAGCATGAACGCCTTATTGTCGGCACTGACAAGGACGTGCCTGATTAAGCGCGCGCACGCAGCCCAGGGCACGGGCCGGGCAGCACCGCCGTGCGCGCATTCATCTCTCAAGAAGCGTCAATATTTCATCTACTGCGTCCTTGCGAAGCCACGGGTGGATGTGCTCATTCTTGATGGGGCCGTGGTGCTTGGTCGTGATGCGCAATAGCCGTGCGCAGTACTCCAGCGCGAAACGATGGTCACTCTTCGTTTTTTCGATGAAGGATTCGCAGCTTCCGTCTCCCCCCGCATCGACCAGCAGCTGCCTGAGGCCTGGACTGTAGTCCATAGAGTTGCCAGAGCACTGGAAAATCCCTGCCTCTTCGGTGCAGGGCGTGTTGGAGTTGGGGTTGGTGTTGTCCCGGCCTTCTTGCCACGACCAAGAGCTCTCGAACCCCGCGAGGACCCGGAGCACCTCGAGCATCACTGCTCGCCTGTGCAGGTCTCCGCGCCAGGGGCCAAGCCTGGACACGACGCTGGAGTAAATATCAAAGGCTTGGTTGCGCTGGAAGATATCGCTGTCTGCCGTTTGCCCCCACTCTACAAGCTGGGTGAGGAAGGCCAGGGGCGGCGCGCCCCGGTTGTGCACCTTCTGTCGGCAGGCAACGAAAGTGCCCGAAGAAATCGGCGCGGTTTCGGGCAAAGGCACCGCTTCACCGCCTGCCGGCAAAAAGGTGTTGACTTCGAAATGCATGGGGTCGTTGAATACCTTGCCCCAGGTGAACCCATGTGCTTTGAGGATGGGGGCCACGGGCGCCACTGAGGCCCCGTTGCTCCCGTCGTCGGAGTTCAAGTCGATCGCAATGCCGAATGCGTGGTTGGAGGGCAGGGTGCTGATACCCCCGCCGATGGGCTTGCGAAGCCTTTTGTTCCAGGTGCCTGCACAGGTCTTGATGTGGTGCAGCAGGCCCTGCGACTCAATTGCAGCGAACGCGGCCAGTAGCTGCGCGTGGCCGCGGCGGTGAAAGCGAAGGCGTCCGCCTTGCGCGCCTTCGATGCGCGCCAGTTGCGGGATAACAAGGGGCATCACTTCGGCGTCGTCGAACCCGCTCAGAAAGACAATAGCATCACCGCGTACCCACTGTGCCTTGTTGGCAGTGCGGAAGGTGATGTCTCCAAATAGAGGATGGTGGAAAGACTTCTCCGGCATTTCGGCTTCTCCTAGTCAACGGTGCACATTGTTCTAGCGCACTTCTGAGAAAAAGCAGAGCGTTAAATGTCCAAGCCCTGATGCGTGGTCCTATGCCTTTTGATTTCCACGCAAACCTGTCCCCGGAGCATTCGATTCGCATTTATTGATCAACTTTTTGCATCATTCGCATTTAATTCCAATCATTCGCAAATAGCGTTCACGATTACACCTCCGCCCACCATGGCCACCGCGCTGGCCGTGTGGTGCGGCTGACCCGTGGGCCGCTGGCCCCAGGCTTCGGGCCGAAAGCGCCCGGCCAGGCTGGCGATGGCTGCGCTCTCCAGCGCCTCTTGCACGGTCATCGCAGGCAGCAGGCCCGCAAAACGCAGCGCCAGCATCGACTTGCCCGAGCCTGGCGGCCCGGCCATGAGCACGCTGTGGCCGCCCGCCGCTGCGATCTCCAGCGCGCGTTTGGGCGCAGCCTGGCCCTTCACGTCGGCCATGTCTGGGCCGGGGGTGCTGGCAGCCATGGGCGTGGCCTGCAGGCGCGTCCAGCCGTCATTGTCAATATCGGCATCGCCCGCCGCAACGCTGCCGGGCGGGAGAAAGGCACGCACCACGTCCAGCAGATGGCGTGCGCGTACCACCTGGGCCGCAGGCACCAGGGCGGCCTCTTCGGCGCTGCCGGGGGGGAGCACCAGTTGTGCGTCGATCTGCTGCGTCTGCAGCGCCAGGCTGGTGGCCAGTGCGCCGCGCACCGGGCGCAACTCACCCGACAGCGACAGTTCGCCCGCAAATTCATAGCCCGCCAGGCGGCTGGCGTCAATCTGGCCGCTGGCGGCGAGGATGCCCAGTGCAATGGGCAGATCGAACCGGCCGGAGTCCTTGGGCAAGTCGGCCGGAGCGAGGTTGACGGTGATCCTCTTGTTGTGCGGAAACTCCAGCCCCGCGTTCTGCAGCGCCGAGCGCACCCGCTCGCGGGCCTCCTTCACCTCCACCTCGGCCAGCCCCACGAGCGTGAAGCTGGGCAAACCGTTGGCCAGATGCACTTCGACGGTAACAGAAGGCGCCTGCAGCCCCAGAAGGGCGCGGCTTTGCACCAAAGCAAGACTCATGAAGCGGTTTCTCCCCAGATGGGTGCGTTTTGTGAAGGTCTGGCGTGGCCCGACAGCCCCTTGCACCAGATAAGTGCGGCGCGCCCGGTGCACGGCACCCGCCACCAATGTACCGGGGATTCCTGTAACCCAACGCAACCGCGCGCAGACTGCCGCGCGGCGTGGTGGCACGGTCCGTGCTTAAAGCGCTTGTCCCAATTTTGTCCAACCGGAGGAAACATGAACCGCGCCACAATCCAATCCCTGGGCGTTGCCTTTGTTGCAGCCCTGCCCCTGCTGGCCAATGCCCAGCTCACGGCCAACGTCAGCCTGACCAGCAACTACAAGTTCCGTGGCCAGGACCAGGATGGATCCAAGGTCAAGGCCGTCAAGCCTGCGCTGCAAGGCGGCTTTGACTACGCCTTCGGTGAGTCCGGCTTTTATGTGGGCAACTGGAACTCCAGCGTGGATTGGCTGCCCAGCAACTCGCTCGAATCCGACCTGTACGGTGGCTACAAGTTCAAGGCCGGCGGCGTGGACCTGGACGTGGGCCTGTTGACCTACATCTACCCCGGCAACAGCCACGGTAACACCACCGAGGCCTATGGTGCCGCCACCTTCGGCCCGGTGACGGCCAAGTATTCGCACACCCTGTCCAAGGACTACTTCGCCTATGCAGGCCCCGGCTTGAAGGGCCGCAACACCGGCTATCTGAACATCGCGTTCGCCCAAGAGGTGGCGCCCCAGACTACGCTGAAGGCTTCGGTGGGCTTCACCCGCTTCGGCGGCGACATCGCGGCCCCCAACTACATGGACTACAGCGTGGGCGCTGCCTACGACTTCGGTTCAGGCGTATCGCTGGGCGCTGCCGTGGTGGGCGCCAACAAGCGGGACTACTTCGGCCCCGTCAACAAATCGCGTGTGATCGTCACGCTCACCAAAACCCTGTAAATCTCAAGGGGCGCCGGTGGCGCCCATTTAGGAGGATCTGAAAATGAAAATGGTGACAGCCATCATCAAGCCCTTCAAGCTCGACGAGGTGCGCGAGGCGCTCTCCGACATCGGCGTGCAAGGCATCACGGTGACCGAGGTCAAGGGGTTTGGCCGCCAAAAGGGCCACACCGAGCTGTACCGCGGTGCGGAGTACGTGGTGGACTTTCTTCCCAAGGTCAAGATCGAAGCCGCCATTTCGGACGACCTGGTGGACCGCGTGATCGAGTCCATCGAAAGTGCTGCCCGCACCGGCAAGATCGGCGACGGCAAGATTTTCGTGACCCACCTGGAACAAGTGGTGCGCATCCGCACCGGCGAAACCGGCAAGGAAGCCCTGTAAGGGCCCAGTCGCCACCGACACAAGAGAAATTGCCATGAAAAAACTGCTTGCTTCCTTCGTTCTGGGGCTGAGTCTGCTGTCCGGCGGATCGGCCGTCCTCGCCCAGGCCCCTGCGGCTGACGCTGCGGCCACGGCCACGGTGGACTCTGCGACCGCTGCCGCGCCTGCTCCAGCGGCCGCCCCCGCGCCTGCCGCTGAAGCCGCACCGGCCGCCGCCGCAGCCCCCGTGCCCAAGATCGACTCCGGCGACACCGCCTGGATGCTGACCTCTACGCTGCTCGTGATCCTGATGACCATCCCAGGGCTGGCCCTGTTCTATGGCGGCCTGGGCCGCTCCAAGAACATGTTGTCCGTGCTGATGCAGGTCTTCGTGGTCTTCTCGCTGGTCTCCCTGCTGTGGGCCATTTACGGCTACAGCCTGGCGTTTTCGGGCGAGGGCAAGTTCTTCGGCGGCCTGGACAAGATCTTCCTCAAGGGCGTGACCCAGGAGACCTTTGGCGCCCTGATCACCATCCCTGAGTACGTGTTCTTGGCCTTCCAGGGCACGTTCGCGGCCATCACCGTGGCGCTGGTCGTGGGCTCGTTCGCCGAGCGCATCAAGTTCTCCGCCGTGCTGATCTTCTCCGTGCTGTGGTTCACCTTCAGCTACGTGCCCATGGCCCACATCGTGTGGGGCGGCGGCCTGCTGGCGGCCGACGGCGCGCTTGACTTCGCGGGCGGCACCGTGGTGCACATCAACGCCGGTATCGCTGGCCTGGTGGGCGCCTACATGGTGGGCAAGCGCATTGGCTACGGCCGCGAAGCCCTCACGCCCCACAGCCTCACGCTGACCATGGTGGGCGCCTCGCTGCTGTGGGTGGGCTGGTTTGGCTTCAACGCCGGTTCCGCCGGTGCCGCCAACGCAGGTGCGGGCCTGGCCTTCGTGAACACCGTGCTGGCCACCGCTGCCGCCACGCTGTCCTGGATCGCTGGTGAAGCACTGCACAAGGGCAAGGCCTCCATGCTGGGCGCTGCGTCCGGTGCCGTGGCCGGTCTTGTGGCCGTTACGCCCGCTGCAGGTTTTGTGGGCCCCATGGGTTCCATCGTCATGGGCCTGATCGCCGGTGTGGTCTGCCTGTGGGGCGTGGGTGGCTTGAAGCGCATGCTCAACGTGGACGATGCATTCGACGTGTTCGGCGTGCACGGCGTGGGCGGTATCCTGGGTGCCATCCTGACCGGTGTGTTCGCCTCCCAAAGCCTGGGCGGCACCGGAGGCCTGACTCCCGACACCTTCGCCATGGGCGCCCAGGTGTGGATCCAGGTCAAGAGCGTGCTGTTCACCATCGTGTGGTCTGGCGTCGTGGCCTTCATCGCCTACAAAGTTGCCGACTTGCTCGTGGGCCTGCGTGTCTCGGAAGAAGCAGAACGCGAAGGTCTGGACATCACATCGCACGGCGAGACGGCGTACAACCGCTGATCCGCCGGTACCCGGCGCGCTGCGGTGTCTGGTGGCACCGTGGCGTTCTAGAAAAACAAGCGAGCGACTTCTCCTGGTTCTCTTCAGCCCGCCGGTCACGGCGGGTTTTTTTGTACCGGGAGAGCGTCTCGCCCCATCCCGCGCGCCGCCAGGCGACGGCCCCACCAGAGCAGATTGCACACGTGCTGTTCAAAAAATTCACGTTTGCAATCCCGCGTGCTGCCCATGCCAGCCGCTACGATTCAAGGGATGGACCACGCCCTCAACCAGATCACCGACCGTGTGCGCGCTGCCGCCGCCGACCAGACCCCGTTGCGCATCCGTGGAGGGGGCACCAAGGACTTCCACGGCCTGGCGTTGCACGGCGAGGTGCTCGACACCCGAGGCCTGGGCGGCATCGTGAGCTACGAGCCGAGCGAGCTGGTTGTTACCGTGCGGGCAGGCACGCCGCTGGCTGAGCTGGAGGCATTGCTGGCCGAGCAGGGCCAGTGCCTGCCGTTCGAGCCGCCCCATTTCGCGAAGAACCCGTCCGAGGGCGCCACCGTCGGCGGCATGGTGGCCGCGGGCCTGTCGGGCCCGGCGCGTGCCAGCGTGGGCGCCGTGCGCGACTACATGCTGGGTGTCACGCTGCTCAATGGCAAGGCCGAGCTGCTGACCTTTGGCGGCCAGGTCATGAAGAACGTGGCGGGGTACGACGTCTCGCGCCTCATGGCTGGAGCCTGGGGCACGCTGGGCCTGCTGACCGAGGTGAGCCTCAAGGTGCTGCCCGTGGCGCCCGGCGAGGCCACGCTGCGGTTTGATGGCATCAACCAGGCCGATGCTCTGCGCAAGCTGCACGCCTGGGGCGGGCAGCCGCTGCCGCTCAACGCCAGTTGCTGGGTGCAGGATGAAGGCGTGGGCACGCTGTATGTGCGCCTGCGTGGCGCCATGGCGGCGGTGGAGGCTGCTTGCAAGGCCATGGGCGGCACCCGCATGGACAACGCCACCGTTGCCCCCGACTGGGTCGCTTGCCGCGATCAAACCCTGCCCTGGTTCGCCGCCCGTGCCGCGCAGCCCGGCCACGCGCTGTGGCGCCTGTCGGTGCCCGCCACGGCCCCGGTGCTGGCCCTGCCCGGCGGTGCCCAGCCGCTGGTGGAATGGCATGGCGCGCTGCGCTGGGTGCAGGCCCCCGAGTCGGCGGGTGATGCGCTGCGCGAGGCGGCCCATGCAGTGGGTGGGAGTGCTTCTGTTTTTGTAGCTGCTAGCGCTTATGGATCAAGCGCTAGAGGCCAATTTTACCTCCAATCCAGTGCGCTGGAGCAGATCCATACCCGGCTCAAGCACAGCTTCGACCCTGCGGGTATCTTCAATCCTGGGCGCATGGCCCACGCCTGGTAGGCCAGCCGTCTGCCCCTCTGCGCTGTACGCGCCATCCGTTTCAAGACTTCCAGGTTTTCCGTCCTCCGACCAGGCTGCACCCCATGCAAACCCAACTCGCCCCCGAATACCGCGCCCGTGCCGATGGCCTGGAAGCCGAATCCATTTTGCGCAAGTGCGTGCACTGCGGCTTTTGCACCGCCACCTGCCCCACTTACCAGTTGCTGGGCGACGAACTCGATGGGCCACGTGGGCGCATCTACCTCATCAAACAAGTGCTCGAAGGCGAAGCGCCCACGCGCAAGACCCAGATGCACCTGGACCGGTGCCTGACCTGCCGCAACTGCGAAAGCACCTGCCCCAGCGGTGTGCAGTACGGCCACCTGGTGGACATTGGCCGCAAGGTCGTTGATGAGAAAGTGCCCCGCCCGGTGGGTGAAAAGGCGCTGCGCTGGGCACTGAAGGAGTGCTTGCCATCGCCCTTGTTCGCCCCTGCGATGAAGGCGGGGCAAATGGTGCGCGGCCTGCTGCCTGCCGCGCTCAAGGCCAAGGTACCTGCGCCGCAACCCGCGGGCGCATGGCCCACGCGCGAACATGCGCGCAAGGTGCTGTTGCTGGCGGGCTGCGTGCAGCCGGCCATGATGCCCAACATCAACACCGCCACCGCGCGCGTGCTCGATGCAGTTGGCATCCAGACCGTCATTGCGGCCAAGGCGGGCTGCTGCGGCGCCGTCAAGTTTCACCTCAACGACCAGGACGGCGGCATGGCCGAGATGCGCGCCAACATCGACGCCTGGTGGCCCCTGGTGGAGGCTGGCGGGGTGGAGGCCATCGTCATGAACGCATCGGGCTGCGGCGTCACCGTCAAGGAGTACGGCCACATACTCAAGGACGACGCGCAATATGCCGCCAAGGCCGAGCGCATCAGCGCCCTCACGCGCGACCTGTCGGAGTTGTTGCCCGCCATGCTGCCCGAGTTGGCCGACAAACTCGCCGGGCGCGTGCAGCAGCCCGACACGCTGTTTGCTTACCACCCCCCCTGCACGCTGCAGCACGGCCAGAAGCTGCGCGGCGGTGTTGAAACGCAGCTCAACCGCCTAGGCTTCAAGCTGCGCACGGCGCGCAATGACGCGCACCTGTGCTGCGGCTCGGCGGGCACGTATTCGGTGTTGAACCCCGAGCTTTCATACCAGTTGCGCGACCGCAAGCTCGATGTGTTGAATGAAGCCTTTGGCGAGCAGCCGCCCGACATGATCCTGTCAGCCAACATCGGCTGCATCACGCACCTGCAAAGCGGCACGGGCACGCCCGTGCGGCACTGGGTGGAGGTGCTGGACGAAGCACTGCGCGCGGGTGCCCGGCCGATACGGTGAAGGGGATTGCGCACGCAAGGCAGGCGGCAACCCAGGGTGTTTGCCACCTGCGTGCCCAACGCTGGCATGATTGAGGGTTTTGTTGCCTCCCATTCGCACCGAACTGCACCCCATGACCGACTCCGTGTCCGCACAAGAACCCTCTCACACAGCAGCCCCTGACGCCCCCCTGGCCGCACCTGTGCAGGCCCCGGCGCCCGCCGCCGCGTCTGCCGAGGCCGGTGCGCCCCAGCCGCGCAAGGGAGGATCACGCCGCGGCGGCCGCAACCGCCGCAAGCCCGAGGGTGCTGCCGAGGCCGTGCCCCAGGCCGCCGCGCCCGATGCCGCCTCACGTGCCCCCCAGCGCGTTCACCCCGCGTTGGAACAACTGGCCGGGCTGTACCCCCACCTGTTCGGCGCGGTGTTCCGCCCGCTCAAGCGCGGCATCTTCCAGGATCTGCAGGCTGCGCACCCCGAGGTGTTTGAGCGCGATGCGCTCAAGGTGGCCCTGGGGTTGCACACGCGCTCCACGCGCTACCTGCAAAGCGTGGCGGCGGGCGACAAGCGCCATGACCTGCAAGGCCAGCCCGTGGAAGACATGGCCCCCGAGCATGTGCACCACGCGCTGCTCGAGGTCTATCGCCGCCGCAAGAACAACAAGGCGCGCGCCACCGAAGACCTGTTGCCCAAGCTGCGCAACCGCATGATGGCCGCGTTCGAGGCTTCGGGCCTCACGCGCGAGGACTACACCGTGCTGGTGCAGGGCCGCGACGAGGCCGCCAACGCCATCCTCGAAGAAGCCTTTGCCGAATGGGCCGCCCGCAACGCCAAGGACGAAGCCCTGCAGCGCGCCTTTGACGCCAGCGGCCAGACGCTGGAGGCCTTTGCCGACATGTATGGCATGGACCCACGCGCCGTGGGCCAGATGCTGGAGCGCGCGCGCCGCCAACGCGCCGCCATTGCGCAGCCCGCCTGATCGGCTGCGGGCTGTACGCTAAAACGGAGCAAGCGGGGCTGACGCAGCCCTACAGCTTGAACGCCACCACTTCCTGCCGCTGCTCGCCCAGTCCTTCGATGCCCAGCGTCATCACGTCGCCCTTTTTGAGGTAGAGCGGTGGCTTCATGCCCAGGCCCACGCCGGGCGGCGTGCCGGTGGTGATCACGTCGCCGGGCTCCAGCGTCATGAACTGGCTGACGTAGCTGACGATCTTGGCCACGTTGAAGACCATGGTCTTGGTGTTGCCGGTCTGCATGCGTTGGCCGTTCAAATCCAGCCACATCGACAGCTTTTGCGGGTTGGGCACCTCGTCGCGCGTCACCAGCCAGGGGCCGATGGGGCCAAAGGTGTCGCAGCCCTTGCCCTTGTCCCAGGTGCCGCCGCGCTCGATCTGGTATTCACGCTCGCTCACGTCGTTGATGGTGCAGTAGCCCGCCACGTGGTTGAGCGCATCCTTCTGCGCCACGTAGCGTGCGCGTGTGCCGATCACCACGCCCAGCTCCACCTCCCAGTCGGTCTTCTTGGAGCCCTTGGGCAGCATCACGGCGTCGTTCGGGCCCTGGATACAACTGGTGGCCTTCATGAACACCACGGGCTCGGCGGGGATGGGCAGGTTGGACTCGGCTGCGTGGTCGGCGTAGTTCAGGCCGATGGCGATGAACTTGCGCACGCCGGTCAGCGGCGCGCCGTAGCGGGGATTGCCTTTGACCAGGGGCAGCTTGTCGGTCTTCAGCCGGGCCAGCTTGGCCAGCGCTGCATCGCCCAACTGGTTGGGGCCGATGTCGGGGATCACGGCGCTCAGGTCGCGCAGCGCGCCCTGGGCGTCGATCAGGCCTGGTTTTTCTTTGCCGGGGTTGCCATAGCGTACGAGTTTCATGGGTTCCTTTCGTGCAGGTGGTTGTTCTGCCAGTTCAAATGGTCATGCCGCCGTCTACCGAGCACACCTGGCCGCTCATGAAGACCGACTCGTCGCTGGCCAGGTAGACCACGATGGGGGCGATCTCCTCGGCGCGCGCCAGGCGGCCCATGGGCTGGCGCGCGATGAAGTTCTTGCGCGCTTCGATGGGATCGGCGTAGCTGTTGATGCGCTCGCCCAGGCTGGGTGTGTCCACGGTGCCGGGTGCGATGGCGTTGCAGCGAATGCCCTGGCCCACATAGTCGGCCGCCACCGATTTTGTCAGCCCCACCACCGCCGCCTTGCTGGCGCCGTAGATGCAGCGGTTGGGCAGACCCTTGACGCTGCCGCACACGCTGGCCATGTTGATGATGCTGCCTGCGCCCTTGCCGCCGTTGTTGGCCAGCATTTTGGGCAGCACGGCCTGGATCATCCAGAACTGCGCGCGGGCGTTCAAGTGGAAGCTGAAGTCCCAGTCATCGTCGGTCGCGTCCAGCACGGTGCCGTTGGCCACGAAGCCCGCGCAGTTGAACAGGATGTCGATGGACGGCAGCGTGCCCACCACCCGCTGGATGGCGCCCTTGTCGAGCACATTAAGCACGGCGGTTTTCACGTTGGCAACGCCGTCATAGCTGGCAAGCAGCGCGGCATTCACATCGGTGGCCCAGACGGTGGCGCCCTCGGCGGCCATGGCCAGCGCGGTGGCGCGGCCAATGCCCTGGCCGGCGGCGGTGATGAGTGCGGTTTTGCCTTGAAGTCGCATGGGTGAAGTCCTTGAAACAGAAATGATTAGCGCGCAGGTGCTACCTGCACCTCGGTGACTTGTCGCGCGGCAATCACCGGCCAGTCCCACTCGATGCCCAGCCCGGGCGTGCTGGGGGCGTGGGCGTAGCCGTCTTCCACCCGGATACGGCTGGTGGTGATGTCGTCGAGCTGCGGGATGTATTCGACCCACGCCGCATTGGGCACGGCGGCGCACAGGCTCACGTGCAGCTCCATCAAGAAGTGCGGACACACCGGCACGCCAAAGCCCTCGGCCAGGTGCGCGGTCTTGATCCACGGCGTGATGCCGCCGATGCGCGCCACATCGGGCTGCACGATGCTGCACGCGCCTTGCTCCAGGTATTCGCGGAACTGTGCCAGGTGGTACATCGACTCGCCCACCGCCACCGGGATTGGCGTGTGCTCGCGCAGTTGCCGGTGGCCCGCCACGTCTTCGGCGGGCAGGGGCTCCTCCAGCCAGGCCAGGTCCAGCCCCGCGAAGGCATGGGCCCGGCGCACGACTTCGGGGCGGTTGAAGCCCTGGTTGGCGTCGGTCATGATGTCAAAGCCCGGCCCCACCGCAGCGCGCACGGCAGACAGCCGCGCCACGTCTTCGCTCACATGCGGCCTGCCGATCTTGACCTTGGCACCCTTGAAGCCCTGGGCCTTGGCTGCCAGGGTTTGGTCTACCAGCTCTGCGGCGCTCAGGTGCAGCCAGCCGCCCTCGGTGGTGTAGACCGGCACGCGCGGCTGTGCGCCGCCCAGCAGCTTCCACAGCGGCAGCCCCAGGCTGCGCGCGCGCCAGTCCCACAGCGCCGTATCCACGCAGGCCAGCGCCAGGCTGGTGATGGCGCCCACGGCCGTGGCGTGGGTGCTGAAGAACAGGTCTTTCCAGATCGCCTCCAGGTCGAGCGGGTCGCGGCCGATCAGCCGGGGCGCGAGGTGGTCGTGCAGCAGCGCCATCACCGACGAGCCCCCGGTGCCGATGGTGTAGGCGTAACCCGTGCCCTCCACGCCATCGCTGCAGCGCAGCGTCAGCAACACCGTCTCTTGCGTCACGAAAGACTGGATGGCGTCGGTGCGTACCACCTTGGGCGGGAGGTTGACTTGGCGCAGGCGGACGGATTCGATGGTGGTTTGAGGCTTCATGACTCGCTCTAGGGTTTCGCCCGATGGTGGCGTAAGGGCAATGCATGGGATCATGAATTGGCCTGACCACTTAACCAATTCAGGCTAACCCTAAGTCACTTGTTTCCATGCCCTTGCACGCCGTCGAACCCCAACGCCTGTACCGCCAGATCGCCAATCAGCTGCGCCAGTTGATCGTGGCGGGTGAATTCGCAGTGGGTGCGCGGCTGCCTGCAGAGCGCGACTTGGCCAAGCAACTGGATGTGAGCCGCCCCTCCGTGCGTGAGGCTTTGATCGCGCTGGAGGTAGAGGGCTGGGTCGAGGTGCGCACCGGCTCCGGCGTGTATGTGAAAAGCCGCAAGAGCCTCGCGGACCGCAGCGAAGCAGCGGCCACTGCCGAATGGGGGCCGCTTGAGTTGATCCGTGCGCGCCGCGTGGTCGAGGGCGAGACGGCCGCGCTGGCTGCGCAGATGGCCAAGCGCAAACACATCGCGCAGATTGGCGAGGCACTGCAAGGTATGCGTGCCGATGCCGACGCAGGCCGTATGCCGCTGCTGGGCGACCGCGCCTTTCACACCGCCGTGGTGGAGTCCTGCGACAACGTGGTGCTGCTGGAGACCGTGCAGCGCTTCTGGGATTCGCGCCGCGGGCCCGTGTTCACACGGCTGGGCGGCTACTTTGAGAACGTGGATTCTTGGCGCGAAGCGATCGCCGAGCACGAAGCCGTGCTCGACGCGATCCGCGCGCACGACCCCGACGCGGCGCGTGCCGCAATGCAAAACCACATGGACCGGGCGCATGCCCGCTTCAGCGTGAGTTGGCGCAAGGTCAAAACCGCAGCGCCTCACAGTCGTGCCCGCCGTGGCACAGACGAGCTTCCTTGACCCACAACCCCTGGCGGAGACAAGCGATGACGATGATGAAACGAACCACCCTCAAAACTCTGACGGCCTGCGCCCTGGCCCTTTGCGCCAGTGGCATGCTGAGCCCTGCGGCTGCGCAAACCAAGCTCAAATGGGCCCATGTGTACGAGACATCCGAGCCGTACCACAAGTGGTCTGTCTGGGCCGCTGACGAAATCAAGAAGCGCAGCAACGGCAAGTTTGACATCCAGGTCTTCCCGGCGTCCACGCTGGGCAAGGAAAGCGACATCAACCAGGGCCTGCAACTGGGCACGGTGGACATCATCATCTCGGGCGCATCGTTCGCGGCCCGCAGCTACCCGCGCATGGGCGTGGGCTACTACCCCTACACCTTCCGCGACGCAGAGCACTTGCAAAAGTACGCCAAGAGCGACGTGTTCAAGGAGTTGGCCGAGGGCTACAAGCAAAAGACTGGCGTGCAGGCCACGGCCATGACCTACTACGGATCGCGCCACACCACCAGCAACAAGCCCTTCAAGACCTGCGACGAAATGAAGGGCCTGAAGATGCGTGTGCCCGACGTGCCCGCCTACATGGCGCTGCCGCGCGCCTGCGGCGCCAACCCCACGCCCATCGCCTTTGCCGAGGTGTACCTGGCGCTGCAAAACGGAACCGTGGACGCGCAAGAGAACCCGCTGCCCACCATCGAGGCCAAGAAGTTCTACGAGGTGCAAAAGGCCATCATCCTGACCGGGCACATCAACGACTCGCTGATGACCCAGGTGGCCCCGCATGTCTGGACCAAGCTGAGCGACGCGGAGAAAAAGCTGTTCACCGAGGTCATGCAGGAAGCCGCCGCAGGTGCCAGCAACGACATCCAAAAGCGTGAGGGCGAGTTGGTCGAGGAGTTCAAGAAGAAGGGCATCGCCGTGATCGAGGTGGACAAGAACGCCTTTCGTGAGCGCATCGTGAAGGCCATCGACATGTCCACCATGGGCTACGACAAGAAGGACTGGGACCGTATCCAGGCCATCAAATAAGAACCCGCCTTCAATGCTTCACGGCCCGCGCTGCGCGCGGGCTGCAACCCCATTGACCAGGGAGCATGCCATGCAAGAAGCCCACAAGATCGTTGGCGACGACGGTCAGATCCACGTCGAGGACGAAGTGGTTGATCTCAGCCCTGTGACCGTGGAGGGCTGGGTATCCCTGGGCTTCTTCTGGTTGCTGGGGCTGACCGTGTTCTACCAGTTCCTCACACGCTACGCGCTCAACGACTCGGCCGCGTGGACGGAAGAGATCGCTCGCTACCTGCTCATCGCCACGGTGTTCATCGGCGCTGCCGTGGGTGTTGCCAAGAACAACCACATCCAGGTGGATTTTTTCTACCGCTTCATGCCCACCGCCGTGGCACGTGCAATGGCCATTGCTGTAGACGTGATGCGTACCCTGTTCTACGCAGCCACCGTGGTGCTGACCGGCATGCTGATGCAGAAGATGGACAGCTACAACATGACCATCGTCGATCTGCCGATGAACATCGTCTACGGCGTGTGCCTGGTGGGTTTTGCGGCGATGTTTGTGCGCTCTGTCCAGGTGGCGCTGGTGCACTGGCGGCGCGGCTACTCCGTGCTCGAGCGCCCCGAAACCACGATGGACGACCGCTGACCCCCTCGGCCCTGAAAACCCCCCACGACCATGCTCAAGATCATCTTCCTGGCCTTCATGGCCACGGGGCTGCCCGTCGCGATTGCGATGGCGGGCTCGTCCCTGGTGTACATCCTCATCAGCGGCAACACGCCTCCCTTTGTGGTCATCCACCGGATGATCTCGGGCATCGACAGCTTTCCGTTGTTGGCCGTGCCCTTCTTCATCCTGGCGGGCAACCTGATGAACAACGCTGGCATCACCACGCGCATCTACAACTTTGCGCTGGCGCTGGTGGGCTGGATGAAGGGCGGCCTGGGCCACGTGAACGTGGTGGGCTCGGTGGTCTTCGCGGGCATGAGCGGCGCGGCCATTGCCGACGCAGCGGGCCTGGGCACCATCGAGATCAGGGCCATGCAAGAGCATGGCTACGACACTGAGTTCGCCGTGGGCGTCACGGCCGCATCGGCCACGCTAGGCCCCATCATTCCGCCCAGCCTGCCCTTCGTCATCTACGGGATGATGAGTAACGTCAGCATTGGCGCGCTGTTTCTCGCGGGCATCCTGCCGGGGGTTTTCATGGCCATTGCCATGATGCTCACGGTGGCCTACTTTGCGCACAAAAACGGCTGGGGCGGCGACGTGCGCTTTGAGTGGGCGCGCGTGTCCAAGGCGCTGATCGAGCTGGCCGTGGTGCTGGGCTGGCCGGTGCTGCTGTGGCTGCTGGTAGACAAGGCCGGCCTGCCAGCGCAGGCCACGGTGCTGGTGGGCCTGGTGGCATTGTTTGCCGCAGACAAATTGTTCCGGTTTGAGGCGGTCTTGCCCATCATGACGCCCGTGCTGCTGATCGGCGGCATGACCACGGGCATCTTCACCCCCACCGAGGGCGCGATCGCCGCCTGCATCTGGGCCATGGTGCTGGGCTTTGCCTGGTACCGCACGCTCAAGTTCAAGATGTTCGTCAAGGTCTGCCTGGACACCGTGGAGACCACCAGCACGGTGCTGTTCATCGTGGCGGCGGCCAGCATCTTTGGCTGGATGCTCACGGCCACGGGCGTCACCACCGCCATCGGTGCATGGGTGCTGGGCTTCACGCGCGACCCGTTGACCTTTCTGTTCATGGCCAACCTGCTGATGCTGTTTGTGGGCTGCTTCCTGGAGCCCACGGCGGCCATCACCATCCTGGTGCCCATCCTGCTGCCCATCTGCCTGCAACTGGGGGTGGACCCGGTGCACTTTGGCCTGGTGATGGTGCTCAATTTGATGATTGGCCTGCTGCACCCGCCCATGGGCATGGTGCTGTTTGTGCTGGCGCGTGTGGCCAACCTGAGCGTGGAGCGCACCACCATGGCCATCCTGCCCTGGTTGATACCGCTGCTGGGCAGCCTGGTGCTCATCACCTGCTTTCCCCAGGCGGTGTTGTGGCTTCCCAAGATGTTCTATTGAGGCGCGCCGCGATGACAACATCCCCTTTCATTCGCCTGCACGCGGCCGATGACGTGCTGATCGCGCGCAGCCAGTTGCTGGGCGGCGCCACCGTCGAAGGCGTTGCCGTCAAAGGCCTGGTGCCGCCCGGCCACAAGGTCGCCGTGCGCGCCATTGCTGCGGGCGCTCCAGTGCGCCGCTACAACCAGATCATCGGCTTTGCCAGCCGCGACATCGCGCCGGGCGAGCATGTGCACACGCACAACCTCGACATGGGGCCGGACAAAGGCGCCAACACGGGCGGCGCCCTGCGCGACTACGCCATTGGCGCCGACGTGAAGCACGAGCCCGTGCGCCGCAGCGCCAGTTTCATGGGTTACCGGCGTGCCGATGGCCGCGTGGCAACGCGCAACTACATCGGCATCCTCTCCAGCGTGAACTGCTCGGCCACCGCCGCGCGTGCCATTGCCGACCACTTCTCGCGCCACACCAACCCCGCCGCTTTGGAGGCATACCCCCATGTGGACGGCGTGGTGGCCCTCACACACGGCACCGGCTGCGGCATGGATACCCAGGGCCTGGGCATGCAGGTGTTGGAGCGCACCCTGGCGGGCTATGCCACCCATGCCAACTTTGCAGCGGTGCTGGTGGTGGGCCTGGGCTGCGAGGCCAACCAGATCAACGCCTGGCTGACCCACAGCAGCCTGCGTGAGGGCGACACGCTGCGCGCCTTCAACATCCAGGACAGCGGCGGCACGCGCCAGACGGTGGAAAAAGGCATTGCCCTGGTGCAGCAGATGCTGCCCGCCGCCAACAGCGCACGGCGCGAGCCCTGCGACGCCAGCCACATCACCATCGGGCTGCAATGCGGCGGCTCGGACGGCTACAGCGGCATCAGCGCCAACCCCGCGTTGGGCGCGGCGGTGGATTTGCTGGTGGCGCACGGCGGCACGGCCATCCTGTCGGAGACGCCCGAGATCTACGGCGCCGAGCACCTGCTCACGCGCCGCGCGGTGCGCCCCGAGGTGGCGCACCAACTGGTCTCGCGCATCCAGTGGTGGGAGGAATACACCCGCATCAACCAGGGCGAGATGAACAACAACCCATCGCCCGGCAACAAGGCGGGCGGGCTCACCACCATTTTGGAAAAATCGCTGGGCGCAGTGGCCAAGGGTGGCACCAGCAACCTGCAGGCGGTGTACGAGTACGCGCAGCCCGTCACCGCACACGGCTTTGTGTACATGGACACGCCGGGTTATGACCCCGTGAGCGCCACCGGCCAGGTGGCGGGCGGCGCCAACCTGATCTGCTTTACCACCGGGCGCGGCTCGGCCTACGGCTGCGCGCCGTCACCATCGCTCAAGCTGGCCACCAACAGCGTGCTGTGGCAGCGCCAGCAAGAGGACATGGACATCAACTGCGGCGAGATCGTGGACGGCAGCGCCACCATCGCCGAAATGGGGCAGCGCATTTTTGACCTGGTGCTGGCCACTGCGTCCGGCCAGACCACGAAGAGCGAGCGGCATGGCTATGGGCAAAGCGAGTTCGTGCCCTGGCAGATCGGCGCGGTAATGTAGGTGGCCTCGGGTTTTGAAGAAAAAACCATGCTACCGCTTGATCTACAAGCGGCAATAGCTCCTATTTTTGTAGCGTCTGGCAGCAATGCGGTGGAGGCCGAAGCCGTGGCTGCCAACCTGGTCATGGCCAACCTCTGCGGCCACGATTCGCACGGCGTGGGCATGCTGCCGCGTTATGTGGATGCCGTGCTGGAAGGCGGCTTGCAGCCCAACGCCAGCGTGCGTGTGGTGCTGGACACCGGCCCCCTGCTCACGCTGGACGCCCAGCGCGGCTACGGCCAGGTGACCGGCGCGCAGGCCATGACGCTGGGCATCACACGTGCCAAGGCGCATGGCAGCTGCACCATGGCGCTGGCCAATGCACACCACCTGGGCCGCATCGGCCACTTTGCCGAGATGGCCACCGCCGCCGGGCTGGTGTCCATTCACTTCGTCAACGTGTTGTCGCGGCCCGTGGTGGCGCCTTGGGGCGGGGGCGATGGGCGCTTTGGCACCAACCCGTTTTGCGTGGGCATCCCCTTGCCGCAGGCCGATGGCGCGGGGCAAGAGCATTTCGTTTTGGACTTTGCCACCAGCCGCGTAGCCCAAGGCAAGATGCGCGTGGCGCACAACCAGGGCCAGCAGGTGGCGCCCGGCTTACTGATCGACCCGCAAGGCCAGCCCACCACCGACCCCGGTGTTGTGGTGGTGCCGCAGCCAGGCACGGGCCTGTTTGGCGCGCTGATGCCCTTTGGCGAGCACAAGGGCTTTGGCCTGGCCCTGGCGTGCGAGCTGCTGGGTGGCGCGCTCACGGGCGGCGGCACCTGGCGCCGGCCTGCAGACACAGCGCGCACCGTTCTCAACGGCATGCTCACTATCTTGATCGATCCGGCTCGCCTGGGCACGCAGGCGGCTTTTGCGCAAGAGGCCACGGCCTTCATCGACTGGCTGCGCGCCGCGCCCCCAGCGGAGGGCAGCGACGGTGTGCAACTGGCGGGCGAGCCCGAACGCGCCACCCGCGCCGCGCGGCTGCAAGGCGGCATTCCCATCGACGCCCACACCTGGCAAGAAATTCAGTTCGCAGGCCGCAAGGTAGGCGTGACCGTCCCCTGATTTCGCCAAACGGCACCACTCGGCAACACACCATGCATTTCAACCACCCTCCTATCGCGGAACAAGTTGCACTGGTCACCGGCGCCAACGCAGGCATGGGCCTGGCCACCGCGCGTGCGCTGTTGGCTGCTGGCTACCGCGTGGCCGCCACCGACCTGGACACACGCCACATTGCGGCCACGCTGGGCCCCGAGGCGGGCGACCGGCTCTTTTGCACGGCCATGGACGTCTCCAGCTTCGACGCGGTGCAGGCGGGCTGCACGGCGGTGGAGCAACACTTTGGCCGCATCGACGTGTGTGTGAACAACGCGGGCTTTTTGCAATACGCCAATTGCGAGCAGACCACACCCGAGCTGTGGCGCAAGACCCTGGCCGTCAACCTCGACGGCGTGTTCTACGTGAGCCAGCGCGTGGCGCCGGGTATGAAGGCGCGCGGCTTTGGGCGCATCGTCAACGTGTCGTCGTTTGGTGCCAAGACGGGCGGGCTCTCGCCGCTGCCCGCATATGCGGCCAGCAAGGGCGGGGTCAGCTCGCTCACCTTCAGCTTTGCGCGCGAGTACGCGGCCTTCGGCGTCACCTGCAACGCGGTTGCGCCCACCTTTGTGAAGACGCAAATGCTGACCGAACAAGTCAGCCCCGAGCGCCAGGCCGAGCTGCGCCAGATGATCCCGGTGCACCGCTTTTGCGAGCTGGAAGAGTTTGCACACTGTGTGCTGTTTCTGGCGCACCCCATGAGCGGGTTCATTACCGGCGAGGTGCTGGACTTGAATGGTGGTTTGCAATTCGATTGAGCCGTATGCCCTTGCTCGACAACACCCAATTGCGAACGCTTGCCCAACGCGGCATCGACGTGCCCGCCTACTCGCGCGGCGGCGCGCCGGGCGTGGTGCACCTGGGGTTGGGTGCCTTTCACCGTGCGCACCAGGCGTTGGTGTTTGATGCACTGCTGCGCACTGGCGACGACCGCTGGGGCGTGTTGGGTGTGGCCATGCGCAGCACCGCGCTGGCCGACCAGTTGGCCACGCAAGATGGCCTGTATGCCGTGCAGATAGCCAGCAGCGCGGGCACACATTGGGCGCTGTGTGGCGCGCTGTGGCGCACGGCCGTGGCCGCACGCGAGCGTCACGCCGTGGTGCGGGCACTGGCCGCGCCCGAAACGCGCTGGGTCACGCTCACCGTCACTGAAAAAGGCTATGGCCCCGCGCTGGCCCAACTGCTGGTGGATGGGCTGGCACAGCGGCGCGCGGCGGGCCTGGGCGGGCTCACCATCGCGTCGTGCGACAACCTGCAGCACAACGGCCAGCGCCTGCAAGCGCTGGTGTTGGCCGCCGCGCTGGAGCATGGGGGCGATCTGGAGCGCTGGGTGCAGGATGCCTGCGCCTTCCCCTCCAGCATGGTGGACCGCATCGTGCCCGCCGCCACGCCCGCGCGCCTGGCCACCGCGCACGATGCGCTGGGCGTGGACGATGGTGCAGCCCTGGGCACCGAGGCCTTTTGGGAATGGGTGGTAGAGCGCCGCTTTGCCGACCCCACCGACGCCGCCGTGCTCGCGCGCCAGGGCGTGACGGTGGTGGACGACGTGGCCCCGTATGAAGAAGCCAAGCTGCGCATGCTCAACGGCAGCCACAGCGCCATGGCCTGCATCGGCGCGGTGGCCGGGTTGCCGGTCATCAGCGACTGCATTGCCCAGCCCGCCGTCCATGCGCTGGTGCATGGGCTGATGACGCACGAGGTCGGCCCCCCGCTGGCGCGGCCCGACTGGCCGCAGTACCGCGACGCACTGCTGGCGCGTTTTGCCAACCCCGCGCTGCAGCACAGCGTGCACCAGATCGCCACCGACAGTTCGCAAAAAATTCCGCAGCGCTGGCCGCCCGCCGTGCTGGCCGCGCAGCACGCTGGACTGCCCGTGCACCGCCTGGCCTTTGCCGCCGCGGCATGGATGCGCTACCTGCGCGGCCACGACGAGCAGCGCCGCCCCTATGCCATCCACGACCCCCTGGTCGCCGAGCTGCAAGCGCTGGCTGGCCAACACGCGGGCGATGCCGCCGCCACCGTGCGCGCCCTGGGCACGCTGCCAGCGGTGTGGGGCGATGCACTGCCCGCCCATGCCGCCTGGCTGGCTGACGTGGCGCACTGGCTGGCGCGCATCGATGCGCTGGGCATGCTGCCCGCGCTGACTGAACTGAATGCCTATTGCGGCACGCTTCAGGTGCCGTCCCCTCCATCCGTTCGGGCTGAGCCTGTCGAAGCCGAGGCGCTTGCTGCAAAAGGCCCCACCAGTGCCAGTTCAGGGCGAACGGGCCCTGTTTGACATCTTCTTTACCACCCGACACACCATGAAGATCACCAACGCCCGCGTCATCGTCTGCAGCCCCGGCCGCAACTTCGTCACGCTCAAGATCGAAACCGATGAAGGCCTGACCGGCATCGGCGACGCCACGCTCAACGGCCGCGAACTGTCCGTGGCCAGCTACCTCACCGAGCACGTCATCCCCTGCCTGATCGGCCGCGATGCGCACCAGATCGAGGACATCTGGCAGTACCTGTACCGGGGCGCCTACTGGCGGCGCGGCCCGGTCACCATGAGCGCGATTGCTGCGGTGGACACCGCGCTGTGGGACATCAAGGCCAAGGCCGCAGGCCTGCCGCTGTACCAGTTGCTGGGCGGCAAGAGTCGTACGGGCGTGATGGTGTATGGCCACGCCAACGGGCGCGACATGGCGCAGACCGTGGAAGAAGTGCTGCGCTACAAGGAGATGGGCTACCTGGCCATCCGCGCACAAAGCGGCGTGCCGGGGCTGGACAAGGTGTACGGCGTGGGCCGCGGCACGCTGTTTTACGAACCGGCCGACGCCGACCTGCCCAGCGAACACGACTGGAGCACCGAAAAATACCTGCTGCACACGCCAAAGTTGTTCGATGCAGTGCGCAGCGCCGTGGGGCCTGATGTGCATTTGCTGCACGACGTGCACCACCGCCTCACGCCCATCGAGGCAGCGCGCCTGGGCAAGGCGCTGGAGCCCTACCACCTGTTCTGGATGGAAGACGCCACGCCCGCCGAGAACCAGGAGTCCTTTCGCCTCATCCGCCAGCACACCACCACGCCGCTGGCCGTGGGCGAGATCTTCAATACCCTGTGGGACTGCAAGGACCTGATCCAGAACCAGCTCATCGACTACATCCGCGCCACCGTGGTGCACGCAGGCGGCATCACCCACCTGCGCCGCATTGCCGACTTTGCGGCCATGCACCAGGTGCGCACTGGCTGCCATGGCGCCACCGACCTCTCGCCCGTGTGCATGGGCACGGCGCTGCACTTTGATACCTGGGTGCCCAACTTCGGCATCCAGGAATACATGCGCCACACCGAGCTGACGGATGAGGTCTTCCCGCACGACTACCGCTTTGACAAGGGCCTGATGCACTGCGGCGAAACACCCGGCCACGGCGTGAAGATCGACGAGGCGCTGGCCGCCAAATATCCGTACCAGCGCGCCTACCTGCCGGTAAACCGCCTGCAGCACGACGGCACCCTCTGGAACTGGTGATGTGGTGATGCAGGTATCCTACTGACATCAGGCTGTCAGTAGGGGGTGGGCACCATGCGGGCTTCCACACATCCAGGAGGTTTTGCCATGCAACCCACACGCACCCAGGTATCGGCTTTCACCACAGCGGGCCCGCAAGTCCGCACCCGCAACAGCGACGAGATGAACCCCGCCACCGCCCGCATCGGCGGCCTGTGGGGCAGCTACTTCAGCCAGCGTCCGCCGTCGCCCGACGCGCGCATCTACGGCATCTACAGCGGCTATGAGTCCGACGCGCACGGCGCCTTCGACATGACGGCCGCCGAGCCTGTGGATGCCGCCAGCGGCCTGCCTACGCCCGACAGCGTGCGTGTGCAAGTGCAGGGCGGCGACTACCTCGTGTTCAGCGGCCAGGGTGCCATGCCACAGGCGGTGATCGACACCTGGGGCCAGGTGTGGCGCTACTTTGCCGAGCACCCGCAGGTGCAGCGCTGCTATGGCACCGACTTCGAGGCCTACGAAGGCGCGGACAAGGTGGCGATTCATATCGGCGTGAAGGGCTAGGCAATGCCATCCACCCGCTCGCAGGACGGCAATTGGCGCGCCAAGCTCGCGGCCTACAAAAACCTGCCGCAGGTCAAACCCATTCCCGAGCCGCTCAAGAAGCGCCTGGGCGAGGGGCTGATCGTGATTCCATCGCCGCGCGAGGTGGACGCCGCCATGCGCCGCATCCAGCCCGGCCAGGTCAGCACGGTGACGGCCATTGCGGCTGAACTTGCGCATGACCATGGCGCGCAGGTGGGCTGCGTGGTAACCACGGGCATTTTTGCCACGCTGGTGGCCCGCGCCGCCGACGAGGCCGAGCAAGCGGGCGATGCGCAGTCCACGCCTTACTGGCGCACGCTCAAGGCGGACGGCAGCCTCAACCCCAAGTACCCCGGCGGCACCGACCGCCAGATGCAGCGCCTGGAGGCCGAGGGCCATGTGGTGGTGCAGCAGGGGCGACTTCTGCGCGTGGAGGGCGGGCCCACTCCGGCCGCCAAGCGCCCCGCCAAATCGCGGAGATAAGCGAGTAGCCCACCATGCGCCGCGCCGACCGCCTGTTCCAGATCGTCCAGCTCATCCGTGGGCGCCGCCTGTCCACGGCGGCCTTTCTGGCCGAGCGGCTCGAAGTTTCGGCGCGCACCATCTACCGCGACGTGGCGGACCTGCAGCACCAGGGCGTGCCCATTGAGGGCGAGGCGGGTGTGGGTTACCGGCTGGGCGCGGGGTTTGACCTGCCGCCGCTGATGTTCAGCCAGGGCGAGGCCAATGCCCTGGTGGCTGCCGCGCGGCTGGCGCAGTCGTGGCTGGACCCGGGGCTGGCGCGTGAGGTGGAAGGCGCTCTGGGCAAGATCCTGTCCGTGCTACCCCCTGCGGCGCGTGCGGCGGCCGAGTCGCAGGCGCTGTACGCCCCGGCCGTGGGCCTGCGCGCGCGCGACCAGGCCCTGCTGCAATCGCTGCGCGAGGCCGTGCACAGCCGCCACATGGTGCAGATCGACTACGCCGACGTGGAGGGCCGCCCCAGCGCGCGCCGCCTGCGCCCGCTGGGTTGCTTTTATTGGGGCAAGGTCTGGACGCTGTCCGCCTGGTGCGAGCTGCGCAACGATTTCCGGGGATTTCGCATCGACCGCATCGTGGCCATGGAGGTGCTGCCGGTGCAGTTTCGCCAGGAGCCCGGCAAAACCCTGGCCGACATGCTGCGCAAGGTGGAGGCAGAGATGGGGCAGCGGCCACAGGAGTGGCCGGTGACATGACCATCACCGCCACCACCGCCTGACGGGGCATGAGCCGGGGCGCTGTCAGCCCAGCGCCGCCTCGATATCCCCCGCCAGTTTCTTCGGCGCATCCTGCGGCGCATAGCGGCGGATCACACGGCCGTCCTTGCCGACCAGGAACTTGGTGAAGTTCCATTTGATGGCCTTGCTGCCCAGCAGGCCAGGGGCTTCGGCGGTGAGCCATTGGTACAGGGGCGAGGCGTTGGCGCCGTTCACGTCGATCTTGGCCATCATCGGAAAGCTCACGCCGTAGTTGAGCTGGCAGAAGCTGGCGATCTCGTCGTTGCTGCCGGGGTCTTGGCTGCCGAACTGGTTGCAGGGAAAGCCCAGAACGACGAGGCCCTTGTCGGCGTATTCCTTGTAGAGCTCTTCCAGCCCGCCGAACTGCGGGGTGAAGCCGCAGGCGCTGGCGGTGTTGACGATGAGCAGCACTTTGCCTTCGTACTGCCGCAGGGGCACGGTCTTGCCGTTCGTCTGCTGGGCTTCAAAGTCGTAGATGCTGGTGGGCATGCGGATACTCCTGGGTTGGGATGAGCGGCCATGGTAGCCGCTGCCCTTACGGGGCGTGTGCGGTGCGTTCAGTGCGCGGTGGCGCCGGGGCGGCGGAACTGCAGCGCGGCGAGCAGCGATGCCAGCAGGATCAACGCTCCGCCCATCACGGTGCGGGTGCTCAGGGCCGAGGCGCCCAGCAGCGCTGACGACACGCTGGCGAACATCACCTCCGACAGCATCACCAGCGCCGTGGTGCCCGCTGCCAGGCGCGCGGCGCCAAACTGCAGCGCCCAGTTGCCCAGCAGCAGCACGCCCGCCAGCAGCAGGCCGGTGACGACCCAGGTGCTGTTGACGGCCGGGAAGGGGGTTACCACGCCGAACTGGAGTCCGACGCAGGCCACCACCAGCGCCATCAGCATGCAGCCGCCGAACATCGCGAACATGCGCGCAGGCCCCGGCACGGCGTGCAGGCGGCGCAGCGTGACGTTGGTGAGCGCGAACATGAAGCCGCCCAGCAGGGCCAGGCCGTCGGCCAGGCTGAGGTTTTGCAGCAGGCGCGCGGCGGGGGCACCCTCGGGCAGCAGCACCAGCACTACGCCGGTAAAGGCCAATGCCAGGCGCAGCAGCGCGGCCGGCGTGGGGCGCTCGCCCAAAATCCGCCAGGCCAGCAGCACCGCCCAGGCGGGCATCAGATAGAACAGCAGGATCACGCGGACCACGTCGCCAATGGTCACGGCCCAGTTGAAGGCCACGTTGTTCAGCCCCGAGCTCAGTGCCAGCAACCACAGCTCGGGGTGCTGGCGCACCTGGGCCCAGAGGCCGGGGCGCCAGGCCAGCAGTGCCAGCAGCACCACGGCGTACATGCTGGCCGTGGCCCACAGCGGATGCAGCCCCGCCTGGTGCATGTGCTGAAACGGCCACCAGGCCAGCCCCCAGACAAAGGCGTTGAACAGCAGGGCGGCAAAGGGCAGGGGCGATTGCATGAAAAACAGGGCTGTAGCGCTTTATTTATAAGCGCTAACAGCTATCAAATATATAGCATTCCGGGTAGCGTGGGTGGCACCCGCCGCGTTCCAGGTCAGTGGTGCGTGTCGTGCCGGGCGATGTGCAGCAGGTGCTCCACCTCTTCGCGGTGGCGGATGCAGTTGTTGTGGTGCCAGCGCTGGATCAGCCACATCACGCCCGCCACCACCAGGCCGAAGGTGGTGATGGCGCCAAACACCGACAGCCCGAGCTTGAGCGACAGGCTGTAGAACGCGCCCAGGCCCAGGATGCAGGCCTGCTCGTTGAAGTTCTGCACGGCGATCGAGCGGCCCGCGCCCATCAGGTTGTGGCCCCGGTGCTGCAGCAGTGCGTTCATGGGCACCACCAGGTAGCCGCCCAGGCCACCCAGCAGGATGAGGAAGGGAATGGCGAGCCAGATGTTGCTGATGAACACCATCAGGATCAGCAGCAACCCCATCGCAATGCCCAGCGGAATCACCTTGGTGGCCATGTCCAGGCGCATGCGCATCGAGGCCACCACCGCGCCCACGGCGGTGCCGATGGCCACCACGCCGGTGAGGGCCGAGGCCTGCGTGGTGTTGTAGCCCAGCGCCACGGAAGCCCAGGCCAGCACGATGAACTTGAGGTTGCCGCCAGCCCCCCAGAAGAGGGTAGTGGTGGACAGCGAAATCTGCCCGAGCTTGTCGCGCCACAGGCGGCCGTTGCAGGCCCAGAAGTCGGGCAGCAGGCCCAGCGCGTTTGACAACACGCTGCGCGAGGGGTCGGTGCGCATCGGGCGCATTTCCACACCGGTGTGTGGGATGCGGGTGTTGAACCAGGCGGCAATCACATACACCACGATCAGCGCGGCGATGGCTGCTTCGGCGGGCGTGTTTACGCCGGTGTCGATCATCGGGATGTCTATGCCCAGCAGCATGGCCGATATGTGCTGGCCCACCAGTTGGCCGCCCAGCAGAACGCCCAGGATGATGGACGCGATGGTGAGCCCTTCGATCCAGCCGTTGGCCTTGACCAGTTGCGAGGCGGGCAGCAGCTCGGTGAGGATGCCGTACTTGGCGGGTGAGTAGGCGGCGGCGCCAAGGCCAACCACCGCGTAGGCGATGAGCGGGTGCGAGCCGAACAGCATCATCAGGCAGCCCACCACCTTGATGGCATTGCTCACGAACATCACCTTGCCCTTGGGCAAGGCGTCGGCAAACGCACCCACAAAAGGCGCCAGCACCACATAGAACAGGGCAAACATCGGCACCAGGGCCGCGCGCTGCCATTCGGGGGCGCCTTCTGAGCGCAGGAGTTCGACGGCGGCCACAAAAAGCGCGTTGTCGGCCAGCGAGCTGAAGAACTGCGCCGACATGATGGTGTAAAAACCGCGCTTCATCGAATGGCTGGTGGGTGCATCAGTCTGGCTGATGCCCTGTTAAATGTGAGAAATCGTAGCGAGGGACAGGCGGTTATATCACGCGGATAAACGGCCACAATGCCAGAATCCTGCGCGTATTCCCCGGTAAATCCTCCGACCCCTACCTGGCCCTCTCCATGCCCCGTCCTATTCAAGCCACCATCCACACCGCCGCACTGCACAACAATCTGGCGCGCGTGCGCCAGTCGGTGCCGGACGCCAAGGTTTGGGCGGTGGTCAAGGCCAATGCCTACGGCCACGGCATCGAGCGTGTGTTCGAGGGGCTGCGGGGTGCTGACGGCTTTGCGCTGCTCGACCTGGCCGAGGCCGAACGCGTGCGCCACCTGGGCTGGCGCGGGCCCATCCTGCTGCTCGAAGGCGTTTTCGAGCCACGCGACTTGGAGCTGTGCTCGCGCCTGGGCCTGTGGCACGCCGTGCACTGCGACGAACAGATCGACATGCTGGCCGCCCACAAGACGCAGGTGCCACACCGCGTGTTCCTCAAGATGAACTCGGGCATGAACCGCCTGGGCTTCACGCCCCAGCGCTACCGCACCGCCTGGGCCCGGCTCAATGCGCTGCCGCAGGTGGACGAAATCTCGTTCATGACCCACTTCAGCGACGCCGATGGTCCGCGTGGCATTGCGCACCAGATGGCCGCATTCAACACCGCCGCGCAAGACCTGCCGGGCGAGCGCACGCTGAGCAACAGCGCCGCCACGCTGCGCCACGCGGCCGATGCCGGGGTGCGCGCCGACTGGGTGCGCGCGGGCATCGTGGCCTATGGCAGCGCCCCCGACTTTCCTGAGAACGATGCCAGCCACTGGGGGCTGCAGCCCGCCATGACGCTCGCCACGCGCCTCATCGGCGTGCAGCATCTACAGGCGGGCGACACGGTGGGTTACGGCTCGCGGTTCATGGCGGATGGCCCGCTCACCATCGGCATCGCCGCCTGCGGTTATGCCGACGGTTACCCGCGCCATTGCGACACCGGCACCCCGGTGCTGGTGAACGGCGTGCGCACGCGCCTGGTGGGCCGGGTGAGCATGGACATGGTGACGGTGGACCTCACGCCTCTCATCGCCAGCGGCATGGCGCTGGGCACGCAGGTCGGCTTTGGCAGCGAGGTCACGCTGTGGGGCCGCGCCAGCAACGGCGCCACGTTGCCCATCGACGAGGTGGCGCAGACGGCAGGCACCGTAGGCTACGAGCTGATGTGCGCGCTGGCGCAGCGCGTGCCGGTGGTGGTGGACGGCGCGGCCTGAAATGGCCACCCCACACGGCGGCCGTGGCAACAGCAACAGCAAGACGCCAGCAAAAAACAGCAGATCCAACTGGCGCTCGGTGCGCATGCCGCACCATGGCGCGGTGGCCCACACACTGCAGCAGCGCTACAGCCTGCGCTGGCACGGGTTGCTGATCGGCAGTTTCACGCTGCTGCTCATGTGGTGCGCATCGCATGTGCAGATGCTGGTGGGGGTGGATTCGCTGGCGCTGCGCTACCTGGTCACCCTGTCGGCGGGCTATCTGGGGTATCTGCTGGTGCTGCGGGTCTGGGCGGCGCGGCTGCTGCGGCAAGACCGTGGCACCAGCGATGGCAACCTGGATGTGCCCGACATCTCCTGGCCCAGCAGCAACGGATCGCCCACCAGCGGCGGCGGCAGCCAGGTGCCCCTGCCACGCACGGGGGGCGGCGATTTTGGCGGCGGCGGGGCGTCTGGGGATTTCGGGGCTGGAGGCTCGGGTGGCAGCGACGGCAACATGCTGGGCGACCTGGCCAGTGGCGCGGCCGATGCGCTGGGCGGCGCCGACGAAGGCGCCGTGGTGGTCGTGCCCGTGGTGGCCATCTTTTTCATCGGCACGGCGTTGATCTTTGGCGCGGGCTCGCTGGCCCTGCTGTTCTTCGGCTGGGACGTGCTGCTGACCGTGGCGGTGGAGCTGGCCTTCTCCGTGGCCACCGCGCGCGCCACCGTGGGCGTAGAGCGCGAAGGCTGGCTCAGCGCCGCCGTGCGCCTGACCTGGAAGCCACTCTTGGGCGCGCTGATCTGCGCCGTGCTGCTGGGCGCCACCATCGACCATTTTCTGCCCCATGTGCACTCGCTGCCCGAGGCGGTGCGGGTGTTGCAGGGGCGGTAGCTTGCTCCTGTTTTGGTAGCTTGTGACGCTTGTTGAATAAGCGCCGGGGGTGTTCAGTGGCCCCGCGAGTGACCTTGGTCGTCGCTGTCGCTGTCGGAGGGCAGAGCGTCCAGGTTGCTGCGCACGCGCTCCAGCAGCACCAGCAACTGGGCCTGTGTGGCCTCGTCGCAGCCTGCCAGGACCGAGGCCGACAGCGTCTGCCGCGCGGCACGCAGCGCCTGGTACAGGGCCGCGCCCTCGGTACTGAGGGTGAGGCAGCGGCTGCGCTTGTCCTCGGCATTGGGTTGGCGCTCCAGCCAGCCCTTGTCTTGTAGCAGGCCCAGCATGCGCGCCACCTGGGCCTTGTCCGCGCGGCTGCGGTGGACCAGCTCTTTTTGCGTGGCACCGGGGTGGCGGCCGATGAAATTGAGCGCGCGCATCTCATTGAAGGTCAGTTCGGGGTGCACCGCCGTCATGGCGCGCACCATGCGCGCCCGGTAGGCGTGCATCAGGTCGTGCATAGCTTCAAACACATCGGGGCGGGGGCGCAAAGTCATAGGGGTAAAACAACAGGTTGACAAAGTCAACTTGTTGTCGGATGATTTGGTTGATTAAATCAACATTTTAAATCATGAACGCAGCTCTGCCCCTGGCCGCAACGGCCACCTCACTGGTCGTCGAACGCATTCGCCATTCGCTCCAGGCCCGCCACCTTCAAGTGGCGCGCCGCACTCTCGTCAGCCCCGGCTTTGTGCGCCTCACGCTGGCAGGCCCCGAGCTGGCGGGTTTTGTCAGCGCCGGGTTTGACGACCACCTCAAGCTCATACTGCCCCAGCCCGGGCAGGAGCGCCCTGCGCTGCCCACGCTGCAAGACGGGCGCCCGGTATTTGCCGGCCCGCGCCCCGTGCTGCGCGACTACACCCCCACCCGCTTTGACGCGGCTGGCGGCGAGCTGGACATCGAAGTGGCGCTGCACGAGGCCGGCCCCGCGTCTGACTGGGCAGCCACGGCCTTCGTCGGCCAGTGGGTGGGCATTGCCGGGCCGCGCGGCAGCCTGGTTATCCCCACAGGGTTTGACTGGCACTGGCTCATTGGCGACGAAACCGCGCTACCCGCCATCGCCCGCCGCCTGGCCGAGCTGCCCGCTGGCGCGGTGGCCACGGTGCGGATCCAGGTGCGCAACCCGGCCGACCAGCGCGCGCTGGTCAGCGCGGCGCAGGTCGACCTGCAATGGGTCGATGCTCTGCCGACCACCGTGGACGGCCTGGTGCTGCCCCCGGGCGCTGGCTACATCTGGGCGGCGGGCGAACACAGCGAAATGGCCGCCGTGCGCCACGCTGTGCTGGCCAAGCCAGGAGTAGATGTCAAGCGCATGCGCATTGCGGCCTATTGGAAGCGGGGCGTGGCCGACCACCACGCAGACCTGGCCAGCGCTGCGTAGCAGGCGCTCTGTTTCAACGCAGCAGCGTCAACCCCGCAGCCCGCTGCACCGCCTCCGTCATGTGCTGCAGCGCCCGCACATTGAGGCGCCAGCACTGCCAGTACAGCGGCACATCCACGGGCTTGCCCGGAATCAGCTCCACCAGCGTGCCCGCCTGCAGGTGGTCTTCCACCATCGGGTCAGGCGTCATGCCCCAGCCCAGGCCGGCGCGGGTAGCGGTGACGAAAGCATGCGCCTCGGGTAGCCAGTGCACGGGTGGCGTGAGCGCGCGGCGCGTGATGCGCCGCACGAAGCGGGTCTGCAGTGCATCTTTGCGGTTGAACACCAGCATGGGTGCGTGCGCCAGGGCGGTCGCGTTCACCCCCTGGGCAAAGTGGCGCTGCATGAAGGCGGGGCTGGCCAGTGCCCGGTAGCGCAGCGTGCCCAGCGGCAGCACTTGGCAGCCTTGCACCGGCTGCGGGTCGGCCGTCACGGCGGCCATCACGCGGCCTTCACGCAGCAGGTTGGCCGAGTGGTCCTGGTCTTCCACATGGATGTCGAAGGTGACGTTCTGCCCCTCGGCGGCCTGGGCCATGGCATATGGGAACCAGGTGGCGAGTGAGTCGGCATTGACGCCGATGGCCAGGCGCGTGGTGCTGCGCTGCCCGCCACCGATGGCGGTCAGCGCATCGGCCTCGCTCAGGGCCACCTCGCGCGCATGCCGGTACAGCGCCTGACCGGCCTCGGTGGGCGTGCAGGGCGTGGCCCGGCGCACCAGCACCTGGCCCACGCGTTCCTCCAGCAGCTTGATGCGCTGCGAAACGGCCGAGCGGGTGACGTGCAGCACGGCGGCTGCGCGCTCGAAGCTGCCTTCATCGATCACCGTGGCAAAGGCGCTGAGCTGGGCGGAGTCGAGCAACATGGATGGTTAGAGATTTTAACGGATCGTTAAAAAGTATAGCTGGCGTGAACTTAGCGCGATACCGACAATTCACCCCCATGAGCACCACCGCCTTCGTCCACGGATTCACGTCCACCGCTTTGCTGATCATGGCCATCGGCGCCCAGAACGCCTTTGTGCTGCGCCAGGGCCTGCGGCGCGAGCATGTGCTGCCGGTGGTGCTGGTGTGCGCACTGTCTGACGCCGTGCTGCTGCAAGCCGGTGTGTGGGGCATGGGCGGTGTGCTGGCGGCGCGGCCTGAGTGGGCGCTGTTCATGCGCTGGGCAGGGGCATTGTTTCTGGTGGGCTACGCCGTGCAGGCTGCGGCGCGGGCGTTCAAGCCCGCCCACCTCCTGGTGTCGGCCAATGGGCCGGGCACCAGCCTGCGCACCACCGTGTTCACCGTGATGGCGCTGACCTGGCTGAACCCGCATGTGTATCTGGACACCGTGGTGCTGTTGGGCACCATGGCAAGCCCCTATCCGATGTGGGGGCGTGCGACCTTTGCCGCCGGGGGCTCGCTGGCCAGCGCGCTGTGGTTTCTGTGCCTGGGCTTTGGCTCGCGCTGGCTGGCGCCGGTGTTCGCCTCACCTGGTGCGTGGCGGGTGCTGGACGGGGTGACCGCGGCCACCATGCTGGTGCTGGCGGGGGCCATGGTTTTAACCTAGAAGCCGCAGTTGGATGCGCCCGCCAGTGCCGCGATCAGCGTGCCAGGCAAGGCGCGAGGACGCAGCGGGCTCATGCCCACAAGGATGAGCAACGCCGCCTGGTGCGCTGAGCATGGTGCGCTGAGCATGGTGCTGGCGGGTGCATGGCGATCTCATCCAAGCAGGTGAACATGCTCGAAGCCCATACTGGCCGTGCTCATATGAACTTACGAAGAGCAACCAGCGGTCAACTGCGGTTTCTAGGTTTAAGCTAAGAAGAACAAGTTCGTTCCGCAAAACCGCGACTTGGGTCATAGTGGGGGGCTGACTGATCTGGAGTGACTCCCTCATGCGTTTCAAGACCCTTTTGCTGGCGGCCGCTGTGGCCGCTGCCCTACCGCTGGCGGCGCAGGCTACCACCTTCCGCTGGTCCCGTTCGGTGGATATTTCCACCTGGGACATCCACACCCAGAACGTGGGCGTGAACAACACCATGCATGGCGCTGTGTACGACACACTGGTCGAATACAACAGCAAGACCTTCAAGCCCGAGCCTTCGCTGGCCACCGAGTGGAAGTTCATCAAGCCCACCCAGCTGCGCCTGACGCTGCGCAAGGGCGTGAAGTTCAGCGACGGCAGCGAGTTCACGGCCGACGACGCCAAGTTCTCACTGGAGCGGGCCAAGCTCAAAAGCTCCAACTTCACCGTGTACACGCAGGGCATCGACCGCGTGGAGAAGGTGGATGCCTACACCATCGACATCCACTCCGACCTGCCCAACCCGGTGTTGGTGAACCAGCTCACCGAGCTGCGCATCATGAGCAAGGCCTGGGCCGAGAAAAACAAGTCGGTGGAGCCCAAAGACATCAAGACCAAGGACGAAACCTATGCCCACCGCCATGCGCTGGGCACCGGCCCCTATCAACTCAAGCAGTGGACGCCCGACCAGCGCGTGGTGCTGGAGCCCAACCCGCACTGGTGGGGCAAGGGCAAGTACCCCGCCAACCTGACGGAGATCCTCTACACCCCCATCAAGTCCGACGCCACGCGCACGGCGGCGCTGCTGTCGGGTGAGGTGGATTTCGTGATCGACCCCAGCCTGCAAGACCTGGCGCGCATCAAGCAGACGCCCAATCTGCAGGTGCTGGAGGGGCCGGAGTACCGCACCATTTTCCTGGGGATGGACCAGTTCCGCGACGAGCTGCCCGGCTCGGACGTGAAGGGCAAGAACCCGCT
>NZ_JAPUDY010000047.1 GCF_027492855.1 Acidovorax sp.
CGTAGATGGGGTACCAGTGGCGGTCGGTCAGCGGCGGGCTGGTCCAGTGGCCGCCCGAGGGATCGGGGTTCAGGTTGATACCCACGGCGCCGTATTCCTTGACGCACTTTTCCAGCTCTGGGATGCAGGTGGCCGGATCGACACCGGGCGACTGCGGCAGCATGGCCACGGGCACGAAGTGGTCGGGGAACAACGTGGACACGCGGTAGCACAGCGCATTGCAAATAGCCGCCCAGGTGCTCGACACATTGAAGTCGCCGATGTGGTGGGCCATGAAACTCGCGCGCGGGCTGAACAGCGTGATGTCGCTGCCGCGCTCCTTCATCAGGCGCAGCTGGTTGGTCTCGATGGACTCGCGCAGCTCGTCGTCGCTGATGTGCAGATCGGCCACTTTGGGCATGGCCGCCGGGTCTTTGATGCCGGCGATCTGTGCATTGCGCCAGTTCTCCAGCGCTTTGGGGGCCGTGGTGTAGTGGCCGTGGCAGTCGATGATGAGGCTCATTCGGTGTTCTCCTGTCGATGTTCTAGGCGGGCTCCATGCCCTGTTTTCGCTTGGCATCAGCGGCCTGCGGCGATGCCATGTAGGCCAACAGCGCACGCGCCGCATCCATCTGCTGCGACTGCGCGCCGATGCCTGCAGAAAACGTGGTGGTGATCTGGATGGCGGGCGGCAGCGGGCCGACGATGGCGATGCCCGGCACATGCAACAGCTCGCTCAATTGTTGAAAGCCCAACGCCACTTCGCCTTTGGCCACCAGCGAGCCCACGGGCACGCCGGGGGGCGCCTGCACCATTCGGCTGGCGATCTCGCCCGCAATGCCCCAGCGCTCGAACAGTTGGAGCAGGGCCACGCCGCTGGGCCCGGTGGAGACGCTGATGCTGCGCGCCTCCCGCACGGCCCGGCGCACGGCGTCTTCCGAGCCAATGTCGGGCAGCGGCGCACCCGCAGGCACCGCCAGGGCTACGCCGGAGTGCACCCAGTCCACCTTGCTGCCCGGCAGCAGGTGGCCTGCTGCCAACAGCTTGCCGATAGCGTCGGACGCGAGGATGACCACGTCGAAGACCTCGCCTGCTTGCACGCGCTTGGCGGCATCTACACCGCCCACCGATTCAATGGCCGCCTGAATGCCCGACTTCTGCGAAAACCCCGCCACCAAGTCGGCCAGCACCTGGCGTGTGGCCATGGAGGAAATGCCGCGAACCAAGGGCTGCGTCATGGCCTGCTCCCAGTCACAACATGGGTGGCCCAGGCGGTACAAGCGGTTGTATACATCCCTTCGATTGTGGGCAGCAGCGGCCCAAACATGAAGGCGGCACCGCCACTACCAGATATATCATTCCGTGATCGTTGACCTACAGCTATTGCAAATAGCAGAGCCTTACCTATGGACCTCAAGCAGATCGAATACTTTGTGCGGGTGGCCGAGCTGGGCAGCTTCACCCGCGCCTCGGTGGTGCTGGACATTGCCCAGCCCGCGCTGAGCCGCCAGGTGCGCCTGCTGGAGGTGGAGCTGCGCCAGAACCTGCTGGTGCGCAATGGCCGGGGTGCCACGCCCACCGAGGCAGGCAAGCTGCTGCTGGAGCATGGGCGCGGCATCCTGCACCAGGTGGAGCGCGCCCGCGAGGAGCTGGGCCGTGTGCGCGGCGCCCTGGCCGGGCGTGTGGCGATTGGCCTGCCGCCCAGCATTGCCAAGGTGCTGACGGTGCCGCTGACGCGCGCCTTCCGCGTGAAGATGCCCGACGCGGCGCTGGCCATCAGCGAGGGCCTCACGGTGGCCATGCGCGAGTCGCTCACCACCGGCCTGCTCGACATCGCCCTGCTCTACAACACCACGCCCGCGCCCGGCATCGAGACCACGGCGCTGCTGGAGGAAGACCTGTTCCTGGTGCAGCGCCGCAGCAGCAGCGGTGAATCCACCGGGACCGATGCGCAGGCCCAGGCGGCGCTGCCGCTTCATGATCTGCCGCGCTTTCCACTGGTCATCCCCACCCGCCCCAACGCCATTCGCATGCTGGTGGAGTCGGAGCTGGCCGCGCGCGGCAAACACCCGCAGATCAGCCTGGAGATCGACGGCGTGGCCGCCATTCTCGACCTGGTGGCTGATGGCGCAGGCTGCGCCGTGCTGCCCATGAACGCGGTCACCACCTCGGGCAATCCGGAGGCGTTCAGCACCCGGCCCATTCACGTCGCCAGCAGCGATGGCGAGGGAGAAGAAGACGGCGCCCGCCTGCGCAGCAAGCTCTTCATGGCGGTCAGCTCGCAGCGCCCGGCCACGCTCACACAGCAGGCGATGGCGGAGTTGATTCGCAGCACGCTGCAAGCGCTGTATGAAAGCCCCACTTGAGGCATCAGGCCGGCCCGCTTTCCATCAACCGTTCAGGCTGAGCTTGCCTGTCCTGAGCTTTGTCGAAGGGTCGAAGCCTCACGCAGCGCTTCGACAAGCTCAGCCTGAACGGTAGGGGGTGGTTGCAGGGTGAAAAGGAACAGGCCGCTGCAACATCAACCCTTGATGGAATTGGTAGGCACGCTACCCAGCAGCCGATCCGCATAGTCCTGCCACGGCGCGTCCTTGGGCAGCCCTTGAAAGACGCCCTCGCGCGCCAGATCGGCCACCCACTGCTGCTTGGCGGCAATGGCCGATGCCATCAGCGGTGCCATGCCCGCCTCGTCCACCGTGTGGGCCGACTCGCGCATCTCTTCAGCGCGGCGCTGACCGTGTTGCACCACGCGGCTGAAGAAGTAGCTGCCTTGTTTTTGCCAGTCGATGGAGGGAAAAGTTTCGACCAACGTGGGCAGCACATGGTCTTCCACACCGTAGTGGCGGGCCGTGGCGTAGCTCTCGATCACCAGCGCCTCCAACCCCTTGATCATGATGCTGCGGCACATCTTGATGGCGCTGGCCACGCCCAGTTGCTCACTCACCGGCTTGGCATCCATGCCCCATCCCGCCAACACGGCCGCCAGCGCTGCGGCCTGGGGGCCACCCAGCAGCATGGGCACGCGGATGCCGTAGGGCGGCACCGAGGTCATCACGCCCGCCTCCACATAGTGCGCGCCCTGCGCTTCGATGAGTGCTGCCGCTTGCTGCTTGGTGCCGGGCGAGGCGGAGTTGAGGTCCAGGAACACGGTGCCTGCGCGGATGTGCTGCGCGGCCTCTTGCGCCACGGCCAGCGTGCTGGATGCGGTAACGGCCGAGATGATGCAGTCGCAGCGCTCGCACAGCGCACGCATCGAATCCACCGCCACCACGCCCGCTTGCGCAGCGTGCTGTCGTTGCGCATCGCGCTGCGCCAGGTTGGCAAACTTCAGGTCCCAGGCAGCGACGGACGCCACGCCCGGCCGACCCTGGAGGCCCGCGCTGAATATCTTGCCCACCTCGCCGTAACCGACGAGACCGATGTGCGCAATATTCATGGCCGTTGGCATCGTATGGCGTGGCTCGGCTTATCGGGCCACACCCAGCAGGCGGTCGAGCAGCTCGGGCTGCGCGCTCAGCTCGGCGGCCGTGCCGGTGTGCACCACCGTGCCCCGGTCCAGCACGGCGGCACGGTCGGAGATGGCCAGAATGGCCTGCGGATGCTGCTCCACGATGATGGCCGACAGGCCCTCTTCGCGCGTGATGCGGCGGATGGCGCGCAGCAGCTCTTCCACGATGATGGGCGCCAGGCCTTCGAGCGGTTCGTCGAGCAGCAGCAGGCGTGGGTTGAGCACCAGCGCGCGACCCACGGCCAACATCTGCTGCTCGCCGCCAGACAGTTGCGTGCCCAGGTTGGTCTTGCGCTCGGCCAGGCGCGGAAACATCTCATACACCCGCTCTGGCGTCCAGGGCCGTGCGGCGGAGCCCTTGCGGCCGGGGCGCGCCACGGCCGTGAGGTTCTCGTGTACGGTCAGCGACTTGAAGATGTTGCGCTCTTGCGGCACCCAGCCAATGCCCGCAGCAGCGCGCTCATGCGACGGCAGTTTGTGCAGAGCCACACCGCCCAAACTCACGGTGCCCGCATGCTGGCGCGTGGCCCCGGCCAGGGTGTTGATGAGCGTGGTCTTGCCCGTGCCGTTGCGGCCCAGCAAGGCCAGTGTGTCGCCTTCGGGCAGCGCCAGCGAGATGCCCTGAAGCACCACGGCCTCGCCGTAGCCCGCGCTCAGGCCTTCAATGCACAGCAATTCGGTTTTAGACATGGGCGTTCTCCCCATGGCCCAGGTACACCGCCTTGACCCTCGGGTCGTTGGCGATGGTGTCGGGGTCGCCCTCGGTAAGCACCGTGCCGTTGACCAGCACCGTCATGCGGTTGGCGAAGCTGAAAACCAGGTCCATATCGTGTTCGATCAAAAGCACCGACACGTCGGCGGGCAATGCCGCCACGGTCTGCAGCAGTTCCTCGCGCTCGCCTGCAGGCACGCCAGCCACGGGCTCGTCGAGCAGCAACACGCGCGGCTCGCAGGCCAGGGCGATGGCGATCTCGAGCAGGCGGCGCTTTCCGTAGGCCAGCACGCGCGTTTCCTCGGCCATCACCGAGGTCAGGTGGAACTGCTCCAGCAGTTGCTCGCAGCGCTCGGTGACGGCGCGGCGCGCGCCCAACGGCTGCCACCATTTACCGCCCAGACCTTGGTGCTGCGACACGGTGAGCGCCAGCGTCTCCAGCGGCGTGAGGGTGTCGAACAACTGGTTGATCTGGAAGGTGCGCACCATGCCGCGCTGCACGCGCTGGTGCGGCGCCAGGCGCGTGATGTCCCGGCCTTCGAGGATGATGGAACCTTCGGTGGGCTCCAGCACGCCGGTCAGCAGGTTGATGAGTGTGGTTTTGCCCGCGCCATTGGGCCCTATGAGCGCGTGGCGCGCACCTTTTTTCAGGTTGAGCGTGACGTTGTTGGTGGCGGTGATGCCGCCAAAACGCATGACCAGGCCCTGCGCGGAGAGCACAGTGGTGTTGTCGGTGTTCATGTTTTCCTCCCGAACCAGGTCCAGGGGCGGAACAGGCGGTCACGCCCCACCAGCACCAGCACCACGAGGAACAGGCCGATCCAGAATGTCCAGTACTGCGGCGTGACGGACGAGATCACGTCCTGCAGCAGCTTGAAGCCGATGGCGCCCAGAATGCCGCCATAGAGCCAGCCCACGCCGCCGATCACCAGGATCAGCATCACATCGGCCGAGCGGTGGAACTCGAACAGATCGAGCGACGCAAAGCCCGTGGTCTGCGTGAGCAACGCGCCCGCAGCACCCGCCAGCGCAGCGGCCAGCGTGTACACCTGCGCCAGCTTGGCCGTGACAGGGATGCCGATGGCCATGGCGCGCAGCCGGTTGTCGCGAATGGCTTTGAGCATGGCGCCAAAGGGCGATTGCACGATGCGCCGCGCGAGCAGGAAGAAAACGAACAGCACGGTGAGCGAGTACCAGGCGGCCGTGCGGCCATACAGATCGAACTCGAATTTGCCGAGCACGGGGCCCATCACCACACCCTGCAGGCCGTCGGCGCCGCCGGTCAACCAGTCGAGCTTGTTGGCCAGCTCCAGCATCACAAGGCCCACGCCCAGCGTGACCATGAGGCGCGTGAGGTCGGTGCCGCGCATGATGGTGAGCGATGCCACTGCCCCCAGCACCGTGGCGGCGGCAATGCCCACCACCAGGCCCACCAGCGGGTCGGGCATTACATGCTTGGCAAACAGCGCCGCCGCATAGCCGCCCAGGCCAAAGAAGGCCGCATGGCCCAGCGAGACGATGCCGGTGTAGCCCAGGATCAAATCCAGCGACAGGGCAAACAGCGCGACGATGGCGATCTCGTTGATGATGAGTGCATGGCTGGGCAGCGCCAGCGGCGCCACGAAGGCCAGCAGCCACAGCACGGGCTCCCACCAGCGGAAACGGCGGGCCTGCAACAGTGCGTTCTGCGAGGTCATCATTTGCCCCCCTTGCGCACAAAGAGGCCTTGTGGGCGCCAGATGAGGATCAGGATCATGAGGCTGTACACAATGAAAGCGCCCAGCTTGGGGATGTAGTACTTGCCAGCCACGTCGGCAATGCCGAGCAGCAGTGCGGCCAGCAGCGGGCCGGTGATGGACGAGGTGCCGCCCACGGCCACCACGATCAAAAAGTAGATCATGAACTTGAGCGGAAAACTCGGGTCGAGCCCCAGCACTTCAGCACCGAGCGCACCGCCCAGCCCGGCCAGTCCCGATCCGAACGCGAAGGTGGACAGGAACACGATGTTCACATTGATGCCCATGCCCGCAGCCACGCGCTGGTCGTCCACGCTGGCGCGCAGGCGGCTGCCGAAGCGGGTTTTGGTGAGCACGTACTGCAGGCCCACGGTGAGCGCCGCGCACACCGCAATGATGAACAGCCGGTAGTGGCCCATGCCCAGCATCAAGGCGCCGCTACCGATTTCGGTGCGGCCCTTGAGCCACTCTGGCAACTGCATGATCTGCTGCGTAGAGCCCACGAAGTAGTCCACGCTGGCCACGGCCATGAACACGAGGCCGATGGAAAACAGCACCTGGTCCAGATGGGGCTTGTTGTAGAGCGGGCGGTACAGCGTGCGCTCCAGCACCCCGCCCAGCAAGGCCGTGCCCACAAAGGCCAGCGGCAGGCAGACGAGGAAAGGCACATCCAGGCGCTGCATGAGCAGCACGGTGATGTACCCGCCCGCCATGGCAAAAGCGCCGTGCGCCAGGTTGATGAAGTTCATCAGCCCCATGGTCACGGCCAGCCCCACCGCCAGAATGAACAGCAGCATGCCGTAGGCAACGCCGTCAAAAAGAATGGTCAGCATGAAATCACTTCAATGAAGACAAAAAATGAGCCATCGCACTGAGGCCGTGGAGGTGCCGCGAACAGAAAAGGCTATCGGCTCAACGAGCCAGGCCCGGCTTCGACAGGCTCAGCCCGAACGGATCAAGAGAGAACACCGCCCGCAAATACTGGCCCGCCCCAGGCAATGGCCGCCCCGCCGCTCGGGCGGCAACAAAGGGTGGCCGCATCCGGCGGACACACCGAGCGGGTTACGGCTCAGGGAGTTACTTGGTTTTTCCGGGGTCCTTGACGTCCTTGATCACGTCGAACTCCACGTTGTAAAGCTGGCCGTTCACACGCTCCACCTTGCGCAGGTATACGTTCTGCACGATGTCGCGGGTCTGCGCGTCGATGAACACCGGGCCGCGCGGGCTCTCGAAGACCTGGCCCTTCATGGCGGCCAGCAGCGCATCGCCACCGCCCGCGCCCTTGGTGGTTTTGAGCGCTTCATAGATCACGCGCATGCCGTCATAACCACCCACGGCCATGAAGTTGGGGCGCAAGCCTTTGTTGGCCTTCTCGAAGGCTTCGACAAACTTCTTGTTCAGCGCCGAGGGGTGTGCAGCCGAGTAGTGGTGCGAGGTGACCACGCCCAGGGCGCCATCACCCATGTCGTTGAGCTGGTCGTCATCGGTCACGTCGCCGGTGGCAATCAGCTTGATACCGGCCTTGTCCATGCCGCGCTCCAGGAACTGCTTCATCACCGCAGCGCCCGCACCCGAGGGCACGAAAACGAACAGCGCATCGGGCTTGGCATCGCGCACTTTTTGCAGGAAGGGGGCGAAGTCGGGGTTGCGCAGCGGCACGCGCAGGGCCTCGGTCACCTGGCCGCCGTTGAAGGTGAGGCGCTGGTTGAAATACTTCTCGGCGTCGATGCCGGGGCCGTAGTCGCTCACCAGCGTGACCACTTTCTTGATGCCGTTCTTGGGTGCCCAGTCGGCCAGAGCCACAGACACTTGCGGCAGCGTGAAGCTGCTGCGCACCACATAAGGCGATGCCTCGGTGATGCTCGATGTAGCGGCAGCCATGACCACCAGTGGAGTCTTGGCCTGCGTGGCCAGCGGCGCCGTGGCCATGGCCGACGGCGTGATGCCCATGCCAGCCAGCACGTTCACCTTTTCGTTCACCACCAGTTCTTGGGCCAGGCGGCGCGTCACGTCAGGCAGGCTGGTGTCGTCCTTGATGATGAGCTGCACCTTCTTGCCCGCCACGGTGTCGCCGTTCTGCGCCATATAGAGGCGCGCGGCGGCTTCGATCTGGCGGCCGGTGGTGGCCTGCTGGCCCGTCATGGGCAGGATCAGGCCAATCTTGAACACGTTGTCCTGCGCCATGGCAGGCAGCGCGGCCAAGCCGGTGGACAACACCACGGCGGCAGCAGCCGAGGCACGAAGAATGTGGCGTTTTTTCATCGATGTCTCCTGTGAAATGTCGCTGTATACAGAAAAATGCTGGCCGCAGTGTGGCGTGGGCTGCGTTATTTCACAAGCAGAAATTCAAGCATTCAGGTATAGCCAAATGACATAACCCAACCCTTCGGAAAAGCCCCTCAGGCCCGCTCGCGGATCAGCCCCACGCCGGGCAGCCCCTGCACTGCAGAGGCTTGCACCGCCGCCAGCAGGTTGCGCCGGGTGATGCGCGAGTGCTCGCGCATGATGGCCTCGGCCCGCGCGCCTTCGCGCCGCTCGATGGCGTCGAGCGCCTGGCGGTGCTGGTCTTGCGCCACCACCAGCATGTCGCGCGCCTGCGATGAATGCGTCTGCACCACTACAAAGGCCGAGGGCGATGCAAACGGCAGGCCCTTGACCCGGTCCAGCTCGCGCGCCACCACGTCGCTGCCCACCATGCGGCTGAGCAGCAGATGAAAGCGCGCGTTGAGCTCCACATAACGCGAGAAGCCCTCGTCATCCAGCGTGGGCGGGGCCAGGGTGGCGTCGATGGCGTCCAGGCAGGCATGGGCGTCAGCCAGCACGGCGGCGTCCACGCCGCGCTCGGCCGCCAGGCGTGCGGCCAAGCCTTCCATGGTGCCGCGCAGCTCAATGGCGTCGGCCACATCGGTCTCGGAAAACGTGCGCACCGCGTAGCCCCCGCCGGGCAGCCGGTGCAACAGGCCCTCTTGCTCCAGCCGCATCAGCGCCGCGCGGATGGGCGTGCGCGACACGCCGAGCTTTTCGACCAGCGTCAGCTCGGCAATGCGCGCGCCGCCGGGCAGTTGGCCCGCCAGGATCATTTCGCGCAGCCGCAACTGCGCCTTGACCGCCTGCGAGGCACCGGCTTCAGCCGCCTCGCCAATGGAGGCCATGGCCTGGGGTTCGGGGTGTTTCATGGGGCGGGCAGCGAACTGGATAAAGAAGGATGTGGAAGGGGCTGCAAGGCGCAGCGCGCTTTACCCAGAATGTATACATAAACGCATTCAACATCCACCCCACAATTTTTCGCACTCATAAAAAACAAGCACTTAAGTCCCATATCAAAGTGCGATAACTGCTTTACGGGATTTTTATGTATACATAAAAATCGATTTTTTGCACAATCGACCCAGAATATTCGCGATCTGCCGGCTGGCTGTATACCAAGCCTGCGACGACCCATCCACCCCACGGAGAGAGACAAGCATGTTCCCCAAAAATGCCTGGTACGTAGCCTGCACCCCCGACGAGATTGCCGACAAGCCCCTGGGCCGCACCGTTTGCGGCGAGAAGATCGTTTTCTACCGCCCCGCACCCGACCAGGTCGCCGCACTCGACGACTTCTGCCCCCACCGAGGGGCCCCGCTGTCGCTGGGCTCGGTGTGCGAAGGCCACCTGCAATGTGGCTACCACGGCCTGCGCGTGGAGTGCACGGGCAAGTCGGTGTCCATGCCCGGCCAGCGCGTGCAGGGCTTTCCCAAGGCGCGCAGTTTTCCGGTGGTGGAGCGCTACGGCTTCATCTGGGTGTGGCCCGGCGATGCCGCGCTGGCCGACCCCGCCACCATCCACCACCTGCCCTGGGCCGACAACCCGGAGTGGGCCTACGGCGGCGGGCTGTACCACATTGCCTGCGACTACCGCCTGATGATCGACAACCTGATGGACCTGACGCACGAGACCTACGTGCACGCCACCAGCATCGGCCAAAAAGAGATCGACGAGGTGCCTTGCAAAACCCGCGTGGAAGGCGACGAGGTCATCACCAGCCGCTTCATGGAAGGCATTGAAGCCCCGCCCTTCTGGAAGATGGCGCTGCGCATGAACGGCCTGCCCGACGACCAGCCGGTAGACCGCTGGCAAATCTGCCACTTCACGCCGCCCAGCCATGTGCTGATCGAGGTGGGCGTGGCACTGGCGGGCCATGGCGGCTACGACGCGCCAGCGGACAAAAAGGCATCGAGCATCGTGGTGGACTTCATCACGCCGGAGACCGAAACCTCCATCCACTACTTCTGGGGCATGGCGCGCCACTTCAAGCCACAAGACCCTTCGCTCACCACGCAGATCCGCGAAGGCCAGGGCAAGATTTTTTCGGAAGACCGGGAGATGCTGGAGCTGCAGCAACAAAACCTCACCCGCTACCCTGATCGCAAGCTGCTCATGCTCAACATCGACGCGGGCGGCGTGCAGTCGCGCAAGATTTTGGACCGCTTCCTCGCGGCCGAGCGGGCCGCTGCGCCACAGCAGGCGGTGGCCGCATGACCGCGCAGGAGACGCTGCAGGTCCGCGTCACCAAAAAACAGATCGAGGCCGAGGGCATTGCCAGCTTCGAGCTGGCGCGGTTGGACGGCACTGCACTGCCACCGTTCAGCGCGGGCTCGCACATCGACGTGCACCTGCCCGGCGGCAAAGAAGGCGGCTTAGTGCGCCAGTATTCGCTGTGCAACGCCTCACACGAATCACACCGCTACCGCATCGCCGTGCTGCGCGACGCGGCCTCGCGCGGCGGCTCGGTGGCCATGCACGACAGCGTGCACGAGGGCGATGTGCTCACCATCAGCACGCCCCGCAACCACTTTGCGCTGCACCCGGCAGAGCGCACACTGCTGCTGGCAGGCGGCATTGGCGTGACACCGCTTTTGTGCATGGCCGACCGGCTGGCGCGCAGCGGCGCCAACTTTGCGCTGCACTACTGCACCCGCTCGGCCGAGCGCACCGCGTTCGCCAAAGAGATCGCCGCATCGCCCATGGCGCTACACACGCAGTTTCACGTGGACGCTGGCGCCCCCGAGCAAAAGCTCGACCTGGCCGCCGTGCTGGCAGCCCCTGGGCCCGGCAAGCGCCTGTATGTGTGTGGCCCGGCAGGCTTCATCGACCACGTGGTGGCCACCGCCAAGGCCCTGGGCTGGGCGCAGGACCATATCCACCTGGAATACTTTGGCGCCCCCGCGCAGGACACCTCGGGCGACCAGGGCTTTGAGGTGCGCATCGCCAGCACCGGCAAGGTCTATGCGATTGCGCCCGACGTGTCGGTGGTAGAGGCGCTGCGCGACCAGGGCATCGACATCCTCACATCGTGCGAGCAAGGCGTGTGTGGCACCTGCCTCACGCGCGTGCTGGAGGGCGAGGTAGACCACCGCGACATGTATCTGACGGACGAAGAGAAGGCCAGCAACGAGCAGTTCATGCCCTGCTGCTCGCGGGCACGCAGCCCGCTCTTGGTGCTGGATCTCTGAAATACTCCTGATTTGATAGCTGCTAGCGCTTGATTAACAAGCGCTAGAGGCCAATTTCATTCAAATCTCACTCTTCGGACGCAGCCCGGATGGTATCGCGGCCATTGCGGTCCTTCACGCGGCCCAGGTCGGTGTCGAGTGCACGCGCCAGCTTGTCCACCGCGCCGGTGAAAGCCACAGCCATCTTGTCGGCCTCGTCGGTCACGGTGACGGGCTGACGGCCGGTCACGCGGGCCTCGATGCGGCAGCGCTTGTCATTGGCGCCCGATTTGCCCGCATCCAGATCGGCCAGAAACACCTCCAGCCGCGTGATGTGGTCCTGAAACCGCGACAGGCGGCTTTTGGATTCGTCGGTGATCCATTGCGCGAGCGACTCGCCGCCGTGGATGTGGTCGTCGGTGTTGACTTGTACTTGCATGGTCGTGCTCCTTGAAGTGGGTTCCAGGCCTCCATCCTCGCACCTTTGGAGCACCCTGCCGTAAGAACCTGTGCATCGGCGGGTTTTGATGCCGCCCCAAAGCCGCTTCAGAGCTTGTCCAGGGCCACGGCAGGTGACCAGTCAGCCCCTTCCGGCAGAGCCCGCGCCACGGCTACGCGCTCCTGCAAGCGCAGCGCGGCCAGGTCACCGGGCAGACACCGCAGCACCTCCGCCAGGGACTGCATGGCGCCGTCCCAATCCCGGGCATGAAAGGCGTCGAGCGCGGCCTGGCTGGCCTGGCACGCCACCACATCGTCACAGGGCGTGAATACGCGCACAGGCTCGGTCTTGCCCTTGACGATCACATCGTCCAAAGCACGCAGAGCAACGCTGCCCGGTAGTTGTGCCGCCGTCGCCCCCGACAGCAGGATACCGGTGCCAAAGGCCTTGTTCGCGCCCTCCAGCCGGGCCGCGAGGTTCACCGCATCGCCAATCGCCGTGTACGAAAACCGCTGTTCGGACCCCACGTTGCCCACCACCACCCGCCCGGTGTGCAGGCCGATGCGCATGCGGATCGGCGGCAGGCCGCGCGCGGCAAGGTCGCCCACCAGCGTCTGCATGGCCTGCTGCATGGCGATGGCTGCGGCCGCAGCGTGCTCAGCATGCTGAGGGTCGTCCAGCGGTGCGCCCCAGAAGGCCATGACGGCGTCGCCGATGAACTTGTCCACCGTGCCGCCCGTGGCATGCACGATGGGCGTCATGGCATTGAAATAGCCGGTGAGCACCTCCACCGTCTGCTCGGCGCTCAACTGTTCGGACAGCGTGGTGAAGTTGGCCAGGTCAGTGAACATCAGCGTGACCTCGCGCGCCTCGCCACCCAGGCGCAGGAGCTCGGGGTGGGCGATCAGCCGTCCGACCACGGCAGGCGGCAGGTACTGCGCGAGCATGGCGCGCGTCTGGCGGGCCCGCTGGCGCACCAGTGCATAGGCCACCAGCGCCGACGCACCGTACATGGCCACCGCGCCCACCGCAGGCAGCAGGGGCGGCCACCAGATGCGATAGCGCGCAAACAACCACCACGACACCGCCCCCATCGCCACCACCAACCCGACCGTGAGCGAAGCCGCACCCGCCGGGTGCAACCCGCGCCCCGCCCACAGCAGCACCGGCAGCAGCAGCACGGTGAGCGCCAGCGTCCAGCCCTCGGGCGCACTGCGCAAGCCACTGCCTGTGAGGAAATTTTCCACCAGCGTGGCTTGCAGCTCCACGCCAGGGAACAGACGGTCGCCGCCCGCCGTGCCGAAGGGCGAGTTGAACAGATCGCCCTGTGTGCGCGTGATCTCGGTCGCCGTGCGCACCGACCGCCCCACCAGCACAATTTTGTCCTTGAAGAAGCCCGCCGGCAGCATGCCGGGCTCCAGCGCCTGGTAGTACGAGTGCGTCTCAAAGCTGCCACGCGGACCCCGGTAGCCGATCCAGTCGAAATCATGGAGAGGCTGCGCCCGGCCCAGCCCCTCGGCGGCCCGCTGGGCCAGCCGCCGCGCAAAGCCCGCATCCGTCACCGGAGGCCGCCGCACCACAAAGTCGTCATCGGGCTCCACCCCCGCGTCACCCGCATCAGCCCCCACATCCACAAACCGCCGCAGTGGCAGCACGTCCATCCACAGCGCAGCGCTGGGGCTGTCAACCTTCTCACGCATGGAGGCCAGCACCACCGGCGCGGCGCGGGCAATGGCGCGCTCCAGGGTCGCGTCTTCGGCTTCGGCAGAGGGGTCGGCAAAGACGATGTCCAGGCCCACGGCGGCGGCACCATCGGCGTGCAGGCGCTCCAGCAAGGCCGCATGCAGGCTGCGCGGAAAGGGCCAGGCATGCTGCAGCGCCTGGAAACTGGGCTCGTCGATGGCCAGGATCACCACGGGCAAGGCCGAGCGCTTGGGCGCCGCGAGGGCCGTGAACACGTCAAAGGTCTTGAACTCCAGCGCGTGCCAAGGACGGCTGAACGAGGCGGCCACCACCAGCGCCAGCGCCAGCAGGCAGGCCGCCACGGGCCACCAGGGCTGACGGAGCCACACCGCGCGCGGCGCGGCGTCAGAAGCGGTAGCGGGCGTCCAGGACATACCGGGTCTTTCGGCGGTCGGACTTCGGCGCCCACAGGTTCAGCGCGGCCACGCCCACCACCCAGTGCTTGTCCAGCGACTCCCAGAAGCCCATCAGATCCACCCCCCAGCCCGGAGCAATGCGCGTGAGGTTCTCCTTGTCCTCAAAACGCTCGGCCCGGTACACCGCCCGCCCGCTCAGGTACAGACGCTGCGGACTGACCCAGGTGGCTCCCAGCACGGCCGTGTGGCGCGGGATGTAGGGGATGCGGCCCACCGGCGCATCCGCTTCGAAGCTGCGGCTTTCGCTGTCCTGGTAGAGGTACTTGGCGTAACCCGACCAGCGCCTGCTGAACATGTGGTTGACACCTGCGGCCAGGGTCTTGAGCGTGCCCGTGTCGAAACGGGGGGTGTCTTCCAGCAGGTCGGTGGAAGACAGATTGACCAACTGGGCGTTGCGCATTTCCTCCAGAAACGGCAGGCTGGGCGTGCGCAGGTCCACGCCCACGGTACCTGGGTTTCGCACCCGCAGGTGGTCGGCGCGCACGCTCAGAAAGGTGTTCTCGCCCAACTCCATACCCAGTTGCGCCACGGTACGTTTGTGGCGGCCGCCCGCTTCCACCAGGCGGTCTTCGACCGGGATGCCCGCCGTCTCCACGCTGGTAAGCGTGGAGACGCTCAATGGCCGCAGCCAGTCCTGGTAGGCCATGCGCACCGTGGTGCCCGCCGCGGGCCGCCACACGGCGCCGACACGTGGGGTGACCACACGTTCCATCTCTGCGCGGTGCGTCGCCTCCTCGCCCAGTTGCTCCAGGTTCACCAGGTAGTGCCGGGTCAGGCCGTCCACGCGGTGGCGTATCTGGTGCAGGCCCAAGGCGGCGTCCAGGCTCAGCGCGGCATCCAGGCGCTGCGTGGTCGCCAGGGTCAGGCCGGTGTAGCGGCGGTCCACATGGTTGAAACCGTCCACCAAGAGGTAGTCACCAAAGGCACCCAGCCCCGGCAGGTCGGCCACCACGGCGGCCTGCCCCGCAATGAGGTTGTTTTGGCGTTCACGCACATGCTCCAGGGCGACGCTCCAGCGGCTGCCGGGTGCGGTGTCCACCGTGTGGCGCAACTGCAGGTCGTTGAACTGCTTCTTGGGTGCACTGCCTACCCCCATCACGGTCACAAAAGGCGGCGCCAGGTACAGAGTGGGATAGTCCTGCAGCAGGATGTCTTCGATGCTGCGCCCCAGCTTGATCCAGGTCTGCTCGGTGGGGCCCCAGCGGTAGGACATGCCCAGTGCACCCTGCGTGGTCTTGCTGTCCATGCGCGTCTCGGACCCGAACAGGTTTTGGCCTTGAAGGCGCATGTCGAACTGGTTGGCATAGGCAAACAGGTTGATGCGCTCCGTGGGCTGCATGCCCACACCCGCTGTCACCACGCGCGCGCGCACTTCGCCCTGGCCGGCCACCACGGCGGGCCGGTCGTTGACCTGCAGATCAAACGGAAACGCGCGCGCGTCGGCAGACTGCGCCTTGAAGAACCACGACAAGGGCACTTGGCTGTTGTCCATGCCATTGAGTGTGACGGCGGGCGCGCGCATGCGGTAGACATCGTTGTCCAGCGTCACGCCCACCGAACCATGCACGCCAGGCTGCTGCAGCAACGACGAATAGCGCTGGCTCGCGCCAAACGCCATGGGGTCTGCCAGAAAGCCCTGAAACAGCGCTGAGTTCTTGTTGAATTCCCCTGGGTAACGATCGGCCAGGAACAAATGGCTGCCGCCCCAATACGGGTAGAAGCTCTGCTGCGCCAGCTCCAGCGCCCAGTCCTCCATGCCAAAAAAAGCCAGCGATGCGCCCAGGTTGGCGCTGCCCTTTTGATCATTGGCCACCTGGTTGAGCGACTTGAGATAGGGCATGCGCACCACGGCGGCGCGGGCCGCCTCCACCGCCTCGCCAGACTGGAACAGGTCGGTGTGGATTTGCGCGAGCATCATGTAGGGCACCGGGTCCTTGTCGTCCAGGCTGCTCGCCTGTTGCAGGGTCGTCAGTGCGTCCTGGTGGCGGCCCAACTGGTAGTAGGCCACGGCCATCCAGGTTTTGGCGCGTGCATAACGGGGCTCCATCACGCCCGCACGCAAAAAGGCATCCAGCGCCGCCTGCGGCTGGCCCTGCTTGAGGTGCAGCAGGCCCTGGCCCGTGAGCGCCACGTAGTCCGCCGGGTTGTCGCCCAATGCAGAGGCAAAGGCTGTCTCTGCTTCGGTGAACTGGTTCACAAAGGTTTCGAGCGTGCCCAACTCGCCCCAAGTGCCGGGCTGCTGTGGTGCCAGGGCCAGTGCCCGCCGCAGGTTCTCACGGGCTGGGCCAGGGTCTTCGCGCTCAGCGTGCGCGCTGCCCAAACCCTGCCAGCCACGTGCATCGCCTGCGGCCAGTTGCGACGCCTCGGTGTAGGCGGCCAGCGCGGCGGGCGCATCCCCCTGACGCCGGGCGAGCTCGGCGCGCACCAGTGCGAGTTCTGCGTGCGCAACTCCGTGCTCCGGAGCCAGCGTGGCGGCAGCATCCTGAACACGGTCGCCCAGCATCTGCGCACGGGCCAACTGGGCCACCAGGGCAGGATGGACCGGCCAGCGCTGCTGGGCGGCGCGCAGGGTGTCTATGGCCGCTGCGCCTTCGCCTTCCATCAATTGCACGTCGGATTGCATCAGCCAGACCGCCAGCGGTGCGGCCGGCTGCGCCACCTGGCGGGCCAATTGCTCGCGCGCGGCTGCCAGCTCGCCCGCTTGCAGGGCGATGGCGGAATCCAGCGCGCCCCCCCATGGGGCGGGCACGCTGCCACGGGCTTGCGCCAGCGCGGCGCGAGCGCCCGGCAGATCGCGCACCGCCAGAGCGGCGCGCACGGGCACCAGCGCTTCGGGCAAGGGCTCGGCGGCCAAGTGCGGCACCGGGTCTGCGCGCAGCGCGTTGACCCACTGGATGCGGTCGCGCGGCTGGCTCAGCACCAGCTTGACGGGGGCCTTGCCCACTTCAGCGATGGCCGCCTCGTTGGTGCCCACGGACACCTGACCCTGCGCGTTGGCGAACTCCACCGTGCCGGAGAGCACCGTGATCAGTGTGCGGCCATCACCCTCCACACTGATGTCCCAGTCGGTGCCGCGGATCGCCGCCGTGGCGGCGGGGGTCTCCAGGTTCAGGCGGCTGCCGTCGGCGCGCTTGGTCTGCGTCCAGGCCCGGCCCGCGCTAAGCATCAAGGTGGTGATCGGCTGGGCAGGTGTGGCCACAGCCTTGACCTGTAGCACGGTGTTCTGGTGCAGGCGCAGCTGGGTATCGTCGGCAAACACCACCCCCATCCGCGCGGCCTGGCGTGTGCGCACAAAGTCGCCCGCCGCCAGGGCCTGCGCCTGGCGGGCGGGGGCCCAGTCGGCGGCGGTGGCTGAGCGCTGGTCGCCCTGCCCCTGCAGGCTGATGATCTCGGCGGCGGCGCCTGCGGGCACGGCGGCCTGGGCGCAGGCAAAACAAGCGGAGGCGGCCAACAGCGCAAGGGCCGTGAACGCAGGCAGGCGGTTTTTTTGATAGGGCATGGCGTGGCTTTCTCGGAAGGCAGGAAGACAGACGCGGTACCGGAGGCCCCTCCCAGGCCCCACGTGATCAGAAGAAATTATCGCGAGCCACGGCGCACAAGCAGCGGCTGACAACCAGGGGGACAGGCCCATTTCATGAAGAAAGCCACATTTCTCGGCACCACAACGCTGCGTTCTCCCTTCCGCGCCCATCCCGCCCTCCGGCACGGCCCTTTCCTACAGACGCCACACCAGCGCGGTGATACAAATCAGTAGTACCCTGGATCGCAATCACCGCACGCCCCGTCCGTGCCGCCTGGAGCCCCCAACCATGCCTGCAGCCCGCCGCCTCAAAATTGGCCTGTCCGCCTGTTTTCAACACGCCGACCCCGCCCGCCCGCTCTTCACGGGCAAAACCCTGCAGTATGTCGAGCAGTCCATCGCCCACTGGCTCATGTCAGCCGGGGCCATGGTGGTCATGGTGCCTTGCCCCACCGGGCCTACGGCGCGCGGCGACGTGACGCTGGACCACTATGCCGAATGGCTTGACGGCGTGGTGATGCACGGCGGCGCCGATGTGTGGCCGGGCAACTATGGCGAGGAGCCCCTGCGCGATGAATGGGTGGGCGACCGCGTGCGCGACCTGTACGACCTGGCCATGGTCAAGGCCTTTGCCCAGGTCGGCAAACCCATTTTTGGCGTCTGCCGGGGCCTGCAATTGATCAATGTGGCGTTTGGCGGGGCGCTCTACCAGGATCTGGAGACGCAGCACCCCGGCGCACAGTTGCACCGCAACGCCACCACCTACGACCAGCATTTCCACGACATCCACATCGTGCCCGGCACACACCTGTCGCAGCTTTACCCCGAGAAGCCGCGCGCACGGGTCAACAGCATCCACCACCAGGGCATCAAGCGGGTGGCGCCGGAGTTTGTCGTCGAAGCCTTCAGCGAACCCGACGGCGTGCCCGAAGCGATCCGCCTGCAGCCCGCGCCAGGGCGCAGCTACATTGCCGCCACACAATGGCACCCCGAGTTCCACCAGGGCGGCTCGAACACCCTCGACGACACGGCCATCCTGGAGGACTTTTTGTCCGCCTGCGAACAGGCCAAGGCCAAAACATCGCGCCACCGCTCGCCCCTGCGCGAGCGGGCATCGCGGCTGCTGCGTAAGACCTTGGCAAAACAGGAATAGCGCCCTGGCGTTGACCCCGCCGCGCGCTGCGCCTGCTACACATCGGCCGCTTGGTGCCGAAGCGCCTTGAACTGGGGCGCCTCAACGGCTTTTGTCCAACGCCACGGCAACACGTCGGGCCGCCACAGCGCGCGCAACACGGTGAGTTGCAGCACACGCTGCGCACCGGGCCAGGGCGCGCGCGCCGCGTCGTCCCACAGCAGTTCGGCACGGGCCGCAATGTGCAGCAGCCCCCCTTGCACATAGTCCACCACCAACAGGCCAGCCAGCGGGTGCAGCGCCAGGTTGCCCAGCGTGTTGAAGTATTGATTGCCCGGGTAGTCGGGCAAACGCAGCACAACGCCATGCGCGGTCTGCTCGGCGTGCACAAAGCCGGGCTCGCCCCCCCGGTGCGACACATCCAGGCCTTCGTTGCGCGCGCTGCCTGGTTGCGCGCCAGAGGCGCTGGCGATGAACAGCGTATCGGCCTGCTGCACGCAGGCAAGGGCCTGCGCATCGAGTGCCGCGCCCAGCACCTGCACCGGCCCAGGGGGCGCAATCTCAGTGCGCAGGCCCGGTACACGTGCCTGGATGTACTGCGGGCAATTGCCAAAGCTCTGCACCACCGCGATCGACAGGCCCTGCGCACCAAAGGCGGCCACCGTGCCATTCACACGATTGCGGCGCCGGGTGTGCGGCTCCAGCCCCAGAACACCCACGGGTGCACCCAGTGACAGGTTGGCCAGCACCGGGTCGGCGGCATCGGGTGCGGCAGCAATGTCCACCTGCCAGGCGTTGGGGGTCTGCACAAAGCCGGGCGGGCCCGCCAGCATCGTTGCCCAGGGTTGGCCCTGCCCATCCAGCGCGCCCAACAGCAGTGTGGGCAGGTTTTCAAGCAGCAAACGGTGCGCGTCAGGCATGTGGTCGCGCATCACCAAAGGGCCGATGACGGCCATGCGATCGCGCAGGCCCACCCGTGCCTGCAGCGCCTGCTCACCTGCGTGAAAGGCGTCGGCGGTGGTCGTCATGCGGCCGCCTCCATGCATGGGACTGAGCGAAATAAATGAAGTGCGCGGGGTGCCATAAGAAGTCCCTGTGGAAGACGTGTTGAAACAGGCCATGACCTTATCCATTGCGCCAAACGGCGTTAATAGCCATAGTGCGGCTTTCATAATTTCGCGAACCGAAACAATGGACCACCTCGATACCTTGCGTTGTTTTGTGGCCGTGGCCGATGCAGGCGGTTTTGCGGTGGCGGGGCGGCGGCTGGGTTGCTCAGCAGCCGCCGTCACACGCGCGATTGCGGCGCTGGAGGCGCGGCTGGGGGTGCTGCTGTTTCAGCGCAGCACACGCATGGTGCGGCTGACCGAAGCGGGCGAGCGCTTTCTGGCCGATTGCCGCCCCATCCTGAGCGACCTGCACGAGGCCGAGCAGGCTGCCAGCGGCGCGCAGGCCGAGGCGCAGGGGCTGCTGTCCATCACCGCACCACAGATGTTCGGCACCGTGCATGTGGCGCCCATCGTGCAAGGCTTTTTGCAGGCGCAGCCGCGTGTGCAGGTGCGCACCTTGTTCGTCAACCGGCTGGTGCACCTGCTGGAGGAGGGCATGGACGTGGCCATCCGCATCGCGCACTTGCCAGACTCAGGGTTGACCGCTCTGCAGGTAGGGGCCTTGCGGCGGCTGGTGGTGGCATCGCCCGACTATCTGGCGCGCAACGGTGTGCCGCAGCACCCGCAGGATCTGGCGCAGCACCGGGCGATTGCGTTCTCGTTCGACACCCGCGCTGCCGCACCGTGGAAGTTTCGGGATGGACTGATGGGCAGCCCGCAACTGGCGTGGATCAGCAATGCCAATGAGGTGGCCATTGAGGCCGCCGAGGCAGGCCTGGGCCTGACGCAGTGCCTGGCCTACCAGGCCGCCGCAAGCTTGCGCGCAGGCCGTCTGCGCATCGTGCTGGCCGAGTACGAGCCCCCGCCGGTACCCGTGCACATCGTCTACCCCGCCGGACGGCGGGCGCCCGCCAAGGTGCGGGCCTTTGTGGAGTTTGCACGCGAGCTGCTGGCGGCTGTGCCGGTGCTGCAGGGCCGGGGGCTGGCGCGGGGTGGGAGGCGCTGAATTTGATGCTTTTGGGCCGCTACCGCTTATCCATTAAGCGCAACAAGCTATCAATTGAAGAGCATTTCTAGAGAGAAGTGGGGCTGCTAAACCAGACCGCAGCAATAACCAGCGCCAGCACCACACACCCCACCAGGGCAGATGCCGTGCGGCCTGGTATTTCATCCCATTCGAAATGAAGAATGCCGGACACCGTGTCTGCCACGGCATCGGCAGCGCGCGCGCGGAAGATGAACCCCAGCACGGCAAAAATAGCCCCCATGGATTGCACCCAGTGGCGCAGCACCGGGTCCATGCCGGGACCGTCGTAATTGAGCGAATAGGCCAGGCCATACAGCCACCATCCCGCCACGCCGATGAGCGCGCCAAAGAACAGGCCGATCAGCGCATAGCCCAAGCGGTCAAAAAGGCCTTGCATCGCGGCGGCCTTCGTCATCCATCAATGCTGGTGCCCGTGCGCCCCATGCACATGGCGGTGCGCAATTTCTTCCGCACTCGCGGCGCGCACTTCGGTCACCTTGCAGCTGAACTTCAGCGCCTGGCCTGCCAGCGGGTGGTTGCCGTCCAGATGCACTTCGGGGCCCTTGATCTTGACCACGTTGAACACGGCGGGCTGGCCGTCGGCGCCCATGCCTTGCAGTTGGCCGCCCACCTTCACGCCGGGGGGAAACTCGGCTTTGGGAATGGTGCGCACCAGGCTTTCGTCGCGGGCGCCGAAGGCGTCTTCCACGGCCAGGTCGAGCGCGGTGGCAAAGCCCACGGCCTGGCCTTCCAGGGCGGCTTCGACCTTGGGGAAGATGTTGTCATAGCCGCCGTGCAGGTACGACAGGCTGCCCGCGTCCAGCGGCTTGCCCTCTGGCGTGGTGACCTTGTAGGTGATGGTGACGGCAGAGTCTTTGGTGATGGTCATGATGGCGTTGCGCTTTCAGTCAAGGGTGCGGCGCGGGGGCAGTGTGCCGTTTTTTTGCACACCACCCCTGCGGGGATCAAAACCCCGGATTGTCCACGAGGCGCCCGGCGCGGGTCAGGCCGTTGCTATTGCCGTTGCCGTCGCCGCGTCTGCAGGCCGCTCTTCCTCGGCCTGGCCGGGGTAGCGCGCAAACCGCCGCGCCTCGCTGCCGTGCACCGGGTCCTGCTCAGGCCAGGGCCAGCCGCCAAACTGAGTGCGGCGGTAGTCGTTCATGGCCTGCATGATTTCGGCCTGCGTGTTCATCACGAAGGGGCCATACTGCGCCACGGGCTCGCCAATCGGCTGGCCTTGCAGCACCAGGCATTCCGCCACGGTGGCGCCGGTGTTGGTCAGCAGCCAGTCTTGCCCGGCGCGCACTTCCAGCGCGGCGTGGCGGTCCACGTCCTGCGGGCCCACGCGCAGGCTGTCACCCACAAAGAAGTACAGCATGCGGCGCGTGTTGGCCCCCTTGGCAGCGGGCAGCACCCACTGCGCGCCAGGCTCCAGGCGCAAGGTCCAGATCGCCACATCGGCCTCAGGCTGCGAGGCCCAGGACTCGGGCGGCGGCGCCAGCGGCGCGGCGGCACCGGGCAGCGCGCCCGCGACCACCGTCACCGTGGTGGCGCGGCCAGCGTCGTCGCGGTGCACCAGGCGCGGAATGCGCTCGTCCCACAACATGGTGAAGTGGGGCTCCACCATCTTGTTGCGAGCGGGCAGGTTCAGCCAGATCTGGAACAGCTCCAGCGGGTTGGGCTCGGTGGCATTGAGCAGCGGGAACATCTCGGAGTGCTGGATGCCCTTGCCCGCCGTGACCCACTGCACGTCGCCCCCGCCAAAACGCGCGGCCGCGCCCAGCGAGTCGGCATGGTCGATGAGGCCCTTGCGCACCAGCGTCACGGTTTCAAAACCACGGTGCGGGTGGCCGGGGAATCCGGGCACGGCATCGCCGTGGTACATGCTCCAGCCGTCTTTGCGACTGAAGTCGCTGCCGATCTCGCGCCCTTCCAGCGACACGGCGGGCGCCATCGCGCCGTTGCCTGCAGGGTAGGCATCGTCATGGTGGGCGCAGAACAGAAACGGGTCGAGCGTGGGCCACTGCGGACCCAGCAACTGCGCCCGCACGATGGGCAGGCTGGCGGCAGCAGGCGAAGACACGGTGGAAGTAGGCGACGACATCAGAGAAGCTCCTTGGAGTTGCGCCACCGGCTATCGGGCGGCACGCCTGTCAAAGATATGGCCAGATGCGCCAATAGGAAGGGCGCTGCGTGGAACAGTCCCATGCAGTGCGCAGGACAGTGGCGCAGCCCCTTCCGACTCGCCGAACAGGATCAGGCCGCTTTTCGCAGATACCGCGCCCGCATGAAGGTGTTCCAACTGCCATCGCTCTGCAGGCCCGACGAGGTCAGCGTGCGCTCATTCGCGCTCACCAGGGTGATCACGTCGGTATAGCGCGTGGTGGTGCCGTCGCCCTCGAAGCTCGGGCCCTCGGCCTCCAGCGTAAGCACTTTCTGGCTGGCATCCAGCGTGCCCCGGTAGTTCCACATGTGGGTCATCATCGAGCCAACCCAAGTGCCGATGAAGGCGTTCTGCGCAGGGTCGTAGCCCAGCGTCATCTGCGTGCGCGCATTGCCGCCACCAGGCATGGTGCCCGTGCCTTCAAGGGTCACCCACAGGTCGCCCAGCGCACGCCCGTGCTCGGTGCCCTTGGCCTGCGCAGGCGACTCGCCGGGCTCCATGTCGCAGCTCGATGTGCTGGTCCAGTCGCCCAACAGTTGTTGCAGCCAGCGGTGCATGGCGTGAGGTTCAGGGTTCATCATGTTGTCGGTCTCCTTGGGTCCTTTGTTCTGCCGCTCATTGCGGCTCCACCACCACCATCCACGACACGCCGAAGCGGTCGGCCACCATGCCGAAGGCGGGTGAAAAGAAGGTGGGGCCAAACGGCATCTGCACCTGGCCGCCCTCGGCCAGCGCATCAAAGTAGCGCCGGGCCTCGGCGGCGTTGGCGGCGCCCAGCGACAACGAGATGCCCTGAAAGCTGGGCTTGCCCGAGCCCATGCCGTCCGACGCCATGAGCTGCGCCCCGCCCACTTTGAAGGCGGCATGCATGACCATCTCTGGCGTGGGGCCCGCACCAGCGCCCTGCCCGCAGCCCTGCGCTGCGGCAGCCTCGGGGTTGTCCTTGTAGCGCATGAGCATGGTGACCTCGGCGCCCAGTGCGCGGCGGTAGAAATCCAGCGCCTCGTCGCAACGGCCTTCAAACATCAAATACGGCTCAACTTTCACAGTGATCTCCTTGGGTTAAGTTCAGGGAAGTCGGCGTTCAATTGTGAACACCGTCCACAAACGATAGCATAGATAATGGACAGCGTCCACATTCCGTTTTTCATGACCGATTCCTCTCCCCCGCCTTCACCTCCCGCCACGCGCAGTACCTACCGCCATGGCGACCTGCGCCGCGCTTTGCTGGACGCTGGTATCGAGCTGGCGCGCCAGGGCGGCCCCGACGCCGTGGTGCTGCGCGAGGCCACGCGCCGCGCGGGCGTAGCGCCCAATGCGGCCTACCGCCACTTCGCCAACCGCGACGACTTGCTGGGCGCAGTGCGCGCGGCCGCCGTGGCTGCCGCCGCGCGGTTCATGGAGGCCGAACTGGCGCAGGTGCCCACCACCGGCACCGCCACCGCGCAGGCACATGCCAAAGTGCGCGCCGTGGGCACGGGCTACCTGCGTTTTGCGCGCGTCGAGACGGGCTTGTTCCGCACCGCCTTCGGCGGTCGCTTTACCGTGCAGCAAACCCCCGACCCCGCCATGGGCGGCGCCACCGGACTCAACCCTTTTGAACACCTGAGCGCCGCGCTCGACGCCCTGGTCGCCACAGGCGCCCTGCCACCCGCGCGCCGCCCTGGCGCCGAGTACCTGGCCTGGTCCACCGTGCACGGCATGGCGCTGCTCGCCATCGACGGCCCGCTGCGCGGAACGCCGCAGCAAATGCTGGACGTGCTGGAACAAAGGCTGCTGGATATGGTGGTGCGGGGGATTTAGCTTTTTAGACCGCTAGCGCTTGATGAGAAAGCGCCAATAGCTATCAAATCAGGAGCAATTCAATCCATACAGCTGCGCCGTGGCCCGCACCCGCGCCACCAGCGCACGGCGCAGCGCGGCAGGCCGCAGCACCTCGACCTGGGGTGACAGACGCATGAGCTGGCCGCAGGCATGTTCCACCGACTCGATGGGAATGGTCACGGCAATGCGGCCATCCTTGCGCCGGGAAGCCGGGGCTGCCACCACGGCCCGCGCCACGGCGCTGCTGCGCGTGTTCAGCCCCGTGACGCAGCGCTGGAGCATCTACTGGCTCGACAACGCCACTGGCGGGCTGAACCCGGCCACCGGAGAGTTGCGGCCACCCGTGGTGGGAGGATTCCGGGATGGCGTGGGTATCTTCGAAGGCCAGGAATTGTTCGAGGGCCGCCCGGTGCGCGTGCGCTTCGAGTGGTCACAAATACACACCGGCGCGCCGCGCTGGCAGCAGGCCTTCTCTGACGACAACGGCACGACCTGGGAAGTCAATTGGGTGATGGAATTTTCGCGGCCGGTGTGATGCCAGACGCCGGTCACCGCGTGGTCACCACGCCTTCACCGGCTCTCGCCGCCCGTCTTTGCCTCGAAATATGGCGCCCCCTGAATGACCGCGGTGCTGAGCGTGAAGGTTTTCACCGGCACCAGGGCCTGCTCCCCAGGGCGCCCGGCGCTCGCTCTGCCCGGTGCGTGGGCCACGCCCTTCAGCGCCGGGTCGATGCAGCCTTCTCGCGTCTTTTGCAGCAGCTCGGGCGTGATGGGCTCGGGCTTGCCGAAGCGATCGCCCTCCAGATACAGAACACCGTCCTTGAACTGCGCCGCCGGGGTGAGCAGCGGCATGGCGTGCGCGCGGTTGAAGCCCACCCGCACCACGCGGCCCGGCGCATCGCCGCCCGGTGTTGCGCCAGCGGTCTCCAGGCGGTACTGGGTCACCGTCACGGTCTGCGGTTGGCCTTCGCGGGTGGTCTCAACGGTGTCGCCCACATAGAAGTACCGGGCCGCAGCCAGGGGCACGGCAGGCAGCGAGTAGCTGCGGGCCCAACTGTTGATCTTGCGCGGGAACAGCGGGCGCATCGCGGTGGGGGGCTGCTCGTCTGCCGACATGGCAAACACCGGATAGACAGCGTCCGACAACGCATGGCCCTGGAAGTCGAACACCACGGTCCCTGCCGGCGCCGATGCCGCCGCGCCGGGGCGCACGCGCACGGGGAACAGCAGAGGCTCTGCCCGCACCTCCTGCAAACGAATACCGCCACCGGGCGCGGCCTTCCAGTGGCCCGCCGCCAGCATGTCCAGCGAGCCCCCAGAGAAGGCAAAGCAAAAGCTGTTGTCCTCCAGCAGCAGCAACCCCGCCTCGGCTTCCGCCGTGTTGTTCTGAAAGTAGCCCACAAAGGGCTTCTCCACATCGCTGGCGGCATGGGCGCTGGGCGCCACCCAAGCCACGCTGACGGCAATGGCCAGCGTCAGGGCAGTGGCGGTCGCAGGAAAGGCATGGGGCCAGGTGCGCACAGGGGTCTCCGAAGGGTGGGAAGGAAAAAAGCACTATAGCCAAAGCCCCGCGCGCCAAGCGCCAGCCCCGCCTTTGGCTCGCCCAAAGGCTCGCGCTTTTACACTGCGCACATCCCACACGCCCTGCCCGAAGGAGCCCCATGCGCATTCTCTTGAGCGCCCTCTTCGCCTTGCTGGCCTGCGCCGTTCAGGCCCAAACCGCCCCACCCGCCCCACCTGCGAACATGGCGTGGCGCGAAGCATCCACCCCCGCAGAACAAGCGCTGGATGCCAAGGCCTTTCAGGGGCTGGACGCCGCGCTGGCCACGCAGCTCACCGATGTGCAAAGCGCCGTGGTGGTGCTGCGCGGCCGTGTGGTGTACCAGTTCTACCGCGATGGCGAGCCCGGCGCGCTGCGCGACACGCAGTCCGTGGCCAAAAGCGCCCTGTCGGCCCTGGTGGGCGCGGCCATCGCGCAGGGCCACATTGCCAGCGTGGACCAGCGCGTGGTGGAGCTGGTGCCCGAGTGGGCGCCGCTCAACAGCGACCCACGCGCTGCCACCATCACGCTGCGCCATCTGCTGACGCTGACGGCGGGCTTCTCGCTCGACAACACTCCACGCACCCGCGCGGGCACTGCAGCCGCATTGCCCGCCCCCAAGGCCTGGGCGCGGCCGCTGGCCAGCGAACCCGGCCAGACCTTTGCCTATGACAACTCAGTGATGCCCCTGCTGGCCACCGTGCTCGAAAAAGCCACCGGCATGCCCCTGGCCGACTTTGCGCGCCAGCAACTGATGGGGCCGATGGCGATGGCCGAGCCCTCGTACCAACGCGGCCTGCACCTGCGCACGTTGGACATGGCCAAGCTCGGCCAGCTCTACCTGCAGCACGGCCATTGGGAGGGCAAGCCACTGGTGCCCGAGGCTTTTGCGGATGCCTCGGTGCGGGCGCACAACGCGGGGGGCCGCCCGGTGGGGCTGCCCTACGGCTACCTGTGGTGGGTGGTGCCCGGCAAGGCGGCACAGCCCACCTTCATGGCAAGCGGGTTTGGCGGGCAGCTCATCTGGGTGTATCCGCCGCTGGATCTGGTGGTGGCGACCACGTCCACCGTGTCGCCCGAGAGCAGCCAGCGCGGCCACGCACAGCAACTGGTCCGCAAGCATGTCTTTGCAGCCGCTCAGCGCAGAGCGAAATCTGACGCCAAGTAGCCTGATTAGAGCGACGTCAGACTTCACTCCCACACCCACGCACCCGTTCGGGCTGAGCCTGTCGAAGCCGGGGCTTGCCGCGTGCGTGCAAGGCTTCGACAGGCTCAGCCCGAACGGATGGAGGAGAGCCTGAGGCATGCACGCAGTCAGATCAAATGGGCACTTAGCGCTTATTCATCAAGCGTCAATAGCTACTATTTTCATAGCATTTCATTTCCCCACGATCACAACGGCTTGCGCTCAAACGCCACCGACAACCCCTGCGGCATGACCGTGATGGCCCCTGGCTGCAGGCCCAGGCCGTCGAACAGGGCCGTGTCTTGCGGGCGCAGCGTGTGCAGCACCACCTCGCGCAGCGACTGTTCGGCCAGCAGGGGGGCGTAGGTGTTGAGCAGCTCGGTCACGGCGGGCCGCAGGGTGGGGAAGTCGAGCCGCCCCAGTTGGAGCTGGTGGGCCCGCAGCGTGCGGTCGCTGGCCTCGTAGCGCAGCGCAAACTCCACGTCGAACGCGCCCGTGTGGCTGCGCCGCAGCGCGGGGCCTGCGGCCTCTACCACCATGGCCGCGCCCAGGCGGTTCACATCGGGCAGCAGCCGCAGGCGCGGCACCTGCACCATGAGGTTGAGCAGCCCCTGCACCGGCACGCTGCGCGGAAACTTCTGCGCCACCATGTCCTGCAGTTGCGACAGCGGCACGGTGTAGCTGGGCGAGAGGGCTGCCTGCGCACTGCTGCGTCCCGCCAACAGCCAGGTTGCGCCACCCAGGGCCAGGCAGCGGGCGGCGGTGGTCACAAGAAAACGTCGGCGGCGGTGCGGCATGGAAAGGGTCTCCTGGTAGGGGAGGTATGACACGGGTGGCGCCAAAAGGTGCCGCAGAGGGCTCTACCCCTGCATCACACAATATCCCATTTATCTATTCACAAATTCATAAACTTCATTGAATTCATTGGTATTTTGTGTGAATTTATCTATTCATATAATCATTCATGGCCCATCCCAACGATCTCACCTCCAAAGCCCTGCAGGCCCTGCGCCGCCAGGGGGGCGTGCTGACCAGCGCCGAGCTGCAAGAACTGCTGGGCGTGAGCCAGCCCACGGTGTCGCGCGCGCTGGCGCCGCTGATCCAGGCGGGCCAGGTGCAGAAGGTGGGCGCGGCGCGATCGCAGCGTTATGTGCTGCCCCGTGCCGTGCCGGGTGTGGGCAGCGAGGTGCTGGTGATGCGCATCGACGCCGAGGGCCGCCCGTCGCCCTTTGCGCGCATGGTGCCGCTTGCGGGCGGCGCCTTCTGGGTGGACGAGGTCGATGGCGTGAGCGCACGCCACGACGGCCTGCCCTGGTTTCTGGACGACATGCGGCCCCAGGGCTTTATGGGCCGCACCTTTGCCCATGCCCACCCCGCGCTGCAACTGGGCCACGACCCGCTTCACTGGAGCGACGACGACGTGCTGCGCGCCATGGCGCTGTATGGCGACGACCTGCCGGGCAACCTTGTTGTGGGTGAGGCGGCGTTCCAGCGCTTTCACGCGCTGCCCGCGCGCGCGTCGCGCGTGGCGTCGGCGGCCGACTATCCACAATTGGCCGAGCAGGCGATGTTAGGCACACACCCTGGCTCGTCGGCGGGGGGGGAGCAGCCCAAGTTCTGCACCATCAGCGCCGGGCGGCATGTCATCGTGAAGTTCTCGCCCGCAGGCAACGCCCCCGCCGACCAGCGCATGCGCGATCTGCTGGTGTGCGAGCACCTGGCGCTGCGCACGCTGGCGCAGGCGGGGCTGCCCGCGGCGCCCACACAAATCTTTGAAGGCGCGGGGCGCGTGTTTCTGGAGTCGGAGCGCTTTGACCGCACGCCGCTGCGTGGCGAAGGCGACGCGGGCCTGGGGGGGCGGATCGGCATGGTGTCGCTGCAGGTCTACAACGCCGAATACGTGGGCGAGATCGACAACTGGGCCGCCACCGCCAACCGCATGGCCGCGCGCCACCTGCTCACGCCCGCCGACACCCGCACGCTGCGGCTGCTGGAGGCCTACGGCCAGCTCATCGCCAACACCGACCGGCACTACGGCAACATCTCGCTGGTGCTCAAGGACGACGACTGGGCGCTGTCACCCACCTACGACATGCTGCCCATGCTGTACGCCCCCGTGGGCGGCGAGCTGGTGCCGCGTGACTTTGCCAGCCGCCCCCAGCAGCCCACGGCCGCCACGCTGGGCGAATGGGCCGAGGCGCAAAACCTGGCGCGGGCGTTCTGGCAGGCCGCCGCAGCGGACGGGCGGGTGTCGGCAGGTTTTCGGGCCATTGCGGCTGAAAATTCAAGCCATATTGGCCGCTAGCGCTTATCCATCAAGCGCAAGCAGCTATCATTTTTGATGGTTCAGCGCCCCACCACCGACCAGCCTGCTTTCTGATTGGCTTTGTCGTTTTCATACTCCCACGCCGTACCGCAGCGGTCGCACACATAGCGGGTGATGGTGATCTCGCCGTGGTCGCGGTCTTCCCTGCGGTTGCCGCGCTGCACCAGCTCGGCGTGGCCGGGGGCCTTGCGCCAGTTGCGCTGGATGCCCTGGCAGGGCTCGCACAGCGCCATGGGTTTGAGTTCGTTCTGGCGTGCAATGTCTTTGGTCATGGGGCGGGCCTCAAGGGCGGTTCTGGGTCGATGCAAGGGCGGCTACTGTACGCCAGCAAGGCTGGGGCTGCGCGGGCCGTCTGCGGGCGGGTGGGTGCATGGCCACAGGCAGTTCAAGCAAAAACAGGCTCTGGCGCTTTACCATCAAGCGCTACAAGCTATTAATTTAGGAGCAACTATCCGCTGCCAGCTGCTTGGCCATGCGCGCATTGCGCAGCACCACACCACGGCGTTCCACCTGCTGACGCTGCTCCACCACGAAGCCATGGACGGCAAAGAAGGGCTCGGCCCGCAGGCTCACATCGGCCCACAGCCGCCGGATGCCGTGCTGCGCGGCCTGTGCGTGAACAGGGCGCGCAGCGCGGGTTCGTCGCCGGGGCGAAAGTTGCGAATGTGGAGGGGGGTGGTCACGGTGGGCACAGGTCCCGCAGCCGCTGGTGTGTGGGGCCGTCGGCATCCACCGGCAACTGGTGCTTGGACTGGATGTAGTGGTCGGTAAACACGTCCAGGTAAGCGTCCAGCACCTGCGCGGCGTGCGCCTCGCCCGCCAGCTCCAGGCACAGGGCCGCCACCTCGGCGGTGCAGAAGTGGTCTTCGCGCCGCGAGCGGCGCAGACGGTAGCGCGAGACCTGCTCAGGCTGCAGGCTCAGCACGGGCAGGCGGTCGAGATAGGGGCTTTTGCGGAACATCTTGCGCGCCTCGGGCCAGGTGGCGTCGAGCAGGATGAACAGCGGGCGCTTGCCATCGGGTGCGTCTTCAGGCGCTACCTGCGTCACCACCCGCTCGGGCACCACAAATTCGCCGGGGAACACCACATAAGGCTGCCACTGCGGGTCGGCCAGCAGCGCCAGCAGGCCAGGGGCCACCTCGGTGCGCGCCCAGCCAAAGGCGAAGCTGTCGGCCACCACGTCCGCGATCAGCCAACCGGTGTTGCTGGGCTTGAGAGGCTCGATGTCGGCCATCAACAGGCACATGCCCGCCTGCGTGGGCTGCAGGGGGCGCAGCGCGCAGATGCAATGGCTGGGCACCAGGCGGCAGCCTGGGCAGCGCTCGCCCTTGGGTCCGCCACGGGCCAAAAAGGGCTTGGCGCTGCGCGCCAGACGCTCGGTGCGCAGGCGCGAAACGGCATGGGGAGGGAGGGAAGCGCGGGCCATGGGCTCGTCACTGCCCACCAGACTGCTCCAGCGCAAACAGCGGCAAGTCAGCTTTGCGGCTCAGCCACACGCCGCCGCCTAGCTCAATGGCGCCCTGCTGCAGGCCACGCCGGTACAGATCGGCCCGGTGGCGGAACACGCGGCCATCGGTCAAATCCTCGTCGATGATGTCGCGCTCATAGTCCTCGCGCGAGACGGCTTCGACATACAGCGCGCCTTTGCAGAGGTGGCCCAGGTTGTGCAGCGCGGTCTTCAGGTCCGCCGGGCTCAGGTAGGGCAGCACGCCCTGGCAGATCACGAAGTCGAAAGGCTCATCGGCCACATAGTCCACCACCGAGCCCTGCTGCCACCCGAAGCGCTCGCACAGGTAGGGGCTGAACTCCACACCCTGGTAGCTGGCCTGCGGAAAGTGCCGCGCCACGATGTCCTTCCACACCCCGATGCCGCAGCCCACGTCCAGCACACGCAACACCGGCACACGCAGGTACTTGAGGTAGCTGCACACAAAGGTGCCCAGACGCTCCATGTGCTCCGGGTCCATCACGCTGGTTTTCTTGTCGAAGTAAAACCGCTGGTAGTAGGCCTCGTCGAAGATGGTGGCGGTGGCGGATTTCAATGGGCGGTCCTTGTGGTCTCGGGGGTGGCGGGCAGCATTGCGAAGTTGCGGAGTATCTCCCACCTACACAAGCGCCCCACCCGCAGCGCACCTTGTGCTACCGCCCAAAGCCTGGCGCCGGGCGCACCCAGGCCGGGCCTGGCATGCGCTACTTCGCCGGGCGATGCAGCGCGCAGAGCTTGTTGCCGTCTGGATCGCGCAGATACGCCAGATACAGCGCGCCACCTGGGTTTTCGCGCCAACCCGGTGGGTCTTCACACGTGGTGCCGCCGTGGGCCAAACCGGTTGCATGGAACACATCCGCCTGCTCGGGCGACTGCATGGCGAAACCGATGGTGCCGCCATTGGCAAAGGTGGCGGCCTCGCCATTGATCGGCGTGGTGATGCCAAAAGTGCCTTGCGGGCTACGATAAAAATACCGGTTGCGGTTGGCCACCCCAGGGCCAATGCCCAGCGTGCCCAGCAGCGCGTCGTAAAACGCCTTGGACGCCTCCAGGTCGTTCACGCCGACCATCACATGACTGAACATATTTTCTTGTCTCCGTTGGAGCCCCTGGCGGGGCGGGCTATCGACGGGAGGATGTTACTTGCAGGTAAATACCCCGCGCCACACGCGCAGCATTGCCATGTGCCGCCCATCGCGGCGGGGTGACAGGATTTGAATAAAAATAAGGCCTGGCGCTTATCCAGCAAGCGCAACAAGCTATTAAATACATAGCAAATAACTCATCACTGCTGCAGCTATCGACCGATCGACGCCCTGCCCCACAGTCAATGCAACCAACGCCCCATGCCGACCATCCCACACATCACCCCCGTCCCCCTCGACAAAGCCTACCGCCTGCTCAACCACGGGCCCACCGTGCTGGTGTCTGCTGCGCACGCAGGCCAGCACAACGTGATGGCCGCCGCCTGGGCCTGCTCGCTGGACTTTTCCCCGCCCAAAGTGACCGTGGTGCTGGACAAAGCCACCCGCACCCGCGAGCTGGTGGAAGCCAGCGGATTCTTTGCGCTGCAGCTACCCACCGTGCCCATGGCCGCGATGACCGTGGCCCTGGGCACCGACAGCGCCAAAGCCCTGCCCGACAAACTGCAACGCCACGGCGTGGCGCTGTTTGAAGCCCCCACCCACCCCCACGCCCCGTTGGTGCAAGGCTGCGCCGCCTGGCTGGTGTGCCGCGTCATCCCCGAGCCCCACAACCAGCAGGCCTACGACCTCTTCATCGGCGAGGTGATGGCCGCCTGGGCCGACGACCGCGTGTTCCGCCACGGTCACTGGGAGTTCGACACCGCACCCGATGCACTGCGCACGCTGCACTACGTGGCGGGCGGGCAGTTTTATGCGACGGGAGCATCGGTGCGGGTGTGAGCCGTATGGCGGTAGATGCAGCTCAGGTTTTGAGCCACATCCGCAGACCCAGCCCCAAGGGACTCTTTCAAGAAATTGATAGAAAAACCTGCTCAGCGCCCTTTCGGCAGGCGTTAGCAGCTATCAATTTGAAAGCATTTTGACCAACAACTCTCCCCCGGCGACACAGTCTGCGGTGAATACACACCACAATCACCGCACAATTTGCGGTGATTAACCGCCATAATCACCGCATGTGGACCGACAAAGCCCCCCGCCGCCGCACCTACCTGTGGCAACGCTCCGATTGGCCACAGTGGCGTTTTGACGCAAATGCACTGGCTGCCCCGCTGGCCGAAGTTCATCGCGCTCAGGGCCATCTGGCCGGGCGCATGGCCGACGTGGGGCTGGCCCAGCGCGACCAGGCCACGCTGCAAGCCCTGACACAAGAGGTCGTCACCACCAGCGCCATCGAAGGCGACACTCTGAATTTGGACGCTGTGCGCTCCTCCATCGCGCGCCGACTGGGCGTGGACATAGGGGCGCTAACCCCCGCAGACCGGCATGTGGACGGCGTGGTGGACATGGTGCTGGACGCCACCCAGCACTACAGCCAACCCCTGACCGCCGAGCGCCTGTTTGGCTGGCATGCTGCCCTGTTCCCCACCGGCTACAGCGGTCGCACGCGCATCCAAGTGGGCGGATATCGCAACGACGCCGCTGGCCCGATGCAAGTGGTCTCCGGCCCTGTGGGTAGAGAAAAGGTGCACTACGAAGCCCCGCCCGCCGCACAACTGCCCGCCGAGACCGACGCCTTTCTGCAATGGTTCAACGCCCCGCCCACCGGCGACCCGCTCATCCACGCCGGGCTCGCCCACCTGTGGCTCGTCACTCTGCACCCTTTTGACGACGGCAACGGCCGCATCAGCCGCGCCGTGAGCGACATGGCACTGGCGCGCGCCGAAGCCACGGCACAGCGCTTTTACAGCCTGAGCGCCCAGATCCAGCGCGAGCGCAAGCACTACTACGACCAACTCGAAACCACCCAGCGTGGCCCCTTGGATGTGACGCCCTGGCTGCACTGGTTTCTGGGCTGCCTGCTGCACGCCGTTCAGGGCGCAGAAACCTTGCTCGCGGGTGTGCTCGGCAAAGCGCAGTTCTGGCAACGCTGGGCCGATGTGCCGATGAACGCACGCCAGACGCTGGTGCTGAACCGCGTACTGGACGGCATGGAGGGCAAGCTGACCAATGCCAAGTGGGCGGCGATGGGCAAATGTTCATCGGATACGGCGCTGCGGGATATCAACGACCTGCTGACCCAAGGCGTGCTGGCGCGGTTGGAAGGTGGCGGGCGAAACACCGCCTATATCTTGGTCAAATAGGCCGCTAGCTCTTTAAAAACAAGCGGTGGTGGCTATTAAAAATATAGCGAAATCCCACGAAGCAGCGTTGGATCACCTCTGGCCAACCAACGCCTGCTCTTGGTCGGCAGCTGTGCTGCCCTCCCAACCCGAGCGAACAGGCCCACATCGCGTGGGCGGACTACGTGCTTGGGCACCTGCCTGGACCCAGCCCGCTTCATGACCAGTCTGCTGGATTTTGAGGCCATCAAAACCTGCATCGAAGCCTGCTTGGTGATGAGGCCACCTTGCGCAAACAAGACATGCGCCAAGAGTCATTGCACGTTCTGCACGACCTGTTTTTGTGTGGCGAAGAAATGCCGCGTGGCGACTTCAAAGCCATGCTCGGCATGAGCGACCAGGGTGCCACCGATGCGCCGGGCGCGCTGGTCAAGCGCGGCCTGCTCAAGTTCGACCCACCACAAGGCAAGGTGCGCTTCGGCTTGCCGCAGCATGCACTGCACTTTATGCTCCTGCAGCTGTGGCTCGAGGCAGAGGCGGATTTGGCCAATGTTTCATGGGTGAATTGGCTGCTAGCGCAGGTGGAATAAGAACAAACAGCTATCAAAAGAGATAGCTATTCAGTTGACTGCAGCACCCCGCCCCTCATACGCCGCCATGATGAACGGCTTGACCGCCTCCAAATCGGCTTGCGTAGTAAGAGGGACTTCCAAATCGCCCGTGCCCCAGTGCCCAATGTTCGTTACGTCCCGCGCCTTGGCCAGCACCGGCAAGGCAGTGACCGGGTCTACATGCAAATACAGCAGCAAGCAGTTTTTGCGGTGCAATACCACCGTCGCAAAGTTCTTCAGACGTTTGAAGGCCAGGTACAAACGCAGTTCTTTGCGCTGCACGTCGTCACCCAACGACAGCATGTACCCCTCTAACGATGCCAACAGCAACTGCATCGGCTCTGGCAAGTTCAGCAGCAGATCGGCCAACGACTTATCAGGCCCTGTGCTCTTGGCGCCGGTGGGGTCTGCCGCAGCAGGCACCGCATTGACGGCCGTAGCCAGCTTGCTGGCAGTGGATTTGGGCAACTTGGCTGTAGTGATCTTGCTGCCCGTATCGCTGCCCGCGTTGACCGATTCCAGCAGCAGCAAGTCGCCGCCAAACTGCCGGTAGCGAATCAACTCGATGTTGCGGCCAATCTGCTGCACCGCGTGGCCGTCGTACTTGGTGAAGTCCGCCGCAATGCACACCACGCGGGGCGCGCTCCAGTCAATGGTATCTGCGGCAGCGGTGCCCAGCTTGTCCAGCACCAGCAGCTTGAACTCGGCCTTGTGGTCCAGCAGCCAGTCCAGGTAGAACAGGCCCTGGTTGATGACGTTCTCGCCCACCGACCGCTTGTATTCCAGGATCACGGGGCAATTGTTTTCATCCAAGCCCAGCGAATCAATGCGCCCGCCATGCGTCTTGCCGGTGGAATGCTCGGTGGCGATGAAGCGGATGTTGAGTAAGGGCTGTAGGTTAGCTTCGATCAGCGTTTGCAGGGGCTTTTCCAAGTCGGACGCGCTGCCTTGCAGTTCGGTGGCGGTGCCGCTGGTGAGGCGAAAGAGTTTGATGTCGCTCATGGGTTCAGGCCCCGGTTGCAATCGTAGCCGCCCAACTAACGCCACTCTTTCGGAGGCACGCGGCAGCGGTCATAGAAAAAGGAGCGTCGGGCTTTACCATTGCCCTCAGTTCATTTCGCTTGCCTTCAATCTTTACTCGCTCGGCCGGCCCAATATTTCCCGTAGCAGCAATATCACGACATTCTTGGATAAGAAGACGACATTTAGCCCAGATTTTTGCTCTTGCTTCTTCAAGTTTTTCAAAGTCTAACTTCAAGTGAACCACCGTTTTCTCCACACGCTCGCGATCATTTGCATCTGCGTCGTGGTGGGGAACTGCCTTACCCGTTTCTATGAAGTCGAGTAACGGCGGGTCGGCAGGACAAGCCGGATCAAGAAGCATGTGGTTCTCGTTTAGGTATGAGTACCCGTCATACTTTGCAACTAGGCTTCCGGGTTGCAAAGGGAAGTAAATCCCTTTCTTTGAGTTACCCACATTTCCGCAAATGCGGTAGTTTTTCCAGTCGTAGGCTAACCACCAATAGCCGTTTTCGTAGGTGGTCTTTTTCTGGCGCAGAAATCTTTTGCAAGATTTCTTTGGTCGAAAGTGCTCCACATCTCTGTTTGAAAAATGATCTTCGGCCTCTGAAAACCAACATTTATTGTGAGACAGCGACAACAGCCAATCCTTTGTATCACCCCAAATCTCATTCACTTTCGCGTCGAGAATTGCGTCTCTTGCCGCCTTGTTCGGCGCGTTAGTAAGTTGTGCAGTCAGATTTGCTGCCGCTTGAAGCCATGCAGTATCGGGTAACCCGTTCTTTACAGGCCCGTTGCTTTCGAGAAGTGGTATATATCTCATGTCTTTGAACTAAATATCTCGTCAAGTAATGCATCTGCCCTCGCATTTCGCTCGGCGACTTCGGCGGGGGTCATTCCAACCGTTGATCGAAGCTCCCTCCGACGCATCGCGTCGATAAACTCCTTCTCCTCAGGCAAACGATAAGTCCGCATCAGCCCTGCTTCTTCCAATTGACCAGAGAGTTTCGCTAACTCTTCATCCTCTTCAACTGTACGTTTTGACATTGCGGCAAGCTCCTCACGTCGTGACAAGCGTTGCAATATGCTCTTAGGCATTGCCGTCTCAAGTCCAAACACATCGCTGGTCAGTAACCTATCAATACTCATACTTGGCGGCTCATCTTCCGGAGGGAGCGCAGTCGTACCTTGAGGCGTCCTATCGAGGATGCGAACATGAGTTCGCGGATGTGCACTAATCATCAACGGGTTGTGAGTAGCGATCAGAACTTGACTATTGCCAACAGCAGTTGGAAGGACACGAGTATCAATAGGATTCTCATCAATCAGTGCTTTTTCGTCTTCCGGCACCGATGGAAAGAGCGCTCTACTCAGCATTGATCGATACTCATAGGTCCACCGTGGATTTAAGTGAGAATCTGGTTCGTCCAACAAGTACAGCGACTCATCCGACTGCGTAAACAACAGCAGTCCAAATACTGCAACCAATTGCTGCTCACCTTCACTCAATTGGTCAAAACGTACGAGGCTCCCATCGCTGCGACGCCCAACTACCCGAATTTCCTCAATTAAATCGCTGAGATACATGCTTTCCAAATGATTAAAAAGCAACTTGGGCGTCTCGTAAGGCAGCCTGATCTTGTCCAAACTCTCTCTATCTTTAAGATAGAGATACAGTCGCTCGCTACTCTGGCTTCTACCCCGAACGTCGGACTCAGTTAACTCAATATTGCGGATGGGTGCCAGCGATGCCGCCCTTAGCCGATCCATGAAATCGCTGAAGTTGCCTCGAGCGCCCCAAAAGAAATCGTTGCCTTCAGGCCTTGAATTATCACTCGATTTAGCCCAATAAGGTGCCTTCAGTACAAACAACGCGGAATCAAACGACTCAATCCGCAGCAGCTTTTCACGAATGTATTTCGCCAACGCATGTTCTTCAAAGAACAATGCTAAAAGCGCCAAGTTTGCGTAGTCTTTTCTACAGAAGAAAAACCGCCTTACTGCCTCCGAGTCCTTGGTTTCCAAGTTTTTTTGGTAGTACCTCCGTGTTGGTGCTGTGAAGACTTTCTCAAGCCGGTCATTCCAGCCAGAGTAGTAGGCAAAGACATATTTCGGAAGGTATTGATGAAGACCCCGCTTGAATGCCGCAATCGAGATTGATTTGTCATTCACTACGAATTTAATTCGCTCCTTTTCGCGACTTGGATCAGCTTCCACTCGGATTTTGTGGCCGTGACAAAAATACTGTATTTCGTAGGCAAAGCGTTCAACCGGCGCAGCACTTTCCAACGCAAGGAAGATTTCAACAATATCTTCAATAAGGTTCGACTTACCGGAGCCGTTGCGGCCTAACAGCACTGTAATAGGAACAGCCTCATCAAAATTAATTTCCAAATTTTGGAGATTCCTATCCGATGGTATTCTTAGCTTATCAATTCTCATGACTACCCTCTTCGGCTCTTGGGTATTTTGCAAATTTTCGACTCATCTTGAGCATCTACCGTCAAAAGCCCATTGCCAATTTCCTTGCTGAGTTGGGCATAAAAATCATCGATGCCGAGCTTGGATTCTTGCCATAGCTCTTTAGCACTAATACCATCAGCAGCGGAGATAAAAATCTCCAAATAGTTGTCAGGTACCGCCTCTAATTTCATGGTCGCTCCAAAGGTTTCCTCCCCGTTCCACCGATTACCCTCACCCTGTACCTTCACTTTTGAGTTGCCTGGTGCCGCTGCTTTGGCGATACGTTTTTTGGGCGCTGGCAAATCAGCAGCTGTTATGTGATTCAGTAAGTCAATTGCTGATTCGTCTTGCGGGTCTTGCGGAACCAATTCACCGCGAAAGGCTTTGGATAGCACCAATGGGCTTAAGCGCTGGGATTGGTTTCGGGCTGCAGTGGCCCGGACCTCAATGCGGTCAACTAGGGTGAACAATGCTTCGACATGGCGTACGATTTCGGCCTGCTTGTTGAGCGATGGCAAGGGAATGATGATTCGCTCAAGATCCGTTTGCGAGACTTTCCATATACCCGCTGTTGTCTTCGCAGAACTTGCAATTTGCGTGCGGACGCCCTCGCTTTCCCAAACAAGCTGCAAATAGCCGGGCAGCAGTTGAGATACATCTGGACGAAATCTAATCATCGTGTCGGGGAAAGCTATGGGCTGATTACACCCAACGACTAGCCCCCCTCTCCCCACATAGTCCTTTGAGCCGTTACCGCGTGAAACCAGATAGTCGCCGTCATGGACCAAAAATCGATCCGTATCAGCAACATCAGACCAATCACCGTACTTAACCTCATTGAGGTTGACGATTTGCGATTTCAAAGCCGTCAACCGCAATACAGGTAGGCCATTTCCGTCTCGAACCGACTTGCCATTTCTCAATGGCTCAGACAGGGCATCAATGATGGGCGTCATACGCCCAACTACCGCCGAGTCCAACACCGCCTGCCGAAACCGCTTGAGTAAGGCGGGGATGGCGTCGAAGCGGTCGTTGCAGGACTGGATGCGGGTGAGCAGAGTGTCGAGTTGGTTGGCGATGCGGGTTTGCTCGGCGACGGGAGCAAGCGGGACAACGTGTGCACGCACATCTTTAGAACGTACTGCCGGGTAGAGCGCGCCTTGCACCAATGCCGACATGGAATCGACAAACTTGTCTGTGCGCACCAAATAATTGATCCAGCGTGGATCTATGCCTGTAACCGGACGCAACACGTCGAAGCCAGTCGACGCAATTTCTCCGTCCAACTCCTTGGGTACTAAAGCGACGGCATTCAAGTTAGGGCGCGTCATAGAAACCAAGGTGTCGCCCGCAGCAACCTGCTTCCTCGCTCTGCTTGGTGCATCTTTACCAAGTAACTTTTGCGGAGTCTCAATCCTCTTGGTGGTGCGATTGACTGAGCCGATGTCGATGTAGCGAATCGTCTCGTCATCGGCGGGCACGCGCTGTGTCACATCGCTGGTGATGGCAGCGAGGGGAACTTGTGCCCAGCTATCTGGCAACTCACTCATCCACGCCCCCTCCCAACAACACCCCACGCCGCGCCAGCCGCTCGCGCGCTTCCAGTAGGGCTTGGTGCAGGTGTTGTTCCAGCTCGGCCTTGGGTGGCAGCTCGGTCCAGTACTCGGCCACGGTGATGCCGTCTTTGTGCATTTGCAGCAGTTCCACCTGTTCGCGACTGGATTCGGCGCACAGGATGAGGCCGATGGGAGCCTCCTCCCCACTCTGGCGTTCGTGCTGGTCCAGCCATTTCAAATACAGCTCCATCTGGCCTTTGTGCGCGGCTTTGAAGCGGCCCAGCTTTAGCTCGATGGCCACCAGGCGGCGCAGGCGGCGGTGGTAGAAGAGCAGGTCGAGGTAGAAGTCCTCCCCGTCGATGACCATGCGCTTTTGCCGTTCCACAAATGCAAAGCCCCGACCCAGCTCCAGGATGAAGGCTTCTAGCTGGCGCAGGATGGCGGCTTCCAGATCTGCCTCGTCATGGCCCTGGCGCAGACCCAGAAAGTCGAGGAAATACGGGTCTTTGAAGACTTGGGCGGGGCTGGTGCCCAGGGCTTCGACAGGCGCAGCCCGAACGGGTGTGGAGGCTTGCAGACTGGCCAGCTCGGTGCGCTCAAAGGCCTTGCGCTCTATTTGCTGGCGCAGCTCGCGCACGCTCCAGGTGTGGGTGGCGGCCTGGTTGGCGTAAAACTGGCGTGCAGCCTCGGTTTTGAGGGGAAGCAGGTTCACAAAGTGGCTCCAGCTCAATTGTCGCGACAGCGTCGCGACAATTTCGGGCTGCGGGAAGGCCTGGGCAAACTGCACCATGCGGCGCAGGTTTTTGGCCTCAAACCCACGGCCAAACTCTTGCGCCAGTTGATCGCCCACGCGTTGGATCAACTGGTCGCCATATTTGGCACGGTCAGCGCCGCCCAGCACTTCGGCGCGCAGGCGTTCGCCCACACTCCAGTACAGGCGGGTGAGTTCGGCATTCACCGCACCGGCCAGGCGCTGGCGGCTGATGGCGATGAGGGTGCGCAGCTCGGTGTGCAGGTTGGTGGGCAGGCCGTCTGCTGCTGCGGGAACCAGCTGGCTCATGGCTGGGCCTCGTCGGCCGTGGTGTCGTCGGCCAGCAGGTCGTCCAGCGCAGCGTCGGGGTCTTCGCCCAGCTCTTCCAGCAGGCTGCGCAGGTCGGCCATGGCACCGTTCAGCTCGCGCATCACCATGCGGACCACTAATGCGGGTTCGTCGCGCTGGGCGTCTGCGGTTTCGGCGCTGTCGTCTTTGAGCCAGCTGATGTCCAGGTTGTCGCCACGGGCCTTGATTTGCTCGCGGGTGAACTTGCGCCAGCGGCCTGCCTCACCCGTATCCACGCGCTGCGCCAGGGCTGCGGGGCCGCCGCAGGGGTCGTTGCCAAACACGTTTTCAAACTTGTCGCGGGGTGTGCTGGCCGGGGCGTCGGGCTTAGTGCGGAAATACTCGCGGGTGAAGGGAGTGCGCTTGCCAAACTGGGGCATGTTGGCGCGCATGTCGTACACCCACACTTCCTTAGTGTTGCCTTTGTCGGTGGTACCACGGGTGAAAAACAGCACGTTGGTTTTGACGCCCTGGGCGTAGAAGATGCCGGTGGGCAGGCGCAATATGGTGTGCAGGTTGCACTTGTCCATCAGGTCGCGGCGTATGTCTGCGCCCACGTTGCTTTCAAACAGCACGTTGTCGGGCAGCACCACGGCAGCGCGGCCACCGGGGGCCAGGTTGCGGTAGATGTGCTGCAAAAAACAGAACTGCTTGTTGGTGGTGGGGTAGGTGAAGTCGGTGCGGGTGGGCAGGCCGCCGCCTTTTTTGGTGCCAAAGGGCGGGTTGCTGAGGTTGAGCGTGGCCTGGGGCAGGCGGGTACCTTCTTCGCCCAGCGTGTCTCCAAACTGTATGCCGCCTTCAATGCCGTGCAGCAGCATATTCATGAGTGCCAGTCGGTGCGTGTCTTGCACCAGCTCCATGCCGTAAAAGGTGCTGTGGCGGTATTTGCGCTGCTGTGCTTCGGTGCGCTCGTCTGGCGGGTACTTGGTGCGCAGGTAGTTGTTGGCGGCAATCAAGAAGCCGCCGGTGCCCGAGGCAGGGTCCTGAATCACATCGCCTAGCGTAGGCTGCATCACGGCCACGATGCTGTCGATCAAATCGCGGGGGGTGAAGTACTGGCCTGCGCCGCTTTTCTTTTCGCTGGCGTTGCGCTCCAGCAGGCCTTCGTACAGGTCGCCCAGGTCGTCGCGCTGCACGCTGTACCAGTCGAGCTTGTCGATCTCTACCACCAGCTTGGACAAGGTGGCGGGCTTGGTGATGAAGGTGCTGGCGTTGGCGTAAATCTGCTGGACGCTGCCACTGCCGTGCAGGCCGTAGTCCAGCAGCAGTTCTTTGTACATGTCCAGCCGGTCTGGTGCGGATGCGGCCATCAGATCGGCCCAGCGGGTGCCTTCCATTTTTTCAGCAGGCTCGCCTTTCTTGGGCGACTTGTAGATGACCAGGCCGTCTTCTTGGCCGGTCTCTTGCATCATGCGCAAGAACAGCAGGTAGGTGAGTTCGCTCACGTACTGGTGGTAGGTCACTCCATCGTCGCGCAGCAGGTTGCACAGGTTCCATAGCTTGGCGACGATGTCTGACGCCGCAGGGTTGATTGCAGTCATGTAGGGGGATGCGGGGAAAAGCGGTCAGGCGGACTTTTGGTCGTCCGCCCACAGTGCGTCGTTAAATGCTTCCAGCACGGGCTGGAGCTGGCCGTTGAAGAGTTTGTCCAGGCGGGCAAAGCCGCCGCCGTCGCGCTTGAATATAAGGTCTGGGTCGTCCAGCGCTTCGCGGTCTACCAACATATTGGCTTTGGTTTGCGCGGCAATGCGTTTGAGCCAGTCGCGCTGGGGCTGCGTCCAGGGTTTGCCTGCCAAGGGTTTGGTCAGCAGGTCTTGCAGGGCGTGGTCCACGCGCTCGGCGTAGGGCAGCAGGGCGTCGCCCATGGCGGCCTGGCGGATGTAGCCAATGATGCGGGCGGCAATGTCCTGGTTGCTGAGCTCGCGCCAGGCGGTGGCCAGGCGGGTTTCGGTAAAGCCGGCCTGGTCCAGCGCCAGCACCAGTTCTTTGAGCTGCTTGCGCGTGAGATCGCGCGGGCGGGTGAGCACGGTGATGAGGGCGGGTAGCTCGTTGCCGTGGCTGGTGATGAAGTCTTTGAACTCTTTCAAATAGTCTTCTGGCTTGCGGGCCGTGCCGTAGCCGCGCTCGATGCCAGCGAGGGCATCGGGGTGGTCGGAGACAAAAACAGGCTCGCCACGCCCTTCGCGCTTGCGGTCCAGTATTTCGCCCAGCTGAGGGTTTTGAATGAACCAGTTGGCGATGTCATCCACCGACAGGGTGCGCAACTTTTGGATGAAGGCATCGGGCGTCATGCCTGCCTTGGTTTCAAAGTCTTGCGTGGCTTGGGCATCGAGGTGGCGCTTTTTGACCTGCAGCTTGGCCAGGAACTGCTCGCGCACCAGCTCTCGGGCAGCGGGGTCTTGCACGGCCACCATTTCCTGCACTAGCTGCGCAAAGCTGATGCTAGGGTTAACCACCACGGGGCGCATGGCGGTCATGTTGCCGATGGCTTCAAAAATACGCACAGCGTCAAACACGCGGAAGCTGTCTTTGGGGTCGCCGTCAAAGTCGCACAGACGGGTGGCGCGGCCCAGCATCTGGTCGAACAAGATGCGGCTGTTGACCTGGCGCAGGAAGACGAGGTTGCAGATTTCGGGTACGTCAATGCCGGTAGTGAGCAAGTCCACCGTGACGGCCACATTGGGCAGGCGCTCGTTTTTGAAGCGGCGAATCAGCTCCAGCGGCTTGTCGGCGTTGCCCGTGATCTTGATGACGGCATCGTCCTCTACGCAGCCGTACTGGGCCTCAAAAGCGGCTTTGAGCACATCCACCACCAAGTCGGCATGGTCGGTGTTGACGCAGAAGATGAGTGTTTTGCGCTTGCCTGTGGGGTCAATCTCTTGCGCCAGGTAGTTGCACACCACTTCATTGAAGGGGCGGGTGATGACCTTGCGGTTGAAGTCTTCGACGTTGAGGTCGATGGCATCGGGGGCTTTGAAAAGCTCGATCTGGTTACGCTGCGCGTCGTAGACCTTGACCTCTTCGCCCACCTTCCAGTGCATGCCGCCTTTGGAAAGCTCGGTGTAGATCTGAATGGGCGGTTCGTAGTCCACCAGATAGCCATCCACCACGGCCTCGCGGTAGCTGTAGGTGAACACTGGGACGCCGAAGATTTCGGTGGTGTGCAGGGCGGGGGTCGCAGTCAGGCCGATCTTGACAGCATCAAAGTAGTCGAGCACACGGCGGTACTTGGAGATGTAGTCTTCAAAGCCGCGAAAGCTGAGTTCGGTGTCGGACAGCTCGCGGTCTAGCGTGTAGCCGCGATGGCATTCGTCGATCACCACGCAGTCGTATTGGTCTACCGTGGGTGGGGCCACGCCATCGGCAGAAAACAGCACGCGCCGCATCATGCCCTGCACGGTGGCGATGTGGACGGCGGTGTCATCGTCTGGCGCCTGGGCATCCAGCTCTTTGATGCCGAAGGCTTCGGCAAAGGTTTGCAGCCGCTCCATGCGGGTGTCTTTGAAGGCGTTGGCCGCTTGTTCGCCCAAGGCCGACCTGTCCACCAGAAACAAGATGCGCTTGAAGCGCTGCGCTTTCAGTAGGCGATAGATGAGTGCAATGCAGGTTTTGGTTTTGCCAGTGCCTGTGGCCATGGCCAACAAGATGTCGCGCTGGCCCTGGCTTATGCGCGCCTCGGTCTCGCGGATGGCTTTTTGCTGGTACAGGCGCAGTGGAAAGCCGAAGTTGAACTCGGTGTTGTCCAGCTGCTGGTGAGCTTTAACCTCATCTGCCGCCAGCAGATGTTTGAGCCCATCGGGGCTGTACCAGCCGTCCAGCGCCTGGCTGCGGTTTTCGGGGTGGCGCAAATCGCAAAACCAGATGCCGCTTTTGGTGGCCAGCTGGCGCAAGTAGGGGCGCCCGTTGGCAGAGAAGACGAATGGAATGCGATATTCAGACTGTGCACCCCAGTTACGATCATGGAGATGAACCTCGACACCCGCAGTGAATGTGCGGCTGTAGCGCTTGGCCTGCTGCAGGGCACCAGACACATCAATGTTTTTTCGCTTGGCCTCGACCACCGCCATCGGCGTGAGCCCCTGAAAAAGCACGTAGTCGGCAGCACAACCATCACAGGGCCATTCGGCGATGGCGATGTTGCGGCCACGTACTGGGCGAGCCCCTTTGCTGTAGCGCAGGCTTTCACTGTCGGCCTCCCAGCCGGCCTGCTGCAACTGGGCATCAATGATGCGGCGGGTTTCTGCTTCGTCCAGCTGGACTTTCGTGGCGGCTGCGTTGGCGGACTGTAGCAAGGAAGCGTATTGCGTTGCTGGAGCTGCCACAGCGGCGGCTTGCAGGGCAGAAAGTTGGTCGGCCAAACGGGCTTTGGCTGCGTCAGCCTCTGTGGCCAACTGCTCCCAAACAGCACGCTCTTCACTCAATGACGATAGCTGTGTTCGGGTCTGCGCAAGCTCTGCACCCGTTTGCTCATTTTGAGCTTGGTAGCTGGCGACCGCCTGCTGCAGCCGTGCCAGTTCGGCTTGCAGCTCTGCGGCTTCGTTGACGGGGGGTTGTGGCGGAACAAAAGGGCCAGAGCGGTGGTTGGCATCTTTGAACGTGCGATGGAACCACAGCGCAAGCTGCCAGCACAGCTTGAGTGTGGACAGGGCTCCGGCATGGTTGCCTGCGAGCGCATGGTTCGCGGCGTTGCCGTTGACTCGGATTTGATCAAAGACCTGCTTGACCTCTCTGGGCAACGCCCCTTCGTTTTGCAGGCGCCGGATTAGCTCGTACTGGGTTTCGGCAGGGTTCGTCAACAGACCGACTCGGGCTGCCAGAGATTGCGCCAAGATTTCTGAGAATTGCCTCAGTTTGAGCAGGCTGGTGTTGGGGTCTTCCGCAAAGTACCGCTCAGCCAAAGCCCCTAAGCGCCACAACTGCTCCTCGTATGAGTGCAGCATGTCGAAGTTGGACTGAATACTTTGAGGCATAGGTGCTAAGGGGCAGTGGCTACTTTGCGCTAGGCGCGCCGAGGTCGATTTTCACTAAAGAGGGTAATTGAGAAATGGCCTACGACACCGCGTTGCATTGCCCGCCAGCACTAGCCGCTGTGTCGCTCTGGTCGCCGCCACATACAACACCCGCACCGCCTCTCTGTGCACCAACAGCTGAGCCTCTTGCTGTGGCTCCACCAAGCGCAAGTGTTTGCAGATCTTTGACTTCCACAATCGGCCGGCCCCGGCTGGGGTGCAACACGATGAAACCAGGATGCAATTGCCGGAGACCTACGGACACGTCGTACCAAAGCAGGTCGTCATTGAGCTTATGCTCCAGCCGCTCTGCCAGGCGCCGATCGCCACTTGTCATGCGCGATGTGCATGCGCCCAATGCCGATATCAATGTCACCATGCCGCCAGTTGCCTCCCTTGCTGGTGTGATGCCCATGTGTGTATTTGTTAATGCACTGTAGGGGGTGCGGTAGCGGGGCGCAACCTTTGGATGTCAACATCAAGCGACGAAGCTGGCGCGCGGGACCGTGATTGAATCTGCCTCATCAGTCGTAGGTTTAAGTCAAATTGTTCTTTGGCGCTTATTTATCAAGCGCTAACAGCTATCAAAATCATATCAACCGACACGACTTGCTGCAGTCGCCTGTACCGGATAGCAGCACCTATCCCGACCCTTTCAGCCCCTTCAGTTAAATTGCCCCGCATGCCCAACACCCCTGCCGCCGCCCCGGCATCCCTCATCGATTCCCCCCAGGCCGCCTGGCGCCTGCTGACCACGCTGGGCCTGGTGGTGCTGGGCAACAGCAGCATGTATGTGGTGTCGGTGGTGCTGCCCGCCGTGCAGGCCGAGTTTGGGGTGGGGCGTGCGCAAGCGTCGCTGCCTTACACGCTGATGATGGTGTGCCTGGGGATTGGCGGTATCTGGACGGGGCGGATGGCCGACCGGCATGGGCTGATGCCGGTGCTGTGCGTGGGGGCGGTGGCCGTGTGTGGCGGTTTTGTGTGGGCGGGGCTGTCGGGCAGCATTTGGGGGTTTGGGCTGGCGCATGGGTTGATGGGGCTGATTGGCAGCTCGGCCACGTTTGCGCCGTTGATGGCCGACACGGCGCTGTGGTGGAACCGGCGGCGTGGCATTGCGGTGGCGATTTGCGCCAGCGGCAACTACATCGCCGGTGCACTGTGGCCGCCCATCGTGCAGCACGGCATCGAATCCATTGGCTGGCGCCACACCTATGTGTTGATGGGGTTGATGTGTGGCCTGGGCATGCTGCTGTTGGCGCTGCGCATGCGCCAGCGCGCGCCGATGGTGCTGCTGGATGTGTCTGCGGTGCCTGCGTCGGCAGGGGGCGCTGCGACTTCGACTGCGCCTTCTTCCTCCTCGGCACCCACTCCTTTGGCGCTAGACCGCAACCGCCCGTTTGGCCTGCGCCCGGTGCATGCGCAGTTGCTGCTGTGTGTGGCGGGCGTGGCGTGCTGTGTGGCCATGGCGATGCCGCAGGTGCATATCGTGGCCTATTGCACCGACCTGGGTTTCGGCGCGGCCCGTGGGGCCGAGATGTTGTCGCTGATGCTGGCGTGCGGCATTGTCAGCCGCCTGGTGTCGGGGGTGATCTGCGACCGCATTGGCGGCGTGCGCACGCTGCTGCTGGGGTCGGCGCTGCAGGGGGTGGGGCTGATGCTGTTTTTGCCGTTTGACGGGCTGGTGCCGCTGTATGTCATTTCGGCGATGTTCGGGCTGTTCCAGGGTGGCATCGTGCCTGCCTACGCGATCATCATCCGCGAGTATTTTGCGCCGCAAGAGGCGGGCGCCCGGGTGGGCGCAGTGATCATGGCCACGTTGGTTGGCATGGCGCTGGGGGGCTGGATGTCGGGCTGGATTTTTGACGTGACGGGCAGCTACCAGGCGGCGTTTATCAACGGCATGGCGTGGAATCTGTTGAACCTCTCCATCGTGGGTGGTTTGTACTGGCGTGTACGCCGCCAGCGCGCCAGGCCAGAGCACAGCGCCGGGTAAGTTTGGCCTACGCTGCTTGCAGATACCGCCTCGCCAGTTCTTTCTGCGCAGCGGCGTCCACGCCCAGCACATCCACCAGATACGGCTGCAGGCCGCCAAAGTTGTTGTCCACCATGTGCAGCGCGGCGTCCAGAAACTCCTCTTGCACACGCCACAGCACGGCCAGCACTTCTTCGGGGGCGTGGCTGCCCATGCCGGGCGGGCGCTGGTAGAGCGCGTTGGTGAGCAGATAGTCCTGCATAACCACGTTGCGCGGCACGCCCAGGGTGAGCAGGATGAGGGCAGCGGCAAAGCCGGTGCGGTCTTTGCCCGCAGTGCAGTGGAAAACGGTGGGTGCATCGCTGGCCAGCAGCAGGCCAAACAGCTCGGCAAAGCGCGGGGCGTTGTCGTACACAAAGCCCCGGTAGGTGTCTTGCATCAGCCCCACGGCGTCTTGCGCGGTGAGCTGGCGGCCGGTGCGTTGCAGCTCCAGCGCGCGCTGCACCACCGTGGGCTCGATGGCCAGCGGGTGGTGGGTGACGCCGGGCAGCGCGTAGGCATGGGCGGCGCTTTCGGCTTGGCCGCGAAAATCCACTGCGCGGGCCACACCCAGTTCGGCCAGCAGGGCCTGGTCTTGTAGGGTAAGGCTTGCCAAATGGTCAGACCGGAAGATACGCCGCCATTTCACCTGCTGGCCGCCGTGGCCGGTGTAGCCGCCCAGGTCGCGAAAGTTGGTGGCGCCTGCGAGGGGGAGGGATCGGGTGGGGGCTTGCTCTTGCTGCATGGTGCGTGGCACAGATAGGTGTGCGAGGGTTGACGGTGCTGACAAAACAACAAGGATAGTCGGGCCGTGCGGCAGGTGCATGTCGCACGGGTGGCTTGTGCAGAATCCGGGCATGCAGCGTTTTGTGCCCGTCCCCTCCGATTTGCAGCCTTGGTTGATGGCAGCGGTGGTGGTCGACGCCCCTGCGGAACTGGCGCAGTCGCATTTTCCGGCCATGGTGTCGAGCATGCTGGTGGTGCGGCTGGCCGGGCAGGTGAGTTGCCGGGGCGAGCCGGTGCCGCCATCGGCCTGGATGAGCGCCAGCACCACCGCCACGGTGTACGAACACGGCGGGCCTGTACGGGCCGTGGGGCTGGTACTACAGCCTGAGGCCGCCGCGGCACTTTTTGCCAGTGCGCGCGGGCTGGTGAACACGCTGCAACCACTGGCGGAGTTGGCGGGCCCCCGGTGGGCCGAGGTAGAGCACGAGGTGCGGGCGGCAGGGGACGACGGTGCGCGGCTCACGGTGCTGTGCCAGTTCATCCGGCAACTGGTCGCACCGCCGTCACCGTGTGAAGCACGGCGGCAACAGGCGCGGGCCTTGCTGCATGCGGCCAGCGACAACGCCTCAGCCTCGGGCCAGCGCATGGGCCTGAGCACGCGGCAGTTTGAACGGCGTTTTGTGGCGCACTGGGGCATGGCACCCAAGCAGTTCCAGGTGATTGCGCGGCTCAACAGCACGCTGGGGAGCGCCCTGGCCGCGCCCGGCAGCACGGTGGTGGAACTGGCGGCCGACCAGGGCTACTACGACCAGTCACACATGGCGCGCGATGTGCGCAGGCTGGCGGGCCACCCGCTGCAGACCCTGGTGCAGGGCACCCGCAGCCCGCTCACCGCACACTGGCCCTTGCAGGTCGGCGCCCAGACCCAGCCTCCTCAGCCGGTGGAGCCCACGCGCAGGCGCTGAGCCAGGTACAACGGCATCAAAAACGCCAGGCCGATGCCAAAGCAGGCTGCGATATACGCCCAGCGCCACGCGCCCAGGCGGCGGTCTGCCGCCACCCAGGCAGAGAACGCCACGGCGGCCAAATACACGTCGAGGGTGATGCCAGTGGTCAGCGCATTGGCAAAAGCATCGCGCCAGAAGACATCGGGCATCACGCTGCCGCCCGCCAGAAAGTACACAACGTTGAAGTACCAAGGCACGGCCAAGCCCAGGGCGGCCAGCACCCAAAAAAACGTGCGCAGATAGAGGAAGTTGGGGTGGTGTTGCATCGGTGCAGATGGCCTGTTCGCCAGGCTGTTGGTCGTGAATCAAGGCACCGATTGAACGCGCCCAGCCCCCTGGCGGGCTAGGAAAAAAACGACATCCAGGGCAAAGGCCAGCCCACTGCCCTGGGGTTACCCGCCAGCCAGCTACTGCGCTGCAGGAGGCAGCGATGTGAGCGCGCCGTCCACCGGCTGCTCCTGGCTGCCCTTGGGGCAGGGCTGATCGGTGTAAATGGTGCGGCCGTCTTGTACGCACTTGCGCGGCTGCGGGGCCACAGGGCCAGACGCACCAGCTTGCGCAGAACGTGCCTGCGCAGCAGGCCGTTTGTCGGGCGGCAGGGTGTCGGTGCCGGGGCGGGTGATCTTTTTCCAGGCCTGCTCCGTCCACGGCCCGGCGTGGGGCAGCCATTGGTCGGCCGTCCACCACGCGGCGGCGGCGGCTACCAGCAGCAGTGCGGCCAGAAGGGACCAAAGGGCTCGTTCGTGGGGGCTGCGCATGGGGTGGGTCTGCCGTGTGGTGGGTGACCACCGAGCTTAAAACATCACGGCGCCCACCACCGGCCACCCGAGGTTACTGCTGCTTGCCTTTGGCCGCTGGGCGCCCGTAGCGCGCCGTGATCGTGGCCTTGCCCAGGCTGTGGGCGTTGATCATGTACCCGGCCAGCGCAGCGGTGGCGTCGGCAGGCAAGTCGAGAAGCGGCACCTTGAGCGCGTGCACGGTGAAGATGTAGCGGTGCGGTGCATCGCCTTCAGGCGGGCAAGCACCGCCCCAGGCGGCCACGCCGTAGTCGATGCGCACATGACCAGCGCCTGCGGGCAGTTGGGCGCCGCCCACCGCACCCGCATCAGCGCGCATCTCGGTCACGCTGGCGGGGATGTTGACCACCGACCAGTGCCACCAGCCCGAGCCCGTGGGTGCGTCGGGGTCGTACACGGTGACGGCGTAGCTTTGTGTGCCCGCGGGCGCACCGCTCCAGCGCAGGGCGGGCGACTGGTTGTCACCCGCGCAGCCGAAACCTTTGAACTCGAAGCGCTGGGGCAACGTGCTGCCTTCGGCGAAGTCGGGGCTGCTGAGCGTGAAGGCCTGGGCGGCCAGTGCGAAGCCCAGGGTGGCGATGGCGGCCAGAACACGGTGGCGGCGTGGATGGAAATGGGAATGGGGTTGTGGCATCAAAAGGCTCCTTGCGATGGTGGTGTGAAACAAGGCCTTGATGGTGCTGCGCGCCGCGTCACGGCACTGGCCCGGCGGCGTCAAAGGCTGTGCGCGGCGCGTCAAGTGGCCCCGCGCCCGATCAACAACCACCGTTCGGGCTGAGCTTGCCTGTCCTGAGCTTTGTCGAAGGGTCAAAGCCTCGCGCGGCGCTTCGGCAAGCTCAGCGTGAACGGATTTGCTTTTTTTGAATGCCGACCGGCACCACCCCCCACTCAGGGCCGCAGCTGCGAAGGCGGAAATCCAAAACGCTCGCGGAACGCGGCGCTGAAGCGGCTGTGCGACTCGTAGCCGCAGCGCGCGGCGATCTCGGACACCTGCAGCGTGGAGCTTTGCAGCAGCACCAGCCCCGTCTCCAGCCGCACGTCGCGCAGGCATTGGCTCACGGTTTCGCCCTCTTGCGCCAGGCGGCGCTGCAGGGTGCTGGCGCTGGTGGCAAAGGCAGCGGCAATGCGCTCCACCGTCCAGTCGGCCTGGGGGCTCTGGCCGATGAGGCGGCGCACGCGCTCGGCCCAGCCCAGATCGCCCGGCGGGGCAAACACAATGCCCACCTCGGCCAGGAGCAGCAGCACTTCCAATGCGCGGTGCTCGCGCAGCGCCTGCGAGCTGGTATCGCTCTCCAACGCGGCCACGGCACGCATGTAGCTGTCTTCAAACGCGGCGTCAGCCGCCAGGCCCGCGCAGCCTTGCACCGAAGGCACCGCCGCAAACTGGCCAAACTGGCGGCGGAACTGCTCGATCAGTTCGGACGAAAAACACAGCAGCCGCGCCACATAGCGGCCTTGCGGGGCCGGGTCGTTGATGATCTCCCACTGGGCGCCGCGCGGCAGCACAAACACCCGCCCGCTGGGGTAGCGGTGGCCACCCCCCGGCGTGACCAGGTGCTTGGCGCCCGATACCACCCAGCCCACCGAATCCATGCGCACCGTGACGGTGTGGATGCGGTGGTGGACCGTGGTCGCGATCTGCAGCGACAGGGCGGGGGGCTGCAATGCCATGGCGTCAGAACCGGTGCACGGTGGGTTCTCTCACACCGTCTCAGTCACCCAAATGTTGGCCCAACAACCCCGCCAGCTCGAACATGCCCGCGCTGTCTTTGCCAAACACGGCGCGCAGCTTGTCGTCGGCCACGATGGTGCGCTTGTCCTTGGGATCCTGCAGGTTGTGGGCCTTGATGTATTCCCAAAGCTTCTTGACGGCCTCGGGGCGGGCCACGGGGTCGGTGCCGATCACGGCAGCCAGGGCGGCGCTGGGGGCCTTGCCCGCGGCGGCCTTGCGCGGCGCCTTGGCGGCGGTGGTCTTTGCAGCGGCCTTCTTTGCCGGAGCTTTTTTGGCTGTAGCGCTTGTTTTACCTGCCTTGGGAGCTATTGTTTTGGTAGCAGCACCTGGGCGCGGCGGGAACTTGGATGGCGCGAACTCGAAGTTGACCTTGCCTGCTTCCTTGTCCCACGCCAAGTGGGCCTTGAAGGCGCGGCGGGTGCGCATGCTCACAAACTTGTCGAGCAGATCGGTCTTGCCCGTTTCGAGGAGCTTATGCATCTGCTCGCGCTCCACGGGCTGCTGCAGGATGATCTTGCCGCTCTTGAAGGTGCAGCTCGGTGTGGGCTGCGCCGCCGTGGGCACGGCCTTGCTGCACACGTAGTTGCTGCCGTGCTCGTGCACCTCCGAGCCGCAGATGGGGCAGGCGCCCAGCGAGGCGTCGGCAAACTCCACCAGCTCGCCGGATTCTTCGCCCTTCTTGTCGTCGCCAAAGTCGAATTCGAGCTTGTAGTTGTGCGCCTCGTCGTCGTATTTGATGACGATTTCAGACGTGAAGGGCCAGCCCGCCTTGGAGCGGAAGCCTTCCAGCGGGCCGATCTTCTTGTCGCGCAGCAGAGCGTTGGCCTCGGCGGTTTCAAAGGTGCGGCCCGCAGGCGATTTGCCAAAGCTGAACCCGCAGGGCTCGGCGCCGGGCTTGCCCACGCAGGCAAAGCGGCGGTAGTTCTCTTTGACCACACCGCCGCAATTGGGGCAGGGAGATTCGAGCGTGGCGTAGTCGCCGGGAATGGTGTCGCGGTCGTATTCCTTGGCCTTTTTCACCATGCGCTCGGTCATGGCAGCGATCTGCTGCATGAAGGCTTCGCGGGTGAGCAGGCCCTTTTCCATCTGCGAGAGCTTGAACTCCCATTCACCGGTGAGGTCGGCGCGGCACAGCTCCTCCACCTCCAGCCCGCGCAAGAGCGTCATGAGCTGGAAGGCCTTGGCCGTGGGAATGATCTCGCGGCCTTCGCGCAACATGTATTTTTCGGTCAGCAAGCCTTCGATGATGGCCGCGCGCGTGGCGGGCGTGCCGAGGCCTTTTTCCTGCATGGCCGAGCGCAGCTCTTCATCGTCGATCTGTTTGCCCGCGCTTTCCATGGCGCCGAGCAGCGTGGCTTCAGAGTAGCGAGCGGGCGGCTTGGTCTTGAGACCCTTGGGGTCCACGGCGACGGTGTTGACGCTTTCGCCAGGTTTCACGGGCACCAGGTTCTGGCCCTTGTCGCCGTCCTTGCCACCTTCCACCTCGTCGGCCGCTTCCTTGCCGTAGATGGCCAGCCAGCCGGGTTTGACCAGCACTTTGCCTTCGGTCTTGAAGCTGTGCGGTGCCACCGTGGAGATGCGGGTGGTCACCGTGTATTCGGCGCTGGGGAAGAACACCGCCATAAAGCGGCGCACGACCAGGTCGTACAGCTTTTGTTCGGCTTCGGAGAGGCCCGAGGGCGCCTGCAGCGTGGGGATGATGGCAAAGTGATCGCTCACCTTGCTGTTGTCAAAGATGCGCTTGGTCGGGCGGATGTAGTTGCCCGCCAGCGCCGTGGCCGCGTGCGGTGCCAGGTGGCGCATGCCGCTGTCGGCCAGCATCTCGAAGGTCTGCTTGGCCACCGGCAGGTAGTCCTCGGGCAGCGCGCGCGAGTCGGTACGCGGGTAGGTCAGGGCCTTGTGGCGTTCGTACAGGCTTTGCGCCAGGGCCAGCGTGGTCTTGGCCGAGAAGCCGAACTTGCCGTTGGCCTCGCGCTGCAGGCTGGTCAAATCGAACAGCAGGGGCGATGCTTGTGTGGTGGGCTTGCTCTCTTCGGTGACGGTGGCCTGCTTGCCACGCACGGCGTTGGCTATGGACTGTGCCTCGGCGGCAGACCACACGCGGTCGGCGCGGGCCTCGACGTCTTCGCTTTTCTTCCACTTGGGGTCGAACCACTTGGCGGGGTATTCGCCGGCCTCGGCGCCAAAGGTGGCGTGGATCTCCCAGTAGTCACGGCTCACGAACTTGCGGATCTTTTCTTCGCGCTCCACCACCAGCGAGAGCGTGGGCGTCTGCACCCGGCCCACGGTGGTCAAAAAGAAGCCGCCATCGCGCGAGTTGAACGCCGTCATGGCGCGCGTGCCGTTGATGCCGACCAGCCAGTCGGCCTCGCTGCGGCTGCGCGCCGCGCTGGCCAGGCCTGCCATCTGTTGCTCGGTGCGCAGCGCATCGAAGCCGTCGCGGATGGCTTGGGGCGTCATGGACTGCAGCCACAGGCGCTTGACGGGCTTGCCCAGCGGCTTGGCGCCACCGGCGTACTGCTCGATCAGGCGGAAGATCAGCTCGCCCTCACGGCCCGCGTCGCAGGCGTTGATGAGTTCGGTCACGTCCTTGCGCTTGGCCTGCTTGACCACCGCGTTCAGGCGGCTCTTGGTCTTGTCCACGGGCTTGAGGTCGAAATACGGCGGGATCACGGGCAGGTGCGCAAAGCTCCACTTGCCGCGCTTCACATCGAATTCCTCGGGGGCCTGGATCTCCACCAGGTGGCCCACGGCGCTGGTGACCACGTAGCGGTCGTTCTCGAAGTGGTCTTCGTGTTTGTCGAACTTGCCCGCGACGGGGGTCAGTGCGCGCACGATGTCCTGCGCCACCGAGGGTTTTTCTGCAATTACCAGGGTCTTGGTCATTTTGGGGCTCTCGCCAGTCATTCTGGTTGCCCGGGTTCCGGGCGCTTCTACAATTCGTGTCTCACGCGCATGCACACGCATACACGCGCACGCACATACGTGTGCACCATCAAGTTAACAGAGTTTTCGCCATGCCCCGCTCCGCATCGCCTGCCGCCCCCTCTCTCGCACCAGGCCGCCGCATCCAGACCCGGCGCTCCGGCGTGCATGGCAGGGGCGTGTTTGCGGTGCAGGATATTGCAGAGGGCGAAGTCCTTGTGGAGTACACGGGCGAAGTGATCGGCTGGGAGGAGGCGCAGGACCGCCACCCACACGACCCCCTCCAGCCCAACCACACGTTCTACTTCCATGTGGATGAAGACCACGTGATCGACGCCAAGTTCGGCGGCAATTCGTCGCGCTGGATCAATCACAGCTGCAACCCCAACTGCTACGCCGACGAACAGGACAACCGCATTTTCATCACCGCGCTGCGCAACATCAAAGCGGGCGAAGAGTTGAACTACGACTACGGCCTGATCATTGAAGAGCGCTACACCCCCAAACTCAAGGCCGAATACCCCTGCTGGTGTGGCAGCGCCAACTGCCGGGGCACGCTGCTGGCACCCAAACGCGGCTGGGCGCCGCCCGTGCCGCTGCCACAGTCCAAACCTTCCGCCAAGGCCGCCAAAAAGGCCAAGCGATGAACAGCAGCGCCGCGCAGCCGCAACAGCAGCCCATCCGCTGGCCCGCCGAGGCCATCTGGGAAGCCGTTTCGCCCCTGCTGCCGGGCTTTACCGTCGAGGTGCTGCCCAGCATCGACTCGACCAACACCGAGCTCATGCGCCGCGCGCGCGCAGGCCAATGCGAGCCCACGCTGCTGGTGGCCGAGCAGCAAACCGCCGGGCGCGGGCGGCTGGGGCGCGTGTGGCAGAGCGACGTAGGGGCGTCTTTGATGATGTCTTTGGGGCTGCCGCTGGCGCCAAAAGACTGGTCCGGCCTGTCGCTCGCCGTAGGCGTGAGCGTGGCCGAGAGCCTGCAGCCCGTGCTGCCCCCGCTGGGAGCGGGCCAGCCCGCGCGCGTGGGTCTGAAGTGGCCCAACGACCTGTGGCTGGGCGGTGCGGCGGGCGACCGCAAGCTCGGCGGCATCCTGGTGGAGACGGCGAGTTTCGTGGCGCCCCAGGCTGCGCCCGCGCAGGCCAGCGCCGCGCGCTACGTGGTGGTGGGCATCGGCATCAACGTGCTGCCGCGCAGCCCAGAGGGCATGAGCATGCCGCCCGGCAGCCTGCAGGACGTGGAGCCCGGCCTCACCGCGCCCGCGGCCCTGGCGCGCATCGTGGCGCCGCTGGTGGCCATGCTGCAGTCGTTCGAGGGCTATGGTTTTGCACCCATGCAACCGCGCTTTGCGGCGCGCGACGTGCTGCAGGGCCGCGCGGTGACGCTGAGCGACGGCACTGCGGGCATGGCGCATGGCGTGGGCGAGGACGGCGCGCTCTTGGTGCACACAGCCGGCGGCATGCAGGCCATTACCAGCTCCGAGATCAGCGTGCGACCGAGCGCCGTGCCGCCGGTGTGACAACACCCACGACCACCCCACGACCGAAAGGCTCTTTTCCATGCTGCGACTCGCCGTGATCGTGCTGCTGCTAGCCAATGCGGGCTACTTCGCGTGGTCGCAAGGCCATCTGCGCCCCTGGGGCCTGGCCCCCGAGGAGCAGGCCGAGCCCCAGCGCATGGACCAACAGATCCGGCCCGAGACGCTGCAGATCCTCAAGGTGGCCCCCGGCAAGACGGCCTCCAGCACACCGGCCCCGGCAGCCACCACCAGCGCAGCAGCCGCCGTCGACACCCCAGCTCCGCCCGCAGACCCCGCGGAATGCCTGCAGGCCGGCGTGTTCGACGAGCGCCAGGCCGAGGCCCTGCGCGCCGCAGCCTCTGGCCTGCCGCAGGGCAGCTGGGTGCTGGAGCCCACACCCATCCCTGGCCGCTGGATGGTCTATATGGGCCGTTTTGACGACGTGGAAACCCTGGACAAAAAACGCGCCGAGCTGCGCGCGCGCAAGGTGGATTTCGACCGCGCGGGCGGCACGCTGGAGCTGGGCCTGTCGCTGGGCCGCTTCTCCACCAAAGATGCCGCCGAGCGCGAACTCACCAACCTGGGCAACAAGGGCGTACGCACGGCCCGCGTGCTGCAGGAGCGCCCCGACGCGACCGGCTTCACGCTGCGCCTGCCCGCCGTGAACGATGCGCTGCGCCCACAGCTCGACGCGCTGCGCAGCGCCATGGTGGGCAAAACCTTGCGCAGTTGCGGTTGAATGACGCCAGCCTATCTCAGCCCCGCGCCACGAACCGCACACTGAACTGCGCACCGGGCGGCTGCTGGCCGGGGCGGGCGTCTTCCAGGCTGACCTCGGCGCCATGCTTGCGTGCGATTTCGAGCACGATGGGCAGGCCCAGACCCGAACCATCGGCCTCGCTGCCCAGCGCCCGGTAAAAGGGCTGAAATACCAGTTCACGCTCGGACTCGGGCACGCCGGGGCCTGAGTCCTCGACCTGCAGCAGCAGCACGTGGCCAAAGGTGTCGGCCAACACGCGGGCGGTGACGACACCGGGCCGATCGGGGGTAGAAGGCGTGTAGTTGATTGCGTTGTCCACCAGGTTGCGCACCAGTTCCTTGATCAGCGTTGGATTGCCATCAAGCAGCACGCCGGGCGAACCGGGCTCGGCACCGTCGTAGCCCAGGTCGATCTTCCTGTCGAGCGCACGGGGCACCGAGTCGCGCACCACCTCGATGGTCAGGCGCGCCAGATCGCAGGGCTGGCGCGCAAAACCCACGCCGCTGCCTTCGGCGCGCGCCAGCGCGAGCAACTGGTTGACGGTGTGGGTGGCGCGGATGCTGGAGCGCCCGATCTGCTGCAGTGAACGCTTGAGCTCTTCGGTGCTGGTGCCCTCACGCTGCGCCAGGTCAGCCTGCATGCGCAGGCCCGCGAGCGGCGTTTTGAGCTGGTGCGCGGCATCGGCCAAAAAGCGCTTTTGCGTGGCCAGCGAGTCGTTCAGGCGCGTGAGCAGGTCGTTCACCGACGCCACCAGCGGCGCCACTTCAAGCGGCACGGTGCGGTCGTCCAGCGGCGAGAGATCGTCCGGGTTGCGCGCACGGATGCGCTGCTCCAGCTGGTTGAGCGGCTGGATGCCACGCGCCAGCGCCAGCCACACCAGCAGCACGGCCAGCGGCAGGATAACGAACTGCGGCAGCATTACGCCCTTGATGATTTCGGTGGCCAGCACACTGCGCTTTTCGCGGGTTTCAGCCACCTGGACGAGCGCCACCGGCGTGTCGGGCAACGGCAACCGCACCCAGATATAGGCCACGCGGATCTCGATGCCACGCATTTCGGCGTCGCGCAGCCGCACCTCGCCCGACTGAGGCACCTCTTCGCTCGACGGCGCGGGCAGTTCACGCTCACCCGACAGGAATTCGCCGCCGGGGCCGACGACCTGGTAATAGACGATGTCCGAATCATCGGCGCGAAGGATCTCGCTGGCGGGCTGGGGCAGGTTGAACTGCGCCCTGCCGTCCGCCACGCTCACCAACTGGGCCAGGGCATGGGCGTTGTATTCGAGCGCACGGTCAAACGGCTTGTTGGCCAGGCCCTGCGCCACCAGCCAGGTGAGCGCCAGGCTCACGGGCCACAGCAGCAGCAGCGGCGTGAGCATCCAGTCCAGGATTTCACCGAACAGTGAACGCTGCTCTCGCTGAAAGATCTTCAAGGCGGCCGCCGGGTTGGTTTTGAACCGCGGATTCAGGTGCGAAATGCGGGGCTCTCTAGTGTAGTCGGGGTGCGCGCCAACCCGTGGCGCAGCTTGCGCGGAATGAAACAGCCAAGGCATTTTCCGCAGCGATACTTGAACGTGTGTGCATCCATACAGAGGGCTGATGGCACGCTCTGGTTGCATTCCAAATGGGGATTCGCCCGCCCTTCAGCCGCCGTAAATCAACCCCAGCTTGGACAAGTTGCACGGGTACCGCAGGATGATGGGCGAAAATCGCAGTTTCGCCTCCTCCCGCCCGACGATCTGATCCGAGCGCCCCTACGTGCCTTCGCCCTTGCCAACCACCGTTTCCCCGCCCGTGCCCACCACCACGATGACCCCACTGGAGCGCCGCTCCAGCGTCAGCCTGGCCCTCATCTTTGCGCTGCGGATGCTGGGCCTGTTCCTGGTGCTGCCCGTGTTCGCACTGGAAGCACGCAAGTATCCCGGCGGCGACGACCCAGCGCTGGTGGGGTTGGCCATGGGTATCTACGGCCTTACGCAGGCGGTGCTGCAGTTGCCGCTGGGCATGGCCTCCGACCGCTTTGGGCGAAAGCGCGTGATCGTATTCGGCCTGCTGGTGTTTGCGGCGGGCAGCCTGCTGGCTGCGCTGGCCGATTCACTCACCGGGCTGCTGCTGGGCCGCGCGCTGCAGGGCGCGGGCGCTGTGTCGGCCGCAGTGACGGCCCTCTTGGCCGACCAAACGCGCGATGCGGTGCGCACCAAGGCCATGGCACTGGTGGGCGGCAGCATCGGCCTGATGTTTGCCGTGGCGCTGGTGCTGGCGCCTGTGCTCACCGCCCACATTGGGCTGGCGGGGCTGTTCGGCCTGACCTGTGCGCTGGCTCTGGCCGGGGTGGCGGTGGTGGTGTGGTGGGTGCCCGCCGAACCCGCGCAGCACCAAAACGCACCCCGGGGGCGGCTGGCCGAGGTGTGGGCCCAGCCAGACCTGCTGCGCCTGAACCTGGGCGTGTTCGTGCTGCACACCGTGCAGCTGTCCATGTGGGTGGCCGTGCCCGCCATGCTGGTGCAGGCAGGGCTTGCCAAAGATCTCCATTGGCAGGTGTACCTGCCTGCGGTTGTGCTGTCGTTCGTGGCCATGGGCGGCTTGTTTGCACTGGAGCGCGCCGGGCGCCTGCGCGCTGCCCTGCTGGGGGCCATTGCGCTGGTGCTGGTGGTGCAGGCGGGGCTGGGCCTGCTGGCAGCCAGCGGCCTCTCAGCCTCGCTGTGGGTGCTGGGGCCGCTGCTTTTTCTGTTTTTCTGCGGGTTCAACGCGCTGGAGGCCAGCCAGCCCAGCCTGGTGTCGCGCATGGCGCCCGCTCATGTGCGCGGCGCCGCGCTGGGCAGCTACAACACCTTGCAGTCGCTGGGCCTGTTTGCGGGCGGCGCCCTGGGTGGTGCCCTGGTGAAGTGGGCAGGCGCGCCCGGTCTTTTTGCTGTGACCACCGGGCTCACTGCCCTGTGGCTGGTGCTGACCTGGCCGCTGCGGCCCGTGGGGCGCTGAGCTGCGGGGGCTTCCATTGCCCACCGGTTACGGCACAATGGCGCGTTTGGCGCCCGGAAACGCCCCTAAATCCGGCGCTTTGTTCCCCTTTTAGACAAAGACTGCACCATGGCATCCGTAAACAAAGTCATCATCGTCGGCAACCTGGGCCGCGACCCCGAAATGCGCACCTTCCCCAGTGGCGACCAGGTGGCCAACGTGACGATTGCCACCACCGACAAGTGGAAAGACAAACAAACCGGTGAGATGAAGGAAGCCACCGAGTGGCACCGCGTGGTCTTCAACGGCCGCCTGGCCGAAATCGCCGGCCAGTACCTGCGCAAGGGCTCGCAGGTCTATGTGGAAGGCAGCCTGCGCACCCGCAAGTGGACCGATCAGAGCGGTGTGGAGAAATACAGCACCGAAATCCGCGCCGACCAGATGCAGATGCTCGGCAGCCGCCAGGGCATGGGCGGTGGCGGCCAAGGGGGTGGCGGCCAGCAAGGCGGCGGCTACGACGACGGTGGCGGCTATGGCAGCGGTGACAACGGTGGCGGCTATGAGGCCCCCCGCCGCGCCGCACCCCAGGCACGCCCCCCAGCGCCCGCACCACGCCCGGCACCAGCGCCCGCAGCCCAGGCGCCCCGTGCTGCCTCGGGTTTCGACGATATGGACGACGACATCCCGTTCTGAGTCTTCCAGGGATTTTTCGCCATGAAAGGTCTGCTCCCGAAAAGGGGTGGACCTTTTTTCATGTGGCAAATAATTATTTGATCAAATTGCTCCCTATCGCTTGATTGACGTGCATTTTAAGCTATATTTTTTATAGCAAAATACACATCACCGCAGAACTGCTCCCGCCCACGCAGCTATCGTGCCTCGCACCGACTGCTGGCACAATGGAACTGGCATGGGAGCCCATGCGACCGCCCGTGCCTGATAGAGATGGCGCGGCCCCATGCAACGGGGTGCCACGGCGGGTTCTCGACAAATTTCCATCCATCAGCCACTGACCCTTTTTCTGTCCATGATGCGCAAATATTCCTGGCTTTCCTTGACCTTTGCGGCGCTGCTCGCCAGTTGCGGCGGTGGCTCCGACGGCGAAGACGTGGGCCCCGCTCCGGGCGTGCAGCAGTATCCCGGCGGTGTGTGGGAAGGAACCGTCGGCACCGGCGCGGCACAGCGCCAAGTGGTGGGCTATATCGACCCGGGCCCGCAGGGCACAGGCGGCGAGTTCTACCTGGCGCGCGAAGCGCCGGGCGCCGCTGGTTTCGACGCCATCTACGGCCGTCTGAATGTCAAGGTCACGGCGGTGGTGGCCACCGGGGTCACGTATTTCTCGGTGCAGGACGGCAAGTTCGCCACGGGCTTGACGCTGCGCGGCACGGCATCGAACAGCGGCAAGATCGGCCGCACGGACGCCATCAGCGGCAACTACAGCGACCCGGTGCAAACCGCCGCCGCCTCGGGCGCCGTGGTGCCGCTGAAACTCTCGTACAGCAGCCTGAACTTCCACCCGGCAAGCGCCAGCCTGATCGAGGGCACCTACCGCGGCACAGGCGTGTTTGGCGGTGGGTGGGTGCTCACAGTCACCCCCCGTGGCCAGCTCTCGGGCCGCATCGGCGGCTGCTTGGTAACGGGCACAGCCACACCACGTGCGGCAGACTCACCCCTGTACTCGCTCACGCTGAACCTCTCGGGCGACAGCGCCGCCTGCGGGGCCTCCGGCACCCAGCAGTCGGGCATTGCTGTGCTGCGGTTCGACGCTGCAGGCGTGCCCAACGGCATCTGGGCGTTCACGCGCAATGCCACGGGCACCGACAACACCTACACCCTCAATGGCATCGCCGACCCGCGCACCACGGTGCCGCCTTCGGCCACGCCGCTGTCCGTGGCGGGCAACTGGCAGGGCTCGTTCACGCTGCCGTCGGGCGTGGTGGGCGACACCTCCGTCTGGGGCAGTGTGCTCCCTGATGGCGGCCTGTTCTTCTATACCAACAGCAGCATTGATCACAACGCGCTGTATGGCCGCCTCATCCGCTATGAAAACAATGCCACGAACAACCGTTTCGTGACCGCCAGCGATGGGGTGTTCTTCAACCGCCTGCTGGCCAACACCGGCGCCTATAGCGAGGCCGTGCTGATCGACGGCACGCTGCAAAGCAACAGCGGCTCCAGCACGGCCAACCTGTTCAGCGGCACCTTCAGCTATCCCACGCAGCCGGGCGGCTTCCCCACCCGTTTCAGCGTCATGCCCGACCCCCTGTATGCCCTGCCTGCGGGCAAGGTGCCGACCACGGCCCTGATTGCCCACACCTACAAGATGGCGGGCGCCGGGTTTGGCGGCGACACGACGACACTCACGGTGTTTGCCGATGGCGCGATCACGGGCCTCACCTCCAGCGGCTGCGAAGTCGCTGGCAAGCTCCTCGGTGAACTCGGCAGCGGCCTGAACCTGTACCGCGTCGAAGCATTTGGCTACCTCAACAGTCCCAATGCGCCCATCACCTGTGGCCTGGCATCCGGCCCGTCACAGTCCGGGTCGGCCTCGGCGCAGTTCGATGCCAATGGCAATGTGATTGGCTTGCGCATTCTGACGGCCGGCCTGTCGGTGGCCGGGACGCGCGCACACACCGTGTTCGTGGGCGCCAAGCAATCTGCGCCTTAAGCAAAAAGGCACCGCCATTGAGCCTACCGCCCCACCGCACGACAACAGGCGGGGCGGCAGATACATACACAAAAAAAAGGCCCGCTGCACGGTGTGTGCAGCGGGCCTTTTCTTTGGCCAAAGCGCGTGGACGAGCGCCTCAGTTCGTGGCGTAGGGTGAGCGCAGTGGGTTCACCGGGAATATCTGCAACCCGTTGTAAGGCTGGAAGGCATAACGCACATACAGCCCGCCCACGAATTCGCGGTAGTTGCGCGCATTGTTAAACGACAGGTGTCCCCCTACGAACACCTGGGGATGCATCTGGTACTCCATGGCCGCGCCCAGGTTGTAGCCCAGGCCCGTGTGCGACTGGCCGGGGTAGGTGGCCGTAGCACCGGTTTCGCCAAACGCCAGCGCATCGGCGGCCGCCAGCGCCGCAGACGCCTGCCGTGATGGGCTGTTGGGGAAGTAGGGGGCGGCATCTTCCTTGAAATACTGCACGCCCAGCGAGCCTTTGAGCTGGTAAGACAGGCGGCCATTGCGCTGCGCCCACTCGACGGGGATACCGAACGAGAGGAACTGCTGCGGGCTGAAATACCCGCCGTGGCCCGCCGTGAAGTAGCGCAGGTTGCGCTGGTACGACAGCCCCGTGAAGCTCAGGCCCGCCGTGAGGTCTGCATCCGAAGTGCGGTGCACATGCCAATACATGCCCCCACCGAGTTCGGCGCGCGCATTGCTGCGCACCCGCGTTCCCGTAAGGCCATGCAGGGCACCATAGCCATACACGCCCAGCTCGCCATCGTCCCAGGTCAGATCGGCACGCCCCCCTGTGGCCGACACGCCACCCCAGCGGTCGCCGGTGCGGGCATCGCGGGCCCCGGCGAACGACAGCAGGCTGTCGGTCACAGGCCGGCGCGACAGATCCACCGACATGGTCAGTTGGTCGTTGATGGGCATGCGGTATCGCACGCCACCCGTCACATCCGCCTGGCCAAAACCGAGTGGCGTGCTGCCGATATCGACCTTGAGCCCGCCGGACTCATAGCCCACGCTCAATCCAACGCCGCTGTCGGTTTGCGATCCAGGCGCGCGCCCGGGCATGTCCAGCGCCGCGACCGGGCCACCGCCGAACCGGCTGATGGTTCCGTAGGACGAGCCCGGCGATCCGGCGCTCGCGCCGGTTGGAGTCACTCCGAGGATCAAGTGGCCGTCACCCACGCTCATCTTGAGCTGCACCGGGGCCTCGATCTCGGAGAGCTGGCTCATGCCCGCTTCGCCCTGGCGCGCACGCGCCGTGACGCCGACCGAGAAGGTGGTGATCTGGCTTTGTTGCACTTCGCGCAGTTCGTCACGCACGGTGCGTGGCCGTGCGGGGTCTGGCACGGTGCCCAACGTGCCCGCCGTGGCCCACGCGGATGGCTGTGGGGCCATGGCGGGAGCCCACTGCGCCTGCTGCACAGGGGGCTGCGCAGCGGCATAGCCCGCATAGGCCTGCACTGGCGCGATGTAGCCTGCGGCCGCGTTGGGTTGCGCTGGCAAGGCCGCCGGAGCGTAGTTGGACGAAGAGGTGGGCGCGGCAATGCTCCCAGCAGCCGGCGCCACCGGAGCCTGGCGCTGCACCGATGCGGGGGCCGTTGCAGCGCCGCGCCGCGTCGTCGCAGGCGGCGACGCCGTCTTTTGGGCGGCGGGCGCAGGAGCGACGGCTTCCGGGTAGTAGTTCGCAGGCGTCGGCGGCGGGGGCTGCACCAGCATCTGCTGCGGCGGTGCGAACCGGCTGGCCCCTGCGGGGTCTGGAATATAGAGCCCCGCCGGTGCGTTGTTGCGCGCCACCGGCTGCGGCGCATATTGCATGGGCGTATAGCCCAGGGGTGCACGGGCCACAGAGGCTGACGACGACGCCGTCGGGACCGCCAGGCCTGCACCGCTCATCCGCTGCATGCCTGTGGCACGCTGCGCAAACGGGTTGCCCGACCGGGCAGGGCCTGCCGCCACCCCGCTGGCCGCCAGCACCGCGTCCCGCTGAGTATTCTCTGCCGCCACGGCTGCTGTGAAAAATTCAGTGGCCTTGGTGTTCTTGCCCTGTGCTCGGTAGAGCCGCCCTGCGGCGGTCAGCACCTCGGGGTCGCGGGGAGCGCGCGCCAATGCCACGGACAGCAGCGACTCCGCATAGCCGTAGTCTTTGGTCCCGGTGGCCATGGCTGCGGTCTGCAGGATCAGGGAGATGTCGTTGGGCGACTTTTCCAGCAACCGCGCATACAGCGCCTGCGCCTGGGCGTAGTCGTTGTTGGCCGCATACATGCGGGCCAGGGCCATCATGACCTGGGGGTCCTCGGGAGACTCGGCCAGCAGCGGGGCCAGCGTGTCGTAGGCCGCGACCAGGTCGCCCGCTTCGCGCAGGCCATCGGCCTGGCGCACGATGTAGGCGCGGCGAATATCGGCAAAGCTGCGGCGCTCGCGCTCGCTCATGGGTGCCGTTTGCAACTGGCGCAGGATGCCTGCCAGCTCCACATCCTGTTGGGTTTTGAGCAAGGTGGCCGCGTACTGCAGCCGCAGGCCCACATCAGGCCGGGGCGTGCGCGCCAGCACCTGGCGCACCATGCCCAGCGCACGCTGGGGGTCGCCCGCGTCGGCATAGGCCAGCGCCAATGCGCCCAACAATTCGGTGTCCTGCGTGGCGAAGGATTCCGCCTGGGCCAAGGCGGCCAGCGCCTCAGGGCGTCGGCCCTCCGCCGCCAGGGCCGAAGCAGCCTGGGCCTGCACATGCACCCACACGCGCTTTTGCAGCGCCGCGATGTCGCGCGTGCGGTGCTTTTCGGGAATGCGGTCCAAGAGGGCCAGTGCCCCCGGCCAGTCGCTGGCTTCGGAAGCCAGCAACGCGCTGGCATACAGCGCCTCGGGCATGTTGGGGTTGGACAGCAGCAGGCCATCCATCACGCCACGGGCTTCGGCCACGGCGCCCATGCGCAAGTACAGGCGCGCCAGATCAAGGCGCACCCAGGGGCTGGCCGGGTCGTTGAGCAATGCATCTTCCAGCGCCGTGCGCGCGGCGGCGATATCGCCCCGCTCCGTGGCGGCACGGGCCTGGCCCAGGGCCTGCGAGGCGCGCAGGCGGCCCAAAGCGCCGACCTTTTCCTGCTGCGAGGGCGAGAGTTTTTCGACCAGTGCCAATGCCTCGGCGGCCTTGTTGTTTTGCGCCAGCACGCCGACCAATCCGCGCACGGCATCCGGGTTGTCCGATTGACGGGCCAGCACCCGCCGGTAGGCGGCCTCGGCGGCGTCGTACTGCCCACTTTCCACGAGCAGATCGGCCAGATCGGTTTCCGCCGTCAATTCGGACGGGTTCAGGCGCACCGCCTGCTCCAACGTGCGCCGGGCAGCGGCCGTATCGCCGCGCTCACGCTCGCTGGTGGCCTGCTCGACCAGGCTCCAGTAGGTGGCGCTCTCCAGCGCCTGTTTCCAACGGCCCGCCGAGCCCGCACGCGAAGCGCGCTCCAGCAAGCCGCGCGCTTCGGCAAAACGCTCCTGGCGCAGCCGCAGAATGCCCAGTCCGCCCAGTGCATCGCCGTCGCTTGGACGCGATTCGAGCACGCTCTGGAACGCGGCCTCGGCGGCGTCCAATTCGCCATCGTCCAGCGACTGGAAACCGGCAGTGGTGCGCAGACGTAGCGGGTCTCCCCCCGTAGGACGGCTGGGGTTCTGAGCCTGCTTTTGCAGGTTCTGCGCCTGTACCAGCCGTGTCTGCACCGCCGTATCGCCAGGGTGGGCGCGCAAGAACTCCTGGTACAGCGGAATGTCGGCCGAACGGGTTCCGGTCCAGGCCAGTGCCTTGCGCCAGCTTTCGGTGGCGGCCTTGCCAACGTCGGGACGCTCAGCCAAACGCGCAAGCTGGGTGATGCCCTCGCGGCGCGTGGACTCGCGGTAGGTGAGGTGCTGGGCCAGGGCCAGGGCAATCTGCGGGTCTTCTTGCGATTCTTGCGCCATGCGGCTCAGTCCACGGCGGGCCTCATCCCAGCCGCCAGCGGTGGCCCCCAGGGTCTGGTAGTACTCCAGCGCCAACGGGCCAGTGGGAGCGCGGTCCCCCAGTGCGGCCTGGTAGGTGCTCAGCGCCTGGCTGGCCTGGCCGCTGCGGGCCTGCTGGCGCGCGGTTTCGATCTGAGGCCCGCTGCGCCCCATGCGGATGGATTCCTGCAGTCGGCTTACTAGCGGGCTGCTCGGGTGCGCGGCCTGCAACTGGTTGAGGTAGCGCTGTGCGCCCTCAGGGCGCTGGGCCTTCAGCTCCACCAGCGCCATGCCATAGAGCGCCTGGGCGTTCTTGGGGTTGATGCGCAGCAGCTTCTGCCAGGCTTCCCCAGCCCGGTCGGTGTCGCCACGCTCCTGCCAGTATTGCCCTTGGTCCAGCAGGGTTTGCTCGGCTCCGGTCTGCGCCCAGGCCGCAGCAGGCGCCATCAGCGAGGCCAGCAGCCCCATGGCGAGTGTGTGGTGACGACGACGTTTGGAGGACATGCCTTCCTTCTCCCTGCGAGGCTCCCGGCCGCTAAGGCGGCCAGGAATGTGTTGCGTGACTCAGAAAAATCGGGCGCGCGGCCTTCAGCCTTTTTGCTTCAGCCGTGCGCGTGCACGCGCCCTGAGCGAAAGGTACAGGATGATGGCCACCAGCACAGCGGCGGATACCCCCAGCAGGATCAGGAGCAGCGGATTGCGCGCGAGAAACCATTGCGCGTACAGCATCGGCCCCAATTGGCCGACATGGTAGTTTTTCTCGGCGATCACGCTGTCCACCTGCTTGCCCCGGATCACCGTGGTGCTGCCCTGCACTTTGGTAAGGGCCTCGGCATCGAGCAAGGCATCCATCACCTGCGCCAGGCCTGCGGGCTGGTTGCTCGCCACCAGCACTACGCTGCGGCTGCTGCGCAGAGGCGATTCAAAACCGGCAATAAAGGCATCCGTGCTGGTGCTGGAGAAGGCCACCTGGTTGCGGCGCGTGCGGGTTTCCGACTCTTCCTCGAAGCCCCACCAGCGCAGGATACGGTGGGCGAAATCAGCCACCTGGAAGCTCTTGGCATCGCCCTGGAGCGCTGCAGGCATGGCGCTGGCCCATTGCTTGAGCAACGATTGGTTGCCGCCGCCAGAGGAAATGACGAGCAGATCCTTGTCGCTGAGAAGCTCCGCTTGCTGGGCCTGCGCCACGGTCACGCCTAGTGCCGGAAACCCCGTGGCGCGCCCCATGAGCCCCATCAGGCCCAGGTAAGTACCCACTTCTTCTGCGCCCATTTTGTCAGGCATCACCACCGCGGTTTCCGACAGGTCGGCCATGCGTGTGAAAGGGAACCCGGCATTGCCGAAGGCCGCAAGGTCCGGCATCGCGATGAAGTGCGGGAAGCCGGAAATGTCGATCGTCGAATCGGCTTCGACCGCGCCCCGGACGTTGTCCAGATGCACGTCCTTGCAGGCGCCCTGCTTGATCACGTCGTAGAAGTAATGCATCTGCAACTGCGACTGGGCCGGCAGCTTGAACAGCGGGATATGGAACTTCTCGCGCTCCGGCACCAGTTCGCCAGCGGGCAACACCTTGGTGATAAGGCGGTCCAGCCTGCCCGGCTCCTCGTGGCTCACTGCGCGCAAAGGCAGGGACTGCAAGAACTGCTGGTTCACGTTGATGTTCAGCGTGGACTTGTCAGGGTTGGGCCGCGGGGTGTAGCGGTAGCGCAGGTCCACCGGAATGCCCTTCGTGCGCCATCCAAACAGGTCGGGCGGCAGGAAGAAATTCACGCGGATCAGATCGGGCGAATAGCCAGCCACGTTGAGCGCCTGGGCCTCCGCCAGTTCACCGAACTTCACGGGCCGGTCACTGGCCAGCCAATTGGGGGCGTCGTAGGGCTTGCGGGGCTTGAGCTCGGTGACCTCAGTGATCCGCGCGAGCGAACCGGACAAGGTGGACGAGCCCACCACCACGGCTTTGGCCGCCACCGCCAGTTCGGCATCGTCGCGGCCCATGACGAGCAACAGCTTGCCATTGCGGTCAGACGGATGGTTGACTACCGCCACGGTCGGGCCCTGAATCTCCGGCAGCGCCACGCCTGCCGGGGCCTGCGACTTGCCTGCCACCATCACCACCGCATTGCCACGCGGCGGCAATTCACCGATGAAAGATGGGAATTTGGCCCCACGGAAACCGGCCAGTGCGCCAAACCATGACGACACCGTGCCTGCGGCCTGCAGGGTGCCCGCATTGGGGGCCGCATTGAACACGATGGGAAGTTGCAGGGGGCGCACGTCCCGGCGGTCAAAAAAGGGCTGAGGCAAGAGCGCCAGGTCGTTGGCCTGGGCCACGGGTGTCACCGTGAGCTCCAGCACGCTGTCGTTGCCGATGTTCGCCCACAGGCTGGAATGCAGCGGGTCTTCGCACTCCATCGTGTAGTGGCCGATAAGTTGCAGGTTCAGCCGGTTGAATTCCGTGATGAGGCGCGGCGGAATGACGATCTCGCGCTGCAAATTCTCACCGGCCTGCTGCGTGGTCACGGGAATCGTGGCCGCCACCTGTTCGTTCACCAGCACCTTGATGTGCGACAGGTTGGTGAGCAGAGCGGGCGAATAGGAGTAATTGAGCTTCAGTTTGGCGCCGGTCACCACTTCATCGCCGCGCACGCTGAAGGCCACGCCACTGGTGCCATCCACCCCGCGCAATTGGAGCGGGAAAAGCGCCCCCAGATCCTTGAAGCTGACGCGGCGCACACGCACTCCGGACTCGGCCATTGGCACCTCCACCGCTGCTGCCGCTGCGGGCGCGGGGGCTGCTGCAAGTTGCGAAACGGGCACGGCCGTTCCTGCCAGAGCCAAGGCCAGCATGGCAGGCAGCATGCGCTTGCGCGGCAGCCGCGCTGTCAAAGGTCTTTTAAAAGTCATGGTGTCGGATCTCAGGAAACGGGAAGAACTGAAAACGTGTGGAGCGTGCTCAACGGGGCTTCAAGGACTTGACGGCAGTGGTCGCCAATTGCCCCATGCCGCGCAATCCGATCACAACCACGCTCTTGAGTGAACGCAGCGGTTTGTCACGCTGGCCCGCGCCCCAGGTGGCAATCCATGCATCGGCCCGTGCGAAGGTCAACGACGCCAGTTCTGCCTGCTGATGCAGGCTGAGGTTGTCGAACTTCACCCCCAGGCGACCGGAACCGTTGAACGTGACGATGGCCGGGAAAACACCTTCTTCTTCCGATCGGAACAGCGACACCGAAAGGCGGCTGCCCATGGGAATGTCGCTGTCCGGCGGCACGGTCAGTCCCAGGCCGTGCTGAGAGAAGTCTTCGGTCTTGCACACCAGAGTACGGCCGTTCTCGAACCGGATCACCGCCGGCAGGCTGGCCGCCACGCGGGGGGTACCACGGATCTGGCGCGTCTCGCTGGCCACGGCCACGCTGGCCCCCAGCAATATGATGTTGTAGATGGTCCAAACCATGTTGATGACCAGCGTCGTGGTTTCGTCACCTGCGGACGAAAAGAGCTTCCAGATGCCCACCGCGATGCCGATCAGGTTGAGGATCAGCAACACCACGTAAGGCCGGGCAATGGTCCAGTCGAAATACGCCTTTTCGATCACGCCGCCCTTGGCGGTCACGTTGAACTTGCCCAGCTTCGGGTTGAAGAAGGCCACGAGCACGGGACGCATGATGTACCAGGCCAACACCGACTCATACACCTCGTTCCAGAACGAGTAGCGAAAGCGCCCCTGGATGCGGGAATTGGTCACGCTGGCATGGGCCAGGTGGGGCAGCGCATAGGCGGTGATCATCAGCGCAGTGGCCTGGAACACATGAGCGCCAAAGAACAGGTAGGCCAGCGGCGCCGTGAGAAACACGAGGCGCGGCAAACCGTAGAAAAAGTGCAGCATCGCGTTGAGGTAGCACAGCCGCTGGCCGAATTTCAACCCCTTGCCGAACAGCGGGTTGTCCGTGCGCGCAATCTGCGCCATGCCCCGTGCCCATCGAATGCGCTGGCCCACGTGGCCAGACAAGCTCTCGGTGGCCAGGCCCGCGGCCTGGGGCACTTCAAGGTAGGCGGTGTTGTAGCCCAAGCGGCTGAGCTTGAGCGCGGTGTGCGCATCCTCGGTAACGGTCTCTACTGCGATGCCCCCCACTTCCAGCAGTTCCTTGCGCCGGATGATGGCGCAGGAGCCACAGAAGAACGAGGCATTCCAGAGGTCGTTGCCATCCTGCACGATGCCGTAGAACAGCTCGCCCTCATTGGGCATGCGATGGAAGGTGTCCAGGTTGCGTTCGAAGGGGTCGGGCGAGAAAAAGACGTGGGGCGTCTGCAGCATCACCAGGTTGGTGTCCTTGAAGAACCAGCCCATGCAGACCTGCAGGAAAGAACGCGTGGGAATATGGTCGCAGTCAAAAATCGCAACGTATTCGGAGCTCGTGACCTTGAGTGCCGCATTGATATTGCCGGCCTTGGCGTGGTGATTGTTGTCCCGAGTCACGTAACCCACGTTCAACTCTTCACAGAACTCGCGGAATTCGGCGCGGCGGCCATCATCGAGCACGTAGACGTGAAGCCGGTCTGCGGGCCAGTCCATGCTCATGGCAGAAAACACCGTCTGGCGCACCACCTCGAGTGGTTCGTTGTAGCTGGGAATGAAAATGTCCACGCTGGGCCAGGTATCCACGTCCGAAGGCATGGGCACCGGGCGGCGCTGCAAGGGCCAGGCCGTCTGAAAGTAGCCAATGAGCAGCACCGCGAAGGCATACAGTTCGGCCAGCACCAGCCCGTAGCCAAAGGCCGCATCCACCCAATGCGTAAAACCAATGGTGTCCGTGAGCCGCCAGTAGATGTAGCGCGAAGACGCTGAGATCGACAACACGATCATCGCCAGCGTGGACAACCGACCGGGCGTCCGGCTCAGGAGCAGCGCTGCACCAAAAGAGCCCAGGGAAAAAAGAATCTGGCCTGACAGGTCCAGCGGCACGCTGATGACCAGCCCCAACAGCAACGCGCTGAACACCACGGCAACGATGCGGGCCATGGGGTGCGTCCAGAGCTCCCAGCCGGTCACGGCATGTACCACAGTGCGCCAGTGCGCCTGGGGGCTGTGCGAATCCTTGTCGGCGACTTCATCGGCCTGGGGCCGTTGGTCCGTGCTCATGGCGCCGCCCTTGCCAACCGTAACCCCAGGCGCTGCGCCAACACGCGCGCGCACATTCGCAAGTCATCGGCCGCTTGGCCGTTCGCGTCGTATTCCAGAACGCTCTGGTCATAGGCCAGCGCCTCGCGCACGGCCTGGTCTTCGTGAATCACTCCGATCAGGCTCTCGCCCAAGCCCTCTCGCATCACGCGCGTGATGTCCTTGGACAGCTGACGCGCTCCATCCGCCTGGTTCAGCACATACAGCGTTTCAGAAAAATCAGGGCGCGGCGTGCAATAAGCCTGCACCAGGCGTTGCATCAGAGCCAATGCCGCATACGACGCTGCATCAGGCAAACTGACCACCACGACCACCTGGGCAGCCGTCAGTGCCTGCTGCATATAAACGGAGGGGCCGGGCGGTGTATCGATGAACACGACAGCGTCCTGCGGCAGGTCCAGGCTTTGCAATTGCTGCACCAGCCAGTCCGGGCGCGCTTCCAGATGACGCTCGAAGGCCATGCGGTCGGCCTCGGTCACCACCCCGTAGGGCAGCACATGCACCCCTGAAGGGCTTTGTATGCAGACCGAAGTCCAGTCTTCACCCGCCAGACTGGCGCGGGAGACGCCCGCGAGGGCACCAGGATCGGCCCCGAAATGCAGGCCGAGCGCGTTCTGGGGATCCAGGTCGGTCACCAGCACCGTCGCCACACCCTGGCGCTTTAGCGCTGTCGCCAAGTTCGCTGTCAGGGTCGTTTTGCCCACGCCCCCTTTGGCTGAAACGATGGCAACCACCTTCATAAATGGCCCTTGCGAGGCTGCCAGGCCGAGGTCGATCCGGAAGGCGATTCATCGGCCAGGCGCGCAAAAACCGACGTCAAATCGACGGGCAACGGATCCCGCGATTTGGCGTGCTCGTCACGTGCAGAAGCCCCTGCCCCTGCGTGCAGCCCGGCCAGACTGGCCAGGGGTGAACGGGAGTTTGGAGCGGCCGAAGCGGGCGAGCGGTCTGGTGGCATCGCGGATGTTGGTGTGGGAGCGGGTGAAAAAGCCATGACTGACACAGGGACCTTCAGGGCCTGCGGCGCTGCGCGCCGCGCCTCATCTGCGGCGTCGGGCCACGCGGCAGTTCGAGCGGGCGCGCTTGGCGGTAAGGGGGCTGACGCCGGTGTGGTCCCAACCCGGCGTTGGACTGGAGGCACGTCTTCGCCCATCGCGTCGCGGACTGCGGAAAGAAGGGGCCAACGCTCACTGGAAAGCTTGTGCTCATGCTTGCGCGCCAACTCCTGATAGGGGTCGGCCTTGGCCCCGAATTGTTGGAAGAGGTTCACGATGTCGTCAGAGTTCTTCACGGGTCACCGCCAATACCAAATCATAGAAAACCAAAACCCGCAGGGCTCAGCGCGTCAGCTGGAGATGCACGCCTCCCCACGCATCTGCGGGCGCGACTTGAACCACCTTGAGTTGCCCGGCACCCGCCTGCTCGAACCAGCTCTGATAGACCCCCTCCAGGAAACCGCCGGACCATTGCACGTGGTTGGGCCCGAACGCGGCGGACACCGGGGACAGGCTGTGGCGAATGTCCAGTTGCGTAGATTCCTGCGCCAAGTGGACCCAACCCCAGTCGATCCGGTCCCACACCGCCGTCATGCCGCGCTGCAGATCGTCGAGGGTGGTGCAGTTGGGCAAAGGATGCTCCGCCGCAAACCGCACGCCCACCCGAAACATCAGCGCGCGCAGATCTTCCGGAGGCAGCGCAGCTGCGAACTCGGCTGCGAGGGCCTGAAAAAAGCCCCTCCATTGCGTTGCGCACTGCTGCTGGGCAAGGCGTTGGGTGATCTCGGGACTGGCGGGCAGGGAGGTCGCTAGAGGCATGGCATGCACACAAATCAAGCGTCGGCCCGATTCAACGGCCGCCGCAGGGAATGGACTGTCAGAAATCAATATGTATCTTTCGATACATATGGTTTCAAAGACGGGGGTGCTGGAATTTTAGGAGGCTTGCCTGCCTGAAATCAATTTCTGAAGGTAAACCAAGGTCAACTTCGTGTAACCGCCCTGCCCATACCAACGTCTGTGGACATGGCACCACAAGATTTACTGAAAAAGCTATTAAATTTCAAAATCAATAGCTTTTTTCACAGTTTTATCTGTGTTTGTATCCATATTTCAATAGCCAATTCGACCCAAATTGCCGAAATGCTTCTCAATCTGAGTTCGATTGAATGACGCCACCGCCCAGGCAAACATCGCCCGCGTACAGCACAGCGCTCTGCCCCGGTGTCACGGCCCACTGTGCCTGTGGAAACTGGAGCCGAAAGCCCGCTTCTTGCGCACCGACCACCGTGCAGGCGGCGTCTTGCTGCCGGTAGCGGGTCTTGGCCGCGTAGGTCCCTGGCACAGGGGCCTGGCCAGAGGTCCAGCTCGCATCCTGTGCGTCAAGTGAATGGGACAGCAGCCAGGGGTGGTCGTGCCCCTGCACCACGCGCAGTGTGTTTTTTTCAAGGTCCTTGCGGGCCACGAACCAGGGCTCATGTTCACCGCCGCCGCGCTGGACGCCTTTTTCCTTGATGCCACCAATGCCCAAGCCTTGCCGCTGGCCCAAGGTGTAGAAGGAGAGGCCCACATGCTTGCCCAGAGTGCGCCCCCGGTCGTCCTGGATGGGGCCAGGCGCGTGGCTGATGTAGCGGTTGAGGAACTCGCGGAACGGCCGCTCGCCGATAAAGCAAATGCCAGTGGAGTCCTTCTTCTTGGCATTGGGCAGGCCGATTTCTTCGGCAATGCGCCGCACCTCGGTCTTGTGCAACTCGCCCACGGGAAACAAGGTTTTTGACAGCTGGGCCTGGTTAAGCCGGTGCAGAAAGTAGCTCTGGTCTTTGCTGGGGTCTAGCCCCTTGAGCAGCTCGAACAGGCCGCTGGCGGGGTTCTGGCGAACCCGTGCGTAGTGGCCGGTGGCGATTTTCTCGGCCCCCAGCCGCATGGCGTGGTCGAGGAAGGCTTTGAACTTGATCTCGGCATTGCAGAGCACATCAGGATTGGGCGTACGCCCAGCCTGGTATTCGCGCAGGAATTCGGCGAACACGCGGTCCTTGTAGTCCGCCGCGAAGTTCACATGCTCGATCTCGATGCCGATCACATCGGCCACGGCGGCGGCGTCCACGAAGTCGATGTTGGACGAGCAGTACTCACTGTCGTCATCGTCTTCCCAGTTCTTCATGAAAATGCCGACCACCTCATGGCCTTGCTGCTTGAGAAGGTGGGCGGTCACGGCCGAGTCCACGCCGCCCGAAAGGCCGACGACGACGCGTTGCTTGGTTGGTGCTGTCATTGCACCGATTGTATTTTTTGCGGCGCCCGCGCGCTGGGTCAGGCCCGGAAGCACTGACCGGCGCAGGCCTGCTGAGCGCGCAGGCTCACGGCAGGGAGGTGCAGGCGTTCGTGAGTGCCGTGTCTTCTGCCGCACCGGGTTCGCAGGCCCCTTCAGCGCGCACCAGCCCATCATTCAGCAACTGCGCCAGCCACGGGCTGAGCACGGTGGGGTCGCCATTCCACAGCCCTGCTTCGAGCAGCGCGGCGCAAGCGCCGTGCACCGACACACCCGCGTAGAGCTGGCGCACCCAAGCGGCCTCGGAGGCATCCAGGGTGCGAAAGTGCGGCTGGTGGCCCTTGCGCCACACCAGCAGCGTGGCAGGCGCGGGCAGGGCCACCGCCTCGGGCACGGCATCGTCGGTGTGGATGGCATTCCACAGGCTCACTACGTTTGTCGTCACCGTGCGCAGCAGGGCGCTGGGGTGGAGCACACCGAGCAGCGAGGTCCAGTCGCCCGTGGCCTGTGCAGCCTCCGGGGCCAGCGCGGGCACGTCAGCACCGTCAAAGCGCGTGCGCAGGTCCCAGTCCAGTTGGGCCAATTCGTGCAGTTCGGGGTTGCCGGGGTACTGCTGGCGCAGCGCATCCACCAGGCCTTCGCCATATCGGTTCAGGCTGCGCGCATAGGGCGGGTGGGCCACGGCGTAGTCGCGCGCATGCGCTTCAAATGCATCCGAGCCCATGTAGAGACAGGTCTTGGCATAGGTATCAGCCAGCACCTCGGCCAGCCGCGCGCGGTAAGCGTGGTGGTAGGTGCGCATCCGTCCCATGATGAGGTCGTCGGCTGCTTCCGGCGGCAGCACTTCGGCCAGCACGCGGTCGGCAAAGTGGCGTTGCAGCGCGGGCAGTGCCATGCTGCCATCCGATGCAGCCGGGAGAACCACAGGAGCGGGCGGCAACGGTGCCGGCGCGGCCACATGCTCGGCGGCAATGCGCCGGGCAATGTCCATCTCGCCCAGCAGCTCAGCCAGCGGCGGGATGTGGTCGTCGCGCTCGATCATCGCGGCCACGGCACCAAAGCGCTGGCATGCCTGGGCGTACAGCGCCCACACGGGCGCGGCCACCGGATGGTCGTGCGTGTCGACGATGTGGTCGCCGTGATCGGAGTGCCCTGCCAAGTGGATCTGCTGCACGCGGTGCGCAGGCAAGGCGTGCAGGTAGGTGAGCGGGTCAAAGCCGTGATTGACGCTGCTCACGTAAATGTTGTTCACATCCACCAACAGCAAGCAGTCGGCCTCTTGCGCGATATGGGCCAGAAACTGCCATTCGCTGGCGCTGTCGTGCCGGTAGTGGATATAGCTAGAAACGTTCTCGACCACCAGCCTGCGGCCCAAAACATCCTGGGCACGGCGGATCTGGGCAATGACGTGCCGCGCGGACGCATCGGTGTAAGGCAGTGGATACAGGTCGTGCAGTTGCTCGGGGCCGGGGCCCGTCCAGCACAGGTGGTCAGACACCCAGAGCGGCTCGATACGGTCGGCCAGCGCCTTCACGCGCCGCAGGTACGACAGATCCACACCCTGCGCGGCACCGATGGACATGGCCACGCCGTGTAGGGCGACGGGGTAATCACGCCGAATGGCATCAAGCACCGCCAACGGCTTGCCGCCGTCGATGAGATAGTTGTCGGTGATGGCTTCCAGCCAATCGAGCGGCTGCTTGCGCTCCAGAAAATCAGCGTAGTGCTGAGTGCGCAGGCCCAGGCCAAAACCGGTGCCGCGCGCGGCAAGGGGGTCGTGCGTCATGGTGTACAGATGGTTCCGTCGCTGCGGCTGCGGCAACGGAACCGCCGAAATCATCAGCCCGAGATATCGCCGATGGTGCCCTTGTCCATCAGGCACTGCGCAGCCGTCTTGGCCTTGAAGCCGTGGCCCTTGCAGGCGTTCTGGCCTTTGCAGCTGTGTTCGGCGGTGGAACAGTCGCTGTTGCCCTTGCAGTCGTGCACGTTGTAGCAGTGCACCTTGTCATTGGCGCCAATGGCCGCGCCCTTGCTGCCCTTGGGTGCGTCGGCCGCGAAGCTGGTGGATGCGAGTGCCAGCAGGGCGGCAGTCAGGGCGAAGGAGGCGGTAGATTTGGCATGGATGGAAGGCATATGAAACTCCGTTGTGGTCAGGGTTGAATCGAGGAAGGGCCAGAGAGCGGGGCGCAATGCCATGCTCTCTGCCTTGTAATTCGCCCTGCGTGCGCAGCGGGTTACATGCGGTCCAAAAAAGATTTTGTATTCACGAAGCCGACGGCTCGGTCACCGAAATGTCGGTATGCACCAGCGACAGCGGAAAGCGCTGGCCCGCCAGATAGTCCTCCAGGCAGCGCAGCAACAACGGGCTGCGATGCCGCTCGGGGCAGGCGCGGATTTCATCCGCCGTGAGCCACAGGGTGCGCACGATGCCGGTGTCGAGCGAGCGCCAGCCGTGGTGCGTGCCCAGCGTGCCTGCAAACGCAAAACGCATGTAGGTGAGGTCGTCGCCCGTGCGTGTCTTGGTGAAACGGTTGAGGTACACGCCGATCAGCGCCGTGGGCTCGAAGTCGTGGGCGGTCTCTTCCAGCACCTCGCGGGCACAGGCCTGGATGGGTGATTCGCCCGGGTCCAGGTGGCCTGCGGGGTTGTTGAGCTTGAGACCGTCCGTCGTCTCTTCCTCGACCAGCAAAAAACGGCCATCGCGCTCGATGAGGGCGGCCACGGTGACGTTGGGTTTCCAGCGGTGGGGCATGGCGCGCATTATGACCACGCCGCCTGACCACTGCCCGTCAACGCGCTCTCGGTGCCGCCGCAGGCACAGGCCGCAGCACCAGCCACAGCGACGCGGCAATCAAGCTGCCCCCGGCCGCATGAGCTGCGGTAGCGGGCTCGCCCAGCAGCAGCCAGCCCCAGGCCACGCCAAACAGCGGGATCAAAAAAGTCACCGTGAGCGCCTTCAGCGGCCCCACGTCGGCGATGAGCCGGAAATACAGCACATAGGCCAATGCCGTGCACAACAAGCCCAGTGCGACCAAAGCCCCCCACACCTGCGCAGGCGCAGTCAGCCAGGCCGCTGGCGCCGACGGCTGGCGAAACACCTCCCACGCGATGAAAGGCAGCAACACCAGCACGGCGCCCATCTGGCTGCCCAGGGCCACGGTGCGGCTGTCGAGCCCGCCGCGCTCGGTGATCCAGCGCCGGGTGAGGAACCCGGCCAGGCCGTAGCAGGCCGTGGCCACCAGGCAGGCGCCCATGCCCATCAACACCTCGGGTGTGAGTGCCACGGGCCCCGCTTGCGCCAGCACGGCGACACCCGCCATGCCCAGCACCACCCCGCCCACACGGGCAGCCGTGATGCGCTCGCCAAACGCCAGTGCGCCGATGAGCACGCCCATCAGCGGCGTGGTGGCATTGAGGATGGCGCTGTAACCCGCCGGAAGAATGCGCGCAGCAAAGGCGAACATGAGAAAGGGGATGCCCGAACTCACCACGCCCAGCGCCAGCGTGGCTGTGAGCTTGCCCCCGAACCGTGGGCGCTGGCGCAACACCAGCAGCAAAAGCCCCAGCCCGGCCGCGCCCAGCAGCACGCGGGCAAAGGTGGTGGGCAAGGCGCCCAGCACCGGCGCCGCCACACGCATCAGAAGAAAGCTGCCGCCCCACAGGGCCGCGAGAAGGATCAGTCGCAAGAAACTGGGCAATGGCATGGTGGTACCTGTAAAGATCGATCGATGCAGCAAAAAAGACACTGCGCTGCCGCTATGGATGAACGTTCATCCACCGGTGGCAAACGATGTGTCCTCATCATGCCGAGGGGGCGAGGCCGCGCACCATGTACGTAGCGCCCTCGCCGTAAGTGGCCAGGCGCTGGCGCTGCATGGCATCCGGCAGCACATGCTCGGCATACCCGTGGCGGGCCCAGTAGCCCTGCGATCCCTGCACCGACACCAGCGCGGAATAAAGCAGGCCGTCGTGCCGCGCGCGCTCCCACAGCGGTGCGAGCAGGGCCTGCGCGAGGCCCTGGCCTGCGAGTGCAGGCAACACGGCCATGTCATGCAGGTAGAGCGTGTCGATGCCCTCGGCGACGGCGGAGCCCTCGAAATCACCGTGCAGCGGCGTGACCTTGCACAGGCGCGAGCGGTAGGCCGCGAGGTAGGCGCACACCTGGCCGCCGCGCTCCAGCACCAGCGAGCAGTTCACCGGGCTGGCCAGGCGGCGGGCAAACACTTCGCCACTCTCCACAAAACCTTCGCCATAGCAGGCCAGTTGCACGGCCAGCAGGTCGGCCAGGTCGCTCAGCGCCAACGGGCGCACCACCAGGGACATCGGGGTAATCGGAGCAATAGGGTCAGTGTGGCAACACGGGTGCCTGCACGAAGTCGTCGAGCGACAAGCCCTTTTCCTTCAGCAGGGCCTCCAGCACCGGCTGCAGGCGGCCCAGGCTTTCCTGCACGGCCTCGCGCACGGTGTCCACCACCACCTGGGTGCTGCGCTCGATCTCGATGTT
>NZ_JAPUDY010000048.1 GCF_027492855.1 Acidovorax sp.
CGCATGGGCCTCAAGGACCTGTGCCAGCACGTGCACGAGATGTACGCCAAGTACGACATCGCGCGCCTCACGACCGAGATGTACCTCTCGGACCTCACGCCCGCCATGAAGCCATCGGACGCCTTTGCGCACATTGCGCACCGCACCACCGAGCGCGTGGAGATCGACCACCTGGAAGGCCGCATCACCGTGGGCCTGGTCACACCATACCCGCCGGGCATTCCGCTGCTGATCCCTGGCGAGGTGTTCAACAAGAAGATCGTTGACTACCTCAAGTTCGCCCGCGAATTCGCCAAGCTGTGCCCCGGTTTCGAGACCGATATCCATGGCCTGGTGGAGGTGGAAGACGAGAACGGCCAGGTGCGGTATTACGCCGACTGCGTGGCCGATGGCAAGACCAGCAAGAACCCCAAGCCTCTGGCGACGGCCAAGAACCTAGTGCAGCTGGGCGACGACGGCCCCTACGGCCGCACCATCTGATGCCCACAGCCTTTTGATGGACCGTGCACTGTGGGGTGCACCGGCCTGTTCATCGCCCAACGCCCTGCGGCCCGTGTCGCAGGGCGTTTTCTTTTGTATCTGAGCCGTTGCAAATTTTCTGAATCCAGGCGGCAGCCCTGGGCGTATTGACTGGTAGCCGTGTGCATTCCATGCGGTGTGAGACATCCCTTCATTACTTTCAGGAGATTCCCCCATGCGCAATTCTTTCAACGCCCGTATTGCTACTGCCGGTTTGCTGGTTGCCCTGTCTGCTGGCGCGGGGCAGGCCATCGCTGCCGACGTGATGGTGGGCGGGGCGCCCATGCTGGCCAGCAAGGACATCATCGACAACGCCGTGAATTCCAAAGACCACACCACCCTGGTCGCTGCCGTGAAGGCCGCCGGGTTGGTGGAGACGCTCAAGGGGCCTGGGCCTTTCACCGTGTTCGCACCGACCAACGCTGCGTTTGCTGCGTTGCCCGCAGGCACCGTGGACAATCTGCTCAAGCCCGAGAACAAGCCCGCGCTGACCAAGGTGCTGACGTATCACGTGGTGGCTGGCAAATGGGACGCTGCTGCGCTGTCCAAGATGATTGCCGACGGCAAGGGCATGGCCAGCATCAAGACCGTGGCCGGTGGCACGCTCACCGCCAAGGCCAACGGCAAGACCATCATGCTGACCGATGAAAAAGGCGCCATGGCGAAGGTCACCATCGCCGATGTGTACCAATCCAACGGCGTGATCCACGTGGTGGACAAGGTTCTGCTGCCCAACTAACCGAGGCGCTCCTGTGCCCCTTCATTCACTTGCCTGCAGGCTGATTGAAGGGGCGTGCCGTACCGCGTGGCGTGCCGTGATGTGATGCGCTGGCGCGGATGCTCCGTTCGGAGCGCTTCATCAGCGTGCGGCAGGCATCTCTTCACGCACGCGCACAAAGCTCGCGAAGCGCGGCAGTCCGCCCGGATGCGTGCCGCGAAAGCGGTAGGTGACCCAACTTCCCACGGGAGGAGGGTCGAGCCGCTGAGAGTCGCTGAAACCTGCCCCCAGCTTGAATCGCTGCCCCGACGGCATTTCCACCAGCAGTGCACCCAGGCGGCCTTCGTGCCGCCCATTGCCCGGAAGGTGGGCCACCACGCGTGCCTCGGTGTCTTCGTGTGTCTTGACCTTGACGAGGTCATCGCTGCGTCCGCCTCGGTACAGCGAGGCGCCCCGGTGCAACATCAGGCCTTCGCCGCCCGCGCGAACCGTGCGTTGCAACAGGGCCTGAAGCGCAGTATCTGATGTCACTCGCCTTTGCTGCACCGCCTGCACCCAGGGCTGCCCTATCGTGGCGACCAGCGCATTCAGCGCCGGTATGCGGTCGTCAAAGGTGCCGCCATGCTGGGGCAGATCGAACACCATGAACTGCATCTGCTTCCATGCCGCATCATCGGCACGCTGCTGGCGTGTGGTGGATTGCGCATGGGCAAAACGACCGCGCCCGGCCCAGAGCTCGCCATCCATGGGTGTATCAGGCCAGCCTGCCGTGAACCACGCCGGTGCGATCACGGTCTCGCCGCCGCGGGTGCGCAGCGTGTGGCCGTCCCAGTAGCCGCGCACGCCGTCGTATTTCTCGCTGACCCAGTACGCATCCAATGGCAAGCCCGGCCGGTACACGTTGGCCAGCAGCAGGGCTGGCGCATCGGCCCCGTGGGCTGGCAGCGCGGGCAAGGCACTGGCCAATGCCAACCAGACCAGGCAGCTTCTGCGAAGCATTTGCTATTAAATATATAGCTGCTAGCGCTTGATCATCAAGCGCTAGGGCCAGTTTTGCTTGAAACCCCGTGGCCAGGTTAGACCTGATCGGCGCTCAGGCCTGCGGTCTGGCTGAAGCCACCGTCCACATAAGTGATCTCGGCCGTCATGCCCGAGGCCAGGTCGGACAGCAAAAAGGCCGCCACATTGCCCACGTCTTCAATCGTCACATTGCGGCGCAGGGGCGAGGCATCGGCCACGCGGCTGAGCAGCTTGCCAAAGTCCTTGATGCCGCTGGCGGCCAGCGTCTTGATGGGGCCTGCGCTGATGCCGTTGGCGCGGATGGCGCGGCCGTCTTCGGTGCGGCCCACGGCTTCGGCCAGGTAGCGCACCGAGGCTTCTAGCGAGGCCTTGGCCAGGCCCATGGTGTTGTAGTTGGGGATGGAACGCAGCGCGCCCAGGTACGACAGCGTCAGCAGTGACGACTTGTCGTTGAGATAGGGCAGGGCTGCCTTGGCCATGGCCGGAAAGCTGTAGGCGCTGATGTCGTGCGCAATGCGAAAACCTTCGCGGCTGAGGCCTTCGAGGAAGTTGCCCGCAATCGCCTCGCGCGGCGCAAAACCGATGCTGTGCACAAAACCGTCGAACTTCGGCCAGGTTTGCGAGAGTTCGGCGAACATGCGCTCGATCTGCTCGTCGCTGGCCACGTCGCAATCAAAGATCAGTTTGGAGTCGAACTCGGCGGCAAAGTCGGTGATGCGGTCCTTGAAACGCTCGCCCACGTAGCTGAAAGCCAGCTCGGCGCCTTGCGCATGGCAGGCCTTGGCGATGCCGTAGGCGATGGAGCGGTTGGACAAAACACCCGTGATGAGCAGCTTCTTGCCGGTCAGAAAACCCATGTTTGTTCTCCTTGTGGAATGGGGGACGCGCCCCGCTGGCGCGCTGCATGTGGTTATGCGCTATTCGCTACGGTGGCCGATGAAGGTAGTGCAGAATTGTCGCATGCGATTTTTGATGGTTTTCCTTTTGCTTTGCAGTGTCTTGCCCGCATGGGCCGTGCATGGCATGGGCATGGGATATGAGCCCAAGTACCCAGTCGGCTTCCTGCACTTCGACTATGTGCGGCCAGATGCGCCCAAGGGTGGGCGACTGCAGTTGTCGGCCAGCGGCAGCTTCGACAAGCTCAATCCTTTTACCCTTCGCGGGCAGGTGGCTGCTGGCATGGGTTACAGCGGCAACGGCTTCGTCTTTGCAGAATATGGATTGGTATTTGATTCGCTCACGACGCCTAGCGAGGATGAGCCATTCAGCCGGTATGGTTTGTTGGCTGAAGACATATCCCTGGCATCAGACAAGCTCAGCGTGCAGTTTCGACTGAATCCCAAAGCCAGATTTTCCAACGGTGATCCGGTGCTCGCGCAGGACGTCAAGTACTCGTTCGACACTTTGACCAGCAAGCAGGCATCGCCCACCTTTCGGGCCTATTGGGCAGATATTGCCCAGGCGGTAGTGGTAGACCGGTTGACCATCCGCTTTGATTTCAAGCGCCGCAATTCCGAGCTGCACATGGTGATCGGTCAGTTGCCGGTGTTCTCTAAGGCCTGGACTCAGGGCAAGACCATAGATCAGATATTTTTGGAGCATCCGATTGCCAGTGGTCCCTATGCGATCAAGCACGTGGATTTGGGTAAGTCCATCACCTACCAGCGGCGCAAGGATTACTGGGCGGCTGATCTGCCTGTTCGCAAGGGTATGTTCAATTTTGACGAAATCCAGTACCTCTACTACCGTGATCGGCTGGGTGAAGAAGAGGCGGTCAAGGCCGGTGATCTGGATGCCTTGGAGGAGAACTCCATCAGTGCCTGGGTGCGCCGCTACAAGGGGCGTCGATTCGATTCCGGGGAGTTGGTGAAGGACGAGATTGCGCACAGCCGTGCTACGGGCATGCAAGGTATCGTGATGAATCTACGGCAGCCCCGGTTTGCCGACCCGCGAGTGCGTGCAGCCATTTCGCTTGCTTTTGACTTCGACTGGCTGAACAACCGCGTGTTTTACAACCGCCGTGCCCGGACCCAGAGCTATTTTCAGAACTCTCCAGATCTGATGGCTGGCGAAATGCCTACTGCGGAGGAACTTCAGATCGCTGCGCGCTTGGAGCAAACTCCGGCGCTGCTAGCGGCCTTGCGTGACCCTGTGGTTCGCCCTGCGAGCAGCGGAGGCACTGCCGAAGGCCTTCGAAAGAACCTGCTTGAGGCACAGCAGTTGCTTCTTGATGCGGGTTGGACTTTTCGGGACGGTGCTTTGCGCAACAGCGCCGGTGACCCTTTTGTCATGACCATCATGATTCCGGATCGCGGCTCGGAGATCGTGCTAGCGCCCTATGCCCGCAACCTGGGAAAGATCGGTATCGAGTTGCGCTACCGCCTCAGTGATGCAAGCCTCATCAAGAAACGGTTGGACGATTTCGATTTTGACTTGGCCATCAATATCCTGGGTGGATCATCCAGTCCGGGCAACGAGCTCTACGACGATTTTGGTTCCACGTCTGCAGACGAGAAGGGGAGTCAGAACCTCTCCGGCATTAAAGACAAGACCATCGATCAACTGATTGAGGAGATTGTCAAGAGCCCTGACCGCAAGGCAATTGCTGCCGGTGCGCGCTTGCTTGACCGCTATCTGCGGCACCAGCAATACGTGGTGCCCATGTACTACGGTCGCCAGTTTTTCATCGCCCGCAAAAACTACCTACAGCACCCCCCAGCTCTGCCTCCGCACATGCTGGCTGGCTCATGGCTGCTGACCATGTGGTGGCGTGAGCAACCCTGAAATTCGCCATGGTCACCTACATTTTTCGTCGTCTACTGCTTATGGTGCCCACCCTGCTTGGGGTGTTGGTGATCAATTTTGCCGTCATCCAGTTTGTTCCTGGTGGTCCTGTAGAGCAACTCATGTCGCAGCTCACCAACAAGGAAAACTCTTTGGGTAACGGACAGGGCGCGCGTGCATTGACCCCTGCGCAGGTGAACGAGATCAAGGTCATGTATGGCTTCGACAAGCCAGCGCATGAGCGCTTTGGGCAGATGCTCAAGCAATATGCCCAGTTCGATTTGGGTCAAAGTTTTCAGCAGCGCAAGGATGTCTGGGGGCTTGTCAAGGAAAAGTTGCCCGTCTCCATCAGCCTGGGCCTGTGGACCTTCTTCATCAGTTACCTCGTCGCCGTGCCCCTGGGCGTGGCCAAGGCCGTGCGGGCTGGGTCGCGGTTCGATCTGGTGACCACCTTGCTCATTCTGGTGGGCTACGCCATCCCCGGCTTTGTGCTGGGCGTGGCGCTGCTGGTGATTTTTGGCGGGCAACTGCAGTGGTTTCCGCTGCGGGGGCTGACGTCTTCCAACTGGGATGAGATGGCCTGGGGTGCCCGCATCGTGGACTATTTGTGGCACATCACGCTGCCCGTCACGGCCATGGTGTTGGGCAGCTTTGCCGTTACGGCCATGCTGACCAAGAACGCGTTTTTGGAAGAAATTCGCAAGCAATACGTACTCACCGCCCGCGCCAAGGGGCTTTCCGAGCGCCAGGTGTTGTGGAAGCATGTGTTCCGCAACGCGCTCATCCCCATCGTCACAGGGTTTCCAGCGGCCTTCATCGGCGCGTTTTTCACGGGCTCGCTGCTGATCGAAACCCTGTTCTCGCTCGACGGCCTGGGCCTGCTTAGCTACGAGAGCGTGATCCGCCGCGACTACCCGGTGGTGTTGGGCACGCTGTATCTGTTTACGCTGATCGGCCTCGTCACCAAGCTCATCAGTGACCTTTGTTATGTGTGGGTGGACCCGCGCGTGAAGTTTGACTAGCCCGAGCGCACCCATGGCCCCGATGAGTTCTGCTTCCGCATCGCCTTCGCTTTCCCCCTCGCGCCGCGCCTGGCTGCGCTTCAAGCGCAACCGCCTGGGCTATTGGAGCCTGTTGGTCTTCTGCGCCCTGGTGTTGCTCAGCCTGTGTGCCGAGCTGGTCAGCAACGACAGGCCGCTCATCGTGCGCTACGAGGGGCAGACCTATTTCCCCATGCTCAAGGACTATCCCGAGAAGACCTTTGGCGGAGACTTCGAGACGCCTACGGACTACCTGGACCCCTTCATCAAAGAGCGCCTGAACACGGGCAATAACTGGGCGCTGTACACCCTGAACCCCTACGGCCCCAACACGCTCAACTACTTTGCCAAGGCGCCCAACCCCTCGGCACCCACGCGTGAGAACTGGCTGGGCACGGACGACCGGGGGCGCGACCTGCTGGCACAACTGCTCTACGGCTTTCGCGTGAGCGTGTTGTTTGGCCTGGCGCTCACGGTCACCGGTGTGCTGTTGGGCATGGTCACCGGTGCCATCCAGGGCTTTTTTGGCGGCAAGATCGATCTGGCCTTTCAGCGCTTCATCGAGATCTGGGGCTCCATGCCCGAGCTGTACCTGCTCATCATCTTCAGCGCCGTGTTTGCGCCCAGCATCGCGCTGCTGCTCATCCTGCTGTCGTTGTTTGGCTGGATGGGGCTGTCGGACTATGTACGCGCCGAGTTTTTGCGCAACCGCCAGCTTGACTACGTGAAGGCCGCGCGCGCGCTGGGCGTGAGCAACACCCAGATCATCTGGCGCCACATCCTGCCCAACAGCCTGACGCCCGTGGTCACCTTTTTGCCGTTTCGCATGAGTGGCGCCATCCTGGCGCTGACCTCGCTGGATTTTCTGGGCCTTGGCGTGCCGCCCGGTACACCGTCGCTCGGCGAGCTGCTGAACCAGGGCAAGAACAGCATTGATGCGTGGTGGATTTCGTTGTCCACCTTTGCGGTGCTGGTCACCACCTTGCTGCTTTTGACCTTCATGGGCGATGCGTTGCGTGACGCCCTCGATCCACGAAAGGCCGACCAGTGACTCCTTCGGCCATGACATCCCCTTTGTTGTTGCAGGTTCAGGACCTCCACGTTCGTTTTGGCGCCAAAGAAGTGGTGCGAGGCGTCAACTTCAGCATCGCTGCGGGCGAAAAACTCGCGCTGGTGGGCGAATCCGGCTCGGGCAAAACCATCACCGCCTTGAGCCTGCTGCGCCTGGCGGGTGATGCGGTCATCACCGGCCACGCTCAACTGCAGGGGCGCGGCGACCTGCTGGCACTGACCGAACGCGAGATGCGCGGCGTGCGCGGTGGGGACATCGCCATGGTGTTCCAGGAACCCATGACCGCGCTCAACCCGCTGATGACCATTGGCCTGCAGATTGCCGAAATCCTGCAGCTCAAAAAAGGCCTTACCGGCGCCCAGTGCGCGCAGGCCGCCATCGATCTGCTGGCGCAAACGGGCATCCCCGAGCCTGCGCGCCGCGCGGGCAGCTACCCCCACCAGCTCTCGGGCGGCCAGCGCCAGCGCGCCATGATCGCCATGGCCCTGGCCAGCAGCCCCAAATTGCTGCTGGCCGACGAGCCAACTACCGCGCTCGACGTGACGCTGCGCGGCCAGATTCTGGATTTGCTCAGTGATTTGCAGCGCCAGAACGGCATGGCGGTGCTGCTGATCACGCACGACCTGAACCTGGTGCGCCGCTTTGCAGACCGCGTGGCCGTGATGGAGCAGGGCGTGCTGGTGGAGCAAGGCCCCGTGGCCGAGGTGTTTGGCACACCCCAGCATGCCTATACACGCCGCCTGATCGCCAGCCAGCCCCGCCGCGACGTGGCCGAGGTCGACCCGCCCGCAGGCACTCCCCCGGTGGTGCAGGCGCAGAACCTGCGCGTGGTGTACCCCACGCCGCTGCCCGGTATCCGGGGCTGGTTCAAAAAAGGGGAGTTCGTGGCCGTGCAGGGGGCCACTCTGCAACTGCTGCCAGGCCAGACGCTGGGTGTGGTGGGCGAGTCTGGCTCGGGCAAGTCCACATTGGCGCAGGCCATCCTGGGCCTGCTGCCCAGCACCGGCGAGCTTCAGGTGAGCGGCCAGGCATGGCAGCAGCCCGCTACGCGCAACACGCCCGCCAACCAGCAGTTGCGCCGCCGGGTGCAGGTGGTGTTCCAGGACCCGTTTTCGTCGTTGTCACCGCGCCTCACGGTCGAAGAGATCGTGGGCGAGGGCCTCAGGGTGCACGAGAGCGCGATGGCCACGGCCGAGCGCCGTGCGCGCGTAGAAGCCGCCTTGGAAGAGGTAGGCCTGGCTGAGGCACAGTACCCCCGCCTGCTGGAGCGTTACCCGCATGAGTTTTCGGGCGGCCAGCGCCAGCGCCTGGCCATTGCCAGGGCGCTCATCGTGCAGCCCCAGGTGCTGGTGCTCGACGAGCCCACCAGCGCGCTGGATGTCACCATCCAGCAGCAGGTGTTGGGCCTGCTGCAGCGCCTGCAAAAAGAAAAGGGCCTGAGCTATTTGCTCATCACCCACGATGTGGACGTCATCCGCGCCATGGCGCACGACGTGCTGGTGATGAAGGACGGCGCCGTGCTTGAAAGCGGCAGCGTGAACGCGGTGCTGGATGCACCGCAGCACCCCTACACCCAGCGGCTGGTGGCTGCAGCCGAAGGGGCGACGGATGTTGTTGCATAGACGCTGTCGGAGCCCGCGTGCCTGAACCCATGGTCCCCGCGCAGCCGCCAGAGGCCCCGCTCGCGGAAATCGCGGGCATCTATAGCCAGGCCAATGCCTGGGCAGCGCCCGGCCAGTGGATCACCGCCTTGCACATGGGGCCCGAGCACTGTGTGCTGGCAACGGGGCAGAACCCCGCAGAGCAGCCTTCCGTGGTGCTGACGCTGGCCCTGGGCACCCAAAAAACAGCGCGAGACTTCTTCTGCGCCAGCCTGCCCACACCGCTGGAGCTGGAGACCGCCATCGCCTCGGTCGAAGACGAGGTCTATGCAGCCTATGTGCGCCACCGTCAGTGGGTGCCTGAAGGGGCCACATCCCTGCTGTGCTCCACCGACCTGGCGTTGCACGACCTCGCCACCCTGGCGGGCATTCCAGAGGGGCATGCACGCTTGCTGTCGCTCGATGCCATGGAGCGCCTGTTCAACCGGCTTGCCGCCGTGGCACAAGGCAGCCCCGCCGCACACCAGGGGCTGCCCGCCAGCCCCGCCTTCGCTGCCGCGCTGCTTGTCTTGCGTGAATTGATGCACCACATGCCCTTTGCTGCCATCACTTTGCTGGATGGGGCGGGGGGAAGTGTTGATCGAGCGCAATAAAAAATGGCATCTGGCGCTTGATGGTATTGATAATATTGCTACCAAAGTGGTAGCAATTTAGAGTTGAAAATTAAGGCCAGACGCTGCCTTGCCTTTGCGTGGTGGACGCTTTGTCAAGCGCGCCGGCAGTGCCTCTGGACAAGCTGGCGTGGGACGGTGCTTTGTGCATCGGTAACAATCGGTTTACTTCAAAACCACCGGATTGCACCCTGCACAGCACCTTCGAACCATGTCCCAAAACGCCCATACCCTGCACCTTTTTTTTGAAGACCCGATCAAACTCAAGCTCAGCCAACTGGTGTACCAGTACCTCGCTGCAGGCAACACCGAACAGGCGCAGCGCTGGGCAGACAAACTGGGGGGCGCGGACTTAGAGGCCCTGTGGGACGTCGAGTGGTTCAACCAGGAGGTGTCTGCCAAGCCCTCGCACTTGACGCTGAACTTTGACACCGGCACCCACGACGACCCGCCGCTGCGCACCCTGGAAACGCTGTTCGCCCACGGCCTGAAGGCGGCCGTGCACGAGGTGTTCTACGACCAGGTGGGCGAGACTGAGCGTATGCATTTCGACGAGGGCCTGTGGGTGTCGCGCAAGGCCTTCTTTGACAAACACCCGCAGCGCCGCTCCATCGTGGAGCCGCCAGATCCGGACCGTGAGGCCGACGGGGAGTCAGGCGACGATGATGAATATGCCTGCTCCAAAGACCCTGGCAAGCCGGTGCCGGTGGCCAAGTTGCGCAAACAGGAGGCCCAACGCAAGCAGGAAGCGCAGGAAGCCGTTCAGGCCTTCATTGGCATGGCCAAGGAGATGCGCGAAAGCGGCACGTCGCCCGTGCAGGGGCTGATTGGCGTGATGCTGCTGCGCGCCGGGTTCAAGGGCTTGTTGCAGGCCATCGTCTTCACTGTGGTCACCGTACTGCTGTTCAAGGGCCTGTGGCTCTGGCTGGGCCTGGGTTTGGTGCTGGCCATCGTGCTGCCGCTGTACTACATCATGGCTGAGTACAGAAGCATCCATGGCGATGACGCGGATGACGAAGATGAGGATGAGGATGAAGACGACGAAGAAGATCAAGAAAGCGGCCAGGAAGGCGATGGCGCCAAGCCAGCTACCAGCAACGCCGACCGCTGAACCCGAGGGAGAGACTCAAAAATGCTGACACAAATCGAATGGTGGGGCGGGTTGATCTTCGTGCTGGGCGCGCTGACCTACCGGCTGGTGCTGGGCTCGCTCGAAAAGGAGGAAGAGGGCTTTGACTGGTACCGCTGGCAGATGCATGCTTTCTTTCTGTTGCCCGCAGTGGTGCTTGCCGCGTACTTCTATCCACTGGAGAGCCGGGCACTGCAGTACGGCTACCTGGGCGTGCTCGGGGTGTCGCTGGTGCTATTGGTGGTGATGCTGGTGCAGGAGATCACGGGCGACGGTGCCGAGGATGGCGCGGACAAAACGGCCAAGGCTGAAAAAGCCCAGGAAGAAGACGAGAACCCCGGCTTGTTGATGACGGTGGTGGGTTCCATGGTGCTCTACAGCCCGGTGCTCGTGGCCTGTGCCCTGGGTGGCTACAAGGCCTGGCCGATGGTGCAGCAGATGCTGTAGTCGGCCAAGGGGGCTGCGGCGCGGGACCGTCCCTGCGCACCTGTCGGCCCTTTCCCTCTTTTTTCTTCTTTTCTTTCTTCTCCGCCACGTACGCCTTCGCCCATGGTTCACGATTCCTTCTCGGAGCTCTTATCGCTTTACATGCGCCGCATCCGCGCCAGTGCCTCCGGGGTGGCCACCGAGATCGGCCTGAGCCGCGAGGCCGTGAACAACTGGCGCAATGGCCTGTCGGCCCCCAACCCGCGCTCGCGCGACCGCGTGGTGGCCTGCACGCGCTACCTGCGCCTGACCGAGACCGAGGCCAACCGCTTGCTCAGCGCCGCTGGGTTCGAGCCTGAGTTTCCACTGCAAGCCGAGTCTTCGGATGCGCCGCCTTTTGCCGCGTTTCAAGACCGTTTGTTCGCGCAATTGGCGCAGGCCGTGCCGTACCCCATCTCGCTGCTGCTGTCGCCCGCGCATTGGGGGCAGCCGCCGTTTCGGATGGAGCTGCTGCAGCGCGCCAGGGTGCAGTACGGCGAAGGAGCGGTGCTGCACATTCAGCCGCCCTACAGCGTGAGCACCGTGCCCGCTGAATACTTTGCCGCTATCGGCCGCCAGTGCGGGCTCGGTGATGTGGCGTCCGATTACGAGTTCGAATCCGCGCTGGAGCGCCGCCTGCTGGCGGGTGAGCGCCTGTTCTGCCTGGTCAGCCGATTCGAGCAGGGCACGCCCGCACTGCGTGAAACCCTGGCGGGTATCTTGCGCAGCCTGAGCGAGATGCACAGCGGCCGCCTTCACCTGCTGCTGTGCGGTGGCGAGGCGCTGGCCGACCTCAAATACCGCAGCGGCGACTTGTCGCTGCTCAACATCGCACAGGTCAACCACTGGCCCGACCCGTCGTTGGATGATCTCACCCAGTTGGCCCACCGCCGCGGGTCTGGGCAGGCTTGGCCGCAGCCCGTGCTTGTGGCCTTGCAGGAGGTCAGCGGAGGCCACCCTGCGTTGTTCGAAGAGGGATTGCAGTGGCTGGTGGAGCATGGCGTGGATGAGGTGCACGCGCGCTCTGCCACGCTGCGCGCCCACCTGGCCAGCAGCCCGCGCCTGTGGCAAACCTTTTTGCCGCTGGCCCAGGCGCCTGCCACCCGTCAGCGCCTGGCGCAACTGCTGCAGGCCGATGCATTGGGCCGTGCGCGCCCGTACCTGCAAGACGACGAGCTGCGCCGCCTGTTCTGGGGCAACCTGGTCCATGTGCGTGGCACGGGCGATGCCGCGTGGCTGCATTGGCGCAGCCCCGCCGTTCGCGACGCAGGCCTCATGGTGCTCGAATCATGTTCCTCGGCCGCATGATGAGCCTGCTGCTGTCCAGGCCGGTGGTCCGTGCGGTGGTGATCGCGGCCATCACGCTGTTCGTGGGCAGCGCGCTGCTCATGCCCAAGCTCAACCCGGTCACGCGCGGCTCTGTGCTCGGCGCTGAGAATGCGGGCATCGTTTGGGGCGAGCTGGTGCAGTGGCGCGTGGCGATGATGCAGGCGCACCATGAGCTTGATGCCTGGCCCAAGGACATCCACAAATACGCGCCGCACCTTGGCAACCCGCAACTGCGCGTCACATCGCCCCGGCCCTATGTGCTGCAGGCCGATATCGCTAACAACTCCGACCTGGGCAAGCTCGCGGGCACACAGATAGTGGTGGAGCTCAAGCCCGGCACGACCACCTGGAGCTGCCGCCCTGGGCGCCCGCCTATCCCTATGGGCTACCTGCCCATCAACTGCCTGGAAGGGCAGGCGGATGACTTCGCGCCCGTTCCGCCGTTCGAGCGCGACCCGTTCGAGGGTCTGCGCAGGCTCATCTACTGGTGTGCTGGCATCTTTGTCGCGGGCGCCGTGGTCTGGGTGGCGCGCCACCCGCTGCTGGGGCCTGCGCAATTGCAGCCCGCGCGCCTGCGCCGTACGCCGATGGCGCGGCTGCCCCGGCTGGACCGCTTGCTCGGCTGGGTGGGGCGGCGCGAGGCCACGCTGCTGGCCGCCGACATCCGCATGGTGGACTGGCGCCGCGCAGTGCTGTGCGCGCAACCCGGTGCGCCCGAGGGCGCGGCGGGCCTTGTGCGCGCGCTGGCCGAGCGCGTCTCGGCCCGCAGCCAGCCCAGTGCAGACTGGGCGCTGCCGGGGCTGGTGTTTGAATGGCAGTTTCCGGCCGATCTTCCAGTGTCGCTGGACCGCTGCCTCGTCTTTGTGCCCACGCCCGGTGTGGACGAGGCCACCGTGCTGCGCCAACTGCGCGCCGCGCAGACCGGCAGCGACGTACTGCTCATCCTGAGCGAACACAGCGTGGACACCCCTCAGCCGCTGTTGCAGGCCCATGGGGACGATCGCGCCAACCTGCATGTGGTGGTGGACAGCGCGAGCCAGACCGAGTGGCTGGTGGGCGGTGAGGCGCTGCAGGTGCTGCTGCGCCTTTTGGCGGCGCAACTGCGCATCACGCGCATCTCGCCCTACCAGACACGCGGCGGCGTGACGCGCGAGGGTTCGTTCTTTGGCCGTGCCCAACTGCTGGCCCGCGTGATCAACCGTGAGCCCGCCAACTACCTGGTGGTGGGCGGGCGCCAGCTGGGTAAGAGCAGCCTGCTCAAGGCCGTGCAGCGCCGCTTGCACGGCCATCCGCACACCGTGTGCCACTATGTCTCGCTGCGCGATCACCGCCTGGCACCGCGCATGGCGCTGCAGTTCGGCCTGCTCGCCGACACGCCGCTCGAAGCCATCGTGGACCATTTGCAGGCGCAGTACGAAGGCAAGCGGCTGTACTTGCTGATCGACGAGGCCGACCTGTTCTTCCGCGACGAGTCGAGCAACGGCTACGTCCAGCTCTCCACGCTGCGTGCGTTGAGCGAAGAGGGGCGCTGCTGGTTCATGCTGGCAGGCTTTTGGGACCTGTATGCCACGGCCGTGCTCGACTACCAAAGCCCTTTGCGCAACTTTGGCGAGGTACTGGCCATTGGCGGCCTGGAGCGCACCGCTTGCCGCGAACTGGCCACCGAACCCCTGCGCAAGTTGCGCCTGGGCTTTGACAACGAGCGCCTGGTGGACCGCCTGATCGACGCCAGCGGCCAGCGCGCCAACCTGGTTGCCATCCTGTGCCAGGAGTGCCTGGAGGCCCTGCTGCCTGGCGAGCGCGTGATCGAAGCCCGCCACCTGACCCAGGCCCTGGCCTCGCAGGCCGTGCAGGACGCCCTGGCCGGATGGGGCCGCCTGAGCCAGGACGAGGCCGCTTGCCGCCTCGACCGCATCGTGGTGTACCAAACGGCCCAGCAGGGGCAGACCAGCCTGGTGGCGCTGGCCCAACTACTGCTGGACGACGGCATCAGGGGCGATGCGCAGGCGTTGCGCCAGTCGCTGGCGCGGCTGCAACTGGCCTATGTGCTGCGCAAGCACGATGCCGACTACCGCTTTGCCATCCCGCTGCTGCAAGACCAGTTCGAGCCTTCCGAGGTGGAGCTGCTGTTGCACCAGGAGCTGGCGGCGCTGGCGCGCGCATGAGCGGTTGCATTTGCCTTTTCACTTTCTTTATCTCAGCTGTTTTGCCATGACCAAGAAATCCAAGTGGACCGATCGCATTTACCGCCCCATCAGCGTGCTCAACCATGCCGATGGCTTGCATCTGGAGAAATTCACCGACGAAGACCTGGACCAGATCGCAGGCTGCGACGACGTTTACGACATCCATCTGCGCAGCAACCGCACGGCGCAGCCCGTGGATATGTCGCGTCTGGCGCACATCACGGGGCTCAGGACCTTGAATCTGGAGCGGATGAAATTCACCAACCTCCAGGCGCTCAAGGCCTTGCCTCACCTGCGGTTCCTAATCGTCGAGAACTGCGATTTCAAGGACCTCGAAGCCTTGAATGGCTGGCCGGCGCTGACCACGCTGTTCTTGCGGCGCAACAAGCTGGGGCGTTTTCCGGTGGGGCTCGATCTGCCGCAACTCGATTGCCTGCTGTTGGGCTACGAGCTCATTACAGACCTCGGTTTTGCCGCCAGCTACCCCCAGTGGAAAGAACTGAACGTGGGCTATAACAAGGTCACCGACCTGTCGCCCTTGGCCACCTGCACCTGGCTGGAAAAGCTGAACGTGGCGAACAACCCCATCACCACCCTGGCTCCGCTGGCGGGGCGGCGCTTCAAGCGGCTGCATGTTGACAACGCCTTGTGCGGCGAGAGGGCTGCATTGCAGCTGGAACTGCCGGAAGAGCCCTATGAGCGGGATGCGGACAGCATCGAGGCCTCGCGCATCGCGCGGCTGATGGAAGCCAAGGACTGGCCGCAGGTCTATGCCATTGCCGACAACGCCATGCTGGGCAAGGCGTTTTCGTACCTGGTGCACGGGCACGCGGAGGCCGAGATGATTCGCGGCGCTCTGGCACACCCGGCGCCGGGCGCGTTCGAGTCCATGGTCGAGAACGGCCTGCGGCCTCACTATTCGGCGGTGGCAGATCTGGTGGTGGACATCTTCAGCGAGTTTGGCGAGCGGTTGATACCGCCCATGGCTCGCGCCCTGCACACCGCGCTCAACCGGGCGACCTACCTCGAAGCGTTTTACGCGGGCAAGCTCGACCAGGAGCACTTCACCATCGCGCAGATTCTGGAGAACGTGGCGGGACCGGCCTACATCGACTTGTTTCTGACATTTTTCAACCTGCGCGAAGACTTCTCGCAACAGCACCTGCGTCTGTACAAGTGGCTGCTCGACGTGGTGGGCAAGACCCAGTCGCCTTTGCTGGTCGGGCCGCTGATCGATTTGCTGCGCTTTGAAAAGCAGGTGATTGGTGGCGATGCGGCTTTCATGAAGAAAATCTTCAAAGCCATTGGACAACTGGGTAGCAAGGGCGATGCCGCAGTACTGGCCAGCCGCTTCGACGTGGCGGCCGAGACGCGGCCCGACGTTGCCAGCGCCTACCAGGCCACCATGGCGCGGCTTGGTAAGAAGAAGGTTTGACAGCCTGACCCGCCCAAGGCGCGGCTGCAGGCCATGGATCGTGTTTTTTTGAATAAAATTGGGGATTGCTCCACAGGTATTGATATCTGAGGCCATCGATAGCACAATGA
>NZ_JAPUDY010000049.1 GCF_027492855.1 Acidovorax sp.
GCCATGTTCACTTCGTTGAACGTGGTCAGGATGGCGTTGGTCGATTGCGACTGCAGCAGGCGCTCGGCCACACGGGCACGCAGGCGGCTCATGGGCACGCGCTGCTCGGGGCGACCGCTCAGGTCTTCCTTGGCGGCAGGGGCCGACACCTGGGGCAGCGCCTTGGTAGGCACGCCCGTGGGGATGGTGCTGGGTGCGGCCACCGCTGCCTTGGCAGCACCGCCAGCCACCGCGCCGAGCACGTCGCCCTTGGTCACGCGGCCATCCTTGCCCGTGCCGGCCACGGCCGAGGCGGACAGGTTGTTCTCAGCCAGCAGCTTGGCAGCCGCAGGCATGGCCACGTCACCCTTGGAGCCACCAGCAGCAGCAGCCGCTGCAGGTGCTGCAGCCACAGGCGCCGCAGCGGCAGCAGCCGGAGCAGCGGCGGCAGGAGCAGCCGCTCCCGCCTTGCCTTCGGTGTCGATCTTGGCGATGAGTTGCTCTGCCACCACGGTGGCGCCATCGCCCTGGATGATTTCGGACAGCACGCCAGCGGAAGGCGCAGGCACTTCGAGCACGACCTTGTCGGTTTCGATCTCGATGAGGATTTCGTCCACGGCCACGGCTTCACCGGCCTTCTTCTTCCAGGTCAGCATGGTGGCTTCCGCCACGGATTCGGACAGTTGTGGGACTTTGACTTCTACGATAGCCATTTTGAATTCTTTCGGTAGGGGTTCTGTTCTGTGTTCGTTCGGGTAGCTGGCCTTACTTGGTCAGGACAAAACCCTTGAGCTTGGCAAACGCGCCATCCACCAGCGCCTTCTGCTGTTCTTGGTGCAGGTGCGAGTAGCCCACGGCTGGCGACGCGGATGCCGCACGGCCGGAGTAGCCCAGCCGCTGGCCGTCGAGCATGTTTTCGTGGATGTTGTGCTGGATGAAGAACCAGGCGCCCTGGTTCTGTGGCTCGTCCTGGCACCACACCACGTCGGTGGCGTTAGGGTAACGCTTGAGCTCGGCAGCAAACGCCCGGTGTGGGAACGGATAGAGCTGTTCGACGCGGATGATCGCCACGTCGTCGTCCTCACGCTCCGCACGCTTCTTCACGAGGTCGTAATACACCTTGCCAGAGCACGCGATCACGCGCTTGACCTTGGCGGCCTTCTTCACGACAGCGTCGTCCTGCTCAGGGATCACCGTCTGGAAGCTGCCCTTGGTGAACTCGGACAGCGGCGAGGTGGCATCCTTGTTACGCAGCAGCGACTTGGGCGTCATGATGATCAGCGGCTTGCGCAGATCGCGCACCATCTGGCGACGCAGCACGTGGAAGATCTGGCTGGCCGTGGTGGGCTGCACCACCTGCATGTTGGCGTCGGCCGACAACTGCATGAAGCGCTCCAGGCGGGCCGAGCTGTGCTCGGGGCCCTGGCCTTCATAGCCGTGGGGCAGCATCAGCGTGATGCCGTTCACACGGCCCCACTTCACTTCGCCCGAGGCGATGAACTGGTCGATCACGACCTGCGCACCGTTGGCAAAGTCGCCGAACTGGGCTTCCCAGATCACCAGCGTGTTGGGGTCGTTCGATGCATAGCCATACTCGAAGCCCAGCACGGCTTCTTCGGACAGGATGGAGTCGATCACGACAAACGGTGCCTGGTTCTCGGCCACGTTCTGCAGGGGGGTGTAGGTACCGATGTCCCACTTCTCCCGCTTCTGGTCATGGATGACAGAGTGGCGGTGCGTGAACGTGCCACGGCCGCAGTCTTCGCCCGACAGGCGCACGGGGTAGCCGCTGGCCACCAGCGAGGCAAACGCCATGTGCTCGCCCATGCCCCAGTCCACGGGGGTTTCGCCACGGCCCATGGCAGCGCGGTCGTCGTACACCTTCTTGACCAATTGGTGCGGTGTCACGCTCTCAGGGATGGTGGTGATCTTCTCGGCCAGGCGTTTCCACTCGGCCAGCGGGATGGCGGTGTCGCCTGCGTCCGTCCACTTCTTGCCCAGGAAGGGGCTCCAGTCCACGGCGTACTTGCTCTTGAAGTTGGTCAGCACCGGGTCGACCGTGTGCTTGCCCGCATCCATGGCGGCACGGTAGGCCTTGACCATGTCGTCGCCCAGGGTCTCGCCCAGGCCTTGTGTGGCCAGCTTGTCGGCATACAGCTTGCGCGTGCCGGGGTGCTGGCCGATCTTCTTGTACATCAGCGGCTGGGTCAGCGCGGGCGTGTCTTGCTCGTTGTGGCCCAGCTTGCGGAAGCAGATGATGTCCACAACCACGTCCTTCTGGAACTCCATGCGGAATTCAAGGGCGAGCTGGGTGGCCAGCACCACGGCTTCTGGATCGTCGCCATTGACGTGCAGCACGGGCGACTCGACCATCTTCACGATGTCGGTGCAATACAGCGTCGAGCGTGCGTCGCGCGGATCGGACGTGGTGAAACCGATCTGATTGTTGATGATGATGTGCACCGTGCCGCCCGTGGAATAGCCACGGGTCTGGGCCAGCGCCAGGGTTTCCTGGTTCACGCCCTGGCCTGCAAAGGCGGCGTCACCGTGCACCAGCACGGGCAGCACCTGCTTGCCATGAGGGTCTGCGCGGCGGTCCATGCGGGCGCGCACCGAGCCTTCGACCACGGGGTTCACGATTTCCAGGTGCGAAGGGTTGAACGCCAGCGACAGGTGGACGGGACCGCCAGGGGTGGTCACGTCCGAGCTGAAGCCCTGGTGGTACTTCACGTCACCCGAAGGCAGGTCTTCGGGCGCGGTGTGGTCGAACTCGGCGAACAGATCCGCAGGCATCTTGCCCAGGGAGTTCACCAGCACGTTCAGGCGGCCACGGTGGGCCATGCCGATCACGATCTCCTGCACGCCCTTGGCGCCGGCGGATTGGATCAGCTCATCCATGGAGGCGATGAAGCTTTCGCCCCCTTCAAGGGAGAAACGCTTCTGACCTACGTATTTGGTGTGCAGGAAACGCTCCAGGCCTTCAGCGGCCGTCAGGCGATCCAGAATGTGTTTTTTCTTGTCCGTGCCGAAACTGGGCTTGCTGCGGATGGATTCCAGCTTTTCCTGCCACCAGCGCTTCTGGTTCTGGTCCGTGGCGTACATGTACTCGGCACCGATGGAGCCGCAGTAGGTTTCGTGCAGGGCATTGATCAGCTCACGCAGCGGCATCGATTCCTTGCCGAAGAACGTATTGCTGGTGTTGAACACGACTTCCTGGTCGGAATCGCTGAAACCGTAGAAAGACGGTTCGAGTTCAGGAATCGCGGGACGCTCGGTACGCTTGAGCGGGTCCAGATCGGCCCAGCGCTGACCCACATTGCGGTAGGCGGCAATCAGTTGCTGAACGGCAGTGCGCTTGCGGCCCAATTCCGAATCCGCGCCGGTGGCGACCACCACCTTGGTGCCGCCTTGTTTTGCGCGCTCGGCAAAGGCATTGATGACGGGCTGGTGGGGAACGTCTTTGGCATTGCTGCCGTCCACTGCGGGCACATTTTGCAGTGCATCAAAGTATTCGCGCCAGGTATCTGGCACGCTACCTGGGTTGGCAAGGTAGTTTTCATACATCTCTTCGACGTAGGGCGCGTTGCCACCGAAGAGATAGGTGTTGCCTTGGTAGGCTTGATAGACGGATGTCGTATCGCTCATATTCCGCTGACCTCCGCTCTCCTTGAGAGAGCATTAGCTGGTTGAGAAACCTTCCGCGGCACGGCTGAACCGGTTGGCGGATGCGACTGTGGCTGGGGAAGGGCCTTGGTACGAACCGCATTGTGCCACTGAACGGGTAATCACCCTACCGGCGCGGGTTCATGCTTGCGTCTGTGCCGAGACAAACCGGCCCCACCTCGGCCTCGCGTACATTCCGGGTATCCCATCGCCACGCACCAACATGACGCGCCAAAACCTTCAGGACAAAGCCTTTCTGCTATTGCTGATCCTCGTCACCATCGCATTCGGGGCCATCCTTTGGCAGTTTCATGGCGCTGTCTTCTGGGGAGTCATCCTGGCCATCCTGTTTGCGCCGCTGCACCGCAAACTGCTCAAGCGAATGCCCAAACGGCCCACGCTGGCAGCCTTATGCACGCTCGGGCTGTGCCTGGTCATCGTGATTCTGCCCATGGCGTTCATTACCGTGTCGCTGATCCAGGAGACCAGTGCGATCTATGAGCGAATCCGCTCGGGCCAGATCAACTTTGGCCTTTATCTGCAGCAGGTGATCTCTGCCCTGCCCGACTGGGCCGCCAATTTGGTCGATCGGCTGAACCTTACCAGCATGGTGGAGTTGCAGAAAAAACTCTCTTCCGTCGCCGTCCAGGCCAGCCAGTTCGTGGCAACACAGGCCCTGAGCATCGGCCAGAACACCCTGGAGTTCATTGTCAGCTTCGGCATCATGCTGTACCTGCTGTTCTTCCTGCTGCGCGACGGCGTCAGCCTTGCGCTGCGCATCGACCAGGCCACGCCGCTGGACGAAGCCCACAAACGGCAATTGGTGAGCAAATTCACCACAGTGATTCGCGCCACGGTCAAAGGCAATATCGTGGTGGCGGCTTCTCAGGGAGCCCTGGGCGGCATGATCTTCTGGGCGCTGGGGATCCAAGGGCCTGTGCTATGGGGCGTGCTCATGGCCTTCCTGTCGCTGCTGCCCGCCGTGGGCGCCGGGCTGATCTGGGTACCCGTAGCCATCTATTTCTTCGCCACCGGCGCCGTATGGCAGGGCACTGTGCTGACCGCCTTTGGCATCGGCGTGATTGGGCTGGTGGACAACATCCTTCGCCCCATCCTGGTCGGCAAAGACACCAAGATGCCCGACTACATCGTGCTCATCTCCACCCTAGGGGGCATGGCGCTGTTTGGCCTGACGGGGTTCGTGATCGGACCCGTCATTGCCGCCCTGTTCATGGCAAGCTGGGACCTGTTTGCAACGCGGCCACTAAGCAATGAAGACATAGCCGTTGCCAGAACGCAAAGCGACAGCGACTCTAACTGACGCCCAAAAAAGCAAAGGCCTCCACATGGAGGCCTTTGAAATGAAACGTCAAACGATGTGTCTGCGTTTTGAATCGGGTGGTAGGACGTACAAGATTCGAACTTGTGACCAACGGATTAAAAGTCCGCTGCTCTACCAACTGAGCTAACGTCCCAACCGATTGCATCAACCCACTAGCAGGCTGCTGCAAAGCCTTGGATTATAGCGTCTTTTTCGAGGCCGCTTTGGAAGTTGTCGCAAGTTTGTCGAGCACCCATCCGGCTGCACACTGACCAAAGGTGGCCGTCACTGCGACCACGGAGCCGTAGCCGTGGCAATTCAACGAGCCATCGCCTTCGACATTGCAGGACGCATCCGGCGGAGCCACAGCCTCGCGGCTGAAGACGCAGGTTATTCCGATCTTCTTGCCTTCGCGCGGCGCGCGGTGGTGCTTGCGCATTTGGTAGCGCAACTGCGCCAGCAGAGGGTCGTGGGTGGTTTGGGCAAGGTCATCCACATCGACCTTGTGCGCATGTCGCTTGCCTCCGGCGGCCCCCACGGTGATATGCAATACGCCTGAGGCTCTGGCCCACGCTGCGATAGCAACCTTGGCCCTGACCTGGTCGCAAGCGTCAATGACGGCATCCACGGGCGCCGTCAGAAGTCCAGGCCAGTTGTCTGGCTCTACAAACTCTTCGATGCAGTGCACGGTGCAGCCGGGGTGTATCTGAGCAATCCTATCCCGCATTGCTTGTACCTTGGCTTGGCCTACGGTGTCTGTCAGGGCATGGATCTGGCGGTTGATGTTGGACTCGGCCACATGATCGAGGTCGATCAGCGTGATCTGCGCCACGCCGCTGCGCGCGAGGGCTTCGGCAGCCCAAGAGCCCACGCCGCCGATGCCAATGACAGCCACATGGGCGCAGCGAATCTGCGCTGCGCCCTGCACGCCGTAGAGCCGCGCAAGCCCGCCAAACCGGCGCTCTAGCGATGCCTCTTCTTCATCCACCAGGTCTTGTTGCGGCACGGGCTTCGCGGGCGAAAAGGCTTCGCCAGGCATTACTTCAAGCGAGACAGGCGCTCTTTGGCAGCAATGGCTGCCTCGGACTGTGGATAGGCGCGAATGAGGTCTTCCAACGTCTTGCGCGCGGTGCGAGTCTCCTTGAGCTCGATCTGGCAATTGGCGATCGACAACGCAGCCTCGGGCGCCCTGGCGTGCCCTGGGGCATCTGCGAGCACCAGCTTGAAGTTGCCGATGGCTTCCTTGTAGTCCCGCGTGGCGTACTGCGCATTGCCCAGCCAAAAGCGGGCCGAAGGTACGTAGCCACTGCGGGGGTACTGTTTGACGAACCCGGAAAAAGCAGCACCGGCATCGGCAAACTTGCCAGAACGGAAAACCGCCAGTGCGGCTTCGAAATCCCGCTTTTCAGCGGGGTCTGCCTGAAACTCCTGGCCGTCCACAACAACCTTGATGGGCTCGAACTGCCGAAGCCGCTCGTCCACGCCCTGTGCGATGTCTTTCTGGCGCCGCTGCAGCTCGCCCACGTCGCGCAGCAGTTGCTCGTTTTGCCCATTGAGCTTGGCCTGCTCGGCCCGCAGGGTCTCGATCTGTGTTTGCAGGTCAAGCAGGCTGCGGCGCATCTGGGCGTTTTCCTCACCCAGCTTGCGCAGTTCTTCGGCAGAGCGCAGATTGGTCTGCTGCAACCCGTCAACACGCTGGCGCATTTCCAGGATGGCGCGGCGCGCCTCGCCATCCTCAAAAATGGCGGCCTGGGCGGAAGACAAAAAGGCCGCCGACAATGCGGCAGCCGCCAGTATCCGAAGAGGGAAAACCACGGCGCTAGCTCGCATCAACGGTAGGACAGCTCAGCACGGCGGTTTTGCGCACGCACGTCTTCGGTGCCGCCTTGTGCAGCGGGCTTTTCCTTGCCAAAGCTCACGGCTTCCATCTGGCTGTCTGGCACGCCCAGCAGGCCCAGCGAGCGGCGCACGGCTTCGGCACGCTTTTGGCCCAGCGCCAGGTTGTATTCGCGGCCGCCACGGTCGTCGGTGTGGCCTTCGATCATGACCTTGCGGTTGGTGCCCGCCTTGATGAAACGGGAATGCGCTTCGATCAGGGATTGGAATTCAGGCTTGATGACATAGCTGTCGTAATCGAAATACACGATGCGCGCCACGCCCACGGGGCCCGCGCCATCGCGGCCCGACTGGCCAAGGTCCACGCCAGCAACGCCGCTTTGCGAGGTGTTGCCAGAGTTGGCGCCGCTATTGGCACCGCCCATGGTGGACGTAGCGCCTTTGTCTTCGACAGGCACGTCGTCCAGCTTCACGCCGGAACTGCAACCCGCCAAGAATGCGGCGACGGTAAGGGCGAGGGTAATGCGTTTGATCATCCAAATTTCTCCTGAAGGCTTGATAACTGAAAGTGTTGATAAGTTCATTGCTTTTGAAACGGACCCCAGTCCGGTTCGCGAAGATCGCCTGCCTGCCCTGCCAGGCGGGCCTTGATCTTGCCGTCCAGCGTGGTGGTCATCAGGGCCTCGCGCCCTTGCTGCTGGGTGGCGTACACGATGAGCTTGCCGTTGGGGGCAAAACTGGGATTTTCATCTGTGGTGGAGTCGGTCACGGCGCTCACGGTGCCCGATGACAGATCCATCACATGCAGCTTGAAGGCACCGCCCACGCGCGAGATATAGGCCAGCCAGCGCCCGTCGGGGCTGACCGTGGGCGATATGTTGTAGGTGCCCGTGAAGGTGACGCGCTCGGCATTGCCGCCCGATACACCCACCCTGTAGATCTGCGGCGCACCGCCACGGTCGCTCACGAAATAGATGCTGCGGCCATCGCCCGAGAACACCGGCTCGGTGTCAATACCAGGGCTTTGCATGAGTCGGCGCGGCTCGCCACCATTGGCGTCGATGGTGTAGAGCTGCGAGCCGCCATCGCGGCTCAGTGTCACGGCCAGCGAGCGGCCGTCCGGCGCCCAGGCGGGCGCGCTGTTGGAGCCCCGGAAGTTGGCGATCAGCCGACGACGGCCCGAGGCCACGTCGTGCACATAGACCACCGGCTTGCGCGACTCGAAGGACACATAGGCCAATTGCCCGCCGTTGGGGGACCAGGCCGGGGAGATGATGGGCTCAGGGCTCGACAGCGCCGACTGCGCGTTCTCGCCATCGGCATCGGCCACCCACAGGCTGTAGCGGGAGCCGGTCTTGGTCACGTAGGCAATACGCGTCGAGAAAACGCCGCGCTCGCCCGTGAGCTTTTCGTAGATGAAGTCGGCAATGCGGTGGGACACCAGGCGCAGATCGCCTTGCGTCACCACAAAACTCTGCCCCCCCAAGTCCTGGCCCTTGACGACATCCCACAGCCGAAAGCGCACGTCAAAACGCCCGTCGGCCAGACGTGTCACGCTGCCGGTGGCCAGAGAATCAGCGCTCTTTTGCCGCCACAGCGCCACGTCCGGGCGGGCGGTTTCGTCCAGTGCTGCGCCTGATGCATCGATAGCGCGAAACTGACCGCTGCGTTCCAGATCGGCCTGGACGATGGCGGAAATCTTCTGAGGGGACTGCGCCTCGCCCCGGAACGGGGCAATGGCGATTGGCAACTGGGTGAGACCCACACCTGTCACCTCGACGCGAAATTGCGCCAGGGCCGGAAGCGAGGGGGTTGCGATCAGCGCGGCCAACAACTGGCGGCGCGAGGGAAGCGGCAAAGCCGCAAGAGATGGGTGTTTGGAGATTCGATCTGAGGTCATTGGCATCCAGCGGTAGCCGAACAAATGTCGAAGGGCAACCCCGAATGGTACACACAGCGAAAAGGCCTCTGTGACAAACTGTGCGTGCATCTTGCATGGCACCCTCTTTTTTCAGTATCCGGGCGTGCCCCTTCTTGAGCCAGCCGGTCGTCGGCCCGCTTCGTCACAACCTTAAAATCCGGGCCACATGCAAGCCACCGACACGGGCGCCACGCCCACCAACGCGCCCCGCCCTCCTGCCAGCCTGACCACGCGCCTCAAGCGGTTGTCCATCTACTTTGGCGGCCAGCGGCTGGCCTGGAGCCTGGCCATCGTCGCGACGCTGGTCGGCGCCATCACCGAGCCCCTCATCCCCGCCCTGCTGCAGCCCCTGCTCGACCGGGGCTTCACCCAAGGCACGCTGCAGCTCTGGATGGTGCCCCTGGCCATCCTGGGGGTGTTCCTGGTGCGCGGCATTTCCCAGTTCGTGGGCCAATATGCGCTGGCGCGCATTGCCAATGAAGGCATGCTCACATTGCGTCAGGCACTGTTCGACCGGGTCCTGGCCGCGGAAATGGGGCTGTTTACGCGCCAGTCCGCCAGCGCGCTGTCTAACACCGTGGTGTATGAGGTGCAGACCGGCGCCACCCTGCTGGTGCAGGCACTGATGGGGCTGTCGCGCGACGGATTCACGCTGGCGGCGCTGCTGGTCTACCTGCTGTATCTCAACTGGCAGCTCACGCTGATCGTCGCCGTGGTGGTTCCGGGCGTGGCCTGGATCATGAAGACGCTGTCCAAACGGCTGTACCACCTCACCAAAAGCAGCCAGCAGGCCACCGACGAGTTGGCGTACGTGGTGGAAGAAAACGTGCTGGCGCACCGCATGGTCCGCCTGCACGGTGCACAGGCAGGGCAGGCCCAGCGCTTTGCAGGGCTGAGCCATAGCCTGCGGCGACTGGCCATCAAGTCCACCATTGCCTCTGCCGCCATGACGCCGCTGACGCAGCTGCTGGCCGCTGCCGCGCTCTCGGTAGTGATCTGCATCGCCCTGTGGCAGAGCCGAGGCGCCGTGGATACCAAGGATGTTACGGTGGGCGGATTCGTGTCGTTCATCACGGCCATGCTTATGCTCATCGCACCCATCCGGCGCCTGGCCGATGTAGCAAGCCCGGTAACACGCGGTGTTGCGGCGCTGGAGCGCGGCCTCGGCCTGCTGGGCGACACCGGTGCGGAAGCCGGCGGCAGCTACCGTGCCGACCGGGTCCAAGGGGCCCTCACTCTCAACAACGTGACCGTGGCCTTTGGCCCGGACCACGCCCCCGCACTGGACCGCGTGAGCCTGCAGGTGGCACCCGGAGAAATCGTCGCACTCGTCGGCCCATCGGGCGCGGGCAAGACCACGCTGGTCAACCTGCTGCCACGGTTTGTGATGCCTGCCTCGGGCACCATCGAGGTCGATGGGCATGCCCTGCCTGACTGGGACCTGGCCTCGCTGCGGTCGCAATTTGCCATGGTGAGCCAGGACGTGGTGATGTTCAACGACACCATCGCCGCCAACGTGGCGCTGGGCCAGGCTGTGGATGAGCAGCGCGTGCGTGAGTGCCTGGCCGCCGCCAATCTGGCTGAGCATGTGGCCGCCATGCCACAAGGCATCCACACCGTGGCGGGCCACAACGCCACGCAGTTATCGGGCGGGCAGCGCCAGCGGCTGGCCATTGCGCGGGCGCTCTACAAAGACGCACCGATCCTGATCCTGGACGAAGCCACCTCGGCGCTAGACACCGAATCCGAGCGCCTGGTGCAGGAAGCCCTCCAACGCCTGATGCAGGGGCGCACCACCCTGGTCATTGCGCACCGTCTGTCCACCATCGAGCATGCCGACCGCGTGGTTGTCATGGAGCGGGGGCGCATCGCCGAGCAAGGCACACACAGCGAGCTGATGGCCCAAGGCGGGCTGTATGCGCGCCTGCAGGCGCGCCCTGTGGCCGACGGTGCAGCGACAGCTACCTCGGTGTAACGAATCTCTCTCGCTCAGAGACTCTTGGCTACCACTTTCCTTGGTTCGGCTGGCGCCGCCGTATGGCCGCCGCGATCTTTTCCGCCGAATCCGTGCGGTTCACGCGCATCGCGAAATCGGTGGCCGTCAGGCCCAACTGGTTCTTGAGCGTGGGGTCCGCGCCCTCCTGCAGCAAATACTGAACGGCGTCGTTCGAACCATAGTGCGCGGCCATCATGAGGGGTGTGGTGCCGTTGGGCGACGTGGCGTCGATGTAGGCATGGTTTTCCAGCAGCAAGGCGATGATGGCCACATGCTGTGGCGACCCCGCCGATGCCGCATAGTGCAGCGGCGCCCAGCCGGTCTTGTTCACGTCCGCATCACGCGCGATGAGGGCCTTGACGGCCTCTACATTGCCCTTGAGCGCCGCCATCATCAGCGGGCTTTCGTCCTGCGCATTGCGGGCCTCTACATTCACCCTGCGCGATGCGAGCAACGCGGCAAAGGCCTTGTTCGTGCTGTTTTGCAGGGCGATGGTGAGCCCCACCTGCCCCTTCGGGTCGCGGGTATTGGGATCGAACCCCCGGCGCACCAGCGCCGTGATCGCGTCGCCGTCATCGCGCAGGATGGCCACAAAAAAGTCTTCATAGGCGCCCGCCTGCGCGTGCGAGGCCAGCAGCCCCAGCGCCATGGCTGCCAATGCAGAACGTCGGTGCAAGCTCATGCCATCACCCCCGGAAACAAAGTATTGAAATTACGGCTAGTGGCCTCGGCCACCACTTCCAGCGCAAGGCCCTTGGTTTCGGCCACCTGCCGCGCCACATGAGGCACGTACGACGGTTTGTTGGTCTTGCCACGGTAGGGCACGGGCGCAAGGTACGGGCTGTCGGTCTCGATGAGCGTGCGGTCGAGCGGGACAAACGCCACCACATCGCGCAGCTCCTGGGCGCTCTTGAAGGTGATGATGCCCGAGAAGGAAATGTAGTAGCCCAGGTCCAGCGCCGCGCGCGCCACCTGCATCGATTCGGTGAAGCAATGGAACACGCCGCCCGCACGGTTGCCAGCGCCGCCCTCCTCGCCCTCTTCCCGCAGGATGGCGAGGGTGTCGTCCGATGCGCTGCGCGTGTGGATGATGAGCGGCTTGCCGCAGGCACGCGCCGCGCGGATGTGGGTACGAAAGCGGTCACGCTGCCACTCCAGGTCGGCAATGCTGCGCCCACCCTTGCGATCTTCCATGCCGTAGTAATCAAGCCCCGTCTCGCCAATGGCCACCACGCGCGGCAAGGCGGCGCGGTCCAGCAGGTCTTGCACCGTGGGTTCGGTCACGCCTTCATTGTCGGGGTGCACGCCCACCGTGCTCCAGAAGTTGTCATGGGCCGTGGCCAGGGCATGCACACCCTCGAACTCTTCCATGGTGGTGCAGATGCACAGGGCCCGGGTGACCTGCGCCTCGGCCATGGCCTGGCGGATGGCGGGCAACTGGCTGACCAGCTCCGGGAAATTGAGGTGACAGTGCGAATCAGTGAACATGCGGTTTCAAAATAAAAATGCCGACCAGCCTGCGCGGGTCGGCACGGGCACCCGGCGGCGCCGATCAGATCGTCTGGGTAGGACGGTCGGAGCCCAGGGCAGTTCCCAGCAACTCCTCGATCTTGAGCTTGAGCTGGCGCGATTTCTCGTCCCTGGGGAACTGGATGCCCACGCCCTGCGTGCGGTTGCCCGCGGCGCGTGCGGGCGTGACCCAGGCCACACGGCCCGCCACGGGGTAGCGCTGCGTGTCGTCGGGCAGCGTGAGCAGCACATAGACATCATCGCCCAGCTTGTAGTCGCGCTGGGTGGGCACAAAAATGCCCCCTTCGGCAAAAAAGGGAATGTAGGCGGCGTAAAGAGCCCCCTTCTCCTTGATGGCCAGCTGCATGACGCTGGGACGGGGCGCGGTGGATGGACTGCTCATGGATGGAGGTTGCGGCTTAGTGCCTGGAGTGTAGGGTGTTTCGCGCCTGGGCGACAAGCGCCTCCAGCATGAGGCCGCTGTTGAATGGGTGGTCTGCCGTGCGCGCCGCCTTGGCCAGTGCGCGCGACCAGCGGGTGAGCGCGCCCAGGGACGGCGCCTTGGGCAGGTCTGCCGGGGCGAAGTAGCGCGGCGCGGCACCTACGCTGGCCGCCAGCAGGTCGTGGCAGAGCTTTTGCAGCGCGTCGATCACCTGGGCCGGAGCCCAGTCGCCCAGCGCCGTCACGTCGCCACGTGCCACCGCCTGCGGCAGGGCGCCCCAAGCCTGCGGGCTGCGGCCGGGGCGGGCCAGCGCCAGGGCGTCGTCGGGGCGCCCCCCGGCTGCACGCAGGAAGGAGGTGGCTGCGTCTTGCGTCAGGCCCTGCGCCTGTAACCAGGCCTGCATCTCGGCCTGTGCGGGCCAGACCATGGTGTGCCCGAGGCACCGGCTGCGGATGGTGGGCAGCAACTGGTGCGCAGCCTCGCTGGCCAACACAAAACGCACGTCGCCGGGCGGCTCCTCCAGCGTCTTGAGCAGTGCGTTGGCCGTGACGTGGTTCATCTGCTCGGCCGGATAGACCAGCACCGCCTTGCCGCGCCCACGGGCGGATGTGCGTTGCGAGAACTCCACCGCATCGCGCATGGCTTCCACACGAATCTCGCGGCTGGGCTTGCGTTTCTTGTCGTCGATGTCGGCCTGGGCCTTTTCGGACAGGGGCCAGCCCAGGGCCATCATCTGCACCTCGGGCATCAGCACGCACAGGTCGGCATGGGTGCGCACGTCGATGGCGTGGCAACTGCCGCAGTGGCCGCAAGCGCCCTGCTCTGTCGGCGTATCGCACAGCCAGGCGCGCACCATCTCCAGGCCCAGTGCGTACTGGCCCATGCCCGACGGCCCCTGCAGCAGCCAGGCGTGGCCGCGCTGTGCCAGCAGGCGGGTGCGCTGGGCGGCGATCCAGGGTGCCAATGGCACGGCGGTCTCGCTCATTGCGGCCCTCCCTGTGAGGCCACCATGATGGCAAGCCAGCCCTTGCGCACGAACACGCTGGTGAGCTGCTGCCACACGCGGTGACGCTCCTGCGCGGCGTCCAGGCGCGCAAAGCGCTCTGGCGCGGCGGCGGCGCGGTCGGCATAGCCCTGGGCCACGCGGCGGAAGAACTCCACCGGCTGGGCCTCGAAGCGGTCGGGCACACGCGCGCCAGCCAGGCGCTCGGCCGCCACCTCGGGGGCCAGGTCGAACCAGACGGTCAGATCGGGTTCACGCATCAAATGAGCATCTGGCGCAAGCCCCGTCTGCGCAAGGCGCTCCAATGTTGATAGCACTTTCAGATCAAAGCCCCGCCCTGCGCCCTGGTAGGCGAAGGTGGCATCGGTGAACCGGTCGCACAACACCACCTCGCCCCGCGCCAGGGCAGGCTCGATGACGTTGCGCAGATGGTCGCGGCGGGCGGCGAAGATCAGCAGGGATTCGGTGAGCGCATCCATGGGGTCGTTGAGGACCATCTCGCGCAGCTTTTCGGCCAGCGGCGTGCCACCCGGCTCGCGGCTCACGGCGACGGTGCGGCCCTGGGCACGGAAAGCCGCCGCCAGGCCTTCAATGTGCGAGGACTTGCCTGCGCCGTCGATGCCTTCAAAGGTGATGAACAGACCGGGTCGTGACATGGAAACCTTGGTTGTGGATCTACTGCTGTCCGCGCTGGTAGCGGTTGACGGCACGGTTGTGTTCGTCGAGCGAGGCGCTGAAGTGGCTGGTGCCGTCGCCCTTGGCCACGAAGTACAGCGCGCGTGTGGCCTCTGGCTGCACGGCGGCCAGCAGCGCGGCCTTGCCGGGCATCGAAATCGGCGTGGGCGGCAGGCCGGGGCGGGTGTAGGTGTTCCAGGGGGTGTCGGTTTGCAGGTCGCGCCGGCGCAGGTTGCCGTCAAATTTTTCGCCCAGGCCGTAGATGACCGTGGGGTCGGTCTGCAGCAGCATGCCCACGCGCAGCCGGTTGGCAAACACGCCCGCGATCTGGGCGCGGTCGCTGGCCTTGCCAGTTTCCTTCTCGACGATGCTGGCCAGGATCAGCGCCTCGTCGGCGGATTTGAGGGGCGTGTCGGCCGCGCGCTGTGCCCAGGCGGCCTCCAGGCGGCGGTCCATGGCATGCAGGGCGCGGCGCAGCAGGGCGATGTCGCTGGAGCCCTTGGCATAGGTGTAGGTGTCGGGGAAGAACCGCCCCTCGGGCGCCACGCCGGGGCGGCCCAGTTGCGCCATCAGCGCCTCGTCGGTCAACGTGGCGGAGTCGCGCTTGAGCTGCTCCTCCTTGGCCAGCGCCTGGCGCACCTGGCGCCAGTTCCAGCCCTCGACCAGCGTGAGGGCGCGCAGCGCCTCTTCGCCACGGGCCAGCTTTTGCAGCAGGCTCATGGGGGTGGTGCCGGGGGGAATCTCGTAATTGCCCGCCTTGATGGCCCGGTCCTGCCCCGAGACGCGGAACCAGGCGTACAGCAGACGGGCGTCCGTTTTCACCCCTGCGGCCACCACATCGCGGGCCACGCCGCGCGGCGTGGTGCCGGGCTCGATGGCCAGCTCCAGCGGCTGCGCGCCCATGTCCAGCGGCTGGTGCAGCCACCAGTAAACGCCGCCACCCAGTGCGATCACGACCAACACGATCAAAGCCAGTAAACGTCGCACAACCCTGCTACCAATATGTATGAATCAGGGCATCATAATTCAGCGATGACCTACCCCTTGAATGGCATTGCCCCCCTGTCCCACCTCGGCGTGATTCGCGTGGAAGGCGAAGACGCCGCGAAGTTTCTGCAGGGCCAGCTCACCCAGGATTTCGCCCTGCTCGGCATGGACCAGGCCCGCCTGGCCGCCTTTTTGTCGCCCAAGGGCCGCATGCAGGCCAGCTTTATCGGCTTTAAGCGCAGCGCCACCGAGGTGCTGCTGGTCTGCAGCCGCGACCTGTTGCCCCCCACGCTCAAGCGCCTGTCGATGTTCGTGCTGCGGGCCAAGGCCAAATTGACCGACGCCACGGCAGATTTTGCGCTGTATGGCGTGGCTGGAGACGCTATCAACTCCGTAGCTGGTGGCGCTCAGCCCGCCTGGGTTAAATCCGATTTTGGATCTGCAACTGCGGTGCACCTGTACCCGGCGGACGGCACCCCGCGCGCGCTGTGGGTCGCACCTGTATCCGACCCCGCCCCGCAAGGCGCGGCACTGGCCCCCGCCCTGTGGCTGTGGAGCGAGGTACGAAGCGGCGTTGCCACCCTGACGGCGCCCGTGGTGGATGCCTTCGTGCCGCAGATGCTCAACTACGAATCGGTGGGTGGCGTGAACTTCAAGAAGGGCTGCTACCCCGGCCAGGAGGTGGTGGCGCGCAGCCAGTTCCG
>NZ_JAPUDY010000050.1 GCF_027492855.1 Acidovorax sp.
TGCGCGGCGCCGACCCGGCCGCCTTCCCGGACCGCCAGAATTTCGCCAACCTCAAGACGGGTGGCCAGCTCACATCGCCTGCCGAAGCCGCCACCCGCGTGCTCGACTGGCTGGAGCGGGCGGACTTCGGCACCAACCCGGTGGCCGATGTGCGGGACGCCTGAACCCGAGTTACTCCTATTTTCATAGCTATTAGCGCTTGATGGATAAGCGCTAGCAGCCAATTTTATTCAAACCTCTTCCGAAAGGACCTCCCCATGACCCGTGAAGTCGTCGTCGTCAGCGCAGTGCGCACCGCCATTGGCACCTTTGGCGGCAGCCTGAAGGATGTTCCGCCCACCGAGCTGGGCGCGCTTGTGGTGCGCGAATCGCTCGCGCGTGCCAACGTGGAAGGCAAGGACGTGGGCCACGTGGTGTTCGGCCACGTGGTGAACACCGAGCCCAAGGATATGTACCTCTCGCGCGTGGCCGCCATCAACGGCGGCTGCGCCGAAGGCACGCCTGCGTTCAATGTGAACCGCCTGTGCGGCTCGGGCCTGCAAGCCATCGTGTCGGCGGCGCAGGCCATCCAGCTGGGCGACACCGACGTGACCATCGGCGCGGGTGCTGAGGTGATGAGCCGCGCGCCTTTTGCCAGCCTGAACATGCGCTGGGGCGCCCGCATGGGTGACACCAAGATGGTGGACATGATGATCGGCGCGCTGCACGACCCCTTCCACAACATCCACATGGGTGTGACGGCCGAGAACATTGCCGCCAAGTGGGGCATCAGCCGCGAAGACCAGGACAAGCTGGCGGTAGAAAGCCACAACCGCGCCGAACGCGCCACGCAGACCGGTGTGTTCAAGGACCAGATCGTGCCCGTCACCTTGAAGAGCAAAAAGGGCGACGTCCTGTACGCCACTGACGAGCACTTCCGCCCCGGCGCCACGATGGCGGACATGGCCAAGCTCAAGCCTGTGTTCATCAAAGAAAATGGCACAGTGACCGCAGGCAACGCCTCGGGCATCAACGACGCAGCTGCCGCCGTGGTGCTGATGGAAGCCGGTGCCGCCAAGGCCCGTGGCGCCAAGCCCCTGGCGCGCCTGGTGGCCTACGCCCACGCAGGCGTGGACCCCAAATACATGGGCATCGGCCCCGTGCCCGCCACGCAACTGGCGCTGAAAAAAGCGGGTCTCACGGTCAACGACCTGGACGTGATCGAGGCCAACGAGGCCTTTGCCGCCCAGGCCTGCGCGGTGACCAAGGACCTGGGCCTGGACCCAGCCAAGGTCAACCCCAACGGCTCGGGCATTTCGTTGGGCCACCCCATCGGCGCCACGGGCGCGCTGATCACCGTGAAGGCGCTGCACGAGCTGCAACGCGTGCAGGGCCGCTATGCGCTGGTGACCATGTGCATCGGCGGTGGCCAGGGCATTGCAGCGATTTTCGAGCGCATCTGACCTGACGCGCTGCCAGCGGGTGTGCAGGCCGCCATCGCCACCCGCGATGCTGCCACCCGCTATTGGCAAGGCGGGTGCCGCAGGGGATCAGCGATCATTGGTGCCCGCTGACCCAGATCAGCCGAGCAGCGCCAGCCACCTGGCGGCTGCCCGCACCCCCCTGAACCGACGGAGACATCTCTCACCATGATTCGCACCCTGCTTTCGTTCACCGCCCTCGCCTTCGCTTTGGGCGCCACGGCCCATGCCCAAGCGCCCGCACCAGCGGCGGCCTACCCCAACAAGCCCATCCGCCTGATCGTGCCCTTCCCGCCCGGTGGCGGCACCGATATCCTCTCGCGCCTGGTGGCCGCCAAGCTCACCGACAGCGCCAAATGGACCGTGGTGGCCGACAACAAGGCCGGTGCCGGTGGCACCATCGGCATCGGCGAGGCCGCAAAGGCCGCGCCCACGGGCTACGACATCGTGATGGGCCAGAAGGACAACCTGGTGATCGGCCCCTGGCTCTACAAGAACCTGCCCTGGGACCCCACCAAAGACCTGACCGCCGTGGCCCACGTGGCCTGGACGCCCGTGGTCATCGCCACCAGCGCCAATTCCAAGTTCAAGACCCTGGCCGACGTGGTAACCGCCGCCAAGGCCGCGCCCGGCACCATCACCTATGGCTCGCCCGGCAACGGCACGTCCATCCACCTGGCAGGCCATCTGTTCGAGCAAGCTGCGGGCGTCAAGCTCAGCCACATCCCCTACAAAGGATCGAACCCCGCGCTGATGGATGCGTTGGCTGGCAATGTGGACCTGGTGGTGTCGTCCCTGCCCTCGGCCATGGGCCAGATCAAGTCGGGCAAACTGCGCCCGCTGGCCGTCACCTCGGCCAAGCGCAGCTCGTCCGTGCCCGACGTGCCCACCGTGGCCGAGTCGGGCTTCAAGGACTTTGACGTGAGCACCTGGTATGGCGTGTTCGCCCCCGCTGGTACCCCCGCCAACGTGGTGGCCACGCTGAACACCGAGATCAACAAGCTGCTGGCCACGGCCGACATGAAGGCCGCCATCAACGCCCAGGGCGCCGAGCCCGAGGCCATGTCGTCCGCGCAACTGGGCGCCCTGCTCAAGAAGGAATACACGCAGTGGAAGGGTATCGTCGAGGCATCTGGCGCAAAGATTGAGTGACCCCCTGCTGAGTCGCCTGCGGCGTCATCGAGAACTGAAATAAAAAACGGCTCCTTTCGGAGCCGTTCTTCATGGGGGATGGATGACGCTCAGTCGCGCACCACCAACACGGGAATGTGCACCACACCCAGCACGCGCTGCGTGACGCTGCCCAGCACCAGCTTTTCAAGACCTCGGCGGCCGTGCGAGCCCATCACGATGAGATCGGCGCCCGAGCTTTCGAGCGCGCGCAGGATGCCGTCGTGCACCGCGTGGCCTTCGCCTATCAGGGCGTTCGCCTGCACGCCCGCTTCCGCCATGGCCTTTTTGGTGGCGTCCAGGGCGGCATTGGCTTCTGCGGTGGCGGCGCTGATGTACTGCGCCTGGCCGTAGGCAAAATCGGCGCCCACGCCGGTGAAGGGATAGGGGTCGATCACATACACCGCCGTCACGGCGCTGCCGAAGGTTTTGGCCAGGGCTGCGGCCTTGGATACGGCCAGCATCGAGGTCTTGGAGCCATCGACGGGAACCAGAATGTGCTTGAACATGGTGCTTCTCCTTAAGTGAGGGGTGAGGCCAGGCTTGTGGCCCGGCCATGGGCATCAGTGTGAACTGCCACCATACCGCGCATCTTGATTCGCATCAAATCCCAAGCGCTCAAGCAGCGGATGGCACCTGCCCCACCACGTCGGCGCCCTGGAAGTTGCCACGCCGGCAAGTCACCACCAAAGTATCGCGGTGGCCGTTCTCGGCCAGGGGCTGGATGGGGGTGGATTCGTGGATCATGCGCGCATCGTCCAGCAGCAGCAGTGACCAGGGCTCGGTGAGCGTGAATCGCTGGCCGCTCGGGCCGGTGGCTTCAAACACGCGCGTCTCGCCGCCCTTCACGCCTTCGCGCCCCACCAGAAACACCGCCACCAGGTCCACGCCATCGCGGTGCGCGCCCTCGGGTGTGGGGCGGCCGATGCCGTCGGTGGTGTCAATGCGGAACTGGTGCGCCTCCACAAACCAGGGCGCGGGCGCATCCGGCCCGGCAAACACGGCGTCAGACACACCCGCCAGCGCGGCCAGCAACTGCCGCCACACGGGCTTGGCCACGATGGCGGGCTCCATGGGTGCAAACCAGCGCTCCATGCCGCCGTGCAGCGCGTTGTATTCCACGGGCTGCCAGTGCGCGCGGTGGGGGGCCTGCTGCACCTGCCCGCTTTGCACCACAAAACAGGCATGGCGGCGGCGGCGGTAGCGGCCACCGTCTTTCAAAAAATCATCGGGTGGCAGCGCAGCCCAGTCGCCATTGAGGTCCATCAATGCCGATGCATCGCAGCCCACCCACTCGGCCACCGCCGCCGGGGACAGCACGGCATAACCGCCCTGGCGCAGTTGGCTGGCGACTTCGGAAGGGGTAGTGAACGGAGGGGAAAAGGTGACTTGTGCCATAGAAACCCAAGCTTAACCGCTGGGCCCCCGCCGCGCATGGCGCTACATCAGTCCTTGTGCTTGTGGCCCTTGCCGCGGTCATCGCCTCGGCCATGCCCTCGGTCATGTTTGCCGCCGCCATGGCGGTGGTCGTCGTCCCAGCGGTGGTCGTCACGCCCGCGCGGGGCCTGGTAGGCGTAGCCCCGGCGTGGTGGCGGCTCTTGCAAAAAATACACCGGCTGGTTGCAGGCGTTGTAGCGCACGCAGTGCTTGCCCCAGTGTTTGGCATGGCCCGGAGGCACGTACATGTATATCGGCGAGCGCGGCAGCACCACCGCCGGGCGGTGGATGATGACGGGCTCGCCGTAGATCAGCGGCGGCGGTGGCGCATTGCCGATGTTGATGCGGCCATACACACCGGGGGCCAGCTCGCCCCCCACGGTGGCATTGACGTAGGCCTGCGCGTGGGCGCCGCCTGCGGCTGCCAGCAACAGCGCGGCTGCGGCCCCGGCAGCCAGATGGCGAATGGTGGTGATGGTGTTGTTTTTCATGGGGGACTCCTGAAGACAGGCCTGCGGGGAGCACGCGAGGCGCACAAAACGGTGCGGACGGCGGGTGGCCTGGGTTTGTTACAAGGCTTGGCGTACCTTATCGCGCAGGGCCTGCGGGCCATGTCAGCCAATGGCGATAGATGCGACAGACAAATGCCTACCCAGGCATGAGATGCCGCGAAATTTTACAAGCAAAAATGGCAGCTAGCGCTTATATATCAAGCGCAAACAGCTATCAAAACAGGAGTAATCTGGATACTTTTTGTACCACCCTGCTCACGCGCCAGGCACCGGCACCGCCATGGTCTGCAGGGCCGCCACCGGGCCAGGGCGCCCGAACAAATAGCCTTGCCAGGTGTCGCAGCCCAGGTTGGCCAGCATGTCCCGCTGCTCCTGGGTTTCCACGCCTTCGGCGATCACCCCCAGGTCCATGCTGCGGGCCAGGGTCACGATGGTGCGGGCGATGCTGGCGTCGTCGGGGTCGGTCAGCAAGTCACGCACAAAGCCCTGGTCGATCTTGAGCTGGTCCAGCGGCAGCCGCTTGAGGTAGCTCAGGCTGGAATAGCCCGTGCCGAAGTCGTCGAGCGAAAAACCCACGCCGTGGCGGCGCAGTTGTTCCATGCGCTCGATGGTGTCTTCCACATCGTCGAGCAACACGGTTTCGGTCAGCTCCAGCTTCAGGCGCTGGGGGTTGGCGCCGGTTTCCTCCAGCACGCCCAACACCTCGTCCACGAAATGGCTGTGGCGAAACTGCCGCGCACTCACATTGACGGCCAGCGTCCAGTGCGCGGTGGCCGGGGCGCCCGCCCATTGCACCAGTTGCAGGCAGGCGGTGCGCAAAATCCACGCCCCCAGCGGCACGATGAGGCCCGAGGTCTCGGCCACGGGGATGAACTCGGCCGGTGCAACCAGCCCGCGCACGGGGTGCTGCCAACGTACCAGGGCTTCTGCCCCCAGCACGCCATGTTGCGCACTGATTTGCGCCTGGTAGTACAGCAAGAACTGGCCTTCGCGCAGCGCCTCGCGCAGCCCCGCCTCCAGCAGCGTGCGCGCGGTCACATCGGCCTGGGTGCGCGGATCAAAAAACCGCAGGGTGTTGCGCCCTGCTCCCTTGGCCTGGTACATCGCCATGTCGCCATGCTTGAGCAACTCGTCCACCGAGCCCTCGGCATCGGCATACAGGGCGATGCCGATGCTGCAGGAGCTGTGGTGCTCCATGACGTCAAGCTCATAGCTCTGGCTCAAGGCCTGCAGCACCGTGCGCCCTACCGTTTCGGCTTGTGCAGCGGCTTCGTGTGTGTTCAGGCTGAGCCCCTCCAGCAGCACGATGAATTCGTCGCCCCCCAGGCGCGCCACCGTGTCGCACTGGCGCACACAGCCCGCCAGGCGGTCGGCCGCCTGGCGCAGCAACTGATCACCCAGTCCATGGCCCTGGGTGTCGTTCAAGTCCTTGAAATTGTCCAGATCGACAAACAGCAGCGCCCCCCCGGTGCCCGAGCGGGCACTGGCCTGCATGCTGTGCTGCAGCCGGTCGGTCATGAGGCGGCGGTTGGGCAGCCCCGTGAGCGGGTCGTAAAAGGCCAGTAGGCGGATCTCCTCCTCGGCCGCCTTGCGGCTGGAGATGTCGGTTTGGGTGCCCACGTAGTGCGTGATGTCGCCGCCGGGCGAGCGCACGGTGGTGATGGTGATCCAGGCCGGGTACTCCGTGCCGTCCTTGCGCCGGTTCCACAGCTCTCCCTGCCAGATGCCGGTGGACTGCAGCACGCCGTCCATATTGGCGTAGAACGCGGCATCCTGTCGCCCGGACTGCAACATCCGGGGCGTCTGGCCCACCAGCTCCTCCACCGTGTAGCCGGTCAGGCGCGCGTAGGCCTGGTTGGCTTTGAGGATGCGCTTGTCAGGGCCCGTGACGATCATCCCCTCGAACGACTCGAACACCGTAGCCGAAAGCTGCAGCGACTCCTCAGCCTTGCGGCGCTCGGTGATGTCGGTAGAAATGCCGCACAGCGCATGGATGGCGCCGTCGGCATCGCGCAGCGGGAGCTTGACGGACAAATACACCCGGGTCTCCCCGTTACCCAGTTGGGTGTTGACCTCCACCGCCTCCAACGTCTCGCCGTCCTCCAGCACGCGCCGGTCGTTGGCGTGCAGTTGTGCAGCCGTGGCGGCATCAAACAGGTTGCTGTCGCCAAACCCGACGACCTCGCCGGCCGGTTTGTCAAAAAGCTTGAGCGTATGAAGGTTGGCGTACTGGTAGCGGTAGTCCCGGCCCTTGATGTAGATGAAGGCGCCCACGCTGTCCAATATGGTGGCCAGCTTCTGCTCGCTGTCTTGCAGGTGGCGGGTGCGGTCTTTCACCTGGCGGCGCAGCAGCATCACCACAAGCACCGCCAGCAGACTGAAAATCAACAACCCCGCCAGCCCCCACCACAGCATCAGCGATGCCCCACCATCACCCGGCGCCAAATTATCTGGGCGGCACAACACCACGGCACGGGGCAAATCTGCACCGGCCCGGCCAGCAACGGCCACCCCCACGGCCTGTATCGGCCCAGTGAGCACTGCCGCAGACGCGCCAGCACCGATCCACAGCATGGGCAACAGCACCACACTCCATCGCAGCCAACCGACACATCGGCGCCCCACCCGGTACACGCGTGGACTCACAGTCTGACTCCATCAACGGTAGAAACGTCATGTTACAGAATGCTTGACAAAAGCACCAAAGGGATTCCTCTGATGTGCGGGTGGAGTAGCATGTGCCAACACCACGCTTCGCCCAGGAGACTGCGATGCCCCATGAACGCCGCCACTTCGTTCGCGTCAGTTTTGATGCGCCAGCCCTGCTCACCACCGCCCGTGATGCTTTCAGCGTGCATGTGCTGGACCTGTCCCTCAAAGGCGCGCTGATCACGATACCCGCGCAGGCCGAGCTGGAGCCCGGCATGCTCTGCCAGATCACCATTCCCCTGGCCGAAACCGGCAACCACATCGCCATGTCCACCGAAGTGGCCCACATGCAAGGCCTGCACACCGGCCTGCTGTGCCACGCCATCGACCTGGACAGCGTGACCCATCTGCGCCGCCTGATCGAGCTGCAACTGGGCGACCCCGCCCTGCTGGAGCGAGACCTGGGCGAGCTGACCTCGGCATCGCCCTGAGCCCAGCTGCAAAAAAAGAGGCTGCCGATGGCGACACCGGCAGCCCTTGTTGGCCTCTGGAGATCCTGCGGCCAGCTACGCGGACTGCTCTTGCTCCTGCAGCGCGCGCCACATCACCTTGCCGCTGCCGCTCTTGGGCAATGCATCGACAAACTGCACGATGCGCGGCGCCTTGTACACCGCCATGTTCTCGCGGCACCAGTCGAGGATCTGCTGCTCTGAGACGCTGCCCTTGTGGGCCGCACGCAGCACCACCACGGCCTTCACCGTCTCGCCCCGGTAGCTGTCCTTGGCGGCGATGATGCAGGCCTCCTGGATGGCGGGGTGGCGGAACATCAGCGCCTCGACCTCGGCGGGCCACACCTTGAAGCCACTCGCGTTGATCATGCGCTTCAAGCGGTCGGTGAGGAAGAAGTAGCCGTCCTCGTCCATGCGGCCCAAATCACCCGAACGGAAAAAGCGCTTGCCTTCGAATTCGATGAAGGCTGCGGCTGTGGCATCGGGCCGCTTCCAATAGCCATCGAACACCTCGGGGCCGTGGATGATGATCTCGCCCTGCTCGCCCACGGGCACCTCTTGCAGCGTGTCGGGGTCGACCACGCGCGCATCGGTGCTCATGAACGGAATACCCAGGCACTGCTGCTTGGGGTGATCGGGCGGATTGGAATGCGATGGCGCGGCCGTCTCGGTCAAACCGTAACCTTCGGAGTAGCGCAGGCCGTACTGCTCCAGCAGGCGCTGTGCCACCGCCTGGGGCATGGCCGCGCCGCCACCACCGATGTAGACAAGGCTCGACAGGTCATAGTCTGCAAAGTTCGGACTGCCCAGCAGGTCGATGACCATGGTGGGGATGTTGGTCCAGGTGGTGACCCGATAGCGCGATATGAGGCGCCCGGCCAGGCCGCGGTCCCACCGGGGCATGATGACCAATGTGGCGCCACCATAGATCGCCGTGTGCATCACGCTCACCATGCCGGTAATGTGGAACATTGGCACCACGGCCAGCGTCACATTGTCGACCGAGCCATTGCCCCACAGGCTGCTGGCCGCTGCGTTGTGCATGATACTTTTGTGCAAGTGCATGCAGCCCTTGGGCAGCCCCGTGGTGCCGCTGGTATAGGGCAGCAGCGCCAGGTCCTCCGGCCCCACCGCCAGCGCCGGGGGGGTATCAGTGCAGGCCATCGCATCCACCCAGGCATGGGCCTGGCCACCGTCCAGCACGGGCAGCGGATGCCGGGTGCCCAGCCATTGCGTCCATGCCTCGGGCGGTGCATCGGGGCCCGCCACATCCACATCGAACGCGTCGGTGAACTGCGTCACCACCAGGTGCTCCAGCCGCTCGGACGGGTGCAGCGCATTGCTGGCCTTGGCCAACTCGGGGGCCAGGTCGCCCGTGGTGAAAGCCACCTTGGTGTCAGGGTCGGTGATGTAGTGCTTGAGCTCCTCGGCCCGGTTCATGGGGTTCACCGGCACCACCACCGCATTGGCACGCAGAATGGCAAAGTGCGCCATCACCAGCTGCGGGCAGTTCTGCATGCACAGCACCACCCGGTCGCCCCGCTGCACCCCCAGGGCCACCAGCCGGGCAGCCATGCGCTCGGCGCCGTCCACCAACTGCCGGTAGCTCAGTGAGCGGCCAAAAAAGACCAGCGCCGCCTTGTCCGGGTAGCGGCGGGCGCTGATGGCCAGGTTGTCCCACAGCGAGGTGGATGGCAGGGTGATGGAATGCGGCAGGCGGCGGGGCCAGAACTTGAAATGCGGGCGCATAAGGGTGCAACTCTCCTTGAGCCCGCAAGCCTAGATGCCGAGCGGGGGACGAGCAATGGGAGTGGCCCGGTTCAGCGTCGCCAAAGTGACCATGCCGCCGCACGGAATGGCGCGGAATGGGCGAACGTACGGGCCGCGACGACGCATAGGGTTGTGGAGGGGTTGGATGTCGGATTCAGGCTGATTGCAGACGTCCCTGGTTAAGCTGCTGACTGACCGCACATGAAAAAACCTGTCTACGCAGGAGATACTCGATGGAGAATCCAGACGTATGGGGGCGAGCGAAGCCTTATCTTCGCTGTATCTTCTTTTCTTGATCATCAACCCTGGTTTAGAGCATGGCCCAGCTGGATTCATTGCTTACTCTTCGGCAGCTGCGCTATTTCGTCAGTGTGGTTGAGCACCGTAGCATCAGTGGCGCTGCGCGCGCATTGCATGTAGCGCAGCCCTCGCTCAGCCGCCAGATCACGCTCCTTGAAGAGGCGCTTAATGAACACTTGGTGGTACGGCATGCCGACGGGGTGTCCACGACAGAGTCCGGTGATCGTCTCTATACCCTTGCCCACATGGTTCTCGATCGCATTAATGGTGCGCGCGCAGATATTCGCGGCGAAGCCAGAGCGCCAGAGGGCAAGGTTTCGATGGCCGTGCCTTCAATGGCGGGCAACGACCTGGTGACTGCCGTGGTGCAGACCTGTAAGAGGGATATCCCGCTGGTTGATTTGCAGGTGGTAGACGGCTTCAGCTTTCAAAACTCAAACATGCTGACGACTGGTCTGGTGGATTTCGGTGTTATCTACGACGCTGAACGGATTTCTGGCCTTCACCACGAGGCGCTTTTCATCGAGAACCTGTACCTGGTACGCGCAAGCAAACTGGCGGCCAAAGACAAGCGCAAAACCATTTCCTTTGAAGAGGCTTGTGGCTTTCCCTTGGTGGTTGGTCCCAAGGAAACACATTTGCGCCAATACCTGGACCACATGGCCAGCACACTGGGACATGGCCTGAACCCAACCTACGAGCAGCGCTCCATGGGCGTCATTGCAGCCTTTGTGCGCTCAGGCATGGCCGCCACGATTTCGAACTGGCCCTCCATCAAGGACAACGGAGGTTTGCGCGGTGCCACGGTCCAGGAAATTGTCCAGCCTTCGTTGGGGCGCATGGTCTCGATGGGCTATCCCGAATCGCGGCCACTGAGTCATGCTGGACAAGCAACCTATGACATAGTCAAACGCTTGGTCACGGCGCGTTGGACCAAGGGCCTTTGGCACGGTCGCAAGGTCTGAGCCTTCTGGCGCAAAAAAACCTATTCTGCGCAGCGTCACTTTTCCCGTCACACCTTCTCAGCCCGGCCTGAAACCCGCCCCATGTTTTTCAGGCATAGGGGGGACAGGATTTTGATATTGGTGCTATTTGATCCATCGCCAGATACTTCCTCGCAATTTACAAAGCGTAGGAGACAACGATGGATACACGCAGCAATGCCTACATGGGTTCGCCCGTTGAACTGGGCACCGGTTCACGTGGCGAAGTGGCAAATGCCCGTCTGATAGCGCACGGCAAGACACTCGAGCGCGCACTGCACAAGGTCACTGACCGCATCTACTGCCAGATGGGGTCCAGCCTGGGCAACTCGGCCATGATCCTGGGTGACAGCGGCATGATCGTGGTCGACACTGGCGACTGTGTTGAACAGTCCCAGGAACAGCTGGCTGATTTCCGCACCGTCACCGATCGCCCTGTCAGCGCCCTGGTCTACACCCACGGCCACTATGCGCTGGGTTCCCGCACTTATGTGCCGGCCGGCCAGGATGACCAAGTTCCGATATACGGCCACAAGGACATGCTTCAGGTCATGTCGCGCACCGTGGGTGATTTGGCACCTTTCCTCACCCGGCGCGTGGCCATGCAATTTGGCTTCTTCCTGCCCGCCGACGGGCCCGATGCCATGCCCAACCAGGGCCTGGGTAAGGTGTTCTTTGAGCTGGACCGCTACAAGCCCACCTCCGGCTTCGTGCGCCCCAACCGGCTCATGGCGGACGGCGAAGAAGCGGTCATCGACGGCGTGCGCTTCCAGTTCTGGGATGCGCCTGCCGACAGCGAAGACACCGTGCTGATCTGGCTGCCCGAGCACAAGACTGTCATCAACAACATCGCCTGGCCGGTAATGTTCAACATCTACACCCTGCGTGGCGAGATGTTCCGCAACCCCCTGCGCCTGTTGCCGGGTCTGGACCGCATCCTGGCGCTGGAGCCCGAGCACCTGGTGGGCGTGCATGGTGTACCGATCTCCGGCAAGGAGGCCATTCGTCAGGCTGTGACCGAATACCGCGACTGCATCCAGTTCACCTATGACCAGGTCTGCCGCGGCATCAACATGGGGCTTTCTCCCGATGAGCTGGTGGCCTTTGTGCAATTGCCCGATGCCCTGGCCAATGGACGCCTGACCGGTCAGTTCTATGGCGAGTTGCCCTTTTATGTGCGCCAGATCTACACCGGTCTGGTCGGCTGGTTTGGCACCGACACAGTCGAGCTTCACGCGCTGCCGCGGACCCAGGCCCACGCGCGTTGGACTGAATTGGCTGGCGGCGTAGCCTCGGTGGTGACTCAAGCCCAGGCCGCCATGGCTCGGCGCGAATTTGCCTGGGCCGCCGAGCTGGCCACCGCAGCACTGCACACCGAGCCTGGCTCGACCCTGGCCAGTCAGCTGAAGGCCGATGCCTTGCGCGCTATGGGTCAGGTCACGACGGCGGCCAACACCCGTTCGTGGTTCCTGACGCAGGCCCGCGAACTTGAAGGGGCGGTGGACACCCACAAGCTGCCGGTGCGCTTTGTCAACGCCACCATGGTGGCGCAAATGCCGCCCGGCACCTATGTCAACGCCTTGCGTTTTCGCCTCGACCCGGGTCTGAGCGCTGGTGGCGAGCGTCAACTGGCGCTGCGCATCGGTGCCACCGACTTCGGACTACGACTACGCAATGGCGTAGTCGTGGTGCAGACCGGCGCACCTGCTCAGGCTGACGTCAGTGTGGTGCTGACCTCGCAAGTCTGGGGCGCCCTGGTGGCCGGCGACATCGACGCCGACCAAGCCCTGGCCCAAGGGGTCACGCTGGAAGGCGACGCTGCTTTGGGACGCGCCGTGCTGCAAGCGTGGCGTTAAAGGCTTCCATCGCGTCTGCCATGTCTCACCCATGAACACCACTTTGAGCCGCTACCGCGGCATGGATATTCCGCTCATCGATGGCCCTCGCGGCGCGCGTGTCGCCACCTCCACCCTGAAGGCCATTGGAGCGACATTTTCAATGACACCTCGCATGATCGAGGTCGCCCCCAAGGTCTACAACTTGGTGGGCATCGGCATTTCAAGCCGCGTCATGATCGATGCGCCTGAAGGTTTGGTGATCTTCGACACCGGGGACGATCTGGAGGATGGCGAGCGCGCGCTGGCCGAATTCCGCAAGGTAAGCCAGCGCCCCATCAAGGCCATTGTCTACAGCCACAACCACTATGCGCATGGCACGCGGCCCTTTGTGGAGGACTCACCGGAGGCGATCATCATTGGGCACCATGACGTCAACCGGTATCTGACCGAGATTGCCACCGGCTTTGCCTCAGGAGGTGAATTCCCCGAAGCGGTTCCAGCCCTGACCGCGCGCTACGAGCGGCAGTTTGCTTTGCATCTTCCACCGCAAGGACCGGACACCGGACTGGCCGCCATCATCCCGCCCAACAAGCCCAAGGGCACGGTGCCAGCCACGCACCTGGTCCACGACGGCGAGGAAATGACCGTGGCCGGGCTGAAGATGCAATTCTTCACACGCCATTTCTCGGATTCGGAGGACACGCTGACCACCTGGGTGCCGCAGATGAAGCTGGTCTACAACAATTTCTTGTGGCCCAGTCTGTTCAACTTCTACACCTTGCGCGGTGATGTGTTCCGCGATCCCCGTTCATGGCGGGATGGCTTGCAGCAAATCCGGGATCTGGAGCCGGAGATCCTTGTCAACACGCATGCCTTGCCGGTGGTGGGGCGTGACAAGGTGCGCGACGATTTGAACCTCTACATGGATGCAATCAGCTACCTGATTGACCAGACCCTTCGAGGCATCAACAAAGGCCTGTCTCCCGACCAGCTGAAGGAGTACGTCAGGCTGCCTCGGCATCTGGCACAGTTTTCGAACAACGCAGAGATATACAGCGAGTTTTTCTACTTTCCTCTGCATCTTTACCACCACATCTTCGGGTGGTTTGACGGCGATGCAGCCAGCATCCACCGCATGCCGCAAGACGAAGAAGCACGCCGCATCGTCGCCGGTTTCGGCGGTGCCGAGGTCGTGATGCGGCAATTCCAAAATGCCAGAGACGAGGGCGACCTGGTCTGGGCCAATCGCCTGGCTGGCTGGCTCTGCGCCAGTGAGCCCGACAACCGGGCTTACGCCCAGGCACAGGCAGACATGCTACGGCAAATCGCTTACCGCGCTCCTGGCACCATTGCACGCCATTTCTGCCTCGCTCAGGCACTGGAGCAGGAAGGAAAAATCAAGCCTCCAGCATCGGTGCTGCCTCCGGTAGAAGCCATCCTAGCTTTGGATCCGGGACGTTACATCGACTTTATGCGCGTGCGCCTGGCTGCTGAGCGCGCACTGGACACACGTGCACGCCTGGTGATCGAGTTGAGCGACAAGGGCCAACGCCATGCGCTGGTGGTCCGCTGTGGTGTGTGCGAATTCCAGCGCAACGTGACACCGCAAGCAGGGGAAGCGGTGTTGAAGCTGTCCCTGTCAACCTGGGCACGGCTGTATGTCGGTCAAACCACGCTAGATGAAGCCCTTGAGCGCGGAGAAGCCGTCGCCAATGACACGACCGCCGTTCGCAACTTCATCCACCTGTTTGACACGCCGCAGCAGGCCAGCGGCACCAGTCCCTGAAAACCGCGTCCACGCCGGTCGCGCAAGAGAACCATCTGGAGACATCGAATGAATCAACCCACCCCACCATCCGCCCTGCTGGTGCCCAACCCACCGGGCGGCCCCAGTGCCAGCGGGCTGTTGCAGTCCCTTCAAGCCGTCGGCGTGACCCATGCCGTCACGGTGCCGGATTTTGTGCAGTTCGCCTTGCATGAGCGAATTTTTGAAAAAGCGTCAGGCATCCAGTCGGTGTTGGCGTGCGCCGAAGACCAGGCCCTGACCACCGCGACGGGGCTTTACATCGGGGGAGCCAAGCCTTTCCTCATGGTGCAGAACCAGGGCATGTTCAAAGTGGCCAACACCTTGCGCGCCACGTGCCTGGATGCCGGCATTCCGATGGTGTTCTTCGTCGGCCAGTTTGGCCGAGAGGCCAGCAATGTCGGTCACACCATGGCCGAGTCCGGTCGCAGCATGGTGCGCCTGATGGAGCCCATGCTGCACGGCATGGGCGTGAAGACCTGGGTGGTTGAAGATGACGCTGACCTGCCCCGCGTGGCCGAGGCCTTCGCGCATGCCCGCGATGCCGAGACCGCCGCCGTAGTGCTGATCGGCCGCCACGTCACCTGGAACTGAAGACAACACCGTCAAGAAAGAGTGAGCACCATGCACACTGAACTTCCTGCTTTCACCTTGGGCTCGGCCTGTGCCGCCCTGATCAATGCCCGCCTCGCGCACAGTCCCAAGGCGGTCTTCGTGTCCACCATGTCGGCCATGTTTGCGCTCGATGTGCTGGGCGAAACCACCCGCCGCATCGACTCCGTACCCTTGATGGGCGGTGCCGGCGGCCTGGGCCTGGGCATTGCCCTGGCGCAACCTGCTGTACCCGTGATCGTGCTCGATGGCGATGCCAGCCTGCTCATGGAGCTGGGCACGCTGGCCACCGTGGCGCACAACCACCCGCACCAATACCTGCATGTGGTCGTGAACAACGGCGTGCAGTTCAACGGCGCCACCAACTTCCCCGTGGCGGGCACCGAGCCTCAGGTCGACTTCGCGGCCATGGCCAAAGGCGCCGGCTACACGCGCGCGCGCCGCATCGACAACCACGCCGACTGGTGCGCCGCTCTGCCCGAACTGCTGGCAGCGCAAGGCAGCACCCTCATCGATCTGGAGGTTCAGCCTGACCGCCGCGTGTTTGGCGCCGAGCGCCCGCAGCCCATTCTGGCCGACCTGCAATTCATGCGTATGCGTCTGGGCGCCCGCAAACTCAAAGCCGAACTGGCCACCTGAACAAGTTGGAGTCCCTCATGAACACCGACACCTATGACTACATCGTGGTTGGATCCGGCTCCGGCGGCGCCGCGGCCGCTGCACGTCTGTCCGAATCGGGCCAGCACAGCGTGCTGCTGCTCGAAGCCGGGCCGCGTGACACCAACATATGGACCAAGATTCCGCTTGGGGTGGCCGAGGTGCTGAGCCGCGGCATCTACCTGCGCGACTTCTTCACCGAGCCTGACGCCCAACTGCACAACCGCAAGATCTACTGGCCGCGCGGCTGGGTCACCGGCGGTTCGAGCACCGTCAATGGCATGGTCTGGGTACACGGCACACCCCACCTGTTCGACGAATGGGCGGCCGACGGTTGCCCGGGCTGGTCCTACGATGCGCTGCGCCCTTGGTTCCGCAGGATCGAGAGCTTCAAAGGCGGCGACTCGGCCTACCGCGGCGCCTCGGGCCCGATGACCATCACCGAATTCCAGTCCAACAACCCGCTGGCCGACGACTTCCTCGACGCCATTGTCGAATCCAAGGTCGGCACCCGCGTCAAGGACTACAACGCCGGTGGCTTCGGTGGCTCCAGGATGCAGATGAACACGCGCAACGGCGTGCGCTGCAACACCCGCATGGCGTACCTGGACCCGGCCGAGGGCCGATCCAACCTCACGGTGCTGACCGAGACCCTGGCCACGCGCATCCGTTTTGAAGGCAAGCGCGCAGTGGGCATCGAAGCCCGCTCGGCCGGCCGCGATGTGACGCTGAATGCGCGCAAGGAGATCATCCTGTGCGGTGGCGCATTCAACACCCCGCAGCTGCTTGAGCTCTCGGGTGTGGGCCAGCGCCGCGTGCTCGAAGCCGCTGGCGTGCCGCTGGTGCACGAGCTGTCTATGGTCGGCGAAAACCTCTCCGAGCACGTCTACAGCCCCATGGCCTACCGGACCAAGCCGGGCGTGAGCTGGAACGGTGTTCTGCGCAGCCCGCTGGGCAAGATCGGCTCAGGTCTGCGCTACATCACGCGGCGCGATGGCCCGCTGACCAGCAACTCCCTGACCGCACAGGCTTTCGTGCCCGAGCAAAGTGGCGGCACCCAGGCCGACGTCAAGCTGCAGATCCAGCAGGTCTCCACCTCCAACAATCGCTCCAAGGGCAAGCTGGAAATCGACAGCCATGACGGCGTGACCATCGCCTCTTTCCAGATCCGTCCGCACTCGCGTGGCTCCAGCCACATCACCGGGCGCGATCCGGCCGCCAACCCGCGCATGCTGTCCAACCACTTCACCGACCCGCGCGACATCGATGCTTGCCTGACCGCGCTCAAGCTCTCGCGCCGCATCGCCCAGGCCGGCCCCATGGCCAAGTGGCTGATCGACGAGCAACGGCCTGGCCCCGCCTGCGCCAGTGACGAAGCCCTGGTGGACTACCTGCGCAGCACCGGCGCCACTGCCTGGCACCCGGTGGGCACCTGCCGCATCGGCAGCGACCCCGCCCAATCGGTGGTCGACCCCCAGTTGCGCGTGCATGGCCTCGAAGGGCTGCGCGTTGCCGATGGCTCAGCCATGCCCACCATTGCCTCCACCAACACCAATGCCATCTGCATCGTCATGGGCGAGCGTGTGGCCGACTTCATCCAGCAAGGCGCCTGACACGCAGCGCAGCATCAGAACAAGGAGACCCGACATGTCCAAACCCTGGAACAAGAGCTATCCCGCCCACGTCGCCACCGACATCGATGTGGCACCATTCGCCTCGCTGACGCACATGCTCGACGAAGCGCTGCAACGCCACGCCGCGCGCCCAGCCATCACCAGCCTGGGGCGCACCACCAGCTATGCTGAGCTGGATCTGATGAGCCGTCGCTTTGCGGCCTGGCTGCAAAGCCAGGGCGTGACCAAGGGCGACCGTGTAGCGCTGATGCTGCCCAATGTGCTGCCTTTTGCCGTGGTGGCGCTGGGCACACTGCGTGCCGGTGCCGTAATGGTCACCGTTAACCCGCTCTATACCGCACGCGAGTTGGCCCACCAGCTGCGTGACAGCGGTGCCGAGACGCTGGTCGTGTTCGAGGCCTTCACGCCCACCGTGGCCAAAGCGCTCGAAGAGGTGTCCGTCAAGCGTCTGGTGGTTGCGGGGACGGGCTTGGCGGGCATGCAGCCCGTGTCGTTGCCGGGGCAAATCCCGTTTGGTCAGACTCTTGTGGCAGGAGCCCTGACACCTTTCAAACCGGTGGACATCCATAACGACGATCTGGCGTTTTTGCAGTACACCGGTGGTACCACCGGCGTGAGCAAGGGCGCCATGCTGCGCCACGCCAATGTGCAGGCCAACGTGCTACAGATGAGTGAGTGGCTCAAACCCCGCCTGCCGTTGGAGTGGCTGCCGGGCAAGAGCTTCGCCACCTTCCTGCCGCTGTACCACATCTTCGCGCTGACCTTCTGCCTCTTCTATGGCCTGCGCAACGGCATGCACAACATCTTTGTGGCCAACCCGCGCGACCTGCCCGGCGCAGCGCGCGAGCTCGGTGGTCGGCCGATTCACGTGCTGCCAGGTGTCAACACCCTGTTCGGTGGCCTGGCACAGCACAAGGCCGTGCTGGATGCCATCAACCTCAAGGAATTGCGCATGTGCGTGGGCGGCGGCACCGCCGTGCAGCAGGGCGTGGCCGAGCGCTGGTTGGCCGCCACCGGTGTGCCGATCGCCGAAGGCTACGGCTTGTCGGAAACATCGCCTTGTGCCAGCGTCACCGACCCCACGGCCCAGCAATGGAGCGGCACTATCGGTTTTCCCGTGCCCAACACCGACATGGCCATCCTCGACGACGATGGACAGGAGGTAGCGGTCGGCGAGCGCGGTGAGATCGGCATTCGCGGGCCGCAGGTCATGGCGGGTTACTGGCAGCGGCCCGAGGAGACGGCCAAGGTCATGACCGTCGACGGTTACTTCAAGACCGGCGACGTGGGCGTCATGGACTCCAGCGGTGCATTCAAGATCGTCGACCGCAAGAAGGACATGATCCTGGTCAGCGGCTTCAACGTGTTCCCCAATGAGATCGAGGATGTGGTCTCCACGTTACCCGGCGTTCTGGAAAGTGCTGCGATTGGCGTGCCCGACCAGAAGAGCGGCGAATCGGTCAAGCTTTTCGTGGTCAAGTCCGATCCCGCTCTGACGGTGGAGCGCGTCCTTGAGCATTGCAAGCAGAACCTCACCGCCTACAAGAACCCTCGTCACATCGAGTTCATCGACGCGCTGCCCAAGTCCACTGTGGGCAAGGTGCTGCGCCGCGAACTGCGCGCCTGAGTTCCTTTAATTCAAATCACACTAGGAGACAAGCATGAACAAAACCCAACTTCAGATTTCTCGCCGCCAACTGCTGCAGACCAGCACAGCGCTGCTAGGGCTTTCCGCCACTGGCATGGTCCTGGCGCAGGAGAAATTCCCGTCCCATCCCGTGAGGATCATCGTGCCGTTGCCAGCAGGCGGCGTTGCGGATGCAGCCACCCGCTGGCTCACGCAAACCATGCAGCCTACTTTTGGCCAGCCGCTTATCGTCGACAACAAACCCGGTGGCAGTTTTGTGGTGGGTATGGGTGCACTTTCAAGCGCGCCGGCAGATGGTTACACCGTCATCCATGTCAACTCAGCCTTTCTCTCGGCGCAGGCCCTGTTCAGCAAGTTTGATGTGTTCAAGCAACTCGTGCCGATTGCAGGCCTGGGCGAGACGGACGAGACCATGTGCATGAGTCAGAATCCGAATTTCAAGAATGCCAAAGAGCTGATTGCCTATGGCCGCGCCAACCCCGGCAAGCTGTCTTATGTAACGCCTGGCTATGGCACCCTCGAACATCTGGCCGCCTACAATTTTTGCAAGCTCAATGGCATCAACGCCGTGGCCATTCCCATGAAAGGTGGCCCTGATGCAGCCCGAGCACTGATCCAGGGCGAGGGCGACTTTGGTGTGGTGCCCCTGCCGCTGATCAGTCAATTCGCAAACACCGGTAAGCTCATTCCTTTGTTTGTATTGAACACCAAGCGCAACCCCACCTTGCCTGATCTGCCAACGTATGACGAAGCCGGTGTAAAAGCCACGCGCTGCACCATCTGGGGCGGCCTGTGCGCACCGGCGGGCACCCCTGCTGTAGCTCTGGCCTATCTGCAGAAAACGGTGCTAGAGGCGGCCGGCAACCCGGTCCTGCAACGCAAGATGGTCGGTGCGGGCATGGTGCCTGCAGCCATGGCGCCCGAAGTCTTTGCCAAGATGATGCACGACGACTACGAGTGGATCGCCAAGGCCATCAAAGACGCTGACATTAAGATTTCTTGAGCGTTGGCTGAACACCCTCCCTTTGTGCGAGGAAGGGTGTTCTTGCAATTTAAGAACCATGACAGCCACGGTTCATAAAAATTCATGGCTGCAATCTAGTCGAACCCGTACGTTCAACCGGAAGTTGCTCATGGCTACTCCCGCTGCAAAGCCGCTTGCCACGCCCGCAACCCGGCCCACCCTCCACCCCCCGTCGCATCAGCTATTCACCTGCGCCCACAGCTTATCCAGCCGCTTCACACTCACCGGCTGCGGCGTGCGCAGTTCTTGCGCGAAGAAGCTCACGCGCAGTTCTTCCAGCAGCCAGCGCAGCTCCTGCATGCGTGCGTCCACAGCGCCCTTGCGTTCGGCCACCAGGCGCCAGTAGCGCTGCTCTTGCGGGCGCAGCTCGGCCAGTTTGGCGGCGTCGCGGGCGGGATCGGCGCGGTATTTGTCCAGCCGCAGGGTGATGGCCTTGAGGTAGCGGGCGTAGTGGGCCAGTTGCGTCCACGGGGCGGCAGCAATGAAGTTCTTGGACACCAGGCGTTGCAGTTGCTGTTGCGCATCTTGCGTGGCTTCGGGCGCGTTTTTGGTGTCCTTGATCTTGCGGGCGGCCGCCGCGTATTCGATGAGGATGGTGCCCGCCAGGCGCGCGACCTCGTTGGCGATGAGCGTGAGTCGGCCCCTGCCCTCTTCCACGCGGCGCTTGAAGGCGAACTCGTCGGTGGGCAGCGGGTCGAGCAAAAAGGCACGGTCCAGCGCCACGTCGATGATCTGGGTGCGCAGCTCTTCTTGTGTACCCAGGGGCATGTAGGCCACGGCCATCTTCTGCAGGTCGGGGATGTTCTTTTCGAGGTACCTGAGTGCGTCTTTGATCTGCAACGCAAACAGGCGGCGCAAGCCCGCGCGGTGTTTGGCGACGGCTACCTCGGGCTCGTCGAAAACTTCGATGGTCACGGCGTCGCCGCCGTCGATGAGTGCAGGGAAGCCGATCAGCGTCTGCCCGGCCTTCCTGATTTCCATCAGCTCGGGCAGCTCGCCAAACGTCCAGGTGGTGTAGCGCTGGCCTGCGGGGGCCTGTGGCGTGGTGCTGACCGGTTTAACGGGCTGTGCTGCACCATTTACTCCTGATTTGATAGCTGCTTGCGCTTTACCATCAAGCGCTGGATGCACTTTTGATTCAGATTTTTCACCTTCTGCCGCCGCACCACTGAGTTTGAGGCCCGCCAGCGCCTGGAATGCCCCGCGCGCCTTGGCGCCCCATTCGGCCTTGAGCGCGCCCAGGTTGCGGCCGTGGCCCAGTTGGCGGCCATGTTCATCGACCACGCGGAAGTTCATGAACAGGTGGGGGCTGAGCATGTCGAGCTTGAAGTCAGCGCGTTTCACGTCGAGCGAGGTCTCGTCGCGCACCTGCTTGAGCAACACATCCGTCAGGCTGCCCGTGCCAAAACGCTCGGGTGCGCCCAGCAGCCCCGCCAGGCGCGTGGCCGACTCGGGCAGTGGCACAAAACGGCTGCGCGGGCGCTGGTGCAGGCTTTTGAGCAGGGCCTGGATCTTGTCCTTGAGCATACCGGGCACCAGCCATTCGCAGCGTTCGTCGCTCACCTGATTGAGCACGAAGAGCGGAATGGTCACGGTGATGCCGTCGCGCGCGTCGCCAGGCTCGTGCAGGTAGCTGGCGGCGCAATCCACCCCGCCCAGGCGCACCGTGCGCGGAAACGCGTTGGTGGTGATGCCTGCGGCCTCGTGGCGCATCAGCTCGTCGCGGGTGAGCTTGAGCAGGTCGGGCTGCTTTTTACTTTCATCCCGATACCAGGCCTCAAAGCTGTGGCCGCTGCACACCTCGGGCGGCAGTTGCTGGTCATAAAAAGCATAGATGAGTTCGTCGTCCACCAGCACGTCTTGCCTGCGCGACTTGTGCTCCAGCTCTTCGACCTTGGCAATGAGCTTTTGGTTGGCGGCCAGAAACGGCAGCTTGGTCTCCCAGTTGCCGCCCACCAGCGCTTCGCGGATGAAAATTTCGCGCGCTGAGTGCGGGTCTACCTTGCCGAAGTTCACGCGGCGGTTGTTGTAGACCACGATGCCGTAGAGCGTGGCACGCTCCAGCGCCACCACTTCGGCGGACTTTTTCTCCCAATGCGGGTCCAGCAGTTGCTTCTTGAGCAGGTGCCCGCCCATCTGCTCCAGCCACTGCGGCTCGATGGCCGCAATGCCCCGGCCGAACAGGCGCGTGGTTTCCACGAGTTCCGACGCGATGATCCAGCGCCCGGGCTTTTTGTTCAGGTGGGCGCCGGGGTGTTTGTAGAACTTGATGCCGCGTGCGCCCAGGTACCAGTCTTCTTCATCGCCCTTGGCACCCACATTGCCCAGCAGTCCCGCCAGCATGGCCAGGTGCAACTGTTCGTAGCTGGCGGGCTGGGTGTTGATCTGCCACTTGTGCTCGGTCACCACCGTGAGCAGTTGGGTGTGGATGTCGCGCCACTCGCGCAGGCGGCGGATGCTGATGAAGTTCTGGCGCAGCAATTGCTCGTACTGGCGGTTGCTGAGCTTGTGGGTAGCGGCGGGCACGGCTGCGGGTGCCGATGCAGCCACGGGCGCACCGCCGCGCCGCTCCACCGGCAGATAGGCCTGCGAAGGCGCCTTCTGCGCGGCCATGGCCTTTTGCGCGCGGGCCGACGGCAGGCTGGGCGCGCCACCCCGGGCCTCGTTGATCCACTTCCACAGCTTGAGGTAGCCGCTGAACTCGCTCTTGTCGTCGTCGAACTTGGCGTGGGCCTGGTCGGCCTGCTGCTGGGCCTCCATAGGCCGGTCGCGCACGTCCTGCACACTCAAAGCGCTGGCAATCACCAGCACTTCGTCGAGCGCCTTGCGGTCGCGCGCTTCCAGAATCATGCGGCCCACGCGGGGGTCGAGTGGCAGGCGCGACAGCTCCACGCCCATGGGGGTCAGCTCGTTGGCGTCGTCCACCGCACCCAGCTCGGCCAGCAGTTGGTAGCCATCGGCAATGGCGCGACCCGAGGGCGCTTCGATGAAGGGGAACTGCACCACATCGCCCAGGTGCAGCGACTTCATGCGCAGGATGACGCCTGCGAGCGAGCTGCGCAGAATTTCGGGGTCGGTAAAACGCGAGCGGCTGTTGAAGTCGGCCTCGTCATACAGGCGAATGCAGATGCCATTGGCCACGCGCCCGCAACGGCCCGCGCGCTGGTTGGCGGCGGCCTGGCTGATGGGCTCCACCAGCAGCTGCTCCACCTTGCTACGAAAACTGTAGCGCTTGACGCGCGCCGTACCAGCGTCAACCACATAGCGGATGCCAGGCACGGTGAGCGAGGTTTCGGCCACATTGGTGGCCAGCACAATGCGCCGGCCCGTGTGGCCGTCAAAGATGCGGTCCTGCTCGGCTTGCGACAGGCGCGCAAACAGCGGCAGCACCTCTGCGTTGCGCATCACGGGTTGGTGCGACAGGTGCTTGCGCAGGTGGTCGGCGGCCTCGCGGATCTCGCGCTCGCCGGGCAGAAAGACGAGGATGTCGCCCGCCGCATTGCCTTGCCAGAGTTCATCCACGCCATCGGCAATGGCTTCGTTCAGGCCATAGTCGCGGCTTTCTTCAAACGGGCGGTAGCGCTGCTCCACCGGAAAGGTGCGCCCCGACACCATGATGACGGGCGCTGGGCCTTTGACGCTCTCGAAGTGCTTGGCAAACCGGTCTGCATCGATGGTGGCCGAGGTGACGATGACCTTGAGGTCGGGCCTGCGCGGCAGGATCTGGCGGATGTAGCCCAGCAGAAAATCGATGTTCAGGCTGCGCTCGTGTGCCTCGTCGATGATGATGGTGTCGTAATTCTTGAGCAGCGGGTCGGTCTGCGTCTCGGCCAGCAAGATGCCGTCGGTCATCAGCTTGACGGACGCATCGCGCGAGAGGCGGTCCTGGAACCGTACCTTGAAGCCCACCACATCACCCAGCGGGGTTTTCAGCTCCTCGGCAATGCGCTTGGCCACGCTGCTGGCCGCGATGCGGCGCGGCTGGGTGTGTCCGATCAGTTGCCCTTTTTGGCCGGGCTTGGCATTGCACTTGCCACGGCCCAGTGCCAGCGCAATCTTGGGCAACTGCGTGGTCTTGCCCGACCCCGTTTCACCACACACGATGATGACCTGGTGCTTCTCGATCGCGGCCATGATCTCGTCGCGCTTGCCCGACACAGGCAGGGATTCGGGGAACTCGATGGTGAAAGCGCGGCGGGACGACGGGGAAGGAGAAGGCTCTGGCGGCCGCTGATCGGGAGAAGACATGGGGCGCAATTATCGGGCCGCGCTGTGCGTTTGGCGCGACAGATGGGCGCTTTAACCCTTGTGCGCGCTTGCCATGCGCTGCACACATCGCCAAAATTGCGCCTTCTTCCTTTCGGCACCTAAGCACTGGCCACATTGGCCGCCCCGAAAGAAAGCACTGGAGGTCCATCCCATGTCGGTTTCGTATTTCACACCCGCCTGACCACAGTCCACCGCCCCGGCTGGACTGTGCATTCGCAGCAAGTCCAGCCACGGCAAAAAGCACCCGCGCACCTAACTGACGCGCGCTCCGCAAGCCCTGGCTCCTTCGCCGGGGTTTTTTGTTTGTGGAGTGCACATGAGTGCCAAAAAACTGTCTCGGGCCTACGCCCAGGGTGAAATCAAAAAGCTGCGCCGCATGAAGCAGCCCCTGGTGCTACGGCTCGAAGCCTCGGGCCCGCCCCGAAACCCTGTGGCCGCCGCGCTGGCCCAGCGCAGCCTGTCGAGTGCGGCAGGCAAGCACATCCGAACCCGTGGGGCCCAGCGCCGCGCGGACAACGTCGCCCTGCGCAAGGCGATACAGACATCCCGCTTCACCGAAAACGACTGAAGCCAACGAGTAAAAACCATGGACCTTTCAACCCTTCAAGACAACACGCCGCACGAGCGGCACACGCTGACCATGGCGCACCGCGAGCTGCTGGCCCAGCGCCAGCAGGCACTGGCGCTGGCCGCCACGCAGCTCAAGGCCGAGCTGTTTGGCATTGACGACGTGATCGACCGCGTGATCGATGCCATCCGCGCCTGGTATGTGCTGCCAGAGCTCATTACCCGGCCCGTCATCGTCTGCCTGTGGGGTCTCACCGGCACCGGCAAGACGCAGCTTACGCGGCGCCTGGCGCAGTTGCTGGGCTTTTACGACCGCTTTGTGGAAGTGCAGATGGACGGTTTCAGCCACGGCGCAAGCTACCGCAGCTCGTCCATCTCGGGCATGCTGGGCGACTCCGGCATCCACGAGGGCGCACCGGGCATGCTGGTGCTGGACGAGTTCCAGCGCTTTCGCACCATCGACCGCAAGGGCGAGGACGTGAAAGTCGAGCGCTACCAGGACGTGTGGACGCTGCTCTCCGACGGGCGCTTGCCGCCCGCTTTGAGCGCCCTCACCAACATCGAGCGCAAGCTGGCCGACGCACATTACGAAGCCGAACGGGCCGACGACAACGAGGACGAGCGCGCAGGCAAGAAGCCCTATCGCTTTCAGCTCGACGCCTGGGACGCGCTGGAGCTCAAGCGCATGCTCAAGCTCTCGGAGCCCCTGGCCGAGATCATGCAGTGGCCGCCCGCACAGGTGCAGACGCTGTTCACGCGGTTCCAGCAGTCGCTGTCGTCGTGGGAGACCGACTACAGCAAGCTGCTGGTGTTTGTCTGCGGCAACCTTGACGAGATGTACCACGAGACCGCCCAGCGCGTGGAAGACTGCGACACCGATGCCGACATCTTCCACCGCCTCACACGCAAGCTCTCGCTCATCGATGTGAAGAAGGCACTGGGCGAGCGTTTCAAACCCGAGCAGATCGCCCGCCTGGGCAACGAGCATGTGATCTATCCCTCGTTCAACAAGGCCACGTACGAACAGCTCATCCGCAACTTGTGTGCGCGGTATTGCAACGACATTGCCGCCCAGTGCGGCGTGCAGTTCGCCATCGGGCAGGACGTGCACGATGAGCTGTATGCCAACGCAGTGTTCCCCGCACAGGGCACGCGGCCGCTGTTTTCGTCGGTGCACGCCATCCTGAGCGCCAACCTGGTCAACGCAGCGCTGTGGGTGCTGGAGCAACAGTTGCCGCTGGCGCAGAGCTTTGGCATCACGCTGGCAGCAGACAAGCGCCACCTGCTGGTGCGCGGCACCAACGCCCAGGGCGAGGTACAGCAGGCACAGTTTGCCGTCACGCTGGAGCTCAACCGCATCAAACAGCGCGCCAATGCCGACTTTCGCGCGCTGCTGGCGGTGCACGAAGCGGGCCACGGGCTCGTTTATTGCCTGCTGTTCGGCCAAGCCCCGCAAGAGGTGAAGATCAACATCGCCTCGTTCGAAGGCGGCTACAACAGCTTTGCAGGGCTCAAGGTCACCACCCGGCAGAACGCGCTGGACATGATGTGCGTAGGCCTGGCGGGCCGCGTGGCCGAAGAGCTGGTGTTTGGCGAAATGGCCTGCACCACCGGGGCCGAGCAGGACTACAAGCAGGTCACGGCCGAAGCTGCGCGCTACATCCGCCACCATGGCTTTGGCACACGCCTGTCCCGCACGGACGTGACGGTGGAGCTGGACAACCACCTCAACACCGACGTGGAACCCAGCAACGCTGCCATCGAGCAACTGCTGCAGTCCCAATACCAGCGCGCCAGCGCCCTGCTGCGCCAGCACCGTGGCGCCCTCACCCGCTTGGTGGAGGCTTTGACGGACCACGGCATGATCGCCCAGCCCGAGATGCAGGCGCTGATGGCCCAAAGTGGTGTGGCCATTGCGGTGGCAACCCATGCGGGGCCTGATGAAACCCTGATCCTGGAGCCTTTTGCGGCCCGGCTGGCGGCGTTTCAGCAACAAACCGGGGGCGAACCTGCGCAAGCCCCAGACAGCGAAAGCCCTGCATGCTTATGATGCGCGACTTGGCGGCCCCGCGTAGCCGCCTGCTGTTGACCGTTTTTCCCACGCTCCAAGGCCACTCCACCGCTCTCCACCGCCCATGTCCGCCGTTTTCAATTTCACCTTCGTCCCCTGGTTCCGCTCGGTGGCGCCCTATATCCACAAGTTCCGCAACCAGACCTTTGTGATCGGGCTCACGGGTGAGGGCATTGCGGCGGGCAAGCTGCACCACATTGCGCAGGACTTGGCCATGATCCAGGCCATGGGCGTGAAGATCGTGCTGGTGCACGGCTTTCGCCCACAAGTGAACGAGCAGTTGGCGGCCAAAGGGCATGCAGCAAAGTATTCGCACGGCATCCGCATCACCGACTCGGTAGCGCTTGACTGCGCGCAAGAGGCCGCCGGGCAGTTGCGCTACGAGATCGAGGCCGCCTTCAGCCAGGGCCTGCCCAACACGCCCATGGCGGGCGCCACGGTGCGCGTGATCTCGGGCAACTTCCTCACGGCCCGGCCCGTGGGCATTGTGGATGGCGTGGATTTTCAGCACTCGGGCCTGGTGCGCAAGGTGGACGTGGCGGGTATCCGCCAGACGCTGGACATGGGCGCGCTGGTGCTGCTGTCTCCGTTCGGCTTCTCGCCCACGGGCGAGGCCTTCAACCTCGCCATGGAAGAGGTGGCCACCAGCGTGGCCATTGAGCTGCGCGCCGACAAGCTGATCTTCTTGACCGAGGTGCCCGGCATCCGCATGCAGCCGGGCGAGCCCGATGGTGAGGACAACCCCATCGACACCGAGCTGCCGCTGGCCGCAGCCCAGGCCCTGCTGGCCACGCTGCCCACCGCGCAGCACCCCACCGACACGGGCTTTTACCTGCAGCACTGCGTGAAGGCCTGCAAGGCGGGCGTGGAGCGCAGCCACATCCTGCCGTTTGCGGTGGATGGCTCGCTGCTGCTGGAGGTGTACGTGCACGACGGCATCGGCACCATGGTGATCGACGAAAAGCTCGAAGAGCTGCGCGAGGCCACCATCGACGACGTGGGCGGCATCCTGCAGCTGATTGAGCCGTTCGAGAAGGACGGCACGCTGGTCAAGCGCGACCGCACCGAGATCGAGCGCGACATCGCCACCTACACCATCATCGAACATGACGGCGTGATCTTCGGCTGCGCGGCGCTCTACCCCTACCCCGAGGCCAAGACGGCCGAGATGGCCGCCGTGACCGTGTCGCCGCAAAGCCAGGGCACGGGCGACGGCGAAAAACTGCTCAAGCGCATCGAACAGCGCGCGCGGATTCTGGGGCTCACCAGCATCTTCGTGCTGACCACGCGCACCATGCACTGGTTCATCAAGCGCGGTTTTCAGCCGGTGGACCCGGACTGGCTGCCCGATGCGCGCAAACGCAAGTACAACTGGGACCGGCGCAGCCAGGTGCTGGTCAAGAAGCTCTGAAGAACCGGACTCTGAGACCACACAGCCGTTCGGGCTGAGCCTGTCGAAGCCAGGGCTTGCCGCGTGCGTGCAAGGCTTCGACAGGCTCAGCCCGAACGGTTTGGGGGCGGCCACCAACCAAGGCCCGCACCAGGTCAACACCCCCGCAGGCAGGCTACCCCTGGCGCGCCGCAGCCACAGCCCGCGCCACCTGCGCAATGGCCGCATCGCGCTGCTCCGGCTTGGCAGCAGACCGCGTGAGGTAGCAAGTCACCAGCACCGGGGCGCCACCGGTCGGAGGCCACAGCACCGCCACATCATTGGCCGTGCCGCTGTCGCTGGCCGTGCCTGTCTTGTCCCCCACCTTCCAGCCCGGCACGCCCGCGCGCAGGCGCTTGTCGCCGGTGCTGGTCTCCACCAACCAGCGCTGCAGCCACGCGCGCGAGGTGGCGGTGAGCACATCGCCCAGCACCAGCTTTCGCAGGGTCAACAGCATGGCCAGCGGCGTGGTGGTGTCGCGCGGGTCGCCCACCTTGGCTTGGTTGAGCGCGGGTTCGTTGCGGTCCAGCCGCGTGATGCCGTCGCCCAGTGATCGCACAAAGGCCGTGAACCCGGCCGGGCCGCCGTGGCGCGCCAGCAGCAGGTTGGCGGCGGTGTTGTCGCTCAGGCTCACGGTGGCGGCACACAGCTCGCCCACCGTCAGGCCGCCCCCATCGCCTGCGCGGGGGCCGCTCACGGGCGAATACGCCACCACGTCTGCCGCCGCGTAGTGCACGCGGGCGTCCAGTCGCTCTTTGCCCTGGTCCACCAGCGCCAGCATCCAACCGGCCAACACGGCCTTGAAGGTGCTGGCCATGGCAAAACGCTCGTCCTGGCGCCAGCCCAGCGCCAGGCCCGAGCCGGTGTCCAGCATGGCCACGCCCAGGCGGCCCTGGGCGGTGCGTTCGATACCAGCCAGGGTGTCATTCCACTGGCGAGCCGTTGCGTCCTGGTTTGCTGCCTTGCTGGCAGCCGCACAACCCCAAAGAGGCATGGCGGTGACGGCCATCAAACCCAAGGAAAACTGTCGTCTTTGCATAAGAGATGAAGAGATGAAGGGACAAGTAGAACCAAGGCCCGAACGATACGGAGATCAAGCCCCAAGCACCATCGACAATAATTGCCGCCAGCCCCCAGAAAAACTTATGCATCTACCGCTCAATGCCCTGCGCGCATTCGAAGCCTCGGCACGCCACCTGAACCTCACGCGTGCGGCCGAGGAGTTGCACGTGACCCAGACCGCCGTGAGCCAGCACATCCGCAAGCTTGAAGACCGCCTGGGCAAGCCGCTGTTCCGCCGCCTGCCGCGCGGCCTGGCGTTGACGGACGAGGGGCAAGCGCTGCTGCCGGTGGTGGCGGAGTCGTTCGCCAGCCTGGCACGCGCCCTGGAAAAACTGGGCGACACCCGCCCGCGCGAGGTGCTCACCATAGGCGCCGTGGGCACTTTTACCGTGGGCTGGCTGCTGCCCCGGCTGCGCGGCTTTCAAGAGGCCTGCCCTTTTGTGGACCTGCGCCTCTTCACGCACAACAATCGGGTGGACATGGCGGGCGAAGGGCTGGACTTCGCGATCCGTTTTGGCGATGGCGCCTGGCATGGCACCCATGCCGAGCACGTCATGGACGCACCCATGTCGGTGATGTGCACCCCGGCCTTGGCCCACGGCCTGCACACGGCGGCCGATTTGGCGCGGCAACCGCTGCTGCGCAGCTACCGCACCGATGAATGGGCCGCATGGTTCGAGGCCGCAGGCGCCGCCTGCCCTGTGGTGCGCGGTGCGGTGTTCGACTCATCCCTTACCTTGGCCGAGGCGGCAGCCCAGGGCGCAGGCGTGGCGCTGCTGCCGGTGCGCATGTTCACGCGCGAACTGCGCCAGGGCCGGCTGGTACAGCCTTTCGCGCAAGAGCTGCACCGGGGCGCCTACTGGCTCACGCGGCTGCAGTCGCGGCCCGCCACCGGGGCCATGGCCGCCTTCCGAGACTGGCTCATGGTGCAAGCCAGGGCGGAGGAGAGCACTGGCGGTATTTGATAGAAACTGGGCTCCAGCGCTTATCCATCAAGCGCTAAAAACTATCAAATTAATAGCAAACAAAGATTGCCACTGGTGCCAGCACAAGTCTCTACGCCGTGGGGACGGCCAGCGCTGGATGTTCGGCCTGCGGCTGGTCCAGGTGGTAGCCCTGCACCATGTCCACGCCCAGCGTTTTGAGCATGTCCCAGATCTCCTGGCTCTCGACGAACTCGGCCACCGTGCGCTTGCCCAGGCCACGGGCCACGTCGATGATGGCGCGGACAAACACCTGGTTGTCTTGCTCGCGCGTGAGATTGCGGATGAACATCCCGTCGATCTTCAGCACGTCCACCTTCAAGTGCTTGAGGTAGGCAAAGGACGCGAATCCCGTGCCGAAGTCATCCAGGCACACCTGGCACCCGGTGCGGTGCAGCGCGTCGATGAAGCGCTCCGCATCGCGCAGGTCGGACACGGCCGAGGTTTCTGTCAGCTCCACCAGCAGGCGCTGGGGGTCCACGCCCGCCTCTTGCAATTGCTCGGCGATGTAGGCGGGAAGGCTGGGGTCGTCAAACGAGCGCGCCGAAAGATTGATCGCCAGCGCCGGAAGATGGGGCAGCGCGCCCAGCATGCCAATGCTCTTGCGCACCACCCAGCGGTCGATCTCCAAAATCTTGCCGCTTTTCTCGGCGTAGCCGATGAACTGCCGGGGCGCGATCAACTGGGTCGTATCGGCCTCGTCCAGCATGCGTATCAGCACCTCCAGATGGGCCAGTTTGCCTGATGCTGCGTCATACACACCTTGGCAGTGCAGGCGAAAGAGATCCCGTTCGATGGCCCTGGAGATGCGGTCGTTCCACGTCAGGCGCGTGATCATTTCCTGCGACGCATTGTGATCGGACCGATAAACGGACCAGCAGTTTTTGCCCAGGTGCTTGGCCTGGTACATCGCCGCATCCGCATGGGCCACGAGGTCTTCGGCATTGTCGGCATGCAGCGGCGCCATGGCGATGCCCAGGCTCGTGGTCAGCCTCAGGCTCTGGCCTTCGATGCAGAACGGCTCCTGTGAAATGGCGCGCACGATGCGCTCGGCCAGGTGCTGCGCGTCCTCCACAGAGGCCTCGGGCATGAGCACCGCGAACTCGTCGCCGCCCAACCGGCTCAGGGTTTCCGTCTGGCGCACAAGTGCCTGGACGTTGTCGGCAACACGCACGAGCACCGAGTCGCCCGCACGGTGGCCGAACGTGTCGTTGATGGCCTTGAACTCGTCCAAATCAAAGAACAGCAAGGCACCCGTGCGGGCATGCCGCGCCTGGCCCCTGAAGAAGCGCAGCAGCTCGTCCTCGAACCGTCGCCGGTTGTACAGACCCGTGAGGGAGTCGCGCTCGGCCAGATAGATCAACTGAGCGGCCGTCTGGCGCTCGCGCGTCACGTCCTCGTGAATCCAGAGCCTTCCGATGCAGCGCCTGTCGCTGTCGTGCACGGGATGCGAGGCGAGCAACAGGGTCCGCCCGTCGCTCACCTCCATCTCAAGCCGACTGAACAAATCTGGCTTCAACTGCACCTCGCGCGCATGGCTCGCGATGGCCTTGGAAGACGCGGTCCCATGGCCCACCGCGTCAAAGATTTCGTTGGCCGGGCGACCGACAAACAATGCCCCATCGCCTTGTATGCGCCAGATCTTCAGAAACGCGGGATTGCAGTACGTCACCAGGTTCTCAGCAGTGACGAAGAGGATGCCCATGTTCATGGCGCCAAGCAGCGCAAAAAGGCGGGCGCGCTCTTCTTCCAGGCTCACCATGGTGTGGCGCCGCTCGTCCACCTCAGCCTGCAGGGCCTGTGCATGCGCGGCCGCCATGGCGCGCTTTTGGACAAGCTCGGACACCATCTCGTCAAAAGCCTTGGCCAGGCGGCCCAGTTCGTCCGCAGTGCCCAGGGCCACGGGCTTAGGCGTCTTGCCCTGGCCCAGGGTATCGACGGCCTCCGTCAGGCGCAGCAGCGGGCGGGCCACCAGCCTGTTCACCAGCCGGCGCATCGACCACAACACGGGCACCAAGCCCAGCACGCCGATGGCGCACAGGCCCAACAGCCCCCACATCACCATGCCATGCACCCGCGACTGCGGCAGCAGATAGACGTGGTACCAGCCCGGCCCCCGGATGCGCGACCACGCCACCCACTGCATGCCGTCCGGGCTCAGGCCCGCGCCATGGTCGGTGCCCGCGTCCGTCACCATGCGGTGCACCTGTGCAAGCAAAGGGTCCTTGAGGCTCGCCACCTGAAGCTGGCCGTCCGCAGCAGCAATGCGGTCTCGCAGATCGGGGTGGGAGATCAGGTCGCCGTTGGCGCTCAGAATCAGTTGCACGCCCTCCTTGTCACGGCTGGCCGCCACGGCTTCGATCAGGGTTTCGACGGACAGGTCGTGCCCTATCGTCCCAACCCAGCGCCCCTGCCAGTCCAGCGGCTTGATGACCGACACCATCCAGGCCTTGGCCTGCTGGTCGAAATACACCGGCGTCCAGAACAGGCGCCGCACGGGGTTGCGCAAGGGGTCCGATCCGCGCATGGTGGGGTAGTCGGCATTGCTGGCGTCTGCGGTGGCCCCGCCGCCCCAGTCGATGCCGCGCGCATAAACCATCAGCCCGTCTTCCAGAAAATCCATGTAGGCCGAGAAGAACGGTGGCGCCAGTGCGGGGCCCCGCTCCTTCAGAAGGTCGTAGCTGACGACTGCGCGCAACCGGGTGGATTCATCCGGCCCGTCGGGGCCGTGGTGCAGATACAGCGTAGGCGCATTGACCGGGTCCGTTTTGTCCGGCCGCAGCCGCCACAGCCCGTCCTGACCGCGCGCAAAAAGTACATCAAAGCGCCGCAATGCCGCCTGGGTATCAACGCTGCGCAGCCGCACCAACAGATCCTGCTGCACCTGCCGGACGCTCTGCTCCGCCTGCACGAACAGCCCCTCCACAGCCTGTGCGCGCAGCGCCACCGTTTGGCCCATGACGAGCGGCACGACCCGATCGGCGACCCCCCTCATTGCCACGTAGCCGAGCAGCGAGAGGAGGATCACCAACGCAAGAAACAACCCCCATATGGACAGGGAGAGTCTGTGGATCACTGAAGTGCGAAACCGGGAGGTCAGCAAGCGGGTCCTTCGAGAACGGTCGTGGCACGGGTTTGGCAAATACCCAAAACGTTTCTATATGTTAATTGAGCCAGACAGAGAACGCGCGTCGCCCATGCATCATTCTGTGGTGGCCGGTCTGCAGACCCTCTGGAGCATGCCACCCGCAGCACGTTTACACGAAGCCGAGCGCCCCGATGTCCACCGTATCCACCTGTTCCGCCTCCAGAAACTCCAGCCCGTAGCGCATGTACACCCCTTCACGCACAAACACCTCGAACAGGTCGGGGTCGATGTGCCCGTTGTCCCGCATCCGGCACATGATGGCCAACGCCTGCGACAAAGCCATTCCGCTTTTGTAGGGCCGGTCTGCCGCCGTCAGCGCCTCGAAGATATCGGCAATGCCCATCATGCGCGCCTGCACCGACATCTGTTCGCGCGTGAGGCCACGCGGGTAGCCCTTGCCATCCATGCGCTCATGGTGGCCGCCCGCGTATTCGGGCACGTTCTTCAGGTGCCGGGGCCAGGGCAGTGTCTCCAGCATCTTGATGGTGGCGACGATGTGGTAGTTGATGGTGTCGCGCTCGGCCTGGGTCAGCGTGCCTGCGCGGATGGTGAGGTTCTCCACCTCCTCGGCCGTCAGAAAACTGGTCTGCACGCCTTGGGGGTTGCGCCAGCGCCGCATGGTGGCGATGTCACGCACGCGCTGCTGGTCTTCGGCCCGCATCGCCTCGGTGCCCCCGTTGCAGCGGCGCAGAAAGTCGCGGTCGTCCTCCAGGCCCTGAATCTCTTGCTGCAGGCCCTGCAGCTCTTGCCCCTCAGCGCGCGGACTGACCACCGGGCGCAGCGCCAACTGGCGGCGCAGCGCGGCCAGTTCGGCGTCGCGCTTGAGCACCTCAAAGCGCGTGTCCAGCAAACCGATGCGATCGAAAATCGTCTGCAGCTTGGTGGCCTTGTCCACCACATGCACGGGCGTGGTGATCTTGCCGCAGTCGTGCAGCAGCCCCGCCATTTTCAGCTCATAGTGGTCGCGGTCGCTCATGCTGAACGACGCCAGCGGGCCCTCTGTGGTGGCGTTCACCGCCTCCGCCAACATCATGGTGAGGGCTGGAACGCGCTGGCAGTGGCCACCGGTGTAGGGCGATTTTTCGTCGATGGCCAGGTTGATGAGGTTCACGAACGACTCGAACAGACGCTCCAGTTGCGTAATGAGCAGCCGGTTGGTCAGCGCAATCGCTGCCTGCGAGGCCAGCGACTCCGCCAGGCTCTGGTCCGCCTGCGAGAACGTGGTCACCTCGCCCGTCTCAGGGTCGCGCGCATTGATGAGCTGCAGCACACCGATCAGTTCGCGGTCATGGTTCTTCATCGGCACCGTGAGGAACGACTGCGACCGGTAGCCCGTGCGTGCATCAAAATCGCGCGTGCCCGAAAAATCAAACCCCGCAGCGCCATACGCATCAGCAATGTTCACCGTGCAGTCGTGAATGGCCGCGTGCGCAGCCACCAGCGAGTCGTTGGGCGCGCCATCGGCTGTGCGCAAGGGCAGCAGCGGCAGGTCGATAGGCTTGCCCGTGGTACCCCCCAGGCGAATGCTCAACGAGTCGGTGCGCAGGATCTCGAACTTGAGGGCGGACTGGTCCTCCGTCACGCTGTAGAGCGTGCCGCCATCCGCGCAAGTGATGGTCTTGGCGGCCTCCAGGATGTTCTCCAGCAGTCGGTCGATGTCGCGTTCGCGCGAGAGCGCCGCACCGATGCCATTGAGCTGTTCGAGCCTGCGGAACAGATGGAGAGTGGATTCCTTGCTCATGCGACCACCTTGGATACAGCGTTGGCGACCCCGCATCGTAACGAAAGGCGACGCTTATCATCACTCTTTTCCTTTCAACTCGCCCATTTCGTGGACCCGGTCACCCCCCGCTTTCTCACCGCAGCCCTCTACCAGTTCGTGGATCTGCCAGACTTTGCCGCGTTACAAGGGCCTTTGCAGTCACTGTGCGATGCCCACGGCGTGCGCGGCATGCTGCTGCTGGCGCCCGAAGGCATCAACGGCACCATCGCAGGCGAGCCCAGTGGCGTGTACGCGGTGCTGGCCTGGCTGCGCAGCGATGCCCGTTTTGCTGCCCTGCAGCACAAAGAGGCGCACGCAGAGCGCATGCCGTTTTACCGCATGCGCGTGCGGCTCAAGCGCGAGATCGTCACCCTGGGCGTACCGGGCCTGAACCCCGCGCGCAATGCGGGCACCTATGTGAAGCCCGAAGACTGGAACGCGCTGATTGACGACCCCGGCGTGGTGGTGGTGGACACACGCAACGACTATGAGGTGGGCATCGGTACTTTCGAGCGCGCCATCAACCCGCACACCCAAAGCTTTGCGGAGTTTCCCGCCTGGGTGGCGCAGCAATCGCAACCGGGCGGCGCGCTGGCAGGCAAGCCGCGCGTGGCCATGTTCTGCACCGGCGGCATCCGCTGCGAAAAATCCACCGCCTTCCTCAAGTCACAGGGGTTCGATGAGGTGTACCACCTCGAAGGCGGCATCCTCAAATACCTGGAAACCGTGCCCGAGCAGAACAGCCGCTGGCATGGCGACTGTTTTGTGTTCGACGAGCGCGTGTCTGTCGGCCACGGCCTGGCGCCGGGCCACCACCAACTCTGCCGATCCTGCCGCATGCCGCTGGGCGAGGCGGAACTGGCGTCGCCCCATTACGTGCGGGGTGTGAGCTGCTCGTTTTGCCACGGCACCCGCACGCCTGAGCAGGAGCGCGCCCTGGCGGAGCGTGAACGGCAGATGCAGCTGGCAGCACAGCGTGGCGAAGAACATATCGGGGCACGCCAACCCGGCGCACCGCGCAAGCCATGACCGCCCTGCCCGTTCTCTATTCCTTCCGCCGCTGCCCCTACGCCATGCGCGCCCGACTGGCCCTGGCAGTGAGCGGCCAGGCCTGCGAACTGCGCGAAGTGGTGCTCAAAAACAAGCCGCAGGGGCTCCTGCAGGCCTCGCCCAAGGCCGCAGTGCCCGTGCTGGTGCTGCCAGGCGGTCAGGTGCTGGAGCAAAGCCTGGAGATCATGCTGTGGGCGCTGGCGCAGCGCGACCCGGAAGGCTGGCTCACGCCGAGCCAGGGCAACTTGGAAGAGATGCTGGCATGGATCGCAGAATGCGATGGCCCCTTCAAGCAAGCGCTGGACCGGTGCAAGTACCCGAATCGTTATCCCGATGCAGACATCGACGCAGAACGCGCAAAGGCAGTGGCCTGGCTGAGCGCGTTGGACGAACGGCTATCCATCCAGCCCTATTTGTTCGGCACCCACGCAACGCTGGCCGACATGGCGATTGCGCCCTTTGTGCGCCAGTTTGCGGGCATTGATGCGGGTTGGTGGGCGGCACAGCCGTGGCCTCGTTTGCAGGCCTGGCTGGCGCAATGGGTGGCTGCACCACTGTTTGCCGACGTGATGCACAAGCTGCCTGCGTGGGTTGATGGAACACAAGGGGTGGTATTTCCGTTGCGCGCAGACAATTAGAGCTGCCAACAAAACCCGTCTGACGTCGTGTCCGCGTCTTGCCGTGGCACTCGCACTGCTTGCGGCGTGGCGACCAGGGCGTGACGCGGTGAGAGGCTCATCGCGCCTTTACGCGCTGGCGGCCCGGCTTCCGAATTTGCGCGCCTTGAAAGCCAGCATCACGAGGAGAATGCCGAAGAAGATGGCGTAGGCAGCAATCAACCAAAGCACGGCAAGGGCACCCGCTCCCGGCTGCGCCACGAGGAGAATGCCGAACACGACAGAAGCGAGCCCGCCAAGGATGAGCCACCACTCACCCTCGATCTCTTTGCGCAGGCGTATTGCGGCCACGATCTGGAGCACACCCGTGGCAATCGCCCAGATCGCTATGTAGAACAAAAGCACCAGTGCGGTAACCCCGGGGGCGGCGAAAGTCAGCCCCCCGGCACCGATACCCAGCAGCCCCCACAGAAGCAGCACCCACCAGGACTCATGCTCCTTGCGCCCTGCAATGGCGGCCCAGACACCGAGAATGCCATCCGCCAAGGCATAGACCCCGAAAAGTATCACCAGCGCGCCGAGCGAGATTCCCGGCAGAACCCAGGTAAGAACACCGAATGCGATCGCGGCCAAGCCGCGCAGCAGAAGCACCCACCAGGTGTTATGGAGAATGGCGGCCATTTTGTTCTCGACGAGATTCATGGTTATTCCCTCCTTACGGGTCTATGGTTAACAGTTGATTAACTTCGATGCCATCGGCAATTTACCGGACATGCCATTCTGCCTATTGGGTGGCAAGGCTCATTCACGAAAAAGAAACTATTTGCAATCACCATTGGCTGCAAAGAGCGGTTTTAATGAACTAATCAATATCACACAGTCATCACTGTCCGCCCAAAAACAAAAGGCGCTCCGAAGAGCGCCTTGTATCAGTCCGGGCCAAAAGCATCAAGCCATCGAGTAGCCCGATCCCCCCCGGTTACCACCTTTCAACGCTCGCACCAGCAGCGCCAGCAGCACTACCGCAAACCCCACAAAACAAACAAACGACCAGTTGGCAATCGAGCCGCCCAGAAACGTCCAGTCGATCGCCGTGCAGTCGCCCGAGCCCCGGAAAATCATGGGAATGGCGCGGCTTAGGGAATAGTTTTCGATCATTCCGTAGAAGTCACGGCCACAGGTAGCGATTTCAGGGGGATACCACTGCAGCCAGCTTTGGCGGGCAGCCACGAAGGCGCCGAAGCCCGAGGCGGCCAGGGCCAGCACAGCCCAGCTCATCCACCAACCTTTTTTGGCCCTGACGCTTGCCAGGCCTGTAAAGATCGCTACACCAATGAGAGCATAGCGCTGCACGATGCACATGGGGCATGGCTCCAAGCCCACCGCGTACTGCAGGTACATGCCAAACGCCAGCATGGCCACGCAGGCTGCGCTGATGAGCGCGAGGGTGCGGCGGGGCGCCGCAGTCAACCAATTCATTCCTTCTTCCTCATTCTCAATAGCCATGGCCCACAAAACCGCCACGCCCTATGCCAGTCCACCGAGTATGTCCCCCTCAGTGGGGAAGACGCACAGCGGCTCAGGGGGAGTCAAATTCCAGCGGCGTGATCCAGAAAAACGCGAGCGCGGCGTGGTGTGACCACCAGCGTTTCGCCCTCTTTGAAGCCCATTTCCTTGAACTGCTGCGCAGGGATCTGCGCTTCGATCAAGGGGTCTGGGGACGCATTGTCCGCTGGTTTGTGATCCTGGGTCGGAATAAGTTCCAGGCGCGCAATCGGCCCCACCACGATGGCACGGCTCAGTTGGGCAACGATGCCACGGGGGCGGCCTTCGGCGTCCAGGCCCGCACCGGGGGAGTAGCGCTCCACGTCCAGGTCGTGCGGGCGCACGTAGGCAAAGGCCTTGGCGTTTTGCGCCTGGCTGTGCTCGGGCGAGTCAAGCTGCATGCCCTCCAAATGCACCAGGCCTTCGTGGGCGCGGCCGTGGAACAGGTTCACGTCGCCCAAAAAGCCATAGACAAACGGGCTGGCGGGCTGGTCCCACACCTGCTGGGGCGAGCCGCTTTGCTCGATGCGGCCCTGGTTGATCACCACCACGCGGTCGGCCACTTCCAGCGCTTCTTCCTGGTCGTGGGTCACGAAGATGCTGGTCACATGCAGCTCGTCGTGCAGGCGGCGCAGCCAGCGGCGCAGTTCCTTGCGCACCTTGGCATCGAGCGCGCCGAAGGGCTCGTCCAGCAGCAGCACCTTGGGCTCCACCGCCAGGGCGCGGGCCAGGGCAATGCGCTGGCGCTGGCCCCCCGAAAGCTGCGAGGGGTAGCGGTCGGCCAGCCAATCGAGCTGCACGAGCTTGAGCAGGTCCATCACCTTCTGTTTGATCTGCGCCTCGCTCGGGCGCTCGCTACGAGGCTTCACGCGCAGGCCGAAGGCGACGTTCTCGAACACCGTCATGTGGCGAAACAGCGCGTAGTGCTGGAACACAAAGCCCACGTTGCGCTCGCGCACGTGCACGTCGGTGGTGTCTTCGCCGCTGAAGTGGATGGTGCCCACGTCGGCGGTTTCCAGCCCCGCGATGATGCGCAAGAGCGTGGTCTTGCCGCAGCCCGAGGGGCCGAGCAGCGCGATGAGTTCACCCGATGCGATGTCCAGGCTCACGTCGCGCAGGGCCTGGAAGTCGCCGAACTGCTTGCTGACGTTACGGATTTCAATGCTCATGTTCTTTTTTCCTTCACACGCCAGCGGGCGCGGGGCGTTCTGGCGGCAATTCGGCGGCAGCCTTCTGCGCCTGCTCGTTGCGGTGTTCGGCTATGGTCTTGATGACCAGCGTGACCAAGGCCAACAAGGCCAGCAGCGATGCCGCCGCGAACGCCGCCACCGACTGGTATTCGTTGTAGAGAATCTCGACGTGCAGCGGGATGGTGTTGGTCTGGCCCCGGATGTGGCCCGACACCACCGACACCGCGCCGAACTCACCCATGGCCCGCGCGTTGCACAGGATCACGCCGTACAGCAAACCCCACTTGATGTTGGGCAAGGTCACATACCAAAAGGTCTGCCAGCCGGTAGCGCCCAGCACGATGGCGGCCTGCTCCTCGTCATTGCCCTGGGCTTGCATCAGCGGGATCAGTTCGCGGGCGATGAAGGGGAAGGTCACGAACACCGTGGCCAGCACGATGCCGGGGATGGCAAAGATGATCTTGATGTCGTGCTCGGCCAGCCAGGGGCCGAACCAGCCCTGCGCGCCAAACATCAACACATAAATCAGGCCCGCCACCACGGGCGATACCGAGAACGGCAGGTCCACCAGCGTGGTCAAAAACGCCTTGCCCCTGAACTCGTATTTGGCGATGCACCAGGCGGCCGCTACGCCGAACACCAGGTTCAGCGGCACGGCGATGAGTGCGGTGATCAGCGTGAGCTTGATGGCCGACCAGGCATCGGGCTCGCGCAGGCCTTCCAGATACGCGCCAAAGCCCTTGCGCAGCGCCTCTGCAAACACAGCGGCCAGCGGCAGCACCAAAAACAGCAGCATGAAGGCCAGCGCAACGCCGATAAGCGTGTAGCGCACCCAGGGTGCCTCGGTGGTGCCTGCTCGCGCGCGGCGCACGGTGCGGGAATTGGCGCCGCTCATGCTGGCGCCCCCGCGTGGCGTCGCTGCCAGGCCTGCAGCGCGTTGATGATGAGCAGCAGGATGAAGGAGATGATCAGCATCACCACCGCCACGGCCGTGGCGCCCGCGTAGTCGTATTGCTCGAGCTTGCCAATGATGATGAGCGGCGTGATTTCAGAAACCATGGGCATGTTGCCAGCGATGAAGATGACCGAACCGTATTCACCCACCGCACGCGCGAACGCCATGGCAAAGCCGGTGAGCAGCGCGGGGGTGATGGAGGGCAGGATGACCTTGGTAAAGGTTTGCAGGCGCGTGGCGCCCAGGCAGGTGGCGGCTTCTTCGAGCTCTTTTTCGGCGTCTTCCAGCACGGGCTGCACAGTGCGCACCACAAACGGCAGGCCGATGAAGATGAGCGCAATCACAATGCCCGCAGGCTTGAACGCCAACTGGATGCCCATGGGCTCCAGGATGCTGCCGACCCAGCCATTGCCGGCCAGCAGCGCAGTGAGCGAGATGCCCGCCACCGCGGTAGGCAGTGCAAATGGCAGGTCCACCAGCGCATCGACGATCTTCTTGCCGGGGAACTTGTAGCGCACCAGCACCCAGGCGATCAGCAGGCCAAACACCAGGTTGACCAGCGCCGCCAGAAACGAGGCCCCAAAGGTAAGCCGGTACGAGGCCAACACACGTGGTGCGCTGATGGCGGCCCAGAACTGCTCCCAGGTGAGAGTAAAGGTTTTGAAGATCAGTGCCGACAACGGGATCAGCACGATGATGCTCAGGTAGAACAGCGTGTAGCCCAGCGTGAGGCCAAAGCCGGGCAGCACCCGTTTAGGGCCCCGGCGGGCACCTTGGTTGTTATTCATAGGAAGCTATTTATTGCACACCGCCGACAGAAACTGGCGCGCCCCAAGCAAAGACCGCCGCGCTGGCGGTGTCCCCCTTCCCGAATTGCGCAGTCATTCGAGAGAAGGGGGAAGGCGCGCAGCGCCTCAGGGGGTTGTTCACTTCGCGTAGAGCTTGTCGAACTGGCCACCGTCATTGAAGTGCACCTTCTGCGCTTCGGTCAGCGAACCGAAATACTTGGCCACCGTGAACTGCTTGAGTGGCTTGAAGGTGTCGGCATGCTTCTTGAGCACGGCCTCCGAGCGGGGGCGGATGGCGTGCTTGGCGGCGATCTCCTGCGCTTCGTCCGAGTACAGGTAGTCCAGATAGGCCTTGGCCAACTGGGCCGTGCCCTTCTTGGCTACAGTGCGCTCAACCACGGCCACGGGGTTCTCGGCCACCACGCTCACCGACGGATAGATCGGATCGACCTTGCCCGCGCCGAACTCGCGGTCGATGGAGACCACTTCGGACTCGAAGGTGATCAGCACGTCGCCCTGGTTGCGCTGCAAGAAGGTAGCAGTGGCGTCGCGCCCGCCCTTGGCCAGGATAGGCACGTTCTTGTAGAGCTTGCCCACGAACTCGGCAGCCTGGGCGTCGGTGCCACCCTTTTCACGCACGGCGCCCCAGGCGGCCAGGTAGGCATAGCGGCCGTTGCCGCCCGTCTTGGGGTTGACCACGATCACCTGCACGCCGGGCTTGATGAGGTCGTCCCAGTCCTTGATGTTCTTGGGGTTGCCATTGCGCACCAAAAACAGCATGGTCGATGCGGTGGGCGATGCGTCGTGGGGGAACTTCTGCCGCCAGTCCTTGGCCACCACGCCGTTGTCGGCCAAAAACTGCACGTCGGTGGTGGTATTCATGGTCACCACGTCCGCCGCCAGGCCGTCGTTCACGGCGCGTGCCTGGGCGCTGGAGCCCGCGTGCGACTGGTCGATCTTCACGTCCTGGCCGGTGGTCTTCTTGTAGTGCGCGGCGAAGGCTGCGTTGTAGTCCTTGTAGAACTCGCGGGCCACGTCATACGACACGTTGAGCAGCGAGTTCTGGGCGGTGGCCATGCCGCTGGCGGCCAGGGCCACGGAGGCCAGAAGGGTCTTGATTTTCAAAGAAGTCATGGTGTTGTCGCCCAAAAAAATGCTGGAGATAGCGCATTGTGCGCAGCCTCTCTTAAAACTCAAAAGAATATATTTTTGTTAAATAATCAGTTTTTGGAATATAGAACAAAATAGGCCGTAGCGCTTGATGAATAAGCGCAAGCAGCTATAAAAAATATAGCGATCAGGGAATCGCGAGGGCGGAGGACGTTTGCACAGCGGCTTGTGGCCGCGCCCCAGGTTCGCCCTGCAGCGACTGCAGCAGCGCCCAGCCCAGGGGCCACTCGCCATGGCCCGAGTCGATGTTGATGTGCCCTGCGTTCTGCATGCGCACAAACTCGCTGCCCCAGGCCCGCGCATAGGCACCCGCCAGGCGGATGGGGCAAAAGGGGTCGTTGCTGCTGGCCACCACGATGCTGCGGTAGGGCAGCGCCGCGTAGGGCACGGGCGCAAAGTCGCTGAGCACGGCGCGGCGCTCCGGATCAGCCGGGGCCACCAGCAGCGCACCGCACACCCGGCCCGCTGCCTCAGCGCCCATGTGTGTGGTGGCAATGCAGCCCAGGCTGTGGGCCACGATCACCACCGGGTGCGGGGCTGCCAGCACCGTTTTTTCAAGCTGCCCGACCCAGGCTGAGCGGATGGGCGTGATCCAGTCGTCTTGCACCACGCGGCGGGCATGCGGCAAGCGCTCGGCCCACAGGCTTTGCCAGTGTCCGGGGCCCGAGTCGCGCCAGCCGGGGACGATGATGATGGAGGGGGTGGAAGTCACAGTGCTGGCATTCTGCGAGCCCCGCTTTAAAACCCAAACGACTTAATTCTTGTTATTTAATCGCCAAATCATCTAAAAACCACCAATTTCCAGCCATTGGTGGGTCGCGGGCAAAAAATTTCGCCCGATTTAACCCCATCCGCCCGCCCCGTTCGTTTCACCCAGCACCACCACTTTTTTTGATGGAGCTGCCATGAAACCCCGTTTTCCCCTCACCCTCCCCGCCCTGACTGCGCTGGCTGCATTGCTGGGCCTGGCCTGCCTACCCGCCCAGGCCATTGGCAACCTGGCCGATGTCACCATCGTGGACCGCGACACCGGCGCCGCGCTGCAGGTTCACTATGCCAAGGGCGAATACTGGGTGGCTGGCCGGCCTGGCGCGCGTTATGCCATCACCGTGCGCAACCGCATGGGGGAGCGGGTGCTGGCCGTGCCCTCCGTGGACGGCGTGAACGTGCTCAGCGGCGAAACCGCCGCCTGGGACCAGCGCGGCTATGTGTTCTCGGCCTACGAGCGCTATCAGATCACCGGCTGGCGCAAAAGCCAAAGTGAAGTCGCGGCTTTCGAGTTCGCGAGCATTGCCAACTCTTACGCAAGCCGCACCGGTCGGCCCGCGAACGTGGGGGTGATTGGGGTGGCGCTGTTCCGCGAGCAACAGCCCCTGCCAGCGCCCTCCGTCACGCTTGAGTCAGATCGCCAGCTCCGTGAGAGCAACAATGGCCTCGGGCGCCTGCGCGGAGAGCCCGCATCGCCCGCCGCAGCGGCACCCGCACCGTCTTCAGAGTCAGATGCGTCCGAACGGTCGGCGGCGGCGGACAGCGTGGCGAAGGCAGCCCCCATGCCGTCTGCCCGGCTGGGCACGGCGCACGGTCAGCGCGAAACCTCCGTTGTCTCGCACACCACCTTCACGCGCCTGCAAGACCGCCCCAACGAAGTGATCAGCATCCGCTACGACAGCCGCGTGAACCTGATCGCCGCCGGAGTGATCCGCGAGCCTGTGGCGCGACTGCCGGTGCCCCGCGCGTTTCCGCAGTCGGACAACCTGTCTTATGTGCCTGATCCAAGGTAGATGTTGCAGGCCCCGGTTCTTTGGGAACCGTTGGTGAGCAATGGGGGCCTCGCATAATGCCCAGGTGCCTGCCGCCCCCACCCCCGAAAACGCCGACGACACCGACGAAGCGCTGATGCAACGCTACGCCGGGGGCGACCTGGGCGCGTTCGATGTGCTGTACGGGCGGCACGAGCTGGCGGTGTGGCGGTTCGTGTTCCGCAGCGTGAAGGTGCAGGCCGTGGCGGACGATTTGCTGCAGGACGTGTGGTTTGCCGTGGCGCGCCATGCGGGCCGCTACGAGGCCAAAGCCAAATTCCGCACCTGGTTGTTCACCCTGGCGCACAACCGGCTGGTGGACCATTTGCGCACCGCCAAACACCACACCAGCCTGGACGCGAGCGACGATGACGCCCGCAGCCTGGCGGACACGCTGGTGGCTGACTCCGGGTTCGGGCCGGTGCGGCAGTTGCAGTCACGCGAACAGGCTGCAGCCCTGATCGCCGCCGTGGAACAGTTGCCCCAGGAGCAGCGCGATGCGTTTTTGCTGCAGGCCGAGGGCGACCTCAGCGTGCAGGACATTGCCGAAGCCACCGGCGTAAATTTTGAAACCGCCAAGAGCCGCCTGCGTTATGCGCGGGCCAGCCTTCGCCAACAGCTACAGGAGTTCGTACCATGAGCGCGCAGGACGACGAACTGGTCCGGCGATACCACGAAGCCAGCGAACTGGAAGGCGCCCGCCCCGGCGCACAGGTGAAGGACGCCGTGCGCGCGCATGCGCGGATGCTGGCGGCAGCGGCTGCAACCTCCGCCCCGGCACCACAGCCCGCCGGGCCCACTGCCCGCATCGCCGCCAACCAATCGCGCTGGAAGATCTCGGCCCTGGCCACCGTGGCCGTGGTGGGCCTGACCGGCTTGCTGATGCTGCAGTTCGAGCGCGGAACGCCCGAAGAGAGAGACACCGCGTTTGGCCAGCGCCACGCTGAGGCACCACCGGCACCACCGGCACCACCGGCACCACCGCCTGCCGCACCGCCCATCCCTGCGCACTCGGCGGCCCCCATCGAGGAAGCCACTTCGGCGGCGCCATCAGCCCCTTCGGCCGGCCTGTCAGACAGCGCTCGCAACACGGCCGCCCCAGCGGCCAGCCCCTTGGCCAAGACGGCCCCGGCACGGGTGTCGGTACCTACACCTGCACCAACTATCGCCGATGCAGAAACTCAGGCCGGAGCCCTCTCAGGCTCTCCCGCAACACCGCCGGATGCCCCCATGGCCGCTGCGCCTTCTGCACCACGCGCTGCCGCGCGCGAGCGCTCCGCCGTGCCCACAGAATCTGCCGCCGACAGGCTGGCATCACCGCCCCAGGCCGCTGTAGCCCCCCAAGTCCACAAAAACCTCGGCGCCTCGCTGCCGCACGATTTGCGGCAAGCCGCCCGTGCAGGCAACACCGTGCAGGTAGAAAACCTGATCGCCCAGGGCGCGCCCATTGACGCCCGCGACGGCACGGGCAAAACAGCGCTGATGCTCGCGGCCATGAACGGCCAGACAGCCACCACACAGAAGCTGCTGGCCCTGGGCGCCAGCCCTGCCCTGGTGGACCGCGACGGCCTGAACGCCGCCCAGCTTGCCAGACAGCAGGGCTACGCACGCATTGCAGATTTGATTGACGCAGCGCCTTAAAAACCGCTCAAAACCGCACCGCCTCAAAGGCAGGGTGCAGCTCGTCGATCCAGTGGTTCAACTCGTCCTGCGTCACATCCAGGTGCTGCATGCAGGCCTCGCCATGCTCCAGCCATTCGCGCGTGGGCGGCAGGTTGTCGTGCTGGTTGACCAGGTATTCGGCCAGCAAACCCAAGGCCACCAGATGGCGCGCCGTGGGGTCAAAACGCTCATCGTTCAGGCACGCAAAATCATGGTGCAGCCAGATCGCCTGCGCCACATCGCCCGGCAGGTGCCAGGTGCGCGCCACGATGGCGCCCATCACCGCGTGGTCGGTGCGGTGGTTGGCATTTTCGGTCTGGGTAAAGGTGCGGTCCTTGCGGGCCAAGGCCTCGGTTACGGTGCTGGCATAGCCACGCACGGCCTTCACCAGCACCGGCATGCCCACATGGCAAAACAAGCCAAAGCTGTAACCCAGGCCCGGGTCCAGGTTGTAGAGCTGGTGGCCGATGTGCTCGCAGGCAATGGCGCGGCGCTGTGAGCTTTCCCAAAAATGGTCGAGCAACGGCGAGCGCACCAGCAGCGCATTGCGGGTGATAAAGGCCGACATCAGCTCCACCGATGGCCGCAGCCCCAGCACCGTGAGCGCCATGCCCACGGTCTGCACAGGCTGGGCCAGGCCATAGAGCGGGCTGTTGGCCAGCCGCATCACGGCGGCGGCCAGGGCCACGTCGGACGCGGCCAGTTGCTCCAGCGCCGCAGCGTCCAGCTCGGGCGCGGCCATGATCTGCTGAAGGCGCAGCAGCGACTCGGGGCACGGCGGGATCACGATGGCGCGCACGGCGGGGTGCACGCGGGCCTGCCGGATGTGTTGGTCGATGGGGTGTGGAGCGGTCACAAAAAATCACCGGGCCGCCGCGTGAGCCGTACACACAGAAAGAAATGGCAGCCGCGCAGTTGCAATTCGTTGCATTGTGGCGCCAAAAAGCGCTCGTTTGCGCGAATCGGCGTTGGCGCGCGGTTTTTACCCCTGGCAGCTGGGCATCAGATGCCCGCCCCGTCCCCCTCTTGCAGGCCCTGGCGCGAGTTCAGATGGCTGCGCCCCGGCATGGCCTCGCCCAGGTAGTCCAGAAAGCGCCGCACGGCGGGCGACAGCCCCCGGCGCGAGGGAAACACCGCGTGCACGATGGCGGGCGCGGGCGCCCAGTCGGGCAACACGCGCACCAGTTTGCGCTCGCGCATTTCATCCTGGCACATGTAGTCGGGCATCCAGCACACGCCGGTGCCCGCCACGGCGGCGTATTTGAGCGTGAGCAGGTCATCGGCCACGTAGCGCGGGGTGTGCTGCACCACCTGGTGCGCGCCGCCGGGGCCGATGAGGTTCCAGGTCGATCGCCCGTCGGGTGCCGACATGGCGATGCTGTCGAGCCGGGCCAGGTCTTCCAGCGTCTGGGGCGTGCCCTGGCGGATGAGCAGCTCGGGGCTGGCCACCAAGATTTGTGTGGTGTGGTCGAGCCGCTTGACGACCATGCTGCCGCTGTCGTCCACCGAGGGGCGCACACGCAGAGCCACGTCGATGCCCTCCTCCACCAGGTTCACCACGCGGTTGCTCACCAGCATGTCGATGCGCACTTCGGGGTAGGTGGTCAAAAACCGAGGAATCAGCTCGGCCACCACGGTCTGCGCCAGCGTCACGGGGCAGCTCACGCGGATGGTGCCGCGCGGGGTGGTCTGCACCTGGGCCACGGTGTCGGCAGCGGCCTGGGCCGACTCGCGCATGGCCTGGCAGTGGCGCAAATAGGCCTCGCCCACCTCGGTCAGCGAGAGCTTGCGGGTGGTGCGCTGCAGCAGGCGCACGCCCAGGTGCGTCTCCAGGTCAGACACGCGCCGGGACAGGCGCGACTTGGGAATGCCGAGCGCACGGCCCGCGGCGGCAAAGCCGCCCCGCTCCACCACTTCGGCGAAATACAGCATGTCGTTGAGGTCTTGCATGGGGTGAGCGCCTGTTCAAAGACGGATCCGTCAATCGTCCTACGAATGGAACAATCTATCGCAAGTTCCCTGCCTTATCAACAATTGAGAGAACAACCACAATTGACTCCATGGCCACACGCGGTGCGCGGTGGCTTCCATCGACAAAACCCAGGAGAACCTCATGCAACTGCTTCACATCGACTCTGCCATCACCGGTGAACAATCCGTGTCGCGCCAACTGACCGCCCGCATCGTGGCCGCATGGCAGGCCAGCCACCCTGGCACCACGGTGGACTACCTGGATCTGGCCGCGCAGGCACCATCGCACCTGTCGGCGCAGTCGCTGGGTTTTCGTACCGGCCAGGCAGCAGCCACCGAGGTGGAACGCAATGAAAACGCGCTGTCCGAAGCGCTGGTGAGCCAGTTCCTGGCTGCCGACGTGATCGTGATCGGCGCACCGCTGTACAACTTCTCGATTCCCAGTCAGCTCAAGGCCTGGATCGACCGCATCTCGCAGGCAGGCCGCACCTTCAAATACACCGAAAAAGGCCCCGTGGGCCTGGCCGGTGGCAAGACGGTGATCGTGGCATCGAGCCGTGGCGGTGTGTATTCGAGCAGCGAAGGCGGCCAGGCCATGGAGCACCAGGAGAGCTACCTGAAGGTGGTGTTCGGCTTCTTCGGCATCACCGACGTGCGTTTTGTGCGCGCCGAAGGTGTCGCCATGGGCCCAGACGCCAAGGTGGCCGCCCTGGCCTCCGCCGAGCGTGAAATCGCCACCCACGTCAGCGAGGCCGCCAACCAGGCCCGCGTGGCGCAGGCCGTACAAGCTGCATAAGCAGCAGCCCTGCTCTGCCACCCACCCTGAAACCCGGCCCTGCGCCGGGTTTCTTCTTTTTTCACGCCAAATCAGCCTCTAGCGCATGCAGAATAAGCGCTAGCAGCTATCATTTTTGAATGGTTGACGACACGAACCACAGGGCCACAGGGCCCCGTTCGCCCTGAGCCAGTCGAAGGGCTGCCAGAGAAAGGCGCCCTGGTTTCGACAAGCTCAACCCGAACGGATGGGCGGTGAGCCGCCTCAGAGCCCGTTCAAAGTGCCACGGATGCCCGCTGCTGCACCCTGCGCGCAACACACGGCACAGCGGCGCGGCCCGCCCAGGCTCAGAAGCCGGGCAACACCGAGCCCTTGAACTCGGTCTGGATGAACTTCTTCACTTCGTCCGAGTGGTAGGCCTTGACCAGCTTGGCCACCCAGGGCTTGTCCTTGTCGGCCTCGCGCACGGCGATCAGGTTGACGTAGGGGCTCTTGGCGTTTTCTTGCGCAATCGCGTCCTTGCCGGGGTTCAGGCCCGCCGACAGCGCGAAGTTGGTGTTGATGGCCGAAGCGTCCAGGTCATCGAGCGAGCGGGCCAGTTGGGCGGCATCCAGCTCCACGAACTTGAGCTTCTTGGGGTTGCTCACCACGTCGAGCGGCGTGGCTTTGAGGCCCGCGCCATCGCGCAGCTTGATCAAACCCTTGTCTTGCAGCACCAGCAGCACGCGGCCGCCGTTGGTGGGGTCGTTGGGGATGCCGAACTTGGCGCCTTCCTTCAGGTCTTCCAGCTTCTTGACCTTCTTGGAATACAGGCCAATGGGGAAGTTGACGGTGTAGCCCACCGACACCAGCTTGTAGCCCCGGTCGGCCACCTGGGCGTCGAGGTAAGGCTTGTGCTGGTAGCTGTTGGCGTCCAGGTCGCCAGCAGACAGCGCGGCGTTGGGCTGCACGTAGTCGCTGAACTCGACGATCTGGATCTTGAGGCCGTCCTTCTCGGCGACCTTTTTCACCTGTTCGAAGATTTGCGCGTGGGGGCCGCCCGTCACGCCCACTTTCAGGGGCTTGTCTTGCGCCATGGCGCCGGTGGAAAAAGCCGCAGCAGCGGCCAGGGCCAGGGCGGATTGCAGGAGGAGGCGCTTGTTGTTCACAGGGAAACCCTTTCGTTGAGAGATGCATGCATCCTAGGGTTTTCCCGATAAAACAGAAACGAATAAGTTCTTATTTCGTTCCAACCCAATCGCATAACAAACTATTCATACGCTGCCTTCAGCCTCGCAGGGCGACGTTGTTCAATTTATCCAGCCGCTCCGGCCAGGTGCCCTCCACCGTTGCGCCCTGCAGCAGGATGCGTGTCCAGGCCACCCAGGCATCCCACTGCACACGCTTGTCCCACGAATTGCCCCAGGCGCTGAGCAGATGCAGCGCGCTCTGGGCGGCGGCCTTGGCCTCGTCCTTGCGCCCGGCCGTCAGATACAACTGCGCCAGCACCATCTGCGGCTCGCCCACCCAGGGGTTGTGGCGCACGGCACTCTCCAGCACACTGGTGGCCACGTCCAGGTCCACCAGGGGCTGGTCTTGCTGGATGACGGACCAATACAGCGAGGTGGCCGCCGCCTCATCGGCCGCAGACAGATGCTGCGAGCAATGCGCAAACACCGGCGGCATGGGCAGCACATCCTTCAGGCCCGGATGCTGCAGCGCTTTGCCCAGCGCATTGATCTGGTGCACCATGCGCCCCGACGGCCGCATCGGCCCCGGCCACAGCGATGCCGCCCAATGGACCTTCTGGTCGCGGTGCTGCACCTCAGGGAAGCGCGAAAAAACCTCGTCCTGCCAACTGAACCATTGCTCAATGGTGTCGGCCATGCTCACGATGATGAAGGCCGCCACCTCGTAGGGCGTGAGCACATGGTCCTTGCCGTCCTTGCCTTGCAGCACCAGGCTGCCATCGGCCTCCAGCGCATGGGCCAGCACCTTCTGCACGAACTGCGTGCGCGACAGCGTGCAAAACAGATACACCAGGTGCTCGGCCGACTCGCCTGCGATCTCGCGCACACGGGCGCGCTCCTTGGCGGGGTCGAACTTCACCAGGTCCACAAACGCATTGCCATACACGCTGTGCAGCAGGCCCAAAAGGCGCACATCGCGCGGCTGCTGCCACACGGTCAGGGTGCGCGTCACGCCCACCAGGTGGTGGCGAAACGTGCCCGCCTTGTGCCAGTCCTGCCCCACATTGCGCGCCAACACGGTGGGCAGCACGGGCGCCAGGTCTGGGTCGCGGGCCAGCCACTCGTCGTCCAGCAACGGCAATGCGCGGGCAAACAGGTCGGCGTCCAGAGGGTGCAGCGGCAGGGTCATGGTGGGGTGTCTCCAAATTCTTGTGCGATCAAGCGCATCGGCGAGCGGAAAAAATGCAACGTATACACACAGTATCGGCGCTGCAGGGGGTTGTACCGTCGTAACTACCCTCTTGAAATTTCAATAAAAATAAGGCCCAGCGCTTTACTACATTGCGCAAATAGCTATTAAAAATATAGCAAAATTATCCAAATCTAGGTATACACAAACGCAGGTGTGCCGCTGCGCCGGTGGCGTTGCGCTTTGCCTGCAATCCCCAAAAAAGGCTTGCGTTTTGGATCAGTACAACCGCCAGGGGTGCGACAGGTACATTCCTGTTTGCGACCATTTGTGAAGTCTTCCGTCTATACAAGGGCATCGAATGCGATGTGTCTTTCCACCTTGATAGGAGCACCCCATGAAACGCTTTCACGTACACGTCGCTGTCGACGGCCTCCCCGCCAACATCGTCTTCTATAGCAAGCTTTTTGGACAGCCGCCGTCCAAGCAACGGCCAGACTACGCCAAGTGGATGCTCGAAGACCCGCGATTGAACTTTGCCATTTCCTCCCGCGGACATGCATCTGGCGTGAATCACTTCGGCATGCAGGCCGAGACCCCTGAAGAACTGGCTGATCTCAAAGCGTTGGCAGACGATGCGTCTGAAGGCGCCACGATAGACCAAGGCGAAGCCGCCTGCTGCTATGCCAAGAGTGAAAAACACTGGACCATCGACCCGCAGGGCATGGCATGGGAGCACTTCCTCACAATGTCCGATGCATTGGCCTTTGGGGAAGACACCGCCATGCAGTCCGGGGCCTGCTGCGCGCCCCTGCGTGTATCCAATAGTGACTCGGCAGAGCCTGGAGCCTGTTGCGTTCCCCAGGATGCGGCACAAGGCCAGGCTGCGTGCTGTGGCTGAAGGCGAACAGCAGTCCGCCGAAGACTTGGGTGCGGTCTTTTCCCGACTGCAGCGCAGCCTGCGCAGTTATCTGCGCAGGCGCGTTTCCGATGCAGCGCAAGTGGAAGATCTGCTTCAAGAAGTCTTCGTCAAGGCATTGGCTTCAAAGCGCGCGGGGCGCCAGATCAACAACATGACTGGCTGGATATTCGCCGCTGCGCGAACCACGCTGGTTGATTACTTTCGCGCCACCGGCCATCCCACCCAAGAGATCGACGAAAACACCCCGGACATCAACGACTCCGAAGACCTGCAGCTTCATGCTGAAGTCGCAAGTTGCCTGAGGGTATTGCTCGCCGAGCTTCCTGCCATCTACCAGGACACGCTTGCAGCGACCGATTTCGAAGGCGAGACGATGCGCTCCGTCGCGGCAAGGCAGGCGGTATCGGTGTCTGCGATCAAAAGCAGGGCCGCACGAGGCCGCGCCCTGCTCAAGGAGAAACTGATCGCATGCTGCCACGTAGAAATGACCCATGGTTTGGTCAGTGACTACCGCCGCAATTCACCGTCGCACTGCTCAGGAACGTGCGCACAACCCCCATCATTCCCGCGCACCGGCGTCTCGGATCGCTGATTTTCAGACAGAAACCCAAGACAAAGCCACACGGGATACCATGTCTTTGTTCGCCATAAGAACGAATCCGAAGAGGCCCACATGACCGCTATCTTGTTTGTCCACCTCATCACCATCGGCATGTGGGCTGGCTGTGTCGCCACCGAAGCCGTGCTTGAGATTGCGTTGGAAAAACGACCGCCCCTTGAAAGCAGCCTTGCGGCTATCCACGCTTATATAGACCGTTTCGTAGAAATCCCGGCAATCATCGTGACGCTGATCACGGGCGGCTTGTTGTTGAGCCACGCGACCTGGGACCCTTTGCTTTACCTCAAGGTCAGCTTGGGCCTGACTGCGGTCGTGGTGAACTCTGTGGCTGCCTACACGGTTCACCGCCGCCTTCAATGCCTCAACGCCGGGGACATGGTTGGCTATACAAAGTTCGATCGCTTGCATGCACGCATTGGCGTCGGCTGCATCTTGAGCATCACGGGAGCCATCCTCGTTGGAGGCTACCGCATCACGGGGGGCTGACCCGCACCGTGTTTTGCGAAGACATCACGCGCTGGAAGAACGGGGCTTGCTTTGCAAAACCTCGCGGCCTATTCAGCACACAAGCCCCTCTTCATCCCCTCGAAGCCGCCACCACAAAATCAAGAAACGTCTTGACCCGCAGTGAAGTGCGGTGCTGCTGCGCATAGACCGCGTAGATATCGGCATCCGGGCTGTTGTACTGCGCCAATAGCTGCACCAGGCGGCCGGACTGCAGGTACTTTTGCACATCCCACTCGGCGCGCAGCAGGATGCCGTGGCCGTCCAGCGCCCAGTTCACGGCGATGCCGCCATCGTTGGTGGTGAGGTTGCCGCGAATCTTCACGCTCTCGGTGGATTCCGTCTTGCCTCGGCCCTTGCCCCTGGTGCTGGCAAAACGCCACAGCCCGTAAGCCTCGTCCCCCTGGCGGATGCCGATGCAGTTGTGCCGGGCCAAGTCTGCGGGCGTCTGGGGCTCGCCGTGTTTCTTCAGATAGGCGGGGGATGCCACCACGATGCGGCGGTTGGCGGCGATCAGGCGGGCGATCGATCGGCTGTCTGGCGGGTTGCCGAACCGAAAGCAGATGTCGTAGGCGTCATCGCCACTGGGCGGTGGGTTGACGGAGAGCTGGAGCTGAATGTCCACCTGCGGGTATTGGCGCACAAATTCAGAGACCAGCGGGGCAATGTGACTGCGGCCAAAGCCCAGGGTGGCGTTCACGCGCAGCAGCCCTTGTGGCGACGTATTGGCGCCCAGCAGTTGGTCCTCCATCTCGCCAATGCTGCCCAGAATTTTGCGCGCATGGCCCAGGTACACCTCGCCCTCGGGGGTCAGGCCCATGCTGCGGGTGGTGCGGTTGAACAGCGGCACACCCAGGCGCGCCTCCATCTGCGACAGGTGTTTGCTGACGGCGGCGGGCGTGATGCCCAGCTCGCGAGCGGTTTTGCTCACCGAGCAAGCGGTGGCCAGGGCGAGAAAAAAATCCAGATCGGCAGGGCTGATGAGTCGGGCCATAGCCGATTATTGTCAATTTCAAGTTAATAGAAAACAAGTCGCGCAACCGGCGACCAACAAGCGCCTACCGGGCCATGCTGCCATCCGTCGCCTGTGGCCGCACCAGCCGCACAGGCAGCTTGCTGGCCCGCGCGGCGTCGCCTCGCGCCTCGCCGGTGGAAAGATTTACGGCCCAGCCGTTGATCAGGGCGGCCTGGCGGGCACCATCGCGCCTGCTGTTTTGCGCGATGTTGCCGTAGTTGTATTGGTTGACGCTGGGCGCGCTCACGTTGGCCGTGGCAGACCAGTGCCACTGGCCGGGGGCCGCCGGAAAGAGCCGGGGATCAAGCCCCGGCGGCGAGAGGGATTTGTCCACCAGCCGCTGCAGTTCGGCAGCGCGCGGAAGCCGCCAGCCGATGCCCTCGGCCTGCCAGCGGCTGGTGGCCAGCGCGGTGGCCTCGGCGCGGTCCAGTAGCAGGGGCTCGCCGGTGCAGGTTTTTCCCGTCCAGCGCATGCCCTCCACGCAGCGCGGCCAGGCCAGCTTGGCGCGCAGGTCCAGCACATAGGCGCCGTCGGCCGACAACGACCATTCGGCCGGTGCCGATGGCTCCGCAGCCAGCGCGCACCCCCCCGGCACCGCCAGCGCAGTGGCCATGCACAACAAGAGGTCAAAGCGCGAGGATGGTTTCAGTGTCATGGGCAAGGCAAATAGCGCGATGGGCAGATGGTGGCAAGCACCGCACCATAACCATAACCGGGCGCTGCACAAGCACCCCAACCCAGATCAAGAAATCACAAATACCACTTTTGAGCGGCACTGTTAACCGATAGTTAATAACAAATTCACTCCCACGCCGCGCCAAAGGGCCGCCCAGGGCTTAACTTTCGGTCATCCATCGCCCGACTTTTCTACCAAGAGAGCATCCACATGACCACCTACCACATCGCCACCATTCCCGGAGACGGCATCGGCAAGGAAGTGATTCCCGCCGGCCAGAAAGTGCTGGAGGCGCTCCGCGCGCAAAACCCCGGCCTGCAGTTCCAGTTCGAGAATTTCGGCTGGGGCGGCGACTGGTACCGTGCCCACGGCGTGATGATGCCCGCCGACGGCCTCGATGCCCTGCGCGGCAAGGATGCCATCCTGTTCGGCTCAGCGGGCGACCCCGACATCCCCGACCACATCACGCTGTGGGGCCTGCGCCTGAAGATCTGCCAGGGGTTCGACCAGTACGCCAACGTGCGGCCCACGCGCATCCTGCCAGGCATTGACGCCCCCCTGAAACGCTGCACAGCCAAGGACCTGGACTGGGTCATCGTGCGCGAGAACTCCGAAGGCGAATACTCGGGCGTGGGCGGCCGCGTGCACCAGGGCCACCCCATCGAGGCGGCCACCGACGTGTCCATCATGACCCGCGTGGGGGTGGAGCGCATCCTGCGTTTTGCCTTCCGTCTGGCGCAATCGCGCCCCCGCAAACAACTCACCGTCATCACCAAAAGCAACGCCCAGCGCCATGCGATGGTGATGTGGGACGAGATCGCCGCGCAGGTCAGCCAGGAGTTCCCCGACGTGCAGTGGGACAAGGAACTGGTGGACGCCGCCACGGCGCGCATGGTCAACCGCCCCGCCACGCTCGACACCATCGTCGCCACCAACCTGCATGCCGACATCTTGAGCGACCTGGCCGCCGCGCTGGCGGGCAGCCTGGGCATTGCGCCCACCGGCAACATCGACCCCGAGCGCCGCTACCCCAGCATGTTCGAGCCCATCCACGGCTCGGCCTTCGACATCATGGGCAAGGGTCTGGCCAACCCCGTCGGCACCTTCTGGTCGGTGGTGATGCTGCTGGAGCACCTGGGCGAGGCGGCTGCGGCACAGCAGGTGATGCACGCCATCGAACAGGTCACGGCCAACCCTGCCCTGCACACCCGCGACCTGGGCGGCACCGCCACCACGGCCCAGGTGACCGATGCGGTGTGCGCACTGCTCAGCAGCGCCCCCGCGCTCAAAGCGGCCTGAACCCGGCCGACTCATACCAGTTTGCGTTCAATAGGCAAGAACCGTTCGGACTGAGCCTGTCGAAGTCTCGCGCGGCGCTGCGACAGGCTCAGAGTGAACGGATCTGTATTTTTGAACGCATATCAGTATCACAACAAATACCCCAGCGAACAGAACACAACCCTATCGGAGACACACCATGAACCGCCCTACCCCCTTCCCCTCCACCCTTCCCCGCCGCCCGCTGATGGCCCTCGCGCTTGCAGCAGCCGCCGCCTGCCTGCTGCCCGGCACGGCCACCCACGCGCAGCAGGCCTGGCCCGCCAAGCCGGTCACCATCGTCGTGCCCTTTGCAGCGGGCGGCACCACCGACGTGCTGGCGCGTTCGCTGGGCGAGAAGCTGAGCACGGCCTTGGGCCAGCCAGTGATCGTGGAGAACCGGGGCGGCGCAGGCGCCACCATTGGCGCCGACTACGTGGCCAAGGCCCCGGCCGACGGCTACACGCTGCTGATGGGCGCGGTACACCACACCATTGCCACCAGCGTGTACAAAAAACTTGGCTACGACTTTCAAAAGAGCTTCGCCCCCATCACCACCGTCGCCCTGGTACCCAATGTGCTCACGGTGAGCGCAGCCAACCCGGCCAAGAACGTGAAAGAGCTGGTGGCCCTGGTGAAGGCCGCGCCCGACAAATACTCCTACGGCTCCAACGGCGCGGGCACGGCGCAGCACCTGATCGGCACGCAGTTCTCCACCGCCATCGGCGCGCCCGTGCTGCATGTGCCCTACAAAGGCAGCGGCCCGCTCACTACCGACCTGTTGGGTGGACAGGTGTCGATGTCGTTCGACACCATCACCCCCGTGCTACCCCACATCAAGGCTGGCAAGCTGCGCGCGCTGGCGGTGACCACGGCCAAGCGCTCCTCGTCGCTGCCAGACGTGCCCACCCTGCAAGAGAGCGGCTTTGCGGGCTTTGACATCGGCACCTGGTTTGGCGTGCTCGCACCCGCCCGCACGCCGCCTGAGGTGGTGGAACGGCTGAATGCCGAGATGGTCAAGGTGATCCAGTCGCCCGACTTCAAGAAGCGCATGCACGACATCGGCGCCGAGCCCATCGGCAACACCCCAGCGCAGATGGCCGAGCAGATTGCCAGCGACACCGCGCGCTTTGCCAAGCTGGTAGTGGACAACAAGATTTCCACCGACTGAACAGACCGTCCAGCAGTTGGCGAGTTGGTATAACCCGGTGATGACCGACCCCGCCTTCGCCCCTGTATCTGCATCCACCCCCATCGCGCTCATCCGCGCCCTGGAAGAGCGCGCCTTCAACGCCTGGCCCGCGCACCAGACGGTGTTCCACCGGGGCTGGGTGTTCCGAATGTCGGGCGGCTACACCAAGCGCGCCAACTCAGTCAACGCGCTGGTGCCCGGCGCGCCGTTCGACGGCGTGCGCGAGGCGGCGGCAGCCTTGTATGCTCGGCACGGGCTGCCCGCAGTGTTCCGCATCTCGCCACTGGCCCCTGCCGAGGCAGACCAGGAACTGGCCGATGCGGGCTACCAGCATTTCGACCCATCATTGGTCCTGCACCGCCCGCTGGACCTGGGCAGCGTGGGCAAGCGCGACGGCGACACTGTCGTCAGCACCACCCCATCAACCGCTTGGCTGGACGGTTTTGCAGCGGCCAACGGTGTGCCTCAACACCACCGCGCCCTGCACCACCGCATGCTCAACAACATCGCCCACCCCGCCGCCTTTGCACTGCTGCAAGGCCCGCAAGGCCAGCCCGTGGGCTTTGGGCTGGCCGTGCTGGAGCGCGGCGCCGTGGGTCTGTACGACCTGGCCGTGGCGCCCGAGCACCGTGGCAGCGGACGCGGGCGGGCACTGGTGCAGGCCCTGCTGCACTGGGCCGCCGAGGCCGGGGCGACCAGCGCGTACCTGCAGGTACGCGCGCAGAACGCACCCGCGCTGGGGCTGTATGAGGCGATGGGGTTCAAGACGGCCTATGGCTACCACTACCGGGTGCCGGGTTGAGAGACTTCAGATGAAATCGGCACCTAGCGCTTACTCAACAAGCGCCAACAGCTATTAATTTAATAGCAAAACTCTCTTTATCGGTGGCTCAGCCTGCGCACCGCCCAGTCGCCCAGGCTCTGCACCGCCTGCACGAAGAAGATCAGCACCAACACCACGGCCAGCATGATCTCGGGCAAAAAGCGCTGGTAGCCGTAGCGGATGCCCAGGTCGCCCAGGCCGCCGCCGCCAATGGCTCCGGCCATGGCCGAGTAGCCGGTGAGACTCACGAAGGTGATGGTCAGGCCTGCCACGATGCCAGGCAGCGCCTCGGGCAGCAGCACTTTCCACACGATCTGGCCGGTGGTGGCGCCCATGGCCTGGGCAGCTTCCACCAGGCCGTGGTCCACCTCGCGCAGGGCGGCTTCAACCAGGCGGGCCACGAAGGGCGCAGCGGCGATGGTGAGCGGCACCACCGCAGCGGCCGTGCCGATGGACGAGCCGGTGATGAAGCGCGTGAACGGGATGATGGCCACCAGCAAAATGATGAAGGGCGTGGAGCGCACGGCATTGACCAGCCAGCCCACCAGCTTGTTCAGCGGGCCGTTTTCAAGCACGCCGCCCTGGTCGGTGAGGCGCAGGAACACGCCCAGCGGCACGCCCAGCAGACCACCCACCAGGCCGGAGATACCGACCATGACGAGCGTCTCCCACAGCGACGAGGCAAACAGATCCAGCATGGCTGGGGTGAAGTTGTTGAACATGATTTTTCTCCCTCTCAGCCCTGTACGGCGACTTCTTCGACTTCGACACCACCCGCGCGCAAATGCGCCACGGCGCCGCGCACGCTGTTGGCCTCGCCGCTGGCATACACGGCCAGCGAGCCAAAGGTCTCGTCCTGGATCTCATCCACCTGGCCGTGCAGGATGCTCATGTCCACACCAAACTCGCGGATCAACTGCGACAGGATGGGTTGGTAGGCGCTATCGCCCGCGTACGACAGGCGCAGCAGTTGGCCCGTGCGGCCCGCGCCCAGCTGGCCCGCAAGCTTGCGCACATGGCCCAGCACGCTGGCAGGCAGCTCCTGCGGCAATATTTCGTCGATCAAACTTTTGGTGATGGCCTGCTGCGGACGCGTGAACACATCCAGCACACGGCCCTGTTCCACAATGCGGCCCGCTTCGATCACGGCCACGCGGTCGGCCACCTGCTTGATGACCTGCATCTGGTGGGTGATGAGCACCACCGTGAGGCCCAGCTCGCGGTTCACCTGGCGCAGCAGGTCGAGGATGGAGCGCGTGGTCTCCGGGTCCAGCGCAGACGTGGCCTCGTCGCTCAGCAACACCTTGGGGCGGCTGGCCAGCGCGCGTGCAATGCCCACGCGCTGCTTTTGCCCACCGCTGATTTGCGCGGGGTAGCGGTCGGCCAGATGGGCCAGGCCCACCAGTTCGAGCAAGGGGTTCACGCGCTCGCGAATGGCGGCTTTGCCCATGCCCGCCAGCTCCAGCGGCAGCGCAGCGTTGTCAAACACCGTGCGCGAGGACAACAGGTTGAAATGCTGGAACACCATGCCGATGTCACGGCGGGCCTCACGCAACTGCGCTTCGCTGAGCTGCGTGAGGTCGCGCCCATCCACGATCACCTGGCCCTTTGAGGGCCGGTTGAGCAGGTTGATCACGCGCACCAGCGAGCTTTTGCCCGCGCCGCTTTTGCCGATAATGCCGAACACTTCGCCCGGCGTGATGTGCAGGTCAATGCCGCGCAGGGCCTCGACCGGGCCTTGTGGGCCCTGGTAAATCTGGGTGATACCCCGTAAGTCGATCATGAAAAACAAAGGGCCGCCCCGCACGAAAGTGCGCGTTCGGCCCATGGACACAAAGATTAGGGAATGTACTATTGCGTCATAAAAAATCCAACTATAGAAAAATTGAGTAATAAGACATCAAAGTTATTTGGATAGGCGCGCTCTGCAAGGCGTGCTACGGCGCGCCCCGCCCCTTGACCCTGCGCGACACCACCATCCCCAGCACCACAACCAGGCATGCAGCCACCGAGAACACCTGCGAGATAAAGCCCCGATCCACGCTGGCCCCCACCGTCAGCACGCCCACGGATTGACCCAAAAACAGCAGGCAGGCAAACAGCGTCACAGCCGTGCCGCGCGCCTCGGGCGCCATCTGCGTGGCCTGTACCTGCAAGGTGTTGTGCAGCATGTAAAACCCCACCCCGGCCAAAAAACAACCCAACGCCGCCCAGGCCGCCACGGGGCCCCAGGCCAGCAGCAACAGGCCCGCGGCGATGAGCGAAGCGCCCACCAGCACCAAACCGCGCTCACCCAGCAGCGCCAGCCAGCGGCGCGCCAGCAGGCTGTACACCAGCCCGCCCAAGCCGTACAGCACCATCACCCCGCCTGCCGCCGAGGCCGACAGGCCATAGCCATCGGCCATGCGCGCGGGCACAAAAGCCAGCGTGCCAAAGCCCAGGGCACCTTCCACCGCCACCACAGCCAGCACCCAACGCACCTGCGGCATGCGCAGCAAACGAGCAGTGCTGGCCAGGTAGGCCCGCAGCGAGAACGCGGGCGGCACCGGCGCACCTTCGGCCAGTGCCGGTGCCTGGGCCGCCACCACCCGCAACTGGCGCAGCAGCATGGAGGCCGCCACCACGAACAGCACCGACAGAACCACGAACGCGACGCGCCAACCCAAAACCTCGACCGCAAAGCCGCCGAACCATTGCCCGGCCATCATCCCCGAGACCGTGGCCACCATGAGCTGGGCCAGGGTCTCCTGGCGCTGCTCATAGGGCACGTTGTCGCCGATCCACGCCATCGACAGCGGAATGATCCCTGCCGCCGCCGCCCCCATCAACGCCCGCGAAGCCACCAACACTGGCAGCGTCGGCGCCAGCGCCGTCACCCCGCTGAACACCGCGCAGGCGAATGTGGCACTGATGATCACGCGCACCTTGCCAAACCGATCGCCCAGCGGGCCGTAGAAAAGCTGGAGCACGCCATAGGCCACGGCATACGCCGAAATCACCGCCGAGGCATCGCCCGTGGTCACCGAAAACTCTTGCGCCAGCGACACCAGCATCGGGTCGCACACACGCATGGACGCCATGCTGCAAAAGGCCGCCAGGCTGATCAGGCGCAGCATCGAGGAGGAAGAAGTCATGCACCGATTGTGCTGCGACGGTGTTCGGCGCGCGGGCGCCAGGGTGCATGCACCTGTATTGCGAGGGCAGCGCTTGCCAGGATGAGTCGAAGAAGGAGGAAACGCGTGGGATCGTTGCAGGTTGCACAATGGGCAGTCACTTCGGCCACCGCCCTGGCCCACATTCCGCTTCAATCAACACTGCCTATCCCGAAGAACCATGGACCTGCGAGCGCTCCGCTACTTCATCGCCGTGCTGGAGGCGGGCAGCCTCTCGCGTGCAGCGGGCTCGCTCTACATCGCGCAGCCCGCGCTCACGGCGCAGATCAAAAAGCTGGAGAGCGAGCTGGGCGCGCAGTTGTTTGAACGCTCGCACGCAGGTGTCACCCCCACGCCCGCCGGGCAGCAGTTGTACGAAGACGCGCGCCGCCTGCTGAGCGATGCCGCTGCCATGCGCGAGCGCATCCAGAACCTGCCGCAAGGGCCAGAGGGCTCGGTGACGATTGCCGTGCCCTTTCTGCTGTCGTCCCTGCTGATGGGGCCGCTGCTGGCGCACCTGAAGGCAACACACCCGCGCATCCGCGTGTTTGTGCTCGACGACCTGAGCCTGATGGTCAAGAAAACCATGCTCGACCGGCGCGCGGACATCGGCATCCTGGTCGATGCCGCGCAGGTGGAAGGCCTGCGCTGCCGCCCGCTGGCGCGCGAGGCCATGTACTTTTGCGGACACGACCCTACCGGCGCCGTGCGTGCACTGCTGCATCCCGCTGCGCCAGGGGCTGCGGGCCGCCCCACCATCGACTTTGCCGACGCAGTCGCCCAGCCGCTGGTGCTGCAATCGCGCCGCTTCTCCATTCGTCGTCATGTGGAGGAAGCCGCCAGCGCACGCGGCGTGGCGCTGAACATCGCGCACGAGCATGACTCGGCACGCGTCATCCGGTCGCTGTATGCCTGCGGCGCAGGCTTTACCTTCACACCCGCCTGCGCCATGGGCGACGCTTTGCCCACCACGCCCGACTGGCTGGTGGCCCGCGTAGTCCACCCCGAATTGGTGCGCAGCTACACCCTGGCCACCGCTGCGGACCGCGAGGCGGATGGCGTGATGCAGGTAGTGCAAGACGCGCTGCGCGCGGTGGTGCGGGATCTGATCGCCTCAAAGCGCTGGGAAGCCGCCACCTGACAGGCGGGCAGATAGATAGGTCGGTGAGGACGCCACGCAGCACGCCGCATCCATCAATTGGATTGATACCTCACCATCAGCAATCGGTATTTCCCTGATACCCCGTCTTCTGGAACAGTGTCCCCATGCCCCGCACACAACGGGCCGGGGCCCGCACTTCAGGACAGGAGACAGCATGACAACCAATCCCCCCATGGCCCGGCGCCTGGTCGCCAATGTGGGCGCCCTGGTCGCCCGCAGCGCGCGTGCGCACGGGCCACGCGTGGCCGTGACGAGCCCCGCACGCAGCGTGACCTATGCCGAGCTGGAACAGCGCTCCAACCGCCTGGCCAATGCCTTGCTGGGCCTGGGCCTGGCGCGCGGCGACCGCGTGGGTATCTACCTGCCCAACTGCGTGGAGATCGCCGAGATCGAAATCGCCTGCTACAAGGCCGGGCTCATCAAGGCACCGTTCAATGCGCGCCTGTCGCCCGCAGAGGTGGGTGCGGTGGCAGCCAATGCCGAGGCCACGGTCATCATCACCACAGCCGATCGCGCTGAGGCCATTGCGCCGCATGTGCGTCAGGCCATGCCCGGCGCCGGACCGATGGTGCTGCTGCTCGACGGCCCGGCCGACACCAGCTACGAGGCTCTGCTGGCCCGCGCCAGCGACAGCTTCGCACCCGTGGCGGTGTTCGCCGATGAAGTGGCCGTGCTGCACTACACCTCGGGCTCGTCGGGCGTGCTCAAGGCCGCGATGCAGACCTTTGGCAACCGGCTGGCGCAACTGCGCAAGTTCCTCATCCGATCCGATGGGCAGCAGGCCGGGCACATCCTGGGCCTGGTGGGGCCCATCACCCATGCATCGGGCATGCAGATCGTGCCCGCGCTGTGCCAGGGCGTCACGATCCGGCTGTTCAACGGCTTCGAGCCCGCGCGCTTCATTGCCGACATGCGCACCGACCGCGTCACGCACACCTTCATGGTGCCCACCATGATCAACATGCTGCTCGCCGAGCTGGAGGGCCAGTACCGCCCCCTGCCCGACCTGCTGCGCCTGGGCTACGGCGCCGCGCCCATGGCGCCCGCGCGCATCCTGAAGGCCATGGACGTGTTCGGCCCCATCCTGCAGCAGGGCTACGGCGCGGGCGAGACGACCTCGGGCGTGTGCGGCCTGTCGGTGCAGGACCATCTGTTTGCCCGCGCCGCGCGGCCCGAGCGCCTGGCATCGTGCGGGCGGCCGTTTCTGGAATCCGATGTGCAGGTGGTGGGCGACGACGGCCAGCCCGTAGGCACAGGCGAGATCGGCGAGATCGTGGTGCGCGGCGAAGACATCTTTGCGGGCTACTGGCGCGCGCCTGAGCTGACGGCCGAGGTGCTCAAGGACGGCGCCTACCACACGGGAGACCTGGCCCGCATGGACGAAGAAGGCTTCGTTTACATCGTGGACCGCAAGAAGGACATGGTGATCAGCGGCGGCTTCAATGTGTACCCGTCCGAAGTGGAAGCTGTGCTGTATCAACACGACGCGATTGCCGATGCCTGCGTGTTCGCAGTGCCCGACGACAAATGGGGCGAGGCCGTGGCCGCGCATGTGGTGCTCAAGCCCGGCCGCGCGGCGGACGCTGCCGCCAGCGCCGCCATCGACACCTTCTGCGCACAGCACCTGGGCGGGTTCAAGCGGCCCCGGCGCATCGAGTTTGTGGACACGCTGCCCAAGAACCCCAACGGCAAGGTCATGCGCCGCGCCGTGCAGGCCCCCTACTGGGAAGGCCGGGGCCGGATGGTGAACTGACGCTGAAACGGAATTCTCGACATGAACAACGACATCACCTCCCCCATTCCCGCGCCCCTGTTTCCCGGCATGCCCTTCGAGGGCTCGCCGCAGGCCGCCGAGCTGATAGTGCGCATCAACGAATACCTGTATGGCGAGCTGGCCGCGCTGGTGCGCGAGCACGGCATCGACCATGAACACAGCCCCAGCAAAGAGCTGCTGCAACAGGTGTGGAAACGCTCGCACGCACTGGGCTTCTACGGCATGACGCTGCCCAAGCAAATGGGCGGCATGGGCCTGTCGGTGCTGGACCATGTGCTCGTCAAGGAGGCCATCTACGCCAGCGGATCGCCGTTTGCGCCCCATGTGTTCGGTGAACTCAGCGGCCCGCCGCGCGTGGGGGCGCTGGCGCGCGTGGCTACACCGTTTCAGCTCGAACATTTCATCGCCCCCGTGGCGCGTGCCGACATGGCGATCTGCTTTGCGCTCACCGAGGCCGAGGCGGGCTCGGACGCAGGCAACGTGCAGACCCGGGCCGTGAAAGACGGCGACCACTACGTCATCACCGGCGAAAAGCGCTTCATCTCGGGCTCGCCCTTTGCCGACTATGCGGTGCTGATGGCCTCCACCGCCACCGACGCAGACCCTGACCCGAAAAAACGCGAGGTGACAGCCTTCTTTGTGGACCTGCATGCGCCCGGTGTTCGTGTGGAGTCAGGCTACAAGACCATGGCCGGGCAAACGAGCACGGGCAACATCATCCTGGAGGGCGCGCGCGTGCCCGCCACACACCTCATCGGCGAGCCCGGCAGGGGCTTGGCGCTGGCCCTGGGCCGCATCACCGTGAACCGCCTGCTGCACTGCCCGTCCATGCTGGGCCTGGCCCAGGTGGCGCTGCGCGACGCACGCGATTACGCGCTGTCGCGCAAGCAGTTCGGCAGACCCATTGGGCAGTTCCAGGCCATCCAGCACATGCTGGCCGACATGGCCACCGACTGGGCCGCCGCGCGCGGGCTGATGCTGGCCACGGCACGGCAGATCGACGCGGGTGGAGAGCCCCGTGCCCAGGCCTCGATGGCCAAGCTGTTCTGCTCGGAGGCGGCTTTCCGCATTGCCGACCGCGCCGTGCAGATCCACGGCGGCGAAGGCATCGTGCAAGGGCGGCGCGTGGAGTTCTTGTTCCGCATGCTGCGCATGTACCGCGTGCTCACCGGCACCAGCGAGATCCAGCGCAACACCATCGCCAAGGAGCTGCTGGCACTCCCCTGATCGTGGCCGTGTTGCCCCAGCGGCATGGCGACATGGCGACAGGCGGCAAGCCCATTCACTGAAACAATCCACAGGAGACAAAACATGAAAACCACTGCATACGCCCCTCTGCGTCGTCGCACCTTCATCGCACAGGCCGCCGCCGCCAGCCTGCTCCCCGCTACCTGGGCGCATGCCGCCGAGCCCTGGCCCAGCCGCACCGTCAAATGGGTAGTGCCCTACCTGGCGGGCACCGGCCCGGACACCACGGCCCGCATCGTCGCCGAGGCCGTGGCCAAAGAGCTGGGCCAGCCTGTGATCATCGAAAACCGGGGTGGCGTGGGCGGCAACCTGGGCGCGCGCCAGGTGGCCAAGGCAGCCGCCGACGGCTACACCTGGATCTACTCCAGCGCACCCATGGCGGCCAGCATGCGCATGTACAAGGCGCCGGGCTATGACGTGTTCAAGGACTTCCGCCACGTCATGGGGCTCACCACCTCCGACACCACGGTCATCGTGCACGCCAGCTCCGACATCCGCACGCTCGACCAACTGCTCGCCCGCATGCGCGCCGAGCCCGGCAAGATCGACTACGCCTCGGGGGGCATCGGCACGCCATCGCACCTGGGCGTGGAATTGCTGCTGAGCGTGGCCCAGGTCAAAGCCACCCACATTCCCTACAAAGGTGCCTCCGAGATCGTGAACGCCGTCATGGGCCAGCAGGTGACCTTTGGTGGGCCGATCACCTCCGTGGCGTACCCCAATATCCAGGCAGGCCAGTTGCGCGCATTGGCCGTCACCGGCCCCCGTCGCAACCCCATGCTCCCGGACGTGCCCACACTGGCCGAGTCGAACATCCCCGGCGTGGAACTCACATCGTGGGGCGGTGTCTCGGTGCCCACGGGCACGCCCGACGCCATCGTGGCGCGCATGCGCACCGCCTTCGACGCCGTGCTCAAGCAACCCGCCGTGGTGACTGCGTTGGAACAGCAAGGCGGCCAGATGTTCGTGCAGGACAGCGAAACCTACACACGCGCTTTTGCCAAAGAAATGAGCTTCACCGAAGCCATGATGAAGAAAGCACGGTTGGAGCCGATTTAAGGTGCTGTGCTTTTTAGGTGGCTTGATTTACTATAATTTTGATAGCTTTTAGCGCTTATTCCATAAGCGCTAAGGCCCATTTCGATCTAAAATTTCAGCCACATACTTGGCCTCTGGATACGCAAAGCCATGGCGGGCAGATGGAAGATGCTGTGATTAAAATCAGTATCCAACCAGCCTCTCAGCCCCATGACGGCGCAGCCCTCCCAGCCCCTTCCCATCACGCTCACCCGGTTTCACCGCACACGCCTGATGCAGATCTGGCGCTCGGCCGGATGGCCGTGCAAAGACGGGCTGGAGATCGATCTGCTGGCCGCCGGGCTCATTGCGCAGCGTGCATCGCCCGAAGGGTGCGAAACCCTGCAGCTCACCGATGAAGGCATCCGCACGCTGGCCCTGGCGCGCCAGCGCAGCGTGCGTGCGCTGAGCGCCCACGACCGGCTGGGCCAGAAGTTTGCCGCGCAGTTGCTGGCCAGTGGCCGCATCGTGTGGGCCGAGCTGTCGCTGCGCGCTGTGATCGACGGGCCCGCCATGCCGCTGCCACCCAACCCATCGCTGCCCGCCCCGGCCATGGCCCCGTTGTGGAGTGACGACGAAACGCCCGCCACCCGCGCCGCCGCCCACCTGTGGCGCATGGCGCGGCCCGACCTGTTCTCGGTGCGCAATACCTCGGTGCCCGCCTACCTGCAGCCCATGGTGCACGAGATCAAGGCCAGCCGCGCCGACCTGCTGTCGGACCTGCGCCACGACGCCAAGCGCCAGGCCTACCAGTGGCTGTGCGAGGAGTGCTACTACGTCTTTCCGGCAGGCATTGCCGAGCCCGAAGAGATCCCCGAGCACTTTGGCATCTGGGTGCTGCAAGGCGGGCTGGACACGGGCCGCTTCGAGTTGCTGCGCCCCGCGCGCCACCAGCCCTGCACCCTGCCCTTTGCCGTGTGGATGGCCCTGTGCAAGGCCACGCCACTGCGCAGCGACGAGGACAGGGCCCAGGCGCTATTGGGCGACACGGGCTCGCCGCCCCCCGGCGCCGAGGCGCCATGACCTACACCGTGGCGGTGCGCGAGCTGTGTGAGTTCACCGCCAAGCAGGGCGACCTGGACCTGCGCTTCACGCCCGCCCCCACCGCGCTCGAAGGCATGGCGGGCCATGCCGTGGCCGCATCGCGCCGGGGCGCAGACTACTGCGCCGAGGTGCCGCTCAGCGGCAGCTACCAAGCCCTGCGGGTGCGTGGCCGGGCCGATGGCTACGACCCTGCACAGCAGCGCATCGACGAGGTCAAAACCTTCAAAGGTCGGCTGGACCGCCAACCCGCAGCCCATCGCCATCTGCACTGGACGCAGGCCAAGGTCTACGGCTGGCTGCTGTGCGCGCAAGAGCAGCTTGCGCACATCGACGTGGCGCTGGTGTACTTTGACATCGGCTCGCAGCAAGAGACGGTGTTCACCGAACGCTGCAGCGCCGACGATTTGCGCGAGCACTTTGAGGCCCAGTGCCAGCGCTTCATCGCCTGGGCTGAACAGCAGACGGCCCACCGCGCGGCACGCGATGCAGCACTGACCGCCCTCACCTTTCCCTTCGGAGGCTTTCGCACCGGCCAGCGCCCCCTGGCCGAGGCCGTGTACAAGGCCGCAGTAGCTGGCCGCTGCCTGCTGGCCCAGGCGCCCACGGGCATCGGAAAAACCATGGGCACGCTGTTCCCGCAGCTCAAGGCCGCGCCTGCGCAGCAAATCGACAAGCTGTTCTTCCTGGCCGCCAAAACCTCCGGGCGGCAGACGGCGCTTGATGCCCTGGCGCGGCTGGCCGACAGTGCGCCCTCCCTGCCGCTGCGCGTGCTGGAGCTGGTGGCACGCGACAAGGCTTGCGAACACCCAGACAAGGCCTGCCACGGCGAATCCTGCCCGCTGGCCCAGGGTTTTTACGACCGCCTGCCCACCGCCCGCGCCGCTGCCGTAGCGCATGGCGCCGCACTGCACCAGGCCCAGGTGCGCGAAGTGGCTTTGCAGCACCAGGTCTGCCCTTATTACCTGAGCCAAGAGCTGGCCCGCTGGGCCGACGTGGTGGTGGGCGATTACAACTACTACTTCGACCTGGGCGGCCTGCTGCACGGCCTGGCCCAGGCCAATGGCTGGCGCACGGCCCTGCTGGTGGACGAGGCGCACAACCTGGTGGAGCGCGGCCGCAAGATGTTCAGCGCCGAGCTGCACCCCACCACGCTGGCCGAGGCCCGCCGCAGCCCCAGCGCCGCACGCCATGCTCCGGTGAAAAAGGCGCTGGACAAGGTGCGCCGCGCCTGGGTGGCGCTCGACAAGGAGATCGACAAGGCGCACAGCGGCAACTACACCGTGCTGGAAACCTTCCCCGACAAACTGCTGGCCGCGCTGCAGCAGTGCGGCAGCACCCTGGGCGAACACTTCGCAGAACACCCCACCGAGCCCGATGCCGCGCTGCAGGCCTTCTACTTCGATGCGCTGCACATCGTGCGCATGGCCGAGCTGCTGGATGCGCATTCGATGGTGGACCTCAGCCTGCCCCCGGCTTTACAGGGCAAGGCTGCCAAACCGGGCGACTCTGTAGTCTGCATTCGCAACGTGGTGCCCGCGCCCTTTCTGCAGCCCCGGCTGGCCGCCACGCACACCAGCACACTGTTCTCGGCCACGCTGCAGCCCGCGCGCTACTACGCCGACCTGCTGGGGTTGCCTGCCGACCACCTCTGGATCGATGTCGAATCGCCCTTCCACGCCCAGCAATTGCAGGTACAGGTGGCGCGCCATATCTCCACACGCTACCCACACCGCGCGGCATCGCTGGCGCCCATTGCGGCGCTGATGGCACAGCAGTTTCGTGCACGGCCCGGCAACTATCTGGCGTTTTTCAGCAGTTATGACTACCTGCAACAGGCCGCTGCCTTGTTTGCGCAGCAGCACCCCGATGTGCCGCACTGGTGCCAGTCGCGCCGCATGCTCGAGGCCGAGCAGCGCGAGTTTCTGGCCCGCTTCACCGACGCCAGCCAGGGCATTGCGTTTGCAGTGCTGGGCGGCGCGTTTGCCGAGGGCATTGACCTGCCGGGCCAGCGCCTCATCGGCGCCTTTCTGGCCACGCTGGGGCTGCCGCAGATCAACCCCGTCAACCAGCAAATCCGCGCGCGCATGCAGGCGCTGTTTGGTGCGGGATATGACTACACCTATCTCTACCCCGGCCTGCAAAAGGTGGTGCAGGCTGCCGGGCGCGTGATACGCACGCCCAGTGACGAAGGCGTGGTGCATCTGATGGACGACCGGTTCGGGCAGGCCCAGGTGCGGGCGCTGCTGCCGGGATGGTGGGGGTTGTGATCACAAAAAAAGGCCGGCCACATCCACTGCGACCGGCCCTTGGTTCACTTTTCAGGGCAATGACTATGCCACCGCAGGCGCCACCGCCAGCTCCTTGGCCTTGCCGCGCTCGCGGAAGAACGCAAAGGTCTGCCACAGGATGAACACGGTGATCAGCCCGATCAACGTGCCGCTGATGGGGCGGTTGATGAAGACCTCGAAGCTGCCACGCGACAGCAGCATGGAGCGGCGGAAGTTCTCTTCCAGCATCGGACCGAGGATGAAGCCCAGCATCAGCGGCGACGGGTCCATCTCCAGTCGCATGAACAGGTAGCCCAGGGCACCGAACACCACGGTGATGAACACATCATCAAGGTTGTTGTTGATGCTGTAGGTGCCGATGCAGCAGAAGAAAAGGATGGCCGGGAACAACACGTTGTACGGAATCTTGAACACCGACAACCAGTAACGCACCAACGGCACGTTCAAGATGAGCAGAAAGCAGTTGCCGATCCACATGCTGGCCACCAGGCCCCAGAACAGCTCGGGGTGGCCCGCAATCATGTTGGGGCCGGGCTGGATACCCTTGATGATGAAGGCGGCCATCATCAGCGCCATCACTGCGTTCTCGGGGATGCCGATGCTCATCAGTGGGATGAAGCTGGTGCGCGCGGCAGCCTCGTCGGCCGCGGCTTGCCCTGCCACACCCTCGATACAGCCGGTGCCGATCTCGTGCTTGTACTTGCTGACCTTCTTGTCGAGCGCGTAGGCCGCGAACTGGGCGATTACCGGGCCACCGCCGGGCAGGATGCCCAGGATGGAGCCCACCACGCTGCCGCGAAGGGCGCTCGGGATGATGCGCTTGAACTCGGGCCAGGTGGGGATCAGCTTGATCTTGCCGTTGAAGGGCGAACGCTCCTCGCGCGAATCCAGGTTCTTGGCAATTTCGGCAATGCCGAAGCACCCAAGCGCAATGCTCACGATGCCCACGCCGTCGGTCAGGAAAGCCATGTCCAGCGTGAAACGGGCCAGGCCGCTGTTCACGTCGGTACCGATGGAACCCAGCAGCACGCCCACCATGCACATGGCCAGGCCGTTGAGCAAGCTGCCCGTGGTTACAAAGCTCACGCACACAAAGCCCACGAGCATCAGCGCGCAGTAGTCAGCCGGGCCGAACAGAAAAGCCACTTCACCCAGACTGGGCGCCAGGTAAGCCAGCACCACGATGGCCACCGTGCCCCCAATGAAGCTGGAGACCCCGGCCGTGAACAACGCGAGCCCCGTCTTGCCCTTGAGCGTCATCTGGTAGCCGTCGATACACGCCACGATGCTGCTCGCGTGCGGGATCTTCATGGTGATCGCGCTCACGCTGTCGCCGTATTGCGCGCCGTAGTAAATGCCGGCCAGCATGATGAGTGCGCCGGTGGTGTCGATGGAGTAGGTCAGCGGCAGCAGCAAGCTGATGGTGGCCAACGGGCCCAGGCCCGGCAACAGGCCCACCAAGGTGCCCACGGTGCAGCCCAGGGCGCAGAACATCAGGTTCTGCAGCGTGAGAGCGTGGCTGAAGCCAAACGCGAGGTTGTTCAGGACTTCCATGGCAGCGACCTCAGTACAACGGCAGGCTCACGCCCAGCAGTTTTTGGAATGCGAAGGCAATGCCCACAAGCACTGCGGCGATCTTGAGGTTGCGCACCACCGAGTACGAGGTGCCCGCAAACCCGGAGCAGAACACCAGGAAGACGATGCCCGCAATCATGTTCACAAAGTGCGACAACGCGGCAAACCCGCACAGGCTGCCCAGGATGATGGCGATGTTGCGGACCTGGAAGTCCATCGGCACCGGCGCCACCAGGCGCGCGCGCACCACCGTGATGACACCGATGGCAAACAGCATGCAACTCACGATGAAGGGGAACATTCCGGGCCCGGCGCGGCTCAGCGACCCCAGCGAGTAACCCATCGACGGCAGGCCAAAGCCCAGCGCCAGGGCCATGAGGACAAAGCCTCTGACTAGATTGCGGTTGATCATAAAAATGTGTCTCCTGAAAGGCTGGACGGCCCTCTCGGCCTGCACGAATGCGGCCCGATGCTGGGGTATGCTGACGGCCGAACTATCCCCATCGAACCTGATCGCAGGCTGATCTCGGCCATGCGTAATTTCACGTAGAAGCAGCCTTGCCATGCGCCTCCTCCTGGTGGAAGACGACCCCGTGCTCAGCCGCACCATGGCCCAGGGCCTTGAAAATGCAGGCCACCGCGTCGAGCAGGCCCACACCGTGGAAGAAGCCCAACACTGGTGGGCCGTGCAGGCGTTCGATGCGGTCTTGCTGGACCTGAACCTTCCGCACGCCGCACACGCACGCAGCGGCCTGGGCAGCGGGCTCACCGCCCTGCGCAGCGCCCGGGCACGCGGCGACCGCACACCGGTGCTGGTACTCAGCGCACGCGACAGCACCGAAGAACGCATTGCCGGGCTGGATGCCGGTGCCGACGACTACCTGGGCAAGCCCTATGAGCTCAAGGAGGTGGAAGCCCGCCTGCGCGCGCTGCTGCGGCGCGCCAGCGGCACGGCCGACCTGGTTGCCATCGGCCAATTGCTGCTTGACCGGCAGGCCCGCCGCTTCAGTGTGGCCGGGCAGCCGCTGGAGCTGCCCGCGCGCGAGTTCGAGCTGCTGTGGGAGCTGATGACCCCGCCGGGCCGCGTGCTCAGCAAAGGCGATCTGTCGGCACGGCTGTCGGATGCAGGCGAAGTCCTGGGCGAGAACGCGCTGGAAGCCTCGTTCTCCCGCCTGCGCCGCCGCATCGCAGGCAGCGGCGCCGCCATCCGCACGCTGCGCGGGCTGGGCTATGTTTTGGAAGACGATGTCGGCCGCGCCTGACCGCCAGCCCCCCGCACTGCGCCAGCGCATCGGCCGCCATGTGCTGCTGTCGCTGGTGCTGATCTGGGGGCTGGGCAGCGCCGTGGTGCTGGGCGTGGGCAATCATTTCGTGGCCGAGGCCTTTGACCGCGCTTTGCTGGACGACGCCCACGCGCTGGCCGCGCATGTGCACAGCGGCCAGAGCGGCGACCGCGCGGGCGAGCCCCTGCGCCTGGACCTCACGCCACGCGAGGTCGGGTTGCTGCGCTTTGACCAAAGCGAAACCGTCTGGTTTGCGGTGTACGGACCCGACGGCGCGCTGGTGGCAGGCGACAGCCACCTGGCGGCGGGCACCGTGGCGGCTGGCAGCACCCATGCGTTCTCGCAGCTTGCGCACGAGGGGCGCGATCTGCGCCGTGTCAGCCTGCGCATTGACGGGCAGCCCCCCTTCACCGTAGTCATGGCCCAGACCACCGCAGAGCGCACGCACCTGCTGCGCAGGCTGCTGGCCTACTCGGGCCTCGCGCAGTTGTGGCTGCTGGTAGCGCTGGGCTCGTGGCTGCTGCGTGGCATCGAGCGCGACCTGCGCCCACTCACAGAGTTACAGAACGCGGTAGATCACCGCGACGCTGCCGACCTGCAACCACTGCCACCAGCCCTCACGCAGCAGGCCGCCACACGTGATGTGCAGCGCCTGGGCGAAGCCCTCGACCGCCTGCTGGCGCGGGTGCAGCAAAGCCTGCATGCGCAGCGCGAATTCGCGGGCAACGTAGCGCACGAGCTGCGCACCCCGCTGGCAGGCATCCGCGCCCAGGCGACGCATGCGCTGGCGCAGAACGACCCCGCCGTGTGGCGCAGCGAGCTGGAAGGCATTGCCCAGGCCGAGCAACGCGCCAGCCGCACGGTGGACCAGCTCCTGGCACTGGCCCGCGCGGCCGAGGGTGGCATCGCCCTGGCGCTGCAGCCCCTGGCGCTGGACGCCCTGGTGCGCGACGTGCTGCTGCGCTACCTGCCACGTGCCGACGCACTGGGCGTAGACCTGGGTGCCGAAGGCCTGGACCAGGCCGTGGAGGTGCGCGGCAACGCCGCGCTGATCGAAGGCATCCTGAACAACCTGCTGGACAACGCCCTGCGCTACGGGCACGGCCAGCCGCCCCGCATTACCGTGGCACTGCACACCGAGGCAGACCATGCAGTGCTGCGCGTGACCGACAACGGCCCCGGTGTGGGCGCCGCGCTGGCCGAGCAGTTGCAACAGCGCTGGACACAGGGCGCGCAGGGGTTGCAACTTGGGCAGGGTGCGGGGCTGGGGCTGTCCATCGTGGCACGGTATGCGCAGCTTATGGGAGGCCAGTTCACACTGGGCGCGGCAGAGCCCCAGGGGCTGGCCGCCAGCGTATGGCTGCCACGGGCACAGCCAGCCGCAACCACCGCTTCCCCGGCAGCCGCCCAATGACTTGACGCGTATCAAGATGATCTGCCAAAGCACGGCCACAATCACCCAGTGCCAATCATCTACAGCCCTTCCCCTACCTCCGCCCTTTCTCACTGGCCGCAACAGGCCGCCGCCCTGGCCTTCGCGCTCTCGGCACTTGCGTTGACCGGGTGCGACCGGATCACCGGCGAGCCCAAGGCAGCGCCCGCCGCGCCGAGCATGGCCGAAACCGATTTCGACGCCCTCGTGGCGGCTTGCACGCAGTCGGTGGCGGGCAGAACCGACAGCGTGCGCGCCACCGAAAAAGGCGAATGGACCAAGGTGGGCCACAGCCCGGCCCTGGTGCAGCGCGAGGTCACGCGCACCGAATCGCCGATCACGCCCTATGTGGGCAAGATCGTCATCAAAGACAACGAGGCGCGCGCCACCGCCCCCACCGAGGCCGAAGCCCAGACCATCACACTCACACCCGCGCACCTGCTGTCCAACCGAACGCACACCTTCGTCTATCGCTTCGACGGCAAGACATGGCACTGGAACAACGGCTCACGCTTTACCAAGACGCCTTCGCAGAGCGACACCACGGAGGCGCTCTCGCAGGCCGATGTGTCGGTGCCAGCCGAGGGCTTTGCGGGCTGCCTGCCGCGCTGACGCCTGCAGATCCTGCCTTCCCCCATGTCCCTCGCCCCAGCACTCCCTGCCCTCGGCGCGGCCATCCTGTTCGGCGCCAGCACACCGTTCGCGAAGCTTTTGGTGGGAGACACCCCACCGGTACTTCTGGCGGGGCTGCTGTACCTGGGCAGCGGGCTGGGCCTGGCACTTTTGCTGATGGCACGGCGCGGGGTTCAAGGGCCTGGCGCAACATCCGGCGCCTTGCGTATTCCTCGCCACGACGTCCCTTGGCTGCTGGGTGCCGTGGTGGCCGGGGGCATCCTCGGACCCGTGCTGCTGATGCTGAGCCTCACCCGCACGGGCGCGGCATCGGCCTCTTTGCTGCTGAACATGGAAGGGGTGCTGACGGCGCTGCTCGCTTGGTTCTGGTTCAAGGAAAACGCCGACCGCCGCATCGTGCTGGGCATGGCGGCCATCGTTGCTGGCGGCGCCCTGCTGTCCTGGGAGCCCGGCGGCGCCACGCTGTCCTACGGCGCCCTGTTGGTTTTGGGGGCTTGCGCCTGCTGGGCCATAGACAACAATCTGACCCGCAAGGTAGCCACCAATGACGCCCTGCTGATCGCGTGCATCAAAGGCCTGATCGCGGGCACCTGCAACACCGCCGTGGCCTTGGCGGCGGGTGCGCAACTGCCGGACGCTAGCGGTCTTGGCGCAGCGCTGGCGGTCGGGTTCGCGGGCTACGGCGTGAGCCTGGCACTGTTTGTGGTGGCGCTGCGCACGCTGGGCACCGCACGAACAGGGGCGTACTTCTCCGTGGCCCCGCTGTTTGGGGTGGTGGTATCGCTGCTGCTGTGGCCGTCTTTGCCGGGCCCTCTTTTCTGGTTGGCTGCGGCACTGATGGCGCTGGGCCTGTGGTTACACCTGCAAGAGCGCCACGAGCATGAGCACACGCATGAGCCGCTGGCGCACGTGCACCGCCATACGCACGACGAGCACCACCAACACGCCCATGAATTTCCGTGGGATCCCGCACGGCCCCATGCGCACCACCATGTGCATGCGCCCATCACCCACAAGCACCCCCACTACCCGGATATCCACCACCGCCATACACACTGACGGTGTGGCGCACTACGGGGACAGTTCCCCCCGTAGTTGGCCTTACTTGATCACGAACCGCACATTGGCGGCCTTTTTGCCTGGCAAGGTCACCAGCGCCACCACCTTGGTGCCAGCCGCCACCTTGAAGCTGCCCTTGGACTGCAACACGCCCTCATTGTTGGGCGCCAGCACCACTTCTGATTTTTCAGCGCCCTGCAGCAGCGTCAGCCGGGCGCTGGCGCCCTGCACGCTCACGGGCTTGCCGTGGTCTCGCACATGGAGCGTGATGGTGTCGGGCTGGGCGACCAGCTCGTAGTCCATGTCATTGCTTTCGGCCACCACGCCGCCATGCAGCGGCTTGTGGTCGTGGGCATGGTTGCCAGCCGCGTAGGCCGTGGCGCTGCTGGCCAGCAGCACAAGTGCACCCAGAAGTTGGGGGATAGAGTTCTTTCGCATGGTGTTCCTTTCAATGGATAAAAAACAAACGGGGGACAAAAAAAATCAGAAGGCCTCGGCGTTCTTGTCGTCGAGCAGGCGCTCGGCGTCCTTGCGGCCAAAAAGCCAGAACATCGCCGGGGTGAGGAAGGTGTCGAGCAGGGTCGAGCTGATCAGGCCCGAGAAGATGACCACGGCCACGGGGTTGAGGATCTCCGTGCCCGGGCGCTCGGCCTCGAACAACAAAGGCGCCAGCGCAAAGGCCGTGACCAGCGCGGTCATCAGCACCGGGCTCAGGCGCTCCAGTGAGCCGCGCACGATCATGGCGTGGTGAAAGCCCTCGCCCTCGATGCGCATCAGGTTCAGGTAATGGCTGACCTTGAGGATGCCGTTACGCACCGAAATCCCCGCCAGCGTGATGAACCCGATGAGCGCCGCCACCGACAGCGGCTGGCCCGAGATCCACAGCCCCAGCACCGCCCCCACCAGCGCCAGCGGAATGTTGGCCATGATGAGCAGCGACAGCGTGGCCGATTGGTAGCGGGTGTACAGCACCACAAACATCAGCACCAGCGAGACGACCGAGAGCATGCCCACCAGGCGGCTCGCTTCCTCCTGCGCCTGGAACTGGCCGCCCAGGGTCACGAAGTAGCCCTCGGGCAGCGGGGTGCCATCCACCACCTGGCGGATGTCGGCCACCACGTCGGACAGCGCACGCCCCTGGGCGTTGGCCGACAGCACGATGCGCCGCTTGCCATCGTCGCGGCTGATCTGGTTGGGGCCGTCGCCCTCTTCAATGGTGGCCACCCGCGACAGGGGCACGCGCCCACTGGGCGTCTCCAGCAGGATCTGCCCTAGCCCGTCCAGCGAGCGGGCACTTTCGGGCAGGCGCACCACCAGCGCAAAGCGGCGGCTGCCCTCCACGATCTGCGTGATTTTTTCGCCCTCCACCAGGCTTTGCAGAGCCGACAGGATCTGCGGCACCGGCACGCCGTAGCGCGCTGCGGCCGCGTAGTCCACCCGCACCGTGATCTGCGGCGCCAGCACCTGCTTTTCCACCTCCAGGTCGGCAAGGCCTGGGATCGCGGACAGCCGCGAGCGCAGCGCATCGGCCTGCCCGCGCAGCGTGTCCAGGTCTTCGCCAAACAGCTTGATAGCGATCTGCGAGCGCACGCCCGACAGCATGTGGTCGATGCGGTGCGAGATGGGCTGGCCGATGCCGATGGCGGCGGGCAGGCCCGACAGGCGGCTGCGGATATCGCCCTGGATCTCGGCCATGCTGCGCGTGAGCTCTGACGCGGGCAGCAGGCCCACGTCCAGCTCGCTCACATGCACGCCCTCGGCATGCTCATCCAGCTCGGCCCGCCCGCTGCGCCGGCCCACGTGGGTGACCTCGGGCACGGCACGCACCAGCACCTCGGCCTGGCTGGCCAGCGCCGCCGATTCGGCCAGGGTCACGCCGGGGTTGAGCCGCAGGCCGATGAGCAGCGTGCCTTCATTGAACGGCGGCAGGAAGGTGGTGGGAAACAGAGGCACCGCCGCCGCCGACAGCACAAACGCCACACCGCCTACGGCGATGGCCGCGCGGGGCCAGTTCAGCACAGCCTGCAAGCCGCCCTGGTAGCGCGCCTTGAGCCAGGCCACAAGCCGCGTGTCGCCATGGTCCAGCGTTTTCATGCGGGGCAGCAGGTAAAACGCCAGCACCGGCGTGACCGTGACCGACACCAACAACGACGCCAGCGTGGACACGATAAAGGCCACGCCCAGCGGCACGAACAGCCGCCCCTCAATGCCCGGCAGCGCAAACAGCGGCAGAAACACCAGCACGATGATGGCCGTGGCATACAGGATGCCCGAGCGCACTTCCATCGACGCGAGCTT
>NZ_JAPUDY010000051.1 GCF_027492855.1 Acidovorax sp.
GAGCGCCGGACTGTTAATCCGTAGGTCCCTGGTTCGAGCCCAGGTCGAGGAGCCATTCAGAGAGCCCTGCACTTCATTGGAGTGCAGGGCTTTTTTGTTGCCCGCGACACCACCACCCACCCGCAGCACATGCCGGACAATGGCGCCTTTGCCTGCGCTGCCACCATGCCCCCGCAACTGCCCTGGCTGGAACCCGAAGACCCCTTTCCTGCCCCCACGACCGCCTGGGGCCCCGACGACCCAGCCCCCGGCCTGCTGGCCGCAGGGGGTGCGCTGGACGTGCCCCACCTGTGCGCCGCCTACGGACAAGGCACCTTCCCCTGGTACAGCGCTGGCCAGCCCATTCTCTGGTGGGCACCAGACCCTCGCATGGTGCTGCTGCCCGCCGAGTTCCGGCTGCACCGGTCCCTGCGCAGAACCTTGCAGGCCTTCCGTTCCCAGCCGCATTGCGAGATCCGCGTGGACCATGCCTTTCGGCAGGTCATCACCGCATGCGCCACCAAAGAGCGCGACGGCCAGGCAGGCACCTGGATCGTGCCCGACATGGTCGAGGCCTACATTCGCCTGCACGCCGCGGGCCACGCCCACAGCATCGAAACCTGGGTCGACGGCGAGCTGATCGGCGGCCTGTATTGCGTGGCCATTGGGCAGGCGGTGTTTGGCGAATCCATGTTTGCCCATGCCACCGACGCCTCCAAGATCGCACTCTCGGCCCTGGTGGCCCTGTGCCGCCACCATGGCATCGGCATGATTGATTGCCAGCAGAACACCAGGCACCTGGCCTCTTTGGGCGGCCGAGAAATCCCCCGTGCCGAGTTCCTGCTGCATGTCGAAAAGGCCCGCAGGCAGCCGCCCATCCCTTGGGGGTTCGACCCCGTATACTGGAACGAGCTGCTGCCCTCAACGACGCCCAAGGCATGACGCAACTCAACGACCTTCCGCTGCAGACCCTGCAGTTCTATGCGACGGCCCCCTACCCCTGCAGCTATCTGCCGGACCGGCAGGCGCGGTCGCAGGTCGCCACGCCCAGCCACCTGATCCAGAGCGATTTGTATTCCGACCTGGTTGCCAAGGGTTTTCGCCGCAGCGGCATGTTCACCTACCGGCCGTATTGCGACGGATGCCAGGCCTGCACGCCGCTGCGGGTGCGGGTCAACGAATTCAAGCCCGATCGCAGCCAAAAGCGCGCAGCAGCCCGCCACGCGGGCCTGCATGCGCGGGTGCTGCGCCTGTGTTTCGTGCCCGAGCACTACCAGCTCTACCTGCGCTACCAGAACGGGCGCCACGCAGGCGGCGGCATGGACCATGACAGCATCGACCAGTACACCCAGTTTCTACTGCAAAGCCGGGTCAACTCACGGCTGGTGGAGTTTCGGGAGACGGATGCGTCGGGCGAGCCGGGGCCGCTCAAGATGGTCTCCATCCTGGATGTGCTGGACGACGGCCTGTCGGCTGTCTACACCTTCTACGAACCCGAGCCCCATTGCAGCTACGGCACCTACAACGTTCTGTGGCAAATCGCGCAGGCGCGCTCCCTGAACCTGGCCCATGTGTACCTGGGCTACTGGATCGAAGCCAGCCCCAAGATGAACTACAAGGCGCGCTTTCATCCGCATGAGATTCGCACCGAAGGTGAGTGGCGCCCAGGCAAACCGCCCCGCCCTTGAGCACCTGCACACCCTGCGACATTTCACAAGGTAAGATGCGGCGGCCTTCGTTTCATTGCCGTCCATGAAAAAAATCGATCCCAGCATCCCCGTCAAACCCAGCGTTCAAGTGCTTGAACGCATGTTTACGTTGATCGATGTACTGGCATCCCGCGAAGACGCGATCTCCCTCAAGGAGATCAGTGAAAAGACGGGACTGCACCCGTCCACCACCCACCGCATCCTGAACGACCTGACCATTGGCCGGTTCGTGGATCGGCCCGAGTCCGGCAGCTACCGGCTTGGCATGCGGCTGCTGGAGCTGGGCAACCTCGTCAAGGCCCGCCTGAGCGTGCGCGATGCGGCCCTCACGCCCATGCGCAACCTGCACAAGCTGATCCAGCAGCCGGTCAACCTGAGCATGCGCCAGGGCGACGAGATCGTGTATGTAGAGCGCGCCTACAGCGAACGCTCGGGCATGCAGGTGGTGCGCGCCATCGGCGGCCGCGCGCCGCTCCATCTCACATCCACCGGCAAACTCTTCTTGGCGCTGGACGACCCCCAGCGCGTTCGTGCCTACGCCACGCGCACCGGGCTTGCGGGCCATACGCGCAACAGCATCACCCAATTGCCCATTCTTGAGCGCGAACTGGCCAAGGCCCGGCAATACGGCATGGCACGCGACAACGAAGAGCTGGAGCTGGGCGTGCGCTGCATGGCTGCGGGCGTGTATGACGACCAGGGCAAGCTGGTGGCGGGCCTGTCCATCTCTGCCCCCGCAGACCGCCTGGACGAAGGCTGGCTGCCCAAGCTGCAGGCCACTGCCGACGAAATCTCCCTGGCACTGGGCCACACGCCCAGCACGGATGCGCACCACGACATGGTGACGGCAAGCAGCCGCACCGATTTGCGCTAGCCGCCACCAATACTCCAGGCACAAAAAAGCCCGGCAGACCATTCGGCCTGCTGGGCTCTTTTTTTGTGCGGAGCCGGTCCGTCAGCCGTTGGCACCCCGTGCGGTGTGCAAAGGCGCCGCCAGCGCAGGTGTGGATTCCACCCAATGGCGAACCCGTTCTGCATCGCCCAGGCGGCTGAACTTGCCTGCGGAATCCAGGAACACCATGATCAGCTTGCGCCCGGCCACTTGGGCCTGCATCACCAGGCAACGCCCGGCTTCCGAGATATAGCCGGTCTTTTGCAGGCCGATGTCCCAGGTCGGGTTCTTCACCAGGCCATTGGTGTTGTTGTATTGCAGGGTTTTGCGCCCCACGGCCACTTCGTAGCCGGGCGACGTGGAGAGCTCACGCAGCAAGGGGTCGCCGTGCGCAATGTTCACCAGGGTGGCCAGATCGCGGGCACTGGACTGGTTGCGGCTCGACAGCCCGGTGGGCTCCACATAGCGGGTATCGGCCATCCCCAGAAGACGTGCCTTGGCATTCATCTGGGCCACAAAAACATCCATCCCGCCGGGGTAGGTACGGCCCAGCGCGTGCGCGGCGCGGTTCTCGCTGGACATCAGCGCCAAATGCAGCATTTCGCCGCGCGTCAGCGTGGTCCCCACGGTCAGGCGCGAACGGCTGCCTTTTTCGGTATCGACGTCGTCCTGGGTGATGGTCAGAGGCTCATCCATGGGCAGCTTGGCCTGGGAGACGAGCAGGCCCGTCATGAGCTTCGTCAGCGAGGCAATCGGCAGCACGGCGTGGTCGTTCTTGCTGAGCAGGACCTCGTGTGTGTCCTGGTCCATGACGAAGGCCACGCTGGACTTGAGGTCCAGCGGATCGTTGACCTCATGCAGGCCCGCGATTTGCCCAAACGACTGTTTGGCCGGAACAAAGGCCACGCGGGTGGGGGCTTTGACTGTTCTCGAAGTGGCTCGCACCGCTTTGGTATTGACCGCCTTGCGTGGCGCCACGGCCCGCTTGGCGCTGTTGGAGGAACTCACCTGCTGCTTTTTAGCAACGGTTTTCTTCTTTTCGACCGCATGGGCAAGGGGGCTTGCAAGGGCTGCGCTCACGACGGCCAGGCCCAGAAGCTGGAAAAAACGACTCACTGCAGTGCGGTGGCGATGGTGCATCAGAGTGCTCCAAACGGTAATAAGTGTTGAGCAGTGTACAGAACTAAAAAAAGTCGCGCAAGATCAATACCTTGCGCGACTTTCCCAGAAAGTGAGTGAAATTATAAATTGATCAGTCAGCCTTGGGCGGCCACCCGGTCGGCTTTACTTTGTAACTTGTTGAGCGCACTGAGATAAGCCTTGGCGGAAGCGACCACGATGTCCGGGTCTGCACCCACGCCATTGACGACCCGGCCACTGTTTTGTAAACGAACTGTAACCTCTCCCTGGCTCTCCGTCGAACCGCTGATGGCGTTCACCGAATAGAGCACCATTTCGGCGCCGCTTTTGACATGCGACTCGATGGCCTTGAGCGAGGCGTCCACAGGGCCGTTGCCTTCGGACTCGCCACGCACTTCGTTCCCATCCACGGTGAACACGATGCGCGCGCGGGGCTGTTCGCCCGTTTCGCTTTGCTGGTAGAGCGAAACAAAACCGTACTGCTCCTTTTCAGCCGTAACGCTTTCGTCGCTGACCAGCGCCAGGATGTCTTCGTCAAAAATTTCGCTCTTGCGGTCGGCCAGTTCCTTGAACTTGGCAAAAGCCACGTTGATCTCGCTCTCGCTCTCGAGCTGCACGCCCAGTTCCTGCAGGCGCTGCTTGAAGGCGTTGCGGCCACTGAGCTTGCCCAGCACGATCTTGTTGGCCGACCAGCCCACATCCTCGGCGCGCATGATCTCGTAGGTGTCGCGCGCCTTGAGCACGCCGTCCTGGTGGATGCCGCTGGCATGGGCAAAGGCGTTGGCGCCCACCACGGCCTTGTTGGGCTGCACCACAAAGCCCGTGGTCTGGCTCACCATGCGGCTGGCGGCCACGATGTGCTGGGCGTCGATGTTGAGATCCAGGCCGAAGTAGTCGCGGCGCGTCTTGACGGCCATCACCACTTCTTCAAGCGAACAATTGCCCGCGCGTTCGCCCAGGCCGTTGATGGTGCACTCGATTTGGCGCGCGCCGCCGATCTTCACGCCCGCAAGCGAATTGGCCACAGCCATGCCCAGGTCGTTGTGGCAGTGCACGGACCAGATCGCCTTGTCGCTGTTGGGAATGCGCTCGCGCAGCGTCTTGATGAAGTTGCCGTACAGCTCGGGGATGGCATAGCCCACGGTGTCGGGCACGTTGATGGTGGTGGCGCCTTCGGCGATCACGGCTTCGAGCACGCGGCACAGAAAGTCCGGGTCGCTGCGGTAGCCGTCTTCGGGGCTGAACTCGATGTCGCCCACCAGGTTGCGGGCAAAACGCACGGACTGCACGGCCTGTTCCAGCACCTGCTCGGGTGTCATGCGCAGCTTCTTTTCCATGTGCAGCGCGCTGGTGGCGATGAAGGTGTGGATGCGCGCGCTGTTGGCGCCCTTGAGGGCCTCGGCCGCCCGCGAGATGTCGCGGTCGTTGGCACGCGAGAGCGAGCAGATGGTCGAGTCCTTGATCGCATTGGCAATGGCCTGCACCGCCTCGAAGTCGCCGTTGGAGCTGGCCGCGAAACCGGCTTCGATCACGTCCACCTTCAGGCGTTCAAGCTGGCGCGCGATGCGCAGCTTTTCGTCCTTGGTCATCGAGGCGCCGGGGGACTGCTCGCCATCGCGCAAGGTGGTGTCGAAAATGATCAGTTTGTCAGCCATGTCGTTCTCCTGGTATCGGGGGTGTGGGTCCCGCAACGTCAAAAATCTGAAGCCCAAAACAAAAGGCCCGTTGCGGGTGCATACGGGCCTTTGTGGAAAAAGTGTGCGCGTGCGCCTACTGTCTCCGCCCGTTGGGAGGTAGCAGTAGGGCCAGTGCAAACGTGTTCATGCGGTGCAATGTAGCACAAATAGAAATGCGCAGCGGCGGCAGCGGTCACTTGTGCAGACCGCGTTCGTCCGGCTCATCGGTGGAGGTGCTGATCACGCTGCTGTGCTGCCCCTTGGCCTTGCGCCAGGCATACACGCCGTAGCCAGACAGGCCATAAAAAACAAACACGCCAAACAGCACGATGGGCGGGTGGATGTTGATGACGGCGATGCCCAGTGCGATCAGCACGATGACGGCAAAGGGCACGCTGCGCTTCATCTGGATGTCCTTGAAGCTGTAGAACGGCACATTGGTCACCATGGTGAGGCCCGAATACAGCGTAAAGGCAAACATGATCCAGGTGATCTGCGACCAGGTCAGCCACGAGTCATCACCGGGATGCACGCCCAGCTCGGTCATCAGCCAAATAAAACCCGCAACCAGCGCAGCGGCAGCCGGCGAAGGCAGGCCCTGAAAATAGCGCTTGTCCACCACCCCGGTGTTCACATTGAAACGTGCCAGCCGCAGGGCCGCACAGGCGCAGTAAACAAAAGCGGCAGTCCAGCCCCACTTGCCCAGTCCTTGCAGCGACCACTCGTAGGCAATCAGCGCCGGAGCCGCGCCAAACGACACCATGTCAGACAGCGAATCCATCTGCTCGCCAAAGGCACTTTGCGTATTGGTCATGCGCGCCACGCGCCCATCCAGACTGTCGAGCACCATGGCGCAGAACACCCCGATGGCCGCCTGGTCGAACCGGCCGTTCATGGCCATCACGATGGAATAGAAGCCCCCGAACAATGCGGCCAGCGTGAACAGGTTGGGCAAGATGTAGATGCCCTTGCGCCGTTTGCGCACCATCACACTGCGGTTGTCAGTGGATTCATTGCCGTCATGCATTAAAAAGACCTCCAGCGCTTACCCAATAAGCGCAAGCAGCTATTAAATTTATAGTAATCAATTCGCCCCTACAAGGCAGACCGGCCACCGCGCGTGCAAAAAGCAAAGGCCGCAGTGTAGCGCCTGCTTACAAGCGCTCCCGGCAACGAAAAAAGGCCACCGAAGTGGCCTTTGGGATGCTGCGCCAGCAAGTATCAGTTGCGGGTCTGGTCCACCAGCTTGTTCTTGGCGATCCAGGGCATCATGGCGCGCAGTTGGGCACCCACCACTTCGATGCTGTGGTCGGCCGTGTTGCGGCGGCGGGCCGTCATCGATGGGTAGTTCAGGCGGCCTTCCTGGATGAACATCTTGGCGTAGTCGCCGTTCTGGATGCGCTTCAGGGCATTGCGCATGGCCTTGCGCGACTCTTCGTTGATGACTTCAGGGCCGGTCACGTACTCGCCGAACTCGGCGTTGTTCGAGATCGAGTAGTTCATGTTGGCAATGCCGCCTTCGTAGATCAGGTCCACGATGAGCTTGAGCTCGTGCAGGCATTCGAAGTAAGCCATTTCAGGGGCGTAACCGGCTTCGACCAGGGTTTCGTAACCCATCTTGATCAGCTCGACAGCGCCGCCGCACAACACGGCTTGTTCGCCGAACAGGTCTGTCTCGGTTTCTTCCTTGAAGTTGGTCTCGATGATGCCGGCCTTGCCGCCACCGTTGGCCATGGCGTAGGACAGGGCCAGGTCACGGGCCTTGCCGGTCTTGTCCTGGTGCACGGCCACCAGGTGGGGCACGCCGCCGCCCTGGGTGTAGGTGTTGCGCACGGTGTGGCCGGGGGCCTTGGGAGCAACCATCCACACGTCCAGGTCGGCGCGGGGCACGACCTGGTTGTAGTGCACGTTGAAACCGTGGGCAAACGCCAGCGAAGCGCCCTTCTTCAGGTGCGGTTCGATTTCACGATAGACGGCAGCGATGTTTTCATCGGGCAACAGAATCATGACCACGTCGGCAGAGGCAACGGCTTCGTTGACTTCGGCCACCTTCAAACCGGCCTTGCCGACCTTGTCCCACGAGGCGCCGCCCTTGCGCAGGCCGACCACGACCTTCACGCCGCTGTCGTTCAGGTTTTGCGCGTGGGCATGGCCTTGGCTGCCGTAGCCGATGATGGCCACGGTCTTGCCCTTGATCAGGCTCAGGTCACAGTCTTTGTCGTAGAAAACTTTCATGGGTTGCTCCGGTTGAAATGCGTTGTTGGGGTTGAAAAATAAACAGTCGATTGTCTTACATCGGATGGGGATTCGGCCGGATGGCTAGGCGGGGAGCCGCAGACAGTGCTTTAGCACGGCAAGGCTCCCCAACGACGCTAGCCGGTCGAAGGCCGATCCGTCACACGCGCAGGATGCGTTCGCCGCGACCGATGCCGCTGGCACCGGTGCGCACGGTTTCAAGAATGGCCGTGCGGTCGATGGCTTGCAGGAAGGCATCGTTCTTGGACTGGTCGCCGGTGAGCTCGATGGTGTAGCTCTTCTCGGTCACGTCGATGATGCGGCCACGGAAGATGTCGGCCATGCGTTTCATCTCCTCGCGCTCCTTGCCCACGGCGCGCACCTTCACCATCATGAGCTCGCGCTCGGTGTAGGCGCCTTCGGTCAGGTCCACCACCTTGACCACTTCGATGAGGCGGTTCAGGTGCTTGGTGATCTGCTCGATGACGTCGTCGGAGCCCGTGGTCTGGATGGTCATGCGCGACAGCGATGCATCCTCGGTGGGCGCCACGGTGAGCGATTCGATGTTGTAGCCACGGGCCGAGAACAGGCCCACAACACGGGAAAGAGCACCGGGCTCGTTTTCCAGCAAGACAGCAATGATGTGTTTCATGATGAAGAGATTCCTCTTTTCGCTGCCCTCCCCCGTGCACGGTAATACACGGGCTTGGCAGGCAATAGATTCGTCAAAAAGTGAATGCTATCGATTTGATAGCTGGTAGCGCTTGATGAACAAGCGCTGGAGGCCTATTTTGCTTAAAGGTCTTCCGACCCCAGCAGCATTTCGGTGATGCCCTTGCCGGCCTGCACCATCGGGAACACGTTCTCGGTGGGGTCGGTGCGGAAGTCCAGGAACACCGTGCGGTCCTTGAGCTTGCGTGCTTCGCGCAGCGCGGGCTCGACGTCCTTGGGGTGCTCGATCAGCAGGCCCACGTGGCCGTAGGCCTCGGCCAGCTTCACGAAGTTGGGCAGCGCGTCCATGTAGCTGTGGCTGTAGCGGCCGGAGTATTCGATCTCCTGCCACTGGCGCACCATGCCCAGGTAGCGGTTGTTCAACGAGCAGATCTTGATCGGCGTGTTGTACTGCAGGCAGGTGGACAGCTCCTGGATGTTCATCTGCACCGAGCCTTCGCCGGTAATACAGAACACCTCGGATTGTGGCTTGGCCAGCTTGATGCCCATGGCGTAGGGGATGCCCACGCCCATGGTGCCCAGGCCGCCGGAGTTGATCCAGCGGCGCGGCTCGTCAAAGCGGTAGTACTGCGCGGCCCACATCTGGTGCTGGCCCACGTCGGACGTGATGTAGGTGTCCGCGTCCTTGGTCATGTTCCACAGCGTCTCGACCACGTACTGCGGCTTGATCACGTCGGGGCTGCCCATGCTGTACTTCAGGCAGTCGCGCTTGCGCCAGCCTTCGATGGTGTCCCACCAGGCGGCCAGGGCGCCACTGTCGGGGCGGGTGCTGCTCTCGCGGATCATGGAGATCAGCTCGGTGAGCACGTCCTTCACGTCACCGACGATCGGGATGTCGACCTTCACCCGCTTGGAGATGCTCGACGGATCGATGTCGACGTGGATGATCTTGCGGTCGTTCTGTGCGAAGTGCTTGGGGTTGCCGATCACGCGGTCGTCAAAACGCGCGCCCACGGCCAGCAGCACATCGCAGTTCTGCATCGCGTTGTTGGCTTCAATGGTGCCGTGCATGCCCAACATGCCCAGGAACTTGCGGTCCGACGCGGGATAGGCACCCAGGCCCATCAGCGTGTTGGTGACCGGGTAGCCCAGCATGTCCACCAGCGTGCGCAGCTCGTTGGTGGCATTGCCCAGCAACACGCCGCCACCGGTATAGATATAGGGGCGCTTGGCCGCCAGCAACAATTGCAGCGCCTTGCGGATCTGGCCGCCATGGCCCTTGCGCACGGGGTTGTACGAGCGCATTTCCACGCTCTGTGGATAGCCGTGGTAAGGCACCTTCTTGAAGGAGACGTCCTTGGGCACGTCCACCACCACGGGGCCGGGACGGCCGGTGCGGGCGATATGAAAGGCCTTCTTCATCGTCGCCGCCAGGTCGCGCGGGTCCTTGACGAGGAAGTTGTGCTTGACGATGGGGCGCGTGATGCCGACCGTGTCGCACTCCTGGAAGGCGTCCAGCCCGATCGCGGGCGTGGGCACCTGGCCGGAGATGATCACCATCGGGATCGAATCCATGTACGCCGTGGCGATGCCGGTGACCGCATTGGTCAGGCCGGGGCCGGACGTGACGAGCGCCACACCCACTTCGCCTGTAGCGCGGGCATAGCCATCGGCGGCGTGCACGGCAGCCTGCTCGTGGCGCACCAGCACGTGCTGGATGGTGTCTTGCTTGTAAAGCGCGTCGTAGATGTACAAAACCGCGCCACCGGGGTAGCCCCAGATGTACTGGACGTTCTCGGCCTGGAGCGACTTGATGAGGATTTCAGAACCCATCAGGTCCTGAGAAGCTTGCGAGGAGGAAGCAGAGGAAGCGGCGCCTTGCGAGGCAGCGGCTGCAGACGTGAGTTCTGCCTTGGAGATTTCCATGATCGATCAACCTTTGTGAATTTCTCTGACGAAAAACCTTGGGTGCTCCTTGCACGCACTCTTGTGGAGGCGGCTCGGAACTTGAGGCCAAGGACATGGGCGGGATGATTGCCGCGCCGGACCGTGACCCGTTTGCCTTTTTGAATTGCAGCCCGAATTATCGCACTGCAACACAGCCAAAACCTTCCCTGGCCGAAAAAAACCCCTGCGGATGCGATAATCACGGGTTTTACAGTGTCAGACAGCACCATTTTCCCGTGCTTTGGCACCGTCCCCCCGGGCTGATCCGTCTTGGCAACTGAACAAGAACTCTCCGACTTCCTCAAAAGTGTAGAAAAGCGCGCTTTCAAGCGCTCGGTCTACCACGTGCGCAATGAGGAAGCGGCGCTCGACATCGTGCAGGACAGCATGCTCAAGCTGGCCGAGCACTATGGAGACAAGCCCGCAGCCGAGCTCCCCATGCTCTACCAACGCATCCTGTCCAACTGCACGCTGGACTGGTTTCGGCGCCAGAAGACGCGCAATGCCTTGTTTTCGAGCATGAGCGACTTCGAAGGCCCCGGCGAAGACGGCATGGACTTCGATTTGCTCGAAGCCTACTCAGGCCCCGATGGCGGCGAAAAGGCCGAAAGCGCCGAAGACCTCACCCGCCGCGCCCAGATTTTCCGCAGCATCGAAGCAGAAATCGCCGAGCTGCCACCACGTCAACGGGAAGCCTTCCTGATGCGTTACTGGGAGGAAATGGATGTAACAGAAACGGCAGCCGCCATGGGTTGTTCGGAAGGCAGCGTCAAAACACACTGCTTTCGCGCCGTACAAACCCTCAGCAAGGCACTGAAGGCCAAAGGAATCGAGCCATGAAGAACACTGCACAGACCCCATCGACCCATGCAGAGGCCGCGGCAGAGCGCTTTGCGCTGCGCGTCACGGCCCGGCTGTCCAGCGGCACCGACGAGCTGCCTTACGACATCTCCGAGCGCCTGCGCGCCTCGCGCATGCAGGCCCTGGCCAAGCGCAAGGTCGTGGCACCGGTTCGGCGCACAGCCCCGGCCACGGTGGTCGTCGGCGCAGGCCACACGGCCACGCTGGGCCGTGGCGGCGAAGGCGGCGGCTGGTGGAATGCGCTGGTTTCGGCCATTCCGCTGCTGGCGCTGGTAGTGGGCCTGGTGGTGATCAACACCGCACAAGACGAACTCAGCGCCAACGACGTGGCCGAGGTGGATGCCGCCTTGCTGACCGACGACCTGCCGCCAGCCGCCTATGCGGACCCAGGCTTCGTACAATTCCTCAAGACCTCCGCGCAGCCCAACTGAGCTGCGGCCTGCCCCCGATCCCGATTGCATGCCCCCAAGCCCTGCCGACGCCTCCTCCTCTTTGCCAGCCTTCGTGCTGGCTTTGGCGCTTCTGGGCGCGCTCACCGTGGCGGGCGGCCAGGTGTGGGTCCAAATGCGCATGGCCCCCGGCACCTTGCTGCCAGCCGGTGCAGAGGCTGCGGTAGCCAGCCCCAATAATGCCCGCTCATCGGCCGTCACCAGCGCTGCGCTTCGCCCCCAGCCCGAGTCGGGCCCTGGCTGGGAAACCCTGAACACGCCACAAAAGCTGGCCCTGTACCCGCTGGCCGAGCGCTGGGCGCTGATCAGTGAGGCACAAAAGCGCCGCTGGCTGACGCTGGCCGCCAACTACCCCACGCTGTCCGAAGAAGAGCAGCAGAAGTTTCACGACCGCATCACCGACTGGGCCAGCCTGAGCGCCCAGCAGCGCAACCAGGCGCGGCTCAACTATGCGGTCACCAGCCGCCTGGCACGCGACGACAAACGCGCCCAGTGGGAGGCCTACCAGGCCCTGTCCGACGAAGAGCGCAGCGCACTGGCGGCCAAGGCAGCACCCAAGCCCGCTGGCGCTGCCACTGCTCTGCGCCCCGTTTCCCCGCGCAAGCTGGCCCAGGTGCCCGCCGCCACCGAAGCCAACCCCAACCGCCCGAACGCGCCCAAGATTCCGCCCGTCACCGACTACACGCCCCGCGTGGCAGCCCCGGTGGGCCCCATCACAAGCCCTGCAGCGGGCGGCAACCCGTCACCCAGCACCGCCCCGGCGTCCACCGGCGTGGAAACCGCGCCCGTGGTGGTGCCTGTGGCCGTGCCGTCAGCGCTGCCACCCCTCAGTGTTGGCCCGGCCGAGCCACCTGCCGGGGCTACGCAGCCCCCCGTGACCCCCGACAACTCAGGCCTGTATCCTCAGTAGGTTTGCAACCTGCCTTGGCCTTGATGGGCCCGACCTGGAATGTCCGCTTCTCTCTCGACCCATACCCCCCCGCCAGCCCTGGCTGGCACAACGCCCAACCTGTGGCGGCGCATGGCCTGCTGGCTGTATGAAGGCATGCTGATGTTCGGCGTGGTGTTCATTGCAGGCTATCTGTTCGGCACCCTGAGCCAGACCCGCAACGCCATGGACAATCGCCACGCGCTGCAGGCCTTTCTGTTCGTCGTGTTCGGCATCTATTTCACCTGGTTCTGGGCCAAGGGGCAGACCCTGGCGCAGAAAACCTGGCATATCCGCGTGGTGGGCCAGGACGGGCAGCCCATTAGCCAGGGGCGCGCGCTGCTGCGCTATGTGTTGAGCTGGCTGTGGTTTTTGCCCCCCCTGGCGGCCTACATGTTCGGCGTGCCTGCCCTGGAGGTTTTGGTGCTGCTGGGCGGTTGGGTCGCCATCTGGGCCATCCTGAGCCGCTTTCACCCCACACGCCAGTTCTGGCACGATGCGCTGGCAGGCACCCGGCTGGTGCACTACGAACTCCCCAAGAAGTAGCAAGCAGTCCATGTCTTCATCCCCTGCTCCCTCGGCGGCACCGGCCAACCCCCAAAAAGCGCGCTCAGGCCTGAGCCGCATCTGGCACGCCACGGGTTATTCCATCGAAGGGCTCAAGGCGGGCTGGAACGAAAAGGCGTTTCGCCAGGAGGCCATGGCCGCCATGGTCCTGTTGCCGCTGTCGCTGTGGCTGGGGCGCAACTGGGTCGAAGTGGCCTTGTTGGCTGGTTCGGTCATGATCGTGATGATGGTGGAGTTGCTCAACACGGGCATCGAGGCCGCCATCGACCGCATCGGACCGGAGTGGCACGAATTGTCCAAGCGCGCCAAGGACATGGGCAGCGCGGCCGTGTTGCTGGCGCTGCTGCTGTGCGGTGGCATTTGGGCCGCCGCGTTATTCCAGAGGTTTTTTTCCCATGGCTGAACCCACATTTTCCGTCTGCGTGTACTGCGGCTCGCGCCCCGGCGAGAACCCCGCCTTTGCCCATGCCGCCCAGGCCGTGGGCACCTGGATCGGCCGCCATGGCGGCCAACTGGTATATGGCGGCGGCCGCAGCGGCCTGATGGGCACCGTGGCCGAGGCCACGCGCCAGGCCGGTGGCCGCGTGGTGGGCGTGATTCCCCAGGCGCTGGTGGACAAGGAGCTGGCCAACCGCCAATGCGACGAGCTGCACATCGTGCAGACCATGCACGAGCGCAAGGCCCTGATGGCCGAGCGCAGCGACGCCTTCATCGCCCTGCCCGGTGGCATCGGCACCTTTGAAGAATTGTTCGAAGTCTGGACCTGGCGCCAGCTCGGTTACCACGACAAGCCCCTGGGCCTGCTCAACGTGGCGGGCTATTACGACGGTTTGCTGGCCTTTTTGCAGACCAGCGTGGCCAGCGGCTTCATGGGCAACTGGCAGATGGACCTGCTGCACGCCAGTGCCGACACCGAGGCGCTGCTGCGCCAACTGGTGCAGTCCGCTGGCCCGGACCATGGCGCGGTGCCGCTGCGCGAAGTGATCTGATTCAATAGACAAAAAACCGTTCGGACTGAGCCAGTCGAAGCCTTGCGCAGCGCTTCGACAGGCTCAGCGTGAACGGTTTTACAAATTTGAAGCGGTAGTCGTATCAGACCGCAGCATCGTCCAGATCCCCGGTGCGGATGCGCACCACACGCTCCACCGCAGTCACAAAAATCTTGCCGTCACCGATCTTGCCGGTGCGCGCCACGCCCACGATGGCGTCCACGCAGCGGTCCACGTCCTCGGACTTGACCACGACCTCGACCTTCACCTTGGGCAGAAAGTCCACCACGTACTCGGCGCCACGGTACAGCTCGGTGTGGCCCTTCTGGCGGCCAAAACCCTTCACCTCGGTCACCGTGAGGCCGGTCACGCCACATTCGGCCAGGGCTTCGCGGACTTCTTCGAGCTTGAAGGGCTTGATGACGGCGGTGATCATTTTCATGGCAGGTGTCTCCTCTGGGATGTGAAAAAAACAGGTGGCGCGACGCTTTGCAGAGCCGTCATGCCCGAAACTTGTTGGTGATAGGGTAACGCCAGTCCTTGCCGAAGCTGCGGCGCGTCACCCTTATCCCCACGGGCGCCTGGCGGCGTTTGTATTCGTTGAGCTTGATGAGCCGGGTCACCCGCTCCACATCGGCACGCGCAAAGCCGCTGGCGATGATGGATTCGATGGGCTCGTCATTTTCCATGTAGCGGGCGACGATAGCATCCAGCACCTCGTAGGGCGGCAGGCTGTCCTGGTCCTTCTGGTCCGGGCGCAGTTCGGCGCTGGGCGGGCGGGTGATGATGCGCTCGGGGATGGGGCTGGCGCCCGTGCCATACGGGTCGTTGGCATTGCGCCAGCGCGCCAGGTCGAACACCCGGGTCTTGGCCACGTCCTTGATCACCGCAAAACCGCCCGCCATGTCGCCGTACAGCGTGCAGTAGCCGGTGGACATCTCGCTCTTGTTGCCCGTGGTGAGCACGATGGCGCCGAACTTGTTGCTCAATGCCATCAGCAGCGTGCCCCGGATGCGCGCCTGCAGGTTCTCTTCGGTGGTGTCTTCGGCCAGCCCGGCAAAATCATGGGCCAGCGCGGCCTTGAAGGCCTCGAACTGCGGTTTGATGGAGATTTCGTCATAGCGCACGCCCATGCGGGTGGCCATGTCGCGTGCGTCGATCCAGCTGATGTCGGCGGTGTAGGGCGATGGCATCATCACCGTGCGCACCTTGTCGGCGCCCAGCGCGTCCACGGCAATCGCCAGCACCAGGGCCGAGTCGATGCCGCCCGACAGCCCAAGCAGCGCGCCCGGAAAGCCGTTCTTACCCACATAGTCGCGCACGCCCAGCACCAGGGCGTCCCACAGGTCGGCCTCCAGGCTTTTTTCAGGAGCAATGTCTGCTTCTATTTTGATAGCTGCTTGCGCTTGATGGACATGCGCAAACACCAGTTTTTCTTCAAATCCAGGCCCACGGCCCGCCACCGACCCATCTGCATTGAGCGCAAACGAGCGGCCCTCGAACACCACCTCGTCCTGCCCGCCCACCAGGTGCGCGTACACCAGCGGCAGGCCCGTCTCGGCCACACGCTCGCGCATGGTGGCTTCGCGCTCGGCGCTTTTGCCCAGATGAAAGGGCGATGCGTTGATAACCGCCAGCATCTGCGCGCCAGCCGCCGCCGCATCGCGCGCGGGGGCGGCAAACCAGGCGTCCTCGCAGATCAGCAGGCCCACGCGCACACCCTCGACCTCAAACACGCAGGGCGCGCTGCCCGCCACGAAGTAGCGGCGCTCGTCAAACACCTGGTAGTTGGGCAGCTCGCGCTTGGCGTAGGTCAACTCGATGCGCCCGCCGCGCAGCACGCTGGCGGCGTTGTGGCAGGCGCTGAAGGCCGGGGCGTCGGGCGCCAGGGCCTGCGGGTGGCCCAGCACGATGGCCAGGCCTTTCAACCCTGCGGTCTCGCGGGCCACGGTTTTCACGGCATCATCACAGGCCGCCATGAAGGCGGGGCGCAGGAACAGGTCTTCGGCCGCGTAGCCGCAAATCGCCAGCTCGGGCGTGAGCAGCAGCCGCGCCCCCTGGGCATGGGCCTCGCGGGCGGCCGCAATGATCTTTTGGGCGTTGCCGGGCATGTCGCCCACAACAAAGTTGAGCTGCGCAGTGCAAATGGAGAGCGTCATGGAACTGGAATCGGCCCCTGCGGCCAGGTTGGAACCCGCCAACACCGGCCCGCATCGGCGAAAAAGACAACAACAGCGCCGGGGCCTGCATGGCTGAATCCACCATTATCGCCCGCGTGCTCGCATCCCCGCTGGAGGTGGACGCTACGGCCTGGAACACCCTGCTGGCGCAGCAAAACAACCCCACGCCCTTCATGCGGCATGAATACCTGGCCGCCCTGCACGAAAGCGGCAGCGCCACGCCGCGCACCGGCTGGACGCCCCGCTTCATGACCCTGTGGGACGGCGACGCCCTGGTGGCCGCCTGCCCGCTGTACCTCAAAAGCCATTCCTACGGCGAATATGTGTTCGACTGGGCCTGGGCCAGCGCCTATGAGCAGCATGGCGTGCCCTACTACCCCAAGGCCGTGGTCGCCGTGCCCTTCACCCCCGTGCCCGGCAGCCGCCTGCTGGCACGCGATGCCGCCGCGCGTGCGCTGCTCGTGCAGGCCGTGTGCCAGTGGTGCGAGCAGGAGGGGGTGTCGTCTGTGCACGTGCTGTTTGCCAGCGATGAGGATGTGCAGACCAGTGCGCAGCAAGACCTGATGCTGCGCCACACCGTCCAATTCCACTGGAAGAACGACCACTATCCAGATTTCGACCACTTCCTTGCCAGCCTGTCGCAAGACAAGCGCAAAAAGATCCGCCAGGAGCGCCGCCGCGTCGCGGATGCCGGGGTCACGTTCCGCTGGTCGCGTGGCGCGAACATCCGTGCGGACGATTGGGATTTTTTCTACCGCTGCTACGAGCGTACCTACCTCGAACACGGCAACCCGCCCTACCTCACGCGCGACTTTTTTGCCCGCATGGCCGCCCACATGCCCGAAGCCTGGCTGCTGTTCGTGGCCGAACGCGGCGGCCAGCCGATTGCTACCAGTTTGATAGCTATTGGCGCTGATGAATCAAGCGCTAGCGGCCAAAAAGACCAAAATCTTGTGGTCTACGGCCGGTATTGGGGCGCCCTTGCGCGCGTGGACTGCCTGCACTTCGAGGCCTGCTATTACCAGCCGCTTGCATGGTGCATTGCCCATGGCGTGGCACGGTTTGAAGGCGGCGCCCAGGGCGAGCACAAAATGGCCCGCGCGCTGCTGCCCGTGCAAGCCACCAGCGCACACTGGCTGGCGCACCCGGCGTTTGCCGATGCGGTGGAGCGGTTTCTGCAGCGCGAGGGCGCCGGGGTGGCGGGCTACCTGCACGAGCTGCAGGCGCGCAGCCCCTTCAAGGCGGCCTGACCGCCTGCGCGGGCACGCCGCAGCTCACGCGGGCTGGGGCAGCCTCGCCTGCGGGGTGGCCGTGGCTGACAGCTTGAACACCGCAACCGCCCCCACCAGCGCCTGAGCCTGGTGGCTCAGGCTCCCGGCAGCGGCCGCCATCTCTTCCACCAGGGCAGCGTTTTGCTGGGTGGCCTGGTCCATTTGTGTAACGGCTTCGCCCACCTGGCTGACGCCCTCGCTTTGCTCGCCGCTGGCGGCGCTGATCTCACCCATGATGTCGGTCACACGGCGGATGGCGCCCACCACCTCGGTCATGGTGGCGCCTGCCTTGTCCACCAGCGCCGTGCCTTGCTCCACCCGCTCCACACTCGCCGTGATCAGGGACTTGATCTCCTTGGCCGCCTCGGCGCTGCGCTGTGCCAGGCTGCGCACTTCACCGGCCACCACCGCAAAGCCCCGGCCCTGCTCGCCCGCGCGGGCGGCTTCCACAGCAGCGTTGAGCGCCAGGATGTTGGTCTGGAAGGCGATACCGTCAATCACGCTGATGATGTCGGCAATCTTGTTGCTGCTGTCGTTGATGCCTTTCATGGTCTGCACCACTTCGGCCACCACGTCGCCGCCCTGCACCGCCACGGTGGATGCGCTCACGGCCAACTGATTGGCCTGGCGGGCGTTGTCTGCGTTTTGCTTGACGGTGGAGCTCAGCTCCTCCATCGAAGCGGCGGTTTCCTGCAGCGCGCTGGCCTGCTGCTCGGTGCGCGCCGACAGGTCGTTGTTGCCCGAGGCGATCTGTGCACTGGCCGAGGCCACGCCCTGGGCATTGCCGCGCACCCCCGACACCACATGCGCCAGGTTGTCGCGCATGGCGGTCAGGCCGCCGAGCAACTGGGCAATTTCGTCCTTGCCCCGCGCGTCGATCGGCACCGTCAGATCACCCTGCGCCACCGCATCGGTGATCTGCACCGCATTGCCCAAAGCCCGCGAGATCTGCCGGATCATGGCGCCGCCCATCAACACCGCCAGCAAGATGCCCAGCACCACAGCCGCAATCACCAGCGCGCCAATGGTCCGAAAGCTGGCCGCCGCGCGGTCGTACTCGGCCTTGGCGTAGTTCAGTTGCACTTCCATCAGTTGGCCCAGCACGTCCTGCAGCGGGTCGATGGCGGGGTACATCTCCTTGGCCGCATAACTGGTCAGCGCCGCCATATCGCCCGACTTGAAATGCCCGACCAGCACGCTGGTTGCCGCATCGGCTTTTGCCTGCAAGGGCTTGAAGCGTTCGACCAATTGGGTCTCCTCAGGCACCAGCTTTGTCGCCAGATAGGCCTTCCAGTTGGTGTCGATGGCCTTGCGCGCCTCGTCCACCGACTGCAGGCCCTGCGCGGGCGTCATGGCGCCGTCGCGCACCTTGTGGGCGGTATCGACCACGTTGACGGCATACATGTCCGCCACGACCTTGATCTGCTTGAGGGGCACCACCCGGTCGTCATACACCGACTTGAGCCCCGCGTTGGATTGCCCCATGCCAAACAGCCCCGAGCCACCCACCAGCAGCACGAGCAAACACAGCGCGGCGAGCAATGCGGCGATGCGTGTGGATATCTTGAATTGGCTCATGGCAACTCTCCTGGTGGGGGGTGGATGGAATCGGCATTGACCGGGGGACAGAGCCAGCATAACGCTACGGGTTACGTTTGAACACAATTTATTCCGAATAGTTAACAAGCCAAAAAAAACAGACCCAACGAGGCCAAAAAAACAAAAAGCACGCAGAAGGCCTTGCCCTCTGCGCGCTCTGTTTTTGATAGCTGCTAGCGCTTATCCATCAATCGCTAGCGGCCTTTTTCTCTTGAATTTTTTCCCCTGCGCTCAGAAGCTTTCCCATTCGTCGTCGTTGCCGCCTGCGCCCTTGGCCGGTGCCGGGGCGGGGCTTTGCGCGGCCGCCTTGGGCGCGGACAGGCTGGCCTTGGGCTTGGCTGTTGTTGTGGCCTTGAAGCCGCCGCTCTTGGCCGGGCTGCTGCGTGGGGGGGTGTAGGCAGGCGCTGCAATGGGCGCCCGCGCTGCCATCGCCGCGTTTGCGCTGCGGGTGGCATTGGCGTCGAGCTTGAAGACAGCCACGGCGTTGACCAGTTCGCCCGCCTGGGCGCTCAGCGCGCTGGCAGCGGCGGCCATTTCTTCCACCAGGGCAGCGTTTTGCTGGGTGGCTTGGTCCATCTGTGTGACGGCCTCGCCCACCTGGCTGACGCCTGCGCTTTGTTCGCTGCTGGCGGCGCTGATCTCGCCCATGATGTCGGTCACGCGGCGGATGGCGCTCACCACTTCGCTCATGGTGGCGCCGGCCTTGTCCACCAGGGCCGTGCCTTGTTCCACCCGCTCCACGCTGTCGGTGATCAGGGTCTTGATTTCCTTGGCGGCTTCGGCGCTGCGTCCGGCCAGGTTGCGCACCTCACCAGCCACCACCGCAAAGCCCCGGCCCTGCTCGCCTGCGCGGGCAGCTTCCACAGCGGCGTTCAATGCCAGGATGTTGGTCTGGAAGGCGATGCCGTCGATCACGCTGATGATGTCGGCGATCTTGTTGCTGCTGGCGTTGATGCCCTTCATGGTCTGCACCACTTCGGCCACCACGTCGCCGCCCTGCACCGCCACGGTAGATGCACTCACAGCCAATTGGTTGGCCGCCCTGGCGTTGTCGGCGTTTTGCTTGACGGTGGAGCCCAGCTCTTCCATCGAAGCGGCCGTTTGCTCCAGCGCGCTGGCCTGCTGCTCGGTGCGGGCCGACAGGTCGTTGTTGCCCGAGGCGATCTGCGAGCTGGCCGAGGCCACACCTTCGGCGTTGGTGCGTACGGTGGCCACCGTGTTCACCAGGCTGTGCTGCATGCGCTGCAGCGAGCTGAGCAACTGGCTGGTTTCGTCCTTGCCGTTCACTTCGATCTGGCCGCTCAAATCGCCTGCGGCCACGCGGTCGGCAATGTCCACCGCCTGGGCCAAGGGGCGGGTGATGGAGCGGATGATGCTGATAGCCAGGAAGATGGCCACCAGGAGGGACAAGGCACCCGCAATCAACACGTCGCGCTGCAGGGCACCGGCTGCTGCTTCAGCCCGCGCACCAGACTGAACAGCCGTCTGCCCCTGAAATTCCATCTGCTCCCGGATCAGCCTCTGGTATTCCTGCCGGACAGGGAGCACCTTTTCATTGAGCACCTTCACGGCAGCATCCTTTTGCCCCTGCTGGATCAGCGCCATATATTCATCGCCCACCTTGACGAAGGCCGCTCGGCTTTCCTGCACGCGCGCCAAGAGTTCTTTGCCCTTGGGGCTGCTGACAAGGGCCGAGATGATCTTGAGCTGCTCGGCAGTGGACACGCGGGCCGCCGCCACGCGATCAATAGATGCCTTGATAGCCGCCTCATCGGTGCTGATCGCCATGTCACGGAACTGAACGGACTGGGCGTTGACCCCTTCCGCAAATGAAGCCGCTGCCCTGATGATGGGCACTCGCCGTTCGGTGACATCATTGAGCGCGGTGTGCTGCTCTGCAGATCGCAGAAGGGCCACGCCCCCCAGCACCATCAAGAGCAGCACCATGGCTGCGAACCCGGCGATGAGCCGGGTGGAAATTTTCCATTGGTTCATGCTGCTTCTCCTCTGTGTGGATCTTTTATGGATAGCTGTTGATCGGTACGTTACCGCTGCGCGGCATTTGCCACCAGCCCTATTTCGTCGCGGCCAAGCAACGCTTCGATGTCCATCATGATCAGCATGCGATCGCCCAGGCTGGCGATGCCGACGATGAAGGCGGGGTCCACATGGCCCTGGCGCTCGAACTGCGGCGCAGGCTTGATCACGTCGGGCATGAGGGTGACCACATCGGCCACGGCATCGACCACCGCGCCGATCACGGCGGAGCCAATGTCAAGGATGATGACCACCGTGAAATCGGTGTAGTTCGCCTCGGGGCACTGCAGCTTCACGCGCAGGTCCAGGATGGGAACGATGGTGCCGCGCAGATTGATCACGCCCCGGATGAAGTCCGGCGAATTCGCCAGGCGCGTGGGCGGCTCGTACGAGCGGATTTCCTGCACCCGCAGGATGTCGATGCCGTATTCCTCCGCCCCCAGGCGGAACGTCAGGTATTCACCCGCCAAAACCTCGGCAGGGGGAGGCTCAGCACGTTCAGAGGTCGATGAAGCAATCATGGCGCGAGCTTTCAGAGTCAAGGGGTCGTTCAGCAAGGCATGCGGTTCGTTTCATCGAATTTCCAGCGAATTCCGCGTTATGCGTTGAAAGCATATCAGTGATGGGTTGCATTTGATAACATTTTTTCGCGCCACTGATAGCATTTTTTTGCCAGCCTCTCGCGCCCCTCGCGCCGGGCAGGAATTGGAGAGCTAGCTCCATTTCCACCCCCGGCCGTTCGCCAAAAAAATGCTACCTTCTGCGGCAGCCGCAACCCCTTGTGCGCCCCCGATTTGAAACGACCGATTGATGCCCCTCTTCAACAAGAAAGACACCGAACCCGACCACATGCCGCCGCCGGGCCTGCCACTGCTGGCGCTGGAGCTGCGGGCCCCTTGGGAGTTCGGCGCGGTGTTGCCGGCCTGGCCCGTGCTGCAGCGCGCCCCGCTGGGCGACGGGCATGCGGTCATCGTGTTTCCCGGCCTCACGGCGGGCGACGCCACCACCGTGCCGCTGCGCCGCTACCTCGAATCACGCAACTACGAAACCCTGGGCTGGGGCCAGGGCCTGAACCTGGGCCCGCGTGAAGGCGTGCTCGACAACGCCAAGCGCCAACTGCAAGCCGCCTACGACGCCAGCGGCGGCAAGGTGAGCCTGGTGGGCTGGAGCCTGGGCGGCATCTACGCCCGCGAGCTGGCCAAGGAGATGCCCGAGCTGGTGCGCTGCGTGATGACCCTGGGCACACCCTTTGCGGGCCCGCACACCTCCACCAACGCCTGGCGCATCTACCAGTTCGCCAGCGGCCGCAGCGTCGAGCGCGAAGCCGAGAGCTACAACCTGCCCGAGGCCCCACCCGTGCCCACCAGCAGCATCTACTCGCGCAGCGACGGCGTGGTGGCCTGGCGCGGCAGCATCCAGGCGCCCGCCCGCCACAACCCGCACACCGAAAACATCGAGGTGGTTGCCAGCCACTTCGGCATCGGCCTGAACCCCAGCGCCTGGTGGGCCGTGGCCGACCGCCTGAGCCAGCCCCAAGGCCCCGGCGTGGTGTGGCAGCCCTTCCAGCGCCCCCAGTTGCCGGGCATGCACCTGATCTTCCCGGATCCGCACCGCTGAGGCGCCCCCGCCACCACACAACAAAAAGCACGCAGAAGGCCTTGCCCTCTGCGTGCTTTGTTTTTGATAGCTGCTAGCGCTTATCCATCAAGCGCTAGCGGCCATTTTTTCCATCAGCGCCTGGCGCCCTCGCTCAGAAGCTCTCCCATTCGTCGTCGTTGCCGCCTGCGCTCTTGGCGGGTGCGGGTGCCGGGCTTTGCGCTGCCGCCTTGGGTGCGGCCAGGTTTGCCTTGGGTTTGGCGGCTGTCTTGAGGCCGCCGCCCACCTTGGCCGGAGCGCTGCGCGCAGGGGTGTAGGCGGGTGCGGCAATGGGTGCACGGGCCACCGGAGCCGCTGCGGCGCTGGCGTCGAGCTTGAAGACAGCCACGGCGTTGACCAATTCACCCGCCTGGGCATTCAGCGCACTGGCGGCGGCGGCCATTTCTTCCACCAAAGCCGCATTCTGCTGGGTGGCCTGGTCCATTTGTGTGACGGCCTCGCCCACCTGGCTGACGCCTGCGCTTTGTTCGCCGCTGGCTGCGCTGATCTCGCCCATGATGTCGGTCACCCGGCGGATGGCCCCCACCACTTCGCTCATGGTGGCGCCTGCCTTGTCCACCTGGGCCGTGCCTTGTTCTACCCGCTCCACGCTGTCGGTAATCAGGGTCTTGATTTCCTTGGCGGCTTCGGCGCTGCGCTGGGCCAGACTGCGCACTTCGCCTGCCACCACCGCAAAGCCCCTGCCCTGCTCGCCCGCCCGGGCGGCCTCGACGGCAGCGTTGAGCGCCAGGATGTTGGTCTGGAAGGCAATGCCGTCGATCACGCTGATGATGTCGGCAATCTTGTTGCTGCTGGCGTTGATGCCTTTCATGGTTTGCACCACTTCGGCCACCACGTCGCCGCCTTGCTGGGCCACGGTGGAGGCGCTGACAGCCAATTGGTTGGCGGCCCTGGCGTTGTCGGCGTTTTGTTTGACGGTGGAGCTGAGTTCTTCCATTGAAGCAGCGGTTTCCTGCAGCGCGCTGGCCTGCTGTTCGGTGCGGGCCGACAGGTCGTTGTTGCCCGAGGCGATCTGCGAGCTGGCCGAGGCCACACCTTCGGCATTGGTGCGCACCGTGGCCACCGTGTTCACCAGGCTGCGCCGCATCTCGCCCAGCGCGGCGAGCAGTTGGCCCATTTCGTCCTTGCCGCCAGGGGGCACTTCGGAGCTGAGATCCCCCCCAGCGATGGCACGCGTCGCCAGCACCGCCTGGTGCGCAGGCCGGGTGACGGAACGGGTGATGCTGATGCCCAGAAGCGCCGCCAGCACCACACACAGGGTCAGTGCGCCCAACACCCAGTAGCGGGCCTGGGCGAAAACCTGGTGCGCGTCTTCATTCGCCTTGTCAGAAGCATCGGCGTTGATCTTTTTAAGCGCGCCCAGAACCTCGACCGTGCCCACAAAACGGGTTTCGGATTCACCAGCGTACAGCGCGGTCAGGGCATCGCCAGTGAGATCGCGCGTTTCGGAGGTGCTGAAATCCACACCCTTGGCGATGTCCATCATCTTTTCCTGGCTCGCGATGTAAGCGTCCTTGCGCTGCTTGTACAGCTGAAAGGCCGCCCTCTCTTCGGGCAGTGCGATGAGGGGTTCATACAGCGCTTCCAAGCGGCTCAGCTCCTTGCGGTGCGAAGCAATCTGCTCTGAAAACGCTTTGACCTCCGCCACGTTGTGCGAAGCGATCAGGCCGGCGTCAGCCCTGCGCAAGCGGTTGACTTGCACCCGCACATCTCCCATCTGCGACACGCTGGGCAGAAAATTGGTTGCGATCTCTTGGGTGTTGGCATCGATGCGTGACATCTGAAACAAGGCAATGACGCCGAGCATCACCGTCAGAAGCACCACCACCAAAAAGCCTCCACCCAGCTTGAAACCGATGCGCAAGTCAGAAAATTTCATGAAGACTCCTCTTAGGACAACCGTGTGATGGGCGAACTTTTTGCAACAAATTACCCATATGGTTACCAAATCTAACGAAATTTGTACTTCGTGCTTCCCCTGAATTGCGGGAGCTTTTCACGGTAATTGCAGAAAACAACGACAAAAAAAAGCACGCCACCCTGTTCGGGTGGCGTGCTTCAATTTTGATAGCTTCTTGCGCTTGCTATTCAAGCGTCGCAAGCGCTAAAAGGCAGCTTTGATCGACTTCAGGCCTGAGATTTCTTGTAGCTCTCGATGCCGTCCAAGACTTCCTTCTTGGCGGCGTCCAGGCCTTCCCAGCCCAGCACCTTGACCCACTTGCCCTTTTCCAGGTCCTTGTAGTGCTCAAAGAAGTGTGCAATGGCGTTGCGGCGCATGGTGTTCACGTCGTCGATGGTCTTCCAGTGGTCGTACATGGGCAAGATTTTGGACGTGGGCACGGCAATCACCTTGCCGTCCACACCGGCCTCGTCTTCCATCATCAGGATGCCCAGGGGGCGGCAGGTCACGACCACGCCGGGGTGCAGTGGGTAAGGGGTGATCACCAGCACGTCCACCGGGTCGCCGTCGCCCGACAGCGTCTGCGGCACGTAGCCGTAGTTGGTGGGGTAGTGCATGGCCGTCGTCATGAAACGGTCCACAAAAATGGCGCCCGACTCCTTGTCCACTTCGTACTTGATCGGGTCGGCGTTCATCGGGATTTCGATGACGACGTTAAAGCTATCGGGAATGTTCTTGCCTGGGGGGACGTTATTAAGGGACATGTCTTTGGATAGTGGTTGGATAACGGTAACCCGCGAGGCACCGCGCGCTGATGCAACGCAACGAAGTGTCGGGATTAACCCTGATTTTAGGCGCACGCCCCTTTCTGCCCGCTTGCAAACTGCGGTTTGGCTGTAAATTGGGCCTGTTGGCCAATCGACTCCTTGCCCTTTGTGGCGCTCGGGAGCACGAGGAAGCAACGCAACGGAAGCACCACCGTCCTGCGTTGTGATGTTTCCTTCCGTGCAACTGAATATTCCAAGGAGTGACGAATGGCTGGAAATACAGCGCTGACTGCCCCTCTGATACTGGCTCTGGTTTGCGGATTGATTGCGGTGGCTTACGGCATCTGGGCGCGGGGATGGATCCTCGCCAAAGACCCAGGCAATGCCCGCATGCAAGAGATTGCCGCCGCCATCCAGGCCGGTGCAGCGGCTTACCTCGCCCGCCAGTACAAGACCATCGCCATCGTCGGCGTGGTGCTGACGGTTCTCATCGGCGTTTTTCTCGACGGCACCACGGCGGTGGGTTTTGTGGTGGGTGCGGTGCTCTCGGGCGCTTGCGGCTTCATCGGCATGAATGTCTCGGTGCGCGCCAACGTGCGCACGGCGCAGGCGGCCACACAGGGCATTGGCCCCGCGCTTGATGTGGCGTTTCGCGGCGGCGCCATCACCGGCATGCTGGTGGTGGGGCTGGGGCTCTTGGGCGTCACGGGCTTTTATTGGTTTTTGGCGGGCAACGGCAACCTCACGCCCACCGCCAACCTGGCCACGCTGCTCAACCCGCTGATCGGTTTTGCCTTTGGCTCCTCGCTGATCTCCATCTTTGCGCGCCTGGGCGGCGGCATCTTCACCAAGGGCGCTGACGTGGGCGCCGACCTGGTGGGCAAGGTCGAGGCGGGCATCCCCGAGGACGACCCGCGCAACCCCGCCGTGATCGCCGACAACGTGGGCGACAACGTGGGCGACTGCGCAGGCATGGCGGCCGACCTGTTCGAGACCTACGCGGTCACGCTGATCGCCACCATGGTGCTGGGGGCCTTGTTGGTGGCCACGGCGCCAGTCAACGCCGTGGTGTATCCGCTGGCGCTGGGCGCGGTGTCCATCGTGGCGTCCATCATCGGCTGCTTCTTCGTGAAGGCCTCGCCCGGCATGAAGAACGTGATGCCCGCGCTGTACAAAGGCCTGGCGATTGCCGGTGTGCTTTCGCTCATCGCCTTCTACTTCGTCACGCTGTGGATCATTCCGGACAACGCCATCGCCGCCAGCGGCAGCCAGTTGCGGCTGTTTGGCGCCTGCGCCACGGGCCTGGTGCTGACGGCGGCGCTGGTGTGGATCACCGAGTTCTACACCGGCACGCAGTATTCGCCCGTGCAGCACATCGCCCAAGCGTCCACCACGGGCCACGGCACCAACATCATCGCGGGCCTGGGGGTGTCGATGCGCTCCACGGCCTGGCCCGTGATTTTTGTGTGCGGGGCCATCATCGCGTCCTACAGCCTGGCGGGCCTGTATGGCATTGCGGTGGCGGCGACGGCCATGCTGAGCATGGCGGGCATCGTGGTGGCACTGGATGCCTACGGCCCCATCACCGACAACGCCGGTGGCATTGCCGAGATGGCCGAGCTGCCCAGCAGCGTGCGCGACATCACCGACCCACTGGACGCCGTGGGCAACACCACCAAGGCCGTGACCAAGGGCTACGCCATCGGCTCGGCCGGGCTGGCTTCGCTGGTGCTGTTTGCCGACTACACGCACAAGCTCGAAACCTATGGCAAATCGATCAGTTTTGACCTGTCCGACCCGCTGGTCATCGTGGGGCTGTTCATCGGTGGCCTGATCCCCTACCTGTTCGGCGCCATGGCCATGGAGGCCGTGGGCCGCGCCGCCGGGGCCGTGGTGGTGGAGGTGCGCCGCCAGTTCAGCACCATCAAGGGCATCATGGACGGCACGGGCAAGCCCGAGTACGGCAAGGCCGTGGACATGCTGACCACCGCCGCCATCAAAGAGATGGTGATCCCCAGCCTGCTGCCCGTGATCGCGCCCATCGTCGTGGGCCTGCTGCTGGGGCCGAAGGCGCTGGGCGGGTTGCTGATGGGCACCATCGTCACCGGGCTCTTCGTGGCCATCAGCATGTGCACGGGCGGCGGTGCCTGGGACAACGCCAAGAAGTACATCGAAGACGGCCACCACGGCGGCAAGGGCAGTGAGGCCCACAAGGCAGCCGTGACGGGCGATACCGTGGGCGACCCCTACAAAGACACGGCAGGCCCCGCCATCAACCCCTTGATCAAGATCATCAACATCGTGGCGCTGCTGATCGTGCCGCTGGTGGTCAAGTTCCACGGCGGGTAAAGCCGCGTTTCTAGAGGAATACCGGGGGGCTTCGGCCCCCTTTGCCGCTTACCATCAGCGGCATCGGTATCCTTGCAGAGAAGATGGACTTGAAACACACCGCCCCGCCTGCCCCAACCCCCTTCGCAAACAACGCCACGCTGTACCAGCGCATCGTGCAGGGCGTGCTGGCGGATGCAAGGCATCTGATGGAGCGGGTCGCCGAGGCCACGCGCATGTCCTTGCAGGCGCGCCAGGACCAGGCCCGCACGCCGGGCGAGCACCACGCCATGCACGAAGCCCGCCAGCAGCTCACGCGGCTCGCGTCCGTGATGGGCGAACGCTACACCGATGCGCTGCGCAAGGCCTTCGACAAGGAAACCGCCCCACGGGAAGAAAAAGCCACGCGCTCCCTGTTCACCGTCCATTTCGACGAACTGGAGCTGATGGACGAAACCCAGATCAGCGACAGCGTGGAGCGCGCGCGCGCCCGGCAGGTGCTGATCTCTGCCGTGGAGGGGCCGCTGGCCGACCTCGACGCCCTGGTGTGCGCGGCCCAGGGGCTGCAGCAGGTGCGCCCCGAGCACAACCCCCTGCGCCCCGACGTCTTCCTGCAGGCACTGCAAGCCGTGATGTCGCAGATGCAGGTCACAGAACAAGTGCGGCACGACTGGATCGGCCACATGGCCCAGGCGCTGGGCAACGAATTGCGCACGCTCTACCTGGCGTTGATCGACCAGTACAAACAAAGCGGCGTGCAACCCGTGGGCTATGCCATGCGCCAGGCCGACGGCCAGTATGTGTACATCCCGCCGACCGAAGGCGGTGCCTCGCCTGGCTTTGCGATCGACTCGGACCGGTTCACGTCGTCGCAGGCCGCCGACCCGCTGCTCACGCTCGACAGCCTGCGCCGCCTGCTGCTGGGCGAGCTGGGCGACAGCGCTGCGCACATCAAGGTGCCCGCACCCGGCGAGAGCTTCTCCGAACGCTTCGCGCGCGAGTTCGAGAACCCGGACCAGCTCCCCCAGATCACGGCCCCTGAGCCCCTGGATTTCGCCGCCACCGTGCCCGCCGCCTTCGAAGCGCTGCAGGAGATGGACCAGGTCGGCCAGATGATGGAGCGCCTGGGCAACCAGCGCGCCCAGGCGGGCGAAGGCGGCGACCCTGCAGCCGCGCCGCGCCAGCACACCGGGGGGCTGGCGCAGGCCCTGAGCACCGAGGTGGTGGCGCTGATGGTGGAGAACATCGCGCGCGACAACCGGCTGCTGTGGCCCGTGCAGCAATTCATCCGCGCCCTGGAGCCCGCCCTGATGCAACTGGCGCTGGTCGACACCCGGTTCTTCAGCACCAAGGAGCACCCGGCGCGCCGCCTGCTGCAGGACATCACCGAACGCAGCCAGGCCTTTGACAACACCGAGGCGCCCGATTTCCAGGACTTCATGCGCTCGCTGATGGACGTCGCAGGCCCGCTGGCCTCCGACCCCATCGAGGGGCCGGACGATTTCGAGCAGGTGTTGGAGCAATTGCACGCCCAATGGGCAAGCCAAGAGCAGGCGCGCAAGCAGGAACGCCAGCGCGCCATCAACGCGCTGCAGCACGCCGAGCAGCGCCACCTGCTGGCCGCCAAGATCTCGCGCGACATCTGGTTGCTGCCGGACATCGGCAAGATGCCCGACGCCATCTCCCGCTTCCTGCTTGGCCCGTGGGCCCAGGTGATGGCCGAGGCACGCCTGACGGACACCACCAACAGCACCGACCCCAGCCGCTACCAGGAGCTGGTGGACGCCCTGATCTGGAGCGCCCAGCCCGAGCTGACCCGCAAGAACACCGGCCAATTGGCACGCCTGCTGCCCAAACTGCTACCCAAGTTGCGCGATGGCCTCGCGTCCATCGACTACCCGGCCGAGCGGACCGAAGCCGTTTTTGAGCTGCTGATGCAACTGCACCAACAGGCCTTCAAGTCCGGCCCAAGGCCCGCGGCAGCACCCGCCTCGCCATCCGCTGCAGCCGCCCGGCCCGCCGGTGCGCCGCCGGTGGCGCAGCAATCCGCCGCCGCCCTTTTGGACGACGACGAGCCCTGGGTCGCCCCTGCCGAGGCGAGGGAATCAGGCTTCATGGAATCCTCGCAGTCCCCCGAATCCGAAAGCCCGGAACCCCTGCTGATGCCCGCCGCGGGCGATGCCCCTGCACGCCCCCCGCTGGCCATCGGCAACTGGGTCAACCTGCTGGTGGCGGGTCGCTGGGAGCGCACCCAGTTGTCCTGGATCGGCTCGAACGGCAACCTCTTCCTCTTCACCAGCGCCTCCGGTCGCACCCAGTCGATGACCCTGCGGCTGGTCGACCGGCTCATCCAGCAAGGCGCGATACACGTGCTCACCCAGCAGCCCGTGGTGGACGGCGCCCTGGACGCCGTGGCCCAGGCCGCCATGCGCAACAGCATGGACAGCAAGATGTGATTGCTATTAAATTAATAGCTGCTAGCGCTTGATATACAAGCGCTAGCAGCCTTTTTTGTCAAAACTCCGCTGAGATCGCCGCCCGCAGCAACGCGCTGGCGGGCTCCACCAGCTCCTGCAGTTGCCCCGCCCGCTCCTGCTCGATGGACTGCAGCACCATCTCATTGATGCCGCCCACCACCGCCATGGCCATGGTGGGTTGCAGTGGCGTCTTGCGCAGGCGTGCGCCGGGGCGGTTGTTCACCACGTCCAGCATCAGGTCGGCCAGTTGCTGGTTGGCGCGCCGCCGCGCGGCCAGGCCCGGCGCGCCCAGGCCCAGGATGTCGATGAACAGCGTGCGCAGCAGCACTGGGTTGCGCGCCAGCACGCCGAAGTAAGCAGCCATGGCCTGCGCCACCTGGGCCTCCCATTCGCTGTGCGGATTGATGGCGGCGCGCAGCACGGCAATGGCGTTGCCGCTGGCCGCCTCGTACAGTGCGATGAGGCATTCGGCCTTGTCGGCGAAGTTCTCATAAAAGGTGCGGCGCGACACGCTGGCCTCGCGCACGATGTCGGCGATCGTGGTGTCGGCATAGCCCTTGGCCGCCACGGCGCGGGCCATGCCTTCGAGCAAGCGGGCGCGGTGTTCCGCGCCTATGGCGGGGGCTGCGTCAGAGGTGGTGGCTTCACTCATAGGGCCTGGGTTTGCAACAGAAAATTCGACAAGGTACTTGACAGTACCACAGTTGATCTGCATCATACAAACCCATCGGTACTACAACGTACCAAATCCGATGTACCACCGATCACCGATGCGGCACTGCCCCGCGCCAGGAGATTTTTCACATGACCGAACTCGTCGTCCGCCGTTTGCTGATTGACCTGGAAACGCCTTTTGACCGCCACTGGTGCGGCGGCGATGCGTTTCGCACGGCGCTTTTCAATGCGCTGTCGATGAGCTTCCCCGTGGGCGAGCAGTTCTTCATCGACGCGGTGCGTGACGGCCACAAGGCCCTGCCGCCCGAGCAGCAGGCCCGCTTTGCCGACGAGGTGCGCGGCTTCATCGGGCAAGAGGCCACGCACCGCCGCATCCACACGCTGTTCAACGGCCACCTCGAAAAGCAGGGCCTCGTCAACGAATGGGCGCCGCGTGCACAGGCCCGCATGGCACTTTTTTCCGGTGCCGACCCGCGCCATCCGCTGGCCGTGACGGCCGCCAACGAACACTTCACCGCCCTGCTGGCCGAATGGCTGCTGAGCCACCCCCGTGCCGTGCAGGGCGCCGAACCCCGCCTGGCCACGATGTGGCAGTGGCACTGCGCCGAAGAGGCCGAGCACAAAAGCACGGCCTTCGACCTGTACCAGGCGCTGGGCGGCAACCACGAATGGCGCATCACCTGGTTTCGCCGCATCACGCTGGTGTTTCTGGGCGACACGCTGCGCCAGACGCTGCTGAACCTGCGCCACGACGGCACGCTGTGGAAGTGGAGCACCTGGGCCAGCGCCGCCCGCACACTTTTCGGCAAAGGCGGCCTGGTGCGCGAGAGCTACAAGCCCTGGCGCGCGTACCTCAAGCGCGACTTCCACCCCAACCAACACGGCAGCGACGTCTCCGAACGCTGGCTGGCCGAACACAGCGATGCCTTCACCCCCGTGGGCGCCCGCTGACAACGACAACCACCTGAAACCATGACTCCCCACACGACGCCCCGGCGCAAAAGCCGGGCAGGCGAAGCTTTGCTGCGCCTTGCCACCACCGCCCCGCTGGCGCTGGCCGCTCTGGCCGCGCAGGCCGAACCCCTGGCGTTTGGCGCCGCGCTGCAACAGCTCGGCCAGCGCTCCGACCAACTCGCCGCCTCGCGCCACGCAGTGGAAAGCGCTCAACTGCGCCGCGACGCCATGCAGCGCCTGGGCGGCCCAGTGGTCAACCTCACGGGCGCGGCCTATGCCTACAACGCCAACCTGGACGTGGACCTGAACCCGCTCAACCGCGCCCTGCCCGGCGTGCTCTCGCAACTGCCGCCGCAACTGGCCGCCCCCCTCGCGCAGATGCCGCACCTGCCGTCCTCCTACACACTCAACCGCAGCAAGAGCGACACCACGGCCTCTGTGTCGGCCTTCTGGCCCCTCTACATGGGCGGCGCCAGCGAGGCCGCGCGCGGCCTGCTCGATGCCAAAACCCAGGAGGCCGAGGCCGATGCCGCCAAGGTGGGCGACGAAGCCACCACGCTCCTGGTGCTGCGCTACTTCGGCGCCCAGCTCGCCGAGCGCGCCGCCGTGCTGCGCGAGGCAGCCCTGGCCACCATCGAGCAGCACGATGCCGCCGCGCAGAAGATGCTGGACGCTGGCGTGATCGCCCGTGTGGAGCGCCTGCAGGCCCGCTCCGCACTCGAAGAAGCGCGCCGCAATGCCCGCAAAGCACGCGACGATGCCGAGCTGGCCGCCACCGCGCTCACCCGCACGCTCAAGGCCGCCGATCGCGTCACGCCCACCAGCCCGCTGTTCGTGTTGGGCCAGCCGCTGGAGGCCCTGCCCCGGTTCATCGACACCGCGCTGGCACGCCATCCGGGCCTGTCCAAGGTGGCTGCCAAGAAGGAGCAGGCCACACAGCTGCATGCCGCCCAAGAGGCGCTGCGCAAACCCCAGGTCTTCGTCTTCGGCCAGCGCCAGCTCAAGACCGGCAGGGAGGCCGATTGGGTGGCCGGTGTGGGTGTGCGCTGGACGCTGTGGGATTCCATCGACCGCGACGCGCTGGCCGAATCCTCCAACCGCCAGATTGAACAGGCCGAGCGCACCGGCGCACAGGCGCAGAACGACATCGCCCTGCTGGTGGAAAAACGCTGGCTGGGCGTGGAGCAGGCGCGCCGCCAGTTTCTGGCCCTGGCGCCCGGCCTGGAGCTGGCCGACGAGGTGCTGCGCCTGCGCACCTCGGGCCTCAAGGCGGGCACCAGCACCACGCTTGACCTGATCGACGCGCAGGTGAACCAGGCCAAGGCCCAGACCGAACGCGCCCAGGCCGCGCACGACTACGTGAAAGCGCTGGCCGAGCTGCTGGAGAGCTGCGGCCTGTCGGAAGACTTTGGCAAATACATGGCGCGCGCCGACGCCCTGAAAGTGGAGTGAAGAAAATATGAGCAAGAAAACAGCCGTTGCCGGGGCAATCGCCTTCGTCGCCGTGGCGGGCTTTGTGGGCTTTGGCCTGTGGAAGGCCTCACAGCCTGCGCCAGAGGTGTTCCAGGGCCAGATCGAAGCACAAGAAGCCGACATCGCCCCCAAGGTCACCGCGCGCATCGCGCAGATTTTGGTGAAGGAAGGCGACCAAATCGCCGTGGGCGCGCCGCTGATCCGCATGGACAGCCCCGAGGTGAAGGCCAAGCTGGCCCAGGCCACCGCCGCGCAAGAAGCCGCCCAGGCCGTGGCCGACAAGGCCCAGCACGGCGCCCGCCCGCAAGAGCTGGAGATGGCCCGCCTGAACTGGCAGCGCGCCGTGGCCGCTGCCGACCTGGCCGAGTCGTCGTTCAAACGCGTGGACGGCCTGGCCCGCGAAGGCCTGGTGGCTGCACAAAAGCGCGATGAGGCCGAGGCCAACCACAAGGCATCACGCGACCAGGCGCTGGCCGCCAAGGCGCAGTACGACCTGGCCCGCTCTGGCGCACGCACCGAAGACCGCGCCGCTGCCAGCGCCCAGGCCCGCCAGGTGGCTGGCGTGGTGGCCGAGGTCGAGGCCGCCCAGGCCGAAACCGAACTCAAGAGCCCCGTGGCGGGCGAAGTGGCCAAGGTGCTGGCCCGCACGGGCGAGCTCTCGCCCCAGGGCGTGGCCGTGGTCACGGTGGTGGATTTGAAGGACCAATGGGCGGTGCTGAACGTGCGCGAAGACCACTTGCAGCGTTTTGCCATCGGCAACGAGTTCAACGCCACGCTGCCCGCGCTGGGCAACAAGGTGGTGACGTTCAAGGTCTATCACACCGGCGCCCTGCCCGACTTCGCCACCTGGCGCGCCACCCGCGCGGGCCAGGGCTTTGACGCCCGCACGTTTGAGGTGCGCGCCCGGCCCGCCGCGCCCATCGAGGGCGCGCGCCCCGGCATGACCGTGCTGGTGCAGTGAGCTATCAGCAAATAGTGCCTAACGATGTTCACCCCTCAGAAACCGCCCCTTCCGTTCGGGCTGAGCCTGTCGGAGCCAGGGCTTGCCGCGTGCGCGCAAGGCTTCGACAGGCTCAGCCCGAACGGAAGGGGGAGAAGCGTCTGCAGCATGTGCATGGTCAGCAAAAAGTGCCTCTAGCGCTTATCTAACAAGCGCTACCAGCTATGAATTCAATAGTAAGCAGCTTCCGCCGCGAAGCCCGCCGCCTGTGGGCCGACCCCTGGGACCTGGCCATGGTTACCTGGGTGCCGCTGCTGGCCGTGGCGCTCTTGTGGTGGATCTTCTCAGCCGGGTTGCCCCGCCACCTGCCGGTGGGCGTGGTCGATGAAGACCATTCCAGCCTGTCGCGCCAACTGGTACGCATGCTCGACGCCACACCGGGCGTGCAGGTCACGCAGCACTACGCCAACGCGGGCGAGGCCGAGCGCGGGCTGCGCGCCATCAGTGTCTATGCCGTCGTCACCATCCCGCGCGACTTTGCGCGCACGGTGAAGGAGGGCCGCGCCGCCCAGGTCACCCTGCTGCACAACGCGCAGATGGGCACCCACTCGGGCCTGCTGCAGCGCGACGTGCGCGGCGCCGTGGGCACGCTGTCGGCAGGCATCGAGATGGCCGCACGCAACAAACGCGGCGAAAGTGCCAAAGCCGTGCACGTGAGCATGGAGCCCATCCACACGCAGATGGTGGCGCTGTTCAACGTGTCGAGCAACTACGAGCAGTTTCTGGGCGCGGCGCTCATCCCCGCGCTGCTGCACATCCTGGCCATGACGGCGGGCGCCTGGACAGTGGGCCGCGAGCTGCGCGACCGCAGCCTGGGTGAGTGGCTGAGCACGGGCGGCCTGCCGCAGGTCGCTGGGGCATTGATCGGCAAGCTCGCGCTGCCCTGGTTGTCGCTCACCTTGGTCGGCCTGCTGGCGCTGGTGGGCATCACCTGGGGCCGGGGCTGGCACCCGCCGGGCAATTTGTGGTGGGTGGCGGGCGCACTGGCGCTGCTGATGGCCGTGTCGGCCATGGCAGGCGCAGCCCTGGCTGCCATCACACGCTCGCTGCGCACCGCGCTGTCGGGCGCAGGCTTTTTTGCGGCACCAGCCTTTGCGTTCAGCGGCGTGGCGTTTCCGCTGGCTGGCATGCCGGGCAGCGCCCGCGCCTGGGCCGAGGCCATGCCGTTCACCCACTACATCCGCCTGCAGATCGAGCAGTTGCAGATGGGCGCACCGCTGTCTGCCAGCGTGTCGACCATGGCGGGGCTGCTCATTGCCACCGCCGTGCTCTGGCTTGTGGCCGCCGTTGGCCTGCGCCTGGCAGCACGCCGTCCTGATACCTGGGGAGGCCGCTGAATGAACGACTCCATGACTTCCGCTCCCCGCAGCCTGCTGCACGCCTGGCTCACTGCCCTGGCCGTGGTGGCGCGCGACAAGGGCGTGCTGCTGTTGCTCATCGGCGCGCCCCTGCTCTACGGTTTCTTCTACCCCTGGTTCTATGCCGACGAGGTGCTCACCCGCGTGCCGGTGGCCGTGGTGGACATGGACCACACCAGCCTGTCGCGCCAGATCACGCGCTTTGCCGACGCCGACCCGCGCATCGCGGTCACACTGGTCACCGGCAGCGAGCGCGAGGCGCAGGAGGCCCTGTGGCGCGGCGAGATCGAGGGTTATGCGGTGATCCCCGCCCACCTCAAGCGCAGCGTGGTGCGCGGCGAAAACGCCGTGGTCAGCATCGAGGCCAACGGTGCCTATGCGCTGCTCAACAAGGCCGTGCAGTACGGCTTTGCCGAAGCCGTGGGTACCGTGTCGGCCGGGATCGAAATCAGAAAACTGCAGGCCAGCGGCCAAAGCGCCCAGCAGGCCCGCGCCAGCCGCGCCCCGGTGCAGTTGCAGATGGTGGCGCTGTTCAACCCCACCGAGGGCTACGGCAGTTTTGTGGTGCCCGCCGTGGCGCTCTTGATCCTGCAGCAAACCCTGCTCATGGGCGCCGCCCTGCTCACCGGCACCTGGGTAGAGGCTGGGCAACACCGCGCCAGCGCCACCACCTGGCTGGGGCGCTTGCTGGCGCTGTGCACCCTGGGCTGGGCCAGCGGCTTGTTCTACTTTGGCTGGATTTTTGTGCTGCACGACTACCCACGCGGCGGCAACCCGCTGGGTGCACTGGCCCTCTTGGCCTGCTACGTGCCCGCCATTGCGGCGCTCGGCTCGCTCTTGGGCTTGTGGATCGGCAACCGCGAGCGCGCGCTGCAAGTGCTGCTGTTCACCACCCTGCCCATCGCCTTCGTGGCCGGTTTCTCGTGGCCCGTGGAGGCACTGCCCGAGCCGCTGCAATGGCTGCGCTGGCTGCTGCCCAGCACCTCGGGCGTGCAGGCGTCGCTGCGGCTCAACCAGCTGGGGGCACCGTTGACGGCGGCGTTGCCGTATCTGTGTGCGCTGGTGGCGCTGTGCGCGGTGTGCACGGCTGCGTTGCTTTACAAGGCGCGGCCCCGGCAGGCGTAGCGGCCTATGCCGCCGCTTGCTTCGTGCGCAGCCGCACCGGGCCGCTGCGCGCTTCGATGGCGGCTTGCACCTCGCGGCGCAGACCCAGCGCAAAGGCCCATTCGGCCACCACAAACAGCGGGCCGACGATCAGGCCCACCAGATCGTCCACAAAGGCGGGCTTGCGGCCCTCGTAGTAGTGGCCCACGAACTGGATCACCCAACCCACCGCGAACAGGCCGATGCCCGCGCCCAGCCACACGGCCATGGTCTGCACGGCCAGCCATTGCGCCCCGGCCAGCATGGCAGCCAGCAGCGCAGCCATGGCCAGGCCAAAACGCGTGTCCAGCCGAAAGTAGAAGATGCAACTGGCCAGCGCGCAGAACAGCGCGGGAGTCACCGGCAAATCACCCACCATCCATGCAGGGCGCGAGAGCAGCACGACCACCGCAAACATGATCATCGGCACGCCCACAAAATGGGTGTGGATGTTGCGCGGGTCGCGGTGGTAGTCGGCGTACTGGGCCAGGTGGTCGATCAGGGTTTTCATGGGTGCCTCTGCATGCTGTTTTGAGCAGCATCAATGTTGGCGCCGCTCCCGTGGCAGCGTCTGTCGTACAGACGACAAAAGCCCCCTCCTCTCCCGGCCTTCTCACCCTTTCGCTGCATGACCACCCCCGCCGCCTACCTGCCCGCTCTCCAGTCCGGCCGCTGGTTTGCCCACCTGCCGCCCGACTTTGCCCAGCCGCTGATCGACATGGCGCACCTGCGCCAGCTGCAGGCGGGCGAAGTGCTTTTTTTGCGGGGCGATGCGCCCTGCGGGCTGTATGCGGTGGTGCGTGGGGCCATCAGCATCTCGGGCACGGGCGGACGGGCCAGCGAGGCGCGCTCGGCGCTGCTCACGCGGCTGGAGCCGCCGCACTGGTTTGGCGAGATCTCGGTGTTCGACGGCTCGGCCCGCACGCACGATGCCCATGCCGCCGAAGCCAGCACGCTGCTGCAGGTGCCACACGAGCGGCTGCTGGCCTGGCTGCAGGCGCACCCAGAGCACTGGCACGCGCTGGCGCTGCTGCTCACCGACAAGCTGCGCACCGCCTTCGTGGCGATAGAGGAACTGGCCTTGCTGCCTGCCCCGCAGCGCCTGGCCCGCCGCCTGGTGATGATGGCCGAGGGCTACGGCCAGTGGACGGCCGAGGGCCAGTCGCGCCGCGTGATCGCCATCTCGCAGGAGCAGCTGTCACTGATGCTGGCCATCTCGCGCCAGACCACGAACCAGATCCTCAAGGACCTGGAGGCGCGCGGCTTGGTGCGCGTGCAGCGCGGCGAGGTGGAGATCCTGGACCTGGCGGCTCTGCGCGCCGCCTGCGATTGATTTGCTATGAAAACAATAGCTTATAGCGCTTGATGGTAAAGCGGTAGATGCTGTTTTTATTCAAATAATAAGCACACATTTCATTTGCAGGCAAAATGGCGGCCATGCAACTGAACTTCATCGCCAACGCTTCTGTTCCGTCGGCCTCGGGCCGCACGATTGCCATGATCGACCCGTCCGACGGCCAGCCCTTCGACGAGATCCAGCGCAGCAACGCCGACGACATCGACGCTGCGGTGCATGCCGCACGCCAGTGCTACAAAGCGGTGTGGCAAAAGCTGGCGCCCGTGGAGCGTGGCCGGTTGCTGCAAAAGCTCTCGGCCAAGATCCTGGAGCATGCCGATGAGTTGACCGCGCTCGAACAGCGCGACTGCGGCAAACCCACCAAACAAGCGCGGGCCGATGCGATCGCGCTGGCGCGCTACTTCGAGTTCTATGCAGGCGCCTGCGACAAGTTCCACGGCGAGACGATTCCCTACCCCGACGGCTACAGCGTGCTCACCTGGCGCGAGCCCCACGGCGTGACGGGCCATGTGATCCCCTGGAACTACCCCATGCAGATCTTCGGCCGCAGCGTGGGCGGCGCCCTGGCAGCGGGCAATGTGTGTGTGGTCAAGCCGGCGGAAGACGCCTGCCTGTCTCTGATCCGCGTGGCGCAGCTCGCGGCCGAGGTGGGCTTCCCCTCGGGCGCGCTCAACATCGTCACCGGCTACGGCCACGAGGTGGGCGACGCGCTGGCGCGCCACCCCGGCATCGACCACATCAGCTTCACCGGCAGCCCCAAGATCGGCACGCTGATCCAGCAGGTGGCCGCCGAGCGCCACTGCCCCGTGACACTGGAGCTGGGCGGCAAAAGCCCGCAGATCATTTTTGCCGATGCCGACCTCGATGCCGCCATCCCCGTGGTCATCAACGCCATCGTGCAGAACGCGGGCCAGACCTGCTCGGCCGGTTCGCGCGTGCTGATTGATTCGCTGATCTACGAGCCCCTGCTGGAGCGCCTGGGCAAGGCGTTTGAAAAGCTGCGCGTCGGCCCCGCCGCGATGGACCTGGACGTGGGCCCGCTGATCCGCCAGACGCAGCAGCAGCGCGTGTGGGACTTTCTGTCGGACGCCCAGGTGGCGGGCATCCCCATGGTGGCCCAGGGCGTGGTGGTGGATGAAGCTCCCGAGACCGGCTACTACCAGGCCCCCACCCTGCTGCGCGACGTGCCGGTGCGCCACCGGCTGGCGCAAGAAGAAGTGTTCGGCCCCGTGCTGTCGGCCATGGCCTTCCAGGACGAGGACCATGCCGTGGAGCTGGCCAACGCCACCCAGTTCGGCCTGGTGGCAGGCATCTGGACGCGCGATGGCGCGCGCCAGTTCCGCATGGCCAAGCGGGTAGCCAGCGGGCAGGTGTTCATCAACAACTACGGCGCTGCAGGCGGCGTGGAGCTGCCCTTTGGCGGCGTGAAATCGAGCGGCTACGGGCGTGAGAAGGGTTTTGAGGCGCTGTATGGCTTCACCACCCTCAAGACGGTGGCCATCAAGTACGGTTGAGAAAGCGCCCCAAGGTGTCACGCCCGCGCACGACAGCGCGGGCGCGCCACCGCTAACCTCTGCTTCTTCTGTACGACGCTTTTTCTTTTGCCATGCCCCTGAGCCCACCTGCCCCCCGCACCCTGAAACATGTCCGCCGGGTGACCTACCAGGGCTTCGAGCGTGCCGACGGCCTGTGGGACATCGAAGGCGAGCTGCACGACAGCAAGGCCTATGACGCGCCCTCGTTCCGCGACGCCAAGGGCATGCGGCTGGCGGGCGAGCCCATCCACCACATGCGGCTGCGCGTGACCGTGAACCACCAGCTCGTGGTGCAGGCCATCGAGGTCGCCATGGACGCCCATCCGCTCAAAGGTTGCCAAGAGGCCCAGCCCGCGCTGCAGCAGATGGTGGGCTGCAGCATGGCACGCGGCTGGCGCCAGGCCATCCAGAAGCACCTGGGCGGCGTGGCCAGTTGCACCCACCTGCGCGAGCTGCTGTTCAACCTGGCCACCGCCGCCTTCCAGTCGGTGCCCGCCGTGTTTGCAGCGGCCAACCCTGACGAGCCGCCCCGCCACCTGGGCCAGTGCACGGGGTGGGACTTCAACGGCAACGGCGTAAAGGAGTACTTTCCGCAGTTCCACCGCCGAGTGCCCCAGCCAAAGCCGCAGACCGTGGCCAGCACCACAGAAAAACAGATCAAATCAGCCTCTAGCGCTTGATAAACAAGCGCAAGCAGCTATCAATTTTGAATATCCACAGGAGACACCCATGCGCGTGCAGAACAAATCCATCATCGTCACCGGCGCCGGTAACGGCATTGGCGAGGGCATCGCCAAGCGCCTGGCCGCCGAGGGCGGCAAGGTCATCGTGAATGACATCAACGAAGCCGGTGGCCAGCGTGTGGTGGCCGAGATCACCGCCGCTGGCGGCACGGCTGCGTTCTTCAAGGCCGACGTGACGAAGTCCGCCGAGGTCAAGGCCATGGTCGACGAGGCCGTGCGCCTGTATGGCCGCCTGGACGTGGTGGTGAACAACGCAGGCTGGACACACCGCAACCGCCCCATGCTCGAAGTGAGCGAGGAAGAGTTCGACAAGGTCTATGCCATCAACATGAAAAGCATCTACCTGTCGGCCATCCACGCCGTGCCAGAACTGCGCAAAACGGGTGGCGGCAGCATCATCAACATCGCCTCCACCGCCGGGCTGCGCCCGCGCCCAGGCCTTACCTGGTACAACGGCTCCAAGGGTGCGGTCATCATCACCAGCAAGTCGATGGCGGCCGAGCTGGGCCCCGACAACATCCGCGTGAACTGCATCAACCCCGTGTTCAACCCCGACACGGGCCTGGCCGCCGAGTTTGCGGGCGGCCCGGTGGACGAAGCCCGCCGCGCAAAGTTTTTGGCCACCATTCCGCTGGGCCGCTTCTCCACGGCGCTCGACGTGGCCAACGCCGCGCTCTACCTGGCCAGCGACGAAGGATCGTTCATCAGCGGCGTGTGCATCGAGGTGGATGGCGGGCGCTGCGTGTAAGCCACCGCTAGCCCAGCACCTCGCGCAGGGCCGCCTCATACCGGCCGGTGAGCTGGTCCATCACTGCCAACAAGCGCTCGCTGGTGGTCGCCACCGCATTGAGCCCGGCATCATCGGCGGGGCGGCGCAGGGCCGACTCAAAAAACAGCCACTGCGAATCGGCCAGTTCCAGCTCGTTGCGGATCGCTGCCGTGGACACGGGTGCCGCTTTCAGCGCCTTCAGGGCCTGGCGGAAGTCCACCGCATCGGTCGCCAGTTGCGCCTGCATCACCTTGGACTCGACCTTGGCCGCTCTCAGAAAATAGTTTTTGGCCAGGCGCTGCGACAGCATGCGCTGGCGCCCCGCCAGGTTCACCAGGCGCGCGCTAGGCCCCTGCGCCATCCGCTCGATCGACTCAGTCACGGTTTGGGCGATGAGCAGCGTTCGATCGGCCTGCTCGGACGCCGCCACCACCAGCGACGTCTCGGTCGCGGGTTGGGCCGTCATCTTGTTGAGCAGGGCGAACTGCTTGTGCACTTCTTCCAGCTGGCGCCCCACGTCGGCAGGCCAGCGCCCTGACGGCATTCCCCGCGCCAGTTCCCCCGCGCCCGACTGCTCCATCTTGCGCGCCAGCGCCATCACATCCAACGCCGCGCCAGGCAACACCTGCAGATACTGCTGGCAATAGGCCTTGGCCATGCGCTGTGACAGCGCGCGGAACCAGCCCGCATGGTTGATGGCCCCCGACAGCCCCACCTGCGCCTGGGCGCCGTTGGCCCAGGCGGGCAGCAAAATACCGGCTGCCACCCACTGCACGGCCACGCGGCGTCGGCACGGTGCTGCCGGGGGTGAGAATTCGCGCATCAACGTCGACATGGGTATTTCCGATCCACAAATATTCACATTGTTGCGACGCAGCATTTCATGGCCCTGCGCCATGTCAAAGAACGGCCACGCACACCGCCGTCCAGCGAATACTTGACCGCGATCAACTCCCCCACCAGGGGCTTGGCCCCTTTGAAAGGGCCCATGCGGCAAAATCACGCCATGGCCGAACGTGTGATTCCTCTGGTGGACCAACGCATCGCCGCTCTGGCGGCGCGGGTGCCCACGCACCCCGTGGCCCCCACGGGCCTGCTCTCCGACACCCTGGGCCGCCCGCTGCGCGACCTGCGCATCAGCGTGACGGACCGCTGCAACTTCCGCTGCAACTACTGCATGCCCAAGGAGGTGTTCGACAAGGACTACCCCTACCTGCCACACGGCGCGCTCTTGAGCTTTGAAGAGATCACGCGCCTGGCGCGGCTGTTTCTGGCCCACGGTGTGCGCAAAATCCGCCTCACGGGCGGCGAGCCCCTGCTGCGCAAGAACCTTGAAGAGCTGGTGGCGCAACTGGCCCAGCTGCGCACCGTGGATGGCCACGCGCCCGACCTCACCCTCACCACCAACGGCTCGCTGCTTGCGCGCAAGGCCCGGGCCCTGAAAGAAGCGGGCCTGAACCGCGTGACCGTGAGCCTCGACGGCCTGGACGACGCGGTGTTCCGCCGCATGAACGATGTGGATTTTCCGGTGGCCGACGTGTTGACGGGCATCGAAGCCGCGCATGTGGCGGGCCTGTCGCAGATCAAGGTGAACATGGTGGTCAAACGCGGCACCAACGACCACGAAATCCTGCCCATGGCGCGCCACTTTCGCGGCACGGGCACCACGCTGCGCTTCATCGAATACATGGACGTGGGCGCCACCAACGGCTGGCGCATGGACGAAGTGCTGCCCTCGGCCGAACTGATCGAGCACCTGCGCGCCAAGCTGCCCCTGGTGCAGCTGGACCCAAGCAGCCCCGGCGAAACCGCCGAGCGCTGGGGCTATGCCAACGCAGCGGGCCAGCACGATCCGCGCCTGGGCGAAGTGGGCGTGATCAGCAGCGTGACCCAGGCCTTCTGCCACGACTGCAACCGCGCCCGCCTGTCCACCGAAGGCAAACTCTACCTGTGCCTGTTTGCCACCCAGGGCTACGACCTGCGCACCCTGTTGCGCGGCGGCGCCAGCGACGAAGCCATCGCATCGGCCATCGCCCCCATCTGGCAGCAACGCAACGACCGCTACTCCGAGCTGCGCAGCAGCCTGCCGGCAGACACTGGCGGTGGCGCACGCCGGGTAGAGATGAGCTACATCGGCGGATAACGACTGAACCATAACGAATGATTGACACCCAAGACATCACCGGCCTCGTTCTCGCCGGGGGCCGAGGCTCCCGCATGGGCGGGGTCGACAAAGGCCTGCAGAACTTTCGCGGCCTGCCGCTGGCGCTGCACACGCTGATGCGGCTGCAGATGCAGACTGGCGCCACCATGGTCAACGCTAACCGCAACCTGGCCGCCTATGAGGCCTTTGGCACGCCGGTATGGCCTGATGTGCTGGCCGACTACGCGGGGCCGCTGGCGGGCTTTCTGACCGGGCTGGAGCGCTGCGAAACACCTTGGCTGCTGACGGTGCCCTGCGACACCCCCCTCTTCCCGCTGGACCTGGCCGCGCGCCTGGCGGCAGCAGCCGACGCGCAAGGCGCCGACATCGCCATGGCGGCTGCACCTGAGGACGACGGCCAAGGCCGCATCCAGGTGCGCCCCCAGCCCGTGTTCTGCCTGCTGCGTGTAGACCTGCTTGAAAGCCTGGTCGCCTTCACCCAGGCCGGTGGCCGCAAGATCGACGCGTGGACGGGCCAGCACCAGTGCGCCATCGTGCCGTTCGACCAGCCGGGCGACGACCGAGAGGCGTTCTTCAACGCCAACACCCTGGCCGAGCTGCACGCGCTGGAAGGCACGGCAAGCCGCTGACTCCCTCCAGGCAGGCCGCCCCATGCCCATCCCCCACAGCGCAGGCGCTGCGGCAACAGCGCCGGTTCGCGGCACGGTGCGCATCCGCCCCCTGGTGGCCGCTGATGCCGCAGCCTACAAGGCCTTGCGCGACGAAGCTCTGCGCACCGCGCCGGATGCGTTCACGTCGGACTACGCCTCATCGGTAGGCCGCCCCGCCAAGGAATACGCGGTGCGCTTTGGCTCGCTGGCGTCGGGCGTGTTCTTTCTGGGCGCGTTCGATGCGGCGGGCCACCTGCTGGGCTGCGTGGGCTGCGAGCGCGAACCGCGCGCCAAGCAGCGCCACTGCGCCACGGTGGTGAGCATGATGGTGGCACCCGCCGCGCAGCGCCACGGCATCGGCCGGCAGCTCGTGGCCGCCTGCGTGTTGGCCGCACGGCATGTGCCGGGGCTCACGCAGCTGATGCTCACGGTCACCGCATCCAACCCCCATGTGGTGCGGCTGTACGAGCAGGCCGGTTTTCGCGCCTGGGGCCTGCTGCCGCGCGCCATCGTGGTAGACGGCGTGGGCTACGACAAGCTGCACATGCTGCTTTTGCTAACCTCCAACCCTGCTCCCGCCTGCCGCTCCCAATGATGGCCGCGCAGACAAACTCATGGCTTACGCAAAACAGGCTCAAACATGCCGCCTGCCATAGGGCACAGACCGTTGTCGCACCCTTATTTGCGTAAGTCCTCAAACTGATGAATTGCCCTTTTTCATGAAGACCATTGCCCAGATCGCCGCTGAACTGCAGGGCTACGACCCCCAGGCCTTGAAGGCCTCTGACGTCAACACGTTTCTGGACCGCCTGGTCGAGCCCGTCACCGCCACCGAAGAACTACCCCTGTTCAACGCCCTGGGCCGCGTGCTGGCCCGCGACGTGGTCTCGCCCATCAGCGTGCCGCCACACGACAACTCGGCCATGGACGGCTATGCGTTTGCGGGCGCACAGTTGGTCAAAGGCCAGCCCCTCACGCTGCGCGTGGTGGGCACGGCACTGGCGGGCAAAGCCTGGGTGGGCAGCGTGGCGGCGGGCGAGTGCGTGAAGATCATGACCGGCGCCATCATGCCCACGGGGCTCGATACCGTGGTGCCGCAAGAGTTCACCACCTCGGATGGCAACCAGCACATCACCATCGCCGCCGACGTACTGCAAACGGGCGACAACCGCCGCTTCAAGGGCGAAGACCTCATGGAAGGCCGCGTGGCACTGGCACGTGGCGAGCCGCTCACCCCCGCCGCGCTGGGCCTGGTGGCCAGCCTGGGCCTGCCCACGGTGACGGTGGTGCGCCGCCTGCGCGTGGCGTATTTCTCCACCGGCGACGAGATCCTGAGCCTGGGCGAGCCCCCGCGTGAAGGCGCCGTGTACGACAGCAACCGCTACACCGTGTTCGGCCTGCTCACGCGCCTGGGCGTGGAGGTGATCGACCTGGGCGTGGTGCGCGACGAACCCGCGCTGCTCGAAGCCGCCTTCCGCCAGGCCGCAGGGCAGGCCGACGCCATCATCACCAGCGGCGGCGTGAGCGTGGGCGAGGCCGACCACACCCGCACCATGATGAAGAAGCTGGGCGACGTGGCCTTCTGGCGCATCGCCATGCGCCCCGGCCGCCCCATGGCCGTGGGGCGCATCGCAGCCACAGAGTTTCAAGAAAAAACAGGCTCTGGCGCTTATTCATCAAGCGCCAGCAGCTATCAAAATAATAGCAATCCATCTCCCGCTGGCGCAGTGCTGTTCGGCCTGCCCGGCAACCCCGTGGCCGTGATGGTGACCTTTCTCGCCTTTGTGCGCCCCGCCCTGCTGCGCATGATGGGCTGCACCCACGCCGCGCCGCCCCTGGTGCGCGCCATCAGCACCGAAGCCCTGCGCAAAAAACCTGGCCGCACCGAATACCAGCGCGGCACCGTCACCACCGCGCCCGACGGCAGCCTGCAGGTGCGCACCACCGGCAACCAGGGCTCGGGCGTGCTCAGCTCCATGGTGCAGGCCAACGGGCTCATCGTGCTGCACCATGCCCAGGGCAATGTGGCCGTGGGCGATGCTGTCGATGTCATGGTGTTCAACGGCGCAATTTGAGGACTTTTCTAAGATGCCCTACACCGCCCAACACCTCGCAACCCCGCCCACCCGTACCGAAGTGGACAGCCTGCCCGGCGCCACGGTGCTGGAGTTCGGCACCCCCTGGTGCCCCCACTGCCAGCGCGCCCAGCCGCTGATCGAACAGGCCCTGTTGGGCCGCGCCGACGTGGCCCATGTCAAAGTCGAGGACGGCCCCGGCCAGCGCCTGGGGCGCAGCTTTGGCGTGAAGCTCTGGCCCACCCTGGTGTTTCTGCAGGGCGGCCAGGAGGTGGCGCGGCTGGTGCGGCCCCAGCAGGCGCAGGATGTGGTGGATGCCGTGCAGGGCATCGCTCCGGCAACATAAGCCCTGGCACCCTCACAAGCGCTTTTGCGTGAACGCCGCGATGCGCTGCGCGGTGTCAGGGTCGGCAAAGCAGGCCATGGCGGCCTCGCTCTCCACGGCCAGGGCTTTGTCGATCTGCGGCCCCAGGCCCGAGGTCAGCACCCGCTTGAGCCGGGCCGTGGCCCCTGCGGAGCGCGTGGCCACCTCGGCGGCCAGGGCCATCGCGGTGGGCAGCATGTCAGCCTGCGACACCACACGGTTCACCAGCCCCAGCGCCTTGAGATCGGCCGCGCTCTGGCGCTCACCCAGCACGATCAACTCCATGGTGCGCTGGTGCCCCAACGCTTGCGGCAGCAGGTGCGTGACACCGCCGGTCACGAAGTGGCCCAGGGCCATCTCGGGGAAAAAGCACACCAAGCTGTCTGCGGCCACGACCAGGTCGCAGTTGAGTACCCACTCGAAGCCGCCGCCCACGGCATAGCCGTGCACCGCCCCAATCACCAGCTTGGGGCCGAACATGATGGCGCGCGTGACCTGCTGGATTCGCTCGCAGTGCTCGGCAATGGCGGCCGGGCTTTCGGACTGCTCGCCAAACTCCTTGAGATCATCGCCCGCGCAAAAGGCCCGGCCCGCGCCGGTGAAAACGATGGCGCGCGTAGCGGAATCCTCCTGCGCTTCCTGCAGTGCAGTGCACAGATCCACCAGCAGCGCGCCGCTGATGGCGTTGAGCCGCTCGGGGCGCTGCAGGGTGACGACGCTGACGGCACCCTCGACGGTATGGGTGGCAAAACGCATGGGTGGTCTCCTTTTTCTTTCTTCAAGCAATCACTTCTTCAACCGCCGCTGGCCTCGCGGTCCCAGGTGTCGGCGGTAATGCCTTCGGCCTGCAAGCGAAATTTCTCGACCTTGTCGGTGGGCGTTCTGGGCAAGGCGGCGGCAAAACGCAGGTAGCGCGGCACCATGAAGCGCGCCATGCAACCAGCGCAGTGTGCGGCCAGCACGGCGGGGGTGAGTGCCGCACCGGGGCGCAGCACTACGCAGGCCATGACCTCTTCCTCCGTCATGTCGCTGGGCACACCGAACACGGCGCATTCGAGCACATCGGGGTGGGATTCGATGCCCATCTCGACCTCGGCGCTGGAGATGTTCTCGCCCCGACGGCGCACGATGTCCTTGCTGCGGCCTACAAAGTACATATAGCCGTCGGCGTCCTGGCGCAGCACATCGCCGGTATGAAACCACAGGTCCTTGAAGGCTTCCAGCGTGGCCTCGGGCATGCCGTAGTAGCCCTGCATGAGCAGCCCAGGCGCTTGCGGCCGGATCAGCAGCTCGCCCGCCTCGCCCACAGGTACATCAAAACCCCAAGGGTCCGCCAAGCGCACGCTGAACGCAACGGCAGGCTTACCGCACGAGCCTGCGCGTCGGGGAGCGTGAAGCGGCGGGTACATCACGCCCCCCGCCTCGGTGGAGCCATACAGCTCCACCAGCCTGCAGCCAAAGCGCGCTTCGAACGCTGGTGCGAACGCGGGCAGCGGCACGCCCCAGCCCAGGCGGGCACGGTGGTCGCGGTCACGTGGCGAGGGCGGCTGCTTCCAAAGCATGGTGATCGTGGCGCCCATGAAGTCGAACACCGTCGCCCGCAGGGCGCGCACCTCGTCCCAGTAGCGCGAAACGCTGAACCGCTCGCCAATCGCGGCCACGCTGCGCAGCAGCAGCGCGGGGGCAATGGTCATCACCGTGGCATCCAGGTGATAGAGGGGATAGGGGCAGTACAGCACGTCGTCGGCGCGCAGCTCCAGCCCCTCGACGAAGATCTGCGCATGGGCCAGCACAAAACGGTGCGAGATCATCGCCGCCTTGGATCGCCCCGTGGTGCCTGAGGTGTAGAGCAGCAGGCACAGCGCATCTACACCCACCTCGGGCCGGGGCAATGTAGCCTCGCCGGGCGCCACGCTGCGCAGCAGCGCATAGGGCGAGCAACCGGTGGGTAGCGGGCCTTCGCCCAGCACGAACACATGGCGAACGGTGCCAAGCCCCGTTTGCACCTTCGCCCAGGGCGCGTGCAGCGTGGCGTGAACGATGGCCAGCTCGCTTTCCACCAGGTTGACCGCGTCGGACAACACCGTGCCACGAAACGAGGTGTTGACAGGCGCCGCCACCGCGCCCAGCTTGGCCAGCGCAAACCATAGCAGCGCCAGTTCGATGCAATTGGGCAGCATCAGCGTGACGCGGTGCCCTGGACGCACGCCCTGCGCATGCAGGCCCGCCGCCAGGCAATCGCTTTCGTCGTCGAACTGGCGATACGTCCATTCACCTGCCGCCATGCGGATGAAGGGGTGGTCGGGCACCTGGGCCGCTGCACGGCGCAACTCGGCACCCAGCGAAAGGCTGAAAGAGTCTGGCATGGAACTCCTGACATCAAAGCGACCTGGCAAACGCAGAAGGTAACGGCATGGGCACCCAGCAGCCCTGCCGATGCACCAACCACGCCCCAAGTCGGCTACTTAGCTACGTAGTCGTGCGGGAGCAGCGGGTGCTCGGGTTCCTCCACCGCCACGGCCATATTGGCGCCCGGCACCGCCTTGCGTGCAAACAAGGTGTACATGGTGGGCACCACGAAGATGGTGAGCAGCGTGCCCAGCGACATGCCACCCACGATGACCCAGCCGATCTGTGTGCGTGTTTCGGCCCCTGCGCCCGAGGCCAGCGCCAGCGGCACGGCGCCGAGCACCATGGCGCCGGTGGTCATCAGAATAGGGCGCAGGCGCTGGGCCGAGGCCTTGACGAGCGCGTCCACCATCTCCATGCCCTGCTCGCGCAACTGGTTGGTGAACTCCACGATCAAAATGCCGTGTTTGGTGATCAGCCCCACCAGGGTGATCAGGCCGATCTGCGAATACACGTTGAGCGAGCCACCGCTCCACTTGAGGGCCAGCAGCGCACCGATCATCGACAGCGGCACCGACACCATGATCACCAGCGGGTCGATGAAGCTCTCGAACTGCGCGGCCAGCACCAGGAAAATGAAGACCAGCGCCAGCACGAACACGATGCCTAAAGCGCCTTGCGAGCTTTTGAACTCGCGCGAGGTGCCGTTGAGGTCGGTGGTATAGCCGGGCTTGAGCACCTTGGAGGCGGTGGCGTCCATGAAGCTCAGCGCCTCGCCCAGCGAGTAGTCGGGCGAGAGGTTGGCCGTGATGGTGGCCGAGCGGCGCTGGCCGAAGTGGTTCAGCTCGCGCGGGCTCACGCTCTCGCGCACGCTGACCAGGCTGGACAGGGGAATCATGGATTCGTTGCGGCCCCGCACGTAGATGGTGTCGATGTGCTCGGGCGTGGTGCGGCCACGGGCCTCGGTCTGCACGATCACGTCGTACTGCTCGGCGTCGCGCTTGTAGCGCGTCACGGTGCGCCCGCCCAGCATGGTTTCGATGGCCTTGGCCACCACGTCCACGCTCACGCCCAAATCGGCCGCGCGCTCGCGGTTCACCTCGATGCGCAGCTCGGGCTTGTTCAGACGCAAATCCACGTCGGGGCCCACGATGCCTGGGTTTTGTGCGATCTCGGCCATGAAGGCGCTGACAACCGCGTTGAGGTTCTCGTAGCTGTCCGAGGTCTGGATCACGTAGGTCAGGGGCCGCGACCGGAACCCCTGCCCAAGCGATGGCGGCGTGATGAGAAAGGCGTTGACGCCCGGCAGGTTGGACACCTTGGGCTGCAGATCCCGCGCCAGCTCCAGCGTGGTGCGGTGGCGTTTTTCCCAGTCCACGGTGCGGTAGATCACGCTGCCCTGGGCCACGGTGGGGTTGCCGATGTTGGCGAAGAGGCGGTCGAACTCGGGGTAGTCGCGGCCGATTTTTTCCAGCTCCAACGCATAGCGGTTGGTGTAGTCCAGCGTTGCGCCATCGGGCGCAGTGACGCTGGCCAGGATGGTGCCCCGGTCTTCCAGGGGCGACAACTCCTGCCGCATGCTGGGGTACACCACCACCAGCGCGGCACCACACAACACCATGACGCCCAGCACGATCCAGCGGGCCTGGAAGATGGCGCCGCGCACGGCACCCTTGGCGCCATTGCTGCCCCAGCGTGCCGTCACCAGCCACCGCAGCAAGCGGCCATACGCGTCCGACAAGGCCGTGAGCCAGCGCTCCATCGAGCGATCAAACCAGTTGGGCTTCGGATTGTGTTTGAGCAGCAGCGAACACAACATGGGCGACAGAGTGAGCGCCACGAAGCCCGACACCACCACCGCGCCCGCCAGCGCCAGCGCGAACTCCACAAACAACCGCCCCGTGCGCCCCGGCGTGAAGGCCAGCGGGGCATACACCGCCACCAGCGTGAGCGTCATGGCCACAATGGCAAAACCGATCTCGCGCGCGCCCTTGATGGCGGCGGAAAACGGGTCGAGCCCCTCTTCGATATGGCGGTAGATGTTCTCCAGCATCACGATGGCGTCGTCCACCACCAGGCCGATGGCCAGCACCAGCGCCAGCAGCGTGAGCGTGTTGATGGAAAACCCCGCCAGCGACATCAGCGCAAAGCTGCCCACCAGGCTCACCGGGATGGTGATGATGGGGATGATGGAGGCGCGGAAGGTGCGCAAGAAGACAAAGATCACCAGGGCCACCAGCACCACGGCCTCGGCGATGGTGCTGTACACGCTCTTGATCGAGCGGTCGATGAACAAAGAGTTGTCGTTGGCGATGTCGATGCCTATGTCCGGCGGCAAATCGGCCTTGAGCGTGGGCAGCATGGCGCGCACGCCTTGCGAGAGCTCCAGCGGGTTGGCCGTGGCCTGGCGGATCACGCCCACCGAAATCGCCTCGCGCCCGTTCAGCCGCACACGGCTGCGGTCGCTGGCGGCGCCCTCCTCCACACGCGCCACGTCCCGAATCCGCACCGGAAAGCCGTTGACGGTGCGGATCACCACTCCGGAGAACTGCGTCGGCGTGGCCAGGTCGGTCTGCGAGGTCACACTGAACTCGCGCTGCTGCGATTCGATGCGGCCTGCGGGCAGCTCCAGGTTGTTGCGGCGGATGGCGTCTTCCACGTCCTGCGTGGTCAGGCGGTAGGCGGCCATGCGCTCGGGGTCCAGCCACACGCGCATGGCGTATTTGCGCTCGCCGTAGATGGGCACGTCGGCTACGCCGGTCACGGTCTGCAGGCGCGGCTTGACGATGCGGTTGATGAGGTCGTTGATCTCCAGCGGCGTGCGCGTGTCGCTGCTGAAGGCGAGCCACATCACGGGTGACGCATCGGCCTCGACCTTGGCGATCACGGGTTCATCCACCGCATCGGGCAAGCGGTTGCGCACGCGCGCGGTGCGGTCGCGCACCTCGGCGGCGGCGTTGTCGGCGTCTTTCTCCAGCCGGAAACGCACGCTGATCTGGCTTTGCTCGGCACGGCTGATGGAGGTGATCACATCCACCGCATCGATGCCCGCGATCGAGTCTTCGAGCGGCTTGGTGACCTGCGATTCGATCACCTCGGCCGAGGCGCCCGCATAACGCACGCTGACGGTGACCACGGGCTCGTCGATCTTGGGGTATTCACGCACCGACAGGCGCGTGAAGCTCACGGCCCCAATCAGCAGCACCAGCAGCGACAGCACGGTGGCAAAGACCGGTCGACGGATCGAGATTTCAGCGAGTTGCATGGTGGTCCATGGGCATCAGAAAGGAACAGCGGGCGGCCATCGGGCCCTCAGGCGGGAGACCGCTGGCAGGGATTGGGGCCGGGCAATGGCGCCACGGCCGCGCTGGCAGGAGCCACGGGTGCCTTTGCAGCAACCGGCGAAGGCGCAGCGCCATCGCCCTGTTTGCCCAGTTCCACCACCCGCACCTCGGTGCCGTCCTTGCGGATGCGCTGCTGGCCTGCAGCGACCACCCAGTCCCCGGCGTTCAGGCCCTCCACCACCTCCACCACGCCAGGTATGCGTGCGCCCAGCTTGACGGGCGTGCGGCGGGTCACCCGCGTGCCAGGTTCCTTGCCGTCCACAATTTTGAGCACGTAGGGGCTGTTGCCGTCCGGCACGATGGCCTCCTCGGGCACCACGCGCGCATCGCTGCGCTCCGAAAACACGGCCGTCACGCGGGCGAACATGCCAGGGCGCAGCTGCAGGCGGCGGTTGTCGATGCAGCCACGCACCGCGATGGCCCGGCCGTCGGCATCGATCTGCGGGCTGATGGCCTGCACCACGGCGGCATAACGCACACCCGGCAGCGCATCAAACGCCACCTGGGCCGTCTGGCCGGGGCGCACCTTGCCTTGCAGGCGCTCGGGCAGGCGAAAGTCCACGTACACGGCGTCCAGGTCTTCAATGTTGACGATGTCGGCGCCGTCCTTGAGGTAGTCCCCCACGTTCACGCCCCGGATACCGGCGATGCCATCGAACGGGGCCACGATTTTGAGGCGCTGGGCCGTGGCCTGCGCCAGGGCCAGCTTGGCCTGCGCGACCTCCTGGTTGGCGGCGCTTTCATCCACCGAGCGCTGGCTGATGAAGCCCTGGGCCACCAGCTCCTGGTTGCGCTTGTGGTTGGCCTCTGCAATCGACAGCTCGGCCCGGCTTTGCTGGATCTGCGCGCGGGGCAACTGGTCATCGAGCTGCACCAGCAGTTGCCCGCGCCGCACCCGCTGGCCATCCCGAAAATTGAGTTGCGTGATGCGGCCGCCCACCTCGGGGCGCAACATCACGCTCTGGCGCGAGCGCAGGCTGCCTACGGCCTCGGCCTCGTCGCGCAGCGGCATCTGGCGCACGGCGGCCACTTCCACCGCCACGGGGCGGCCTGCGCCCGTTGCCGCAGTGCCCGCAACCCCCTTGGCAGCGCCGCCCGCCACGGCTGCGCCATTGCCAGCAGGCTGCGCTGGCCTCTGAAGCCACCAGGCGGCACCGGACGCGGCTGCGATGCCGATGACAGCGATAACGATGTATTTGTTCTTGGACGCCATGGGTCGATGAAAGCAAGTGGGGATGATTTCAATCAAACAATGTATCAGTGCGTGTCTTGCGCTGCAGCCGACTTGGGCAAGACCCCAGGGGCAATGGCCACGGATTTACGCGGGCTTTACACGCAGTGGGCGCAAAAAAGCCCCCGAAGGGGCTGATGGCTGCCTTTGCGCACGCTTTCGGTGCCTGCGGCCAGGGGGGTGTTCAGTGGTCAACCACGCCCCAGGGCTTTGTCCACCCCCCGGTTGGCCAGCGCATCGGCGCGCTCGTTGCCCGGATCGCCCGAGTGCCCCTTCACCCAGCGCCATTCGATGCGGTGCCCCCCGGTGCTGACCAAGGCGTCCAGACGCTGCCAGAGCTCGACGTTCTTGACGGGCTGATTGGATGCGGTGCGCCAGCCCCTGGCCTTCCAGCCATGGATCCATTCGGTGATGCCCTTGCGCACGTATTCGCTGTCCAAGAACAGCGTGACGGCGCAGGGGCGCTTGAGGGCCGACAGCGCCTCGATCACCGCCAACAACTCCATGCGGTTGTTGGTGGTGCCCAGCTCGCCGCCAAACAGCTCCTTTTCGGTCGGCCCGGAGCGTAGCAGCACGCCCCACCCGCCAGGGCCCGGATTGCCCTTGCAGGCGCCATCTGTGTATATCTCTACCTGATTCAAACTGTGTTCCTGGTGTGGTGATTCATGGCCGCTCGGGCCGGGTCCGATTGTCTACGGTTGTTCGCGCCGGACCGGCATCGACTGGGCCGTCCGGGCACGGCCTCGCGCACGATTGGCCACCGGCACCGTGGCGGTGGCGCGCTGGCGGTTGTTGCGCCAGGCGGGCTCCAGCAGACGCATGCCATACACCCGTTTGACGGCCACCAAAAAATAAGCCGCACCCAGGATGGGCCACCACCGCTCTCCCAAGGGGTCCATCCAGCTCAGGCGCTCCAGCCAATGGGCACTGCGCACCGCCGGACGATAACAGCCAAAACGGGCGGATTCGACCTCGAAGCTCAAAAGCTGCAGCCAGTCCCGCAGGCGCCGGTACGCAATGAACTCGCCCACATCTGGCAGGTACAAATTCCCCCGCCCCAGGCGTTGGTACAGGCGCGCGCGCCGCTGGCGCAAGCCCCACAGGCTGGCGGGGTTCAGCCCGCTGATGACCACGCGCCCCTCGGGCACCAGCACCCGCTCCACCTCGCGCAAGGCGGCGTGGGGATCGATGCTCAGCTCCAGGGTGTGGGGCAGCACGATGAGGTCCAGGCTGGCATCAGAAAACGGCAAGGCCACGGGCTCGGCCAGCAGGTCGACGGTGCGCCGACGCAAGGGGGCACCTTCATCGTCGCCCGCCTGCGCATAGGCAATGGGGCCCCGCACCGCATCCTGCCCCAACGCCAGCCACTGATAGGGCATGCGGTTGGCTCGCAGGCCATCAAGCATCGGGATACCTAGCTGCAGGCTGTGATAGCCGAATATATCGGCCACCGCCTCGTCGAGGCGCGCCTGCTCCCACTCCAGCAAGTACCGGCCCGGTGGAGAATCGAACCAGTGGTGCAAACCTATAATTTGATGACTCATGAACTTGCTAGCGCTGCCCGCCTTTACCGACAACTACATCTGGATGCTGCACAACGGCCGTCAAGCCTTGGTGGTGGACCCAGGTGATGCCGCGCCCGTGATGCAGGCCCTGCACCAGTGGGGGCTGAGCTTGCAGACCATTCTAGTCACGCACCACCATGCCGACCACGTCGCAGGGGTAGACGCCCTGCGCGATGCCACCGGCGCCCAGGTCTATGGCCCGGCCCGCGAGCGTATTCCCGAGCCCCTCGTCCGCTTGGCGCAAGGCGATGTGATCGAGGGGGCCGATGCATTGGGCCTGCGCTTCGAAGTCATCGACGTGCCGGGCCATACCGCAGGCCACATTGCCTTCTACTGCGCGGCCATGGACGGTGCGCCGCTGCTGTTTTGCGGCGACACGCTTTTTTCGGGCGGCTGCGGCCGGTTGTTTGAAGGCACGCCCGCACAAATGCTCGATTCGCTGGACCGGCTGGCCGCCTTGCCCGGCGACACGCGCGTGTGCTGCACCCATGAGTACACGCTGTCCAACCTCAAATTTGCGCGTGCCGTGGAACCTGGCAACGCCGACCTGCTCCACTACAGCAGCCATTGCGAGGCCTTGCGGGCGCAGAACCTGCCCACGCTGCCTTCCCGCATGGACCTGGAGCGAGACATCAACCCTTTTCTGCGCGTCAGGCAAGCCGCGGTGGCCCAGGCCGCCCGGAGCCACGACGCGCAAATGCCCGAAGACGATGCCGTAGCGGTGCTGGCCGCGTTGCGTCAATGGAAGAACGAATTTTGATGAAAATTTTGCACATCGCCTACCTGGCCAGCGTCCTCTGGCTCACGGGCTGCGCCACCACCGGGCCCGCATCGCCAGACCAGACGGCCCTCGGCGACAAACCGGCCACGGCCCCCGCAACACCCGCCCCCCACACCCCGGTCATCCCCAACGGCCCGCTCAAACCCATCGCCGCCGCCCAGGCCAGCAGTGGTGAAGTGGCCTCGCTCTCGGCCCCCGCCGACCTGTGGGACCGCATCCGCCGCGGCTTTGCCATGCCCGACCTGCAGCACGAACTGGTGCAAGACCGCGAGCAGTGGTACGCCACGCGCCCCGACTACATGCAGCGCATGACCGAGCGCTCCAGCAAATACCTGTTCCACATCGTTGAAGAGCTGGAACGCCGGGGCATGCCCACCGAGCTGGCCCTGCTGCCCTACATCGAGAGCGCGTTCAACCCCCAGGCCGTCTCCAGCGCCAAGGCCGCCGGCATGTGGCAGTTCATGCCCGCCACGGGCAATTATTTCGACTTGAAGCAGAACGCCTTCCGCGACGACCGCCGCGACGTGCTCGCATCCACGCGCGCCGCGCTCGACTACCTGCAAAAACTCCACAACATGTTTGGCGACTGGCACCTGGCCCTGGCCGCCTACAACTGGGGCGAAGGCAGCGTGGGCCGGGCCATTGCCCGCAACCAGAAGCAGGGCCTGGGCACCAGCTATACCGATCTCACCATGCCGGCGGAAACCCGTTTGTATGTGCCCAAGCTGCAGGCCGTGAAGAACATCGTGGCCAACCCCGATGCCTTCCGCACCGAGTTGCCGCTCATCGAAAACCACCCGTACTTCCAGAAGGTAGACATCACGCACGACATCGACGTGGCCCTGATCGCCACGTTGGCGGGCATCCGCGAGGAAGACTTCCGCGCACTCAACCCCTCCTACAAGCGCCCCGTGATCCTGGCGGCAGGCACGCCCCAGGTCTTGCTGCCCTGGGACAACGCCAAGGTGTTCCGCCGCAACCTCGAAGCCCGCCGCGAAGGCCAGTACGCGAGCTGGACCGTGTGGTCCGTGCCTACCACCATGAGCGTGGCCGATGCCGCGCAGCGCGCGGGCATGAGCGAGAGCGACCTGCGCCAGGTGAACAACATCCCGCCGCGCATGCTGATCAAGGCGGGCTCGGCGTTGATGGTGCCGCGCGCCACCACCACGCGGCAAGACGTATCGTCCCACCTGGCGGACAACGGGCAGCTGGCCCTCACCCCCGAGGTCGTCACGCGCCGCACCACGGTGCGCGCCCGCAAGGGCGAAACCGTGGCCAGCATTGCGCGGCGCTACAAACTTGCCGCCGCCAGCGTCGCAGACTGGAACGATGTACGCGCCAACGCGGCCTTCAAGGTGGGGCAATCGGTGGTCGTGTACCTGCCGGTTCGGCAGGCGCGGGCCAGTGTGCGCGCGTCTTCAGGCAGCAGCAGCAAACGTGCTGCAGCAGCCCCCTCGCGCAAGGGCGGCCAGCCCTCGAAGGTCAAGCGCCGCTGATAGTCACTGTATAGGCCGCCATGGCCCGCCGCTCAGCGGCTCAGAACCTGAGGGTGTGCATGCCCAGCAACCCCAGGATGCCCATGATGATGAGATAGAGCGCCACGATGGTGCTGAGCAGGCGCGGCATGACGAGGATGAGAATGCCCGCGATCAGGGAAACGAGCGGGCCGATGCTGAGGCTCAGCGACATGACAAAGTCCTTGGTGAATTGACGAAATAGAAAGAAGGCAGCTTGCAGGTTGCAGCGCGGAGTGCGCCGCGCCAGCGCCATGGCCCACCACTGTAGTCCAAGCCCCCTACTCCGCCTGCGGGGTTGACCCCGCCAAACGGCTCAGACGTTGTACTTCTGGCGCGCCTTGCGCACCAGATCATTGGTGAAGGTGCGCGCCAGTTCCACCTTGGCTTCGGCCAGTTCAGGCTTCACCCGCGAGAGCACGCGCAGCGCGGTGGCCGGGCCATCGTCCGGCATCATGCCGTTGGGCGAGAAGGTCTCCCGCACACGATCAAAGGCCGCCAGGTACAGGCCTCGGTCGCCCATCAGATAGGCGGCAGGCACCGCCTTGACCAAATCGGCCGGAGCCGCCGTCTGCAGCCACTTGAGCGCGTGCACCATGCCGTTGACCAGCGCCTGGGCCTGCGCGGGCTGCTTCTGGACAAAAGCCTGGGGCGCGCAAAGGCAACCGCCGGGCATGGCGCCGCCCAATATCTCTTGCGCGGCCTTGAGCGAGCGCAGGTCGCCCACGATGCGCGTGTCCGCCTTCTGCTCCAGCAGCGTCATGATCGGGTCGGCATGGCACAGCGCATGCACCTGGCCCGAACGCAGCGCGTTCATGGCGTTGGCGCCCGATCCCACGCCCACAAACGTCACGTCCCGTGGCGAGACCCCTGCGCGCACCAGCATCAGGCTGGCCGTGAGGTGGGTGGACGAGCCGATCGACGACACGCCAATGCGCCGCCCCATCAAGTCACCCAGGTCTTTGTATGCAGGCAGCGACCGCAGCGAAACCCCCAACGCCAGCTGGGGCGCACGCCCCTGCAGCACCAGCGAGCGGTAGGCCTGCCCCCGCGCCTGCGCCCGAAGCACATGCTCGAAAGCCCCCGAGCAGACATCGGCCACGCCGTCCTGCACCGCCTGCAATGCCAGCGCACCGGCAGAGAAGTCATGCACCGACACGTCCAGCCCCTCAGCCCGGAAGTAGCCCAGAGAGTCCGCCAGGGCCAGCGGCAGGTGGTAGAGCGCGCCCTGCCCCCCCACCGCCACGGTGATATGCCCCAGCGCCGTGCCATCCGCTTGCGCCCGCAGGGCTGCAGGCGCGAACACCGCGGCCGCCGACACGGCGGACACGGCGCCAAAAGCGCGGCGGCTGAGTTTGGGCAAAGACATCGGATCAGGACAAAAGGCAATGCTGCATTGCAGCAATCGTGCCGCAGAGAGCGTGCCACCGCATCAGGGAGATTCCCTGCGGGTTTCTACGTAAGGAGGAAAAACCAGCGCCGCTGCGCCGCGACGCCGCTGCGGGCCACGCGCTCAGCGATACCCGATGAAGAGAATCGCCACATTGACCAGGAAACCCGCCGCCCACACAGCGCTGCGGACCGTGGGCATGTCGGAGACATACATCATGATGTAGAAGATACGCAGCATGACAAACAGCAGCGCCAGCATGTCGAGCAGCGTCTGCCCTGCGCCCAACTGGTGCGCGATGATGACGGCGCCGATAAAAAACGGCAGCGCCTCAAAACTATTGGCCTGGGCCGCATTGGCCCGCCCGCGCCAGTCGGTCTGCCTTGCCATCCAGGCGCGCGGGTCGTGGTTGTCAAAACCGCCGTCCTTGCGCGCCTTGCCCCGATTGCCGCTCTTGGCCAGCCAGGCACAACCCATGGGCAGCAGCACGGCGATCAGCACGCACCAGTAGGCCACTGTGAACCGCGCAACATGCATGGTGGTATTCATTTTTTAAGCCTTTTTGGCCTCTAGCGCTTGATAGACAAGCGCTACCAGCTATTAAATTGTGAGTATTCTAGCGGCCAACAGATGCAGTGGGATACGGCGCTGTCACCGGCGGTCCACCAGCGCATGCGCGATGGTGCCCAAATCCACGTACTCCAGCTCGCTGCCCACAGGCACCCCGCGCGCGAGCCGCGTCACGTGCAGCCCCCGGCTCTTGAGCGCCTCGCTGATCACATGGGCCGTGGCCTCGCCCTCGGCATTGAAATTGGTGGCCAAAATCACCTCCTGCACCTCGCCATTGGTAGCGCGCTCCATGAGCTTTTGCAGGCCGATGTCCTTGGGGCCGATGCCATCGAGCGGGCTGAGCCGCCCCATCAGCACAAAATAAAGCCCTTTGAAGGCCCCCGTGCGCTCCAGCGCCGACTGGTCCGCCGGGGTTTCGACCACACACAGCCGCGTGGCGTCGCGCTCCGGATCCAGACAGGTGCTGCACACCTCGGCCTCAGTAAAGGTATGGCAGCGCGCACAGTGCTGCACCGTGCCCACCGCCTCCGAGAGCGCCCGCGACAACGCCAGCGCCCCCTCGCGGTCATGCTGCAGCAGATGAAACGCCATGCGCTGCGCAGACTTCACCCCCACCCCCGGCAGACGGCGCAGCGCCTGGATCAAGACATCAAGGGAGTTGGTGGTGGACATGGGTTAGCAGGCGATGCGAATGAGCGGGGAAAGAGCGGTGCCAGGCTTCGACAGGCTCAGCCCGAACGGTGGTTGGGGCACTAAGCAAACTCTCAGAAGGCTTTCACACCCCGCCCTCAAGGGCGTAGCGAGCGCCTGCCAGGCTAGGCGGACGGAGCACAGCAACCGGAACGTACTTCCTGTACGTGAGGATTGCGAGCACCGCCCAACGACGCATGGCTGGCGCGCAGTAGCCAACCCTCAGAAAGGGAATTTCATGCCGCCGGGGAGGCCTGGCATGCCTTGGGTGAGCTTGCCCATCTTCTCCGACGAGGTCTCTTCCGCCTTGCGCACCGCCGCATTGAACGCCGCCGCCACCAGGTCTTCCAGCATGTCCTTGTCTTCGGCCAGCAGGCTCGGGTCGATGGTGATGCGCTTGACGTCGTGTTTGCAAGTCATCACCACCTTCACCAGGCCCGCGCCCGATTCGCCCTCGACCTCGACAAAAGCCAGCTCGTCCTGCGCCTTCTTGAGGTTGTCCTGCATGGCCTGGGCTTGTTTCATCAGGCCGGCAAGTTGTCCTTTGTTGAACATGGTGTGGTTTCCTTTGCTTCTTTCTGGTTGATCGATTCCCACGAGGGGACTGAGATTCGGAGTCCGAAATTCACAGTATTGTGCTGTGCACCGTCGGCGCGCCGTCGAAACTGCCGCGGCCTAGGCCAGTGCCCCCGCGCAAGGGCCGCCCCGCCGCGCTGGGGGCGTCCCCCTCCCGCGAAGCGAGAGAGGGGGAAGGCGCGAAGCGACTCAGGGGGTGCTTCATCTCACGCGGGTTTGATGCTGCCGGGCACGATTCTCGCGCCGTAGTCGCGCATCAGCGACTGAACAAAAGGGTCGTTGTTCACGATTTCCTCGGCGCGGCGCTGGCGTTCGGCGGCGGCGGCGGCGTTGCGGCGGGCGGGGCTGTCGATGACGTTGCCCACCTCCACGCTGATCTGGGTGGCATGGCCCGCAGCCTCCAGCGCAGCACGCAGGCGCTCGCGCGCCGTGGGCTGGTTGAGCGACTCGCGCTCGACGCGCAGCAGCCAGTGTGCGCCGTCGCGGGCGACCAGCTGCGACTGCAGGGCCAGCTCCCGCACCAGGGCCGTGATGGCCTCGGCCGCCACCATCTGCCGCACCGTGGCATGCCATACGTCGCCCTCCTCGGTCGGCGTATAACGCGCGGAGACAGGGGTCGGCGCAGACAGCGGCAGCGGTTGCAGCCGCTCGCCGGGCTCGGGCGATTCACGCACCGGGATTGCTACAAATTCAGGAGCTGCTTGCGCTTTACCAGCGGGCGCCAGGGCCCTATTTCTATCAAAATCACCCGTGCTACGCACCGGCAACGTGGTCGTGGCAGTTGTCGCCGCCGCGCCCACGGCACCGGGTTCATCCGAGCCCGGCCAGGGAGGCGGTTCGGAGGCCTCGGGCACATCGGAAGGCATGTCGTCTTGCGCCACAGCCGTATCCGATGGCTGCGCAGTCTGCGCCAAGGGCGCGGGCACTGGCTCGGCAACAGCCGATGGGATCTGCGGCGCGGGCGTGGCAAAAGCGACAGGCGCTGCAGCCGCAGGGCGAGCCGCAGGAGCCGGAGCAGGCCTCCCCGCCGCACCCGAAACCGCCGCTTCAGGCCGCGTCAGAGTTTTTTTTTCAGCCGGTTCGCCAACACCACCTTCTGGCTTGAAGGCCAGCAGGCGCAGCAGCACCATGGTCAGCGCCGCGTATTCGTCCGGCGCCAGGCCCAGCTCGCCGCGCCCGTGCAGGCACAGGCTGTAGAGCAACTGGGTTTCGTCGGCGGGCATCAGGGCCGACAAGCGGGCTGTCTCTGCCGCCTCGGGGTCGTCGGCGTCCACGGCGCCTGCCATCTGCGGCACGGCCTGGAACACGGCCATGCGCTGCAGCACGGCGCTCATTTCTTCAAGCGTGGAGGCGGCCGACAGGCCATTGAGGCGCAGTGCGTCCGAGGTCTCCACCACCGTCTTGCCATCGCCCTGTGCCAGGGCCTCGATAAGGCGGAACACATAGGAGCGGTCCACCGCGCCCAGCATCTGGCGCACACCCGCCTCCTGCAACTGGCCGCTGCCAAAGGCGATGGCCTGGTCGGTGAGCGAGAGCGCATCGCGCATGGAGCCCCGCGCCGCGCGCGACAGCAGGCGCAGGGCCTGGGGCTCGGCCGACACGTTCTCGGCGGCCAGCACCTGCGTGAGGTGCGACAGCACGGTCTCGGGCGCCATGGGGCGCAGGTTGAACTGCAGGCAGCGTGAGAGGACGGTGACCGGCACCTTCTGCGGATCGGTCGTGGCGAGCACGAACTTGAGGTACTCGGGCGGCTCTTCCAGCGTCTTGAGCATAGCGTTGAACGCCGTGTTCGTGAGCATGTGCACTTCGTCGATCATGAAGACCTTGAAGCGCCCCTGCACCGGCTTGTACACCGCCTGCTCCAGCAGGCTCTGCACCTCATCCACGCCCCGGTTCGAGGCGGCGTCCAGCTCGGTGTAGTCGACAAAACGGCCGCTGTCGATGTCGGTGCAGGCCTGGCACACGCCGCAGGGTGTGGCGGTGATGCCGCCCTGCCCATCCGGCCCCTGGCAATTGAGCGACTTGGCCAAGATGCGCGACACCGTGGTCTTGCCCACGCCGCGCGTGCCTGTGAACAGGTAGGCGTGGTGCAGGCGCTGCTGGGTCAGCGCATTGCTGAGGGCCTGCACCACATGCTCCTGCCCCACCATTTCGGTGAAATTGCGGGGGCGGTACTTGCGGGCGAGCACGAGGTAGGACATGCGGGTGATTCTACGGGCTGGGCCACACGCACCCGGCGGCGCCAGGGCAAACAACAAATCCCCTTTCGGGAAATCAGTGCGCCCATCCGACGTACAATTGCCAGTGACGGGCCTCCTCGCATGGTGAAGCGGCCAACCGGGTCAGGTGGGGAACCAAGCAGCCCTAACTGTGGAGTCAGTGCCGGGGGTAAGGCTCGTCAACTTTCTTTTTCAAGGCGAATCAAGGCGCCAAAACGCAATCTGCAACGGATTGCCCGGCCTTTCTTCCCAACGCCGCAATCTCTGACCTACGCGGGCACGCCCAAAATCACGCTTGACGCCTTGAACAGGGCCGATGCTGCAACACCCTCAGCAAGGCCCAGCGATTCGCTGCTTTCGTTGGTGACGATGGCCGCCACCGCGCCGCCGTCCGGCAGGCCGATGGTGACTTCGGTGTTCACCGCCCCCTTCTGCACGCGCAGCACCGTTCCATGCAGCCGGTTGCGCGCGGAGAATTTGGCGCCGCCGTCCTCCGTCACCACGATGATGGTCGATGCCTTGACCAGTGCAAACGCCTCGGCCCCAGGCGCCAGGCCCAGGTCCACGGCGCTTTCGTGGGTCACGATGGCCACGATCTTCTGCATGCCGGGTATGTCCAGCTCGATCTCGTCATTCACGGCACCGGCGACCACGCGCGACACCTTGCCAAAAAACTGATTGCGTGCGCTTGTTCTCATGCCCATCCTCCGTATCAACAAAAAATCGTCGAGCACACCATCCGCCTGGTCGCTGAGCTGGTCCACAAAACGGCGGTGCGCGCTCTCGATGCGCCCGAAGTTGCGCACCAGTTGGTCGCCCCGCTGCGTGAGCCGCGTGCCCCCGCCGCCCTTGCCACCCACCAGCCGCTCCACCAGCGGCTCGCCGGCCAGGTTGTTCATGGTGTCGATGGCGTCCCAGGCGGCCTTGTAGCTCATCTTCATGGCCTTGGCGGCCTGGGTGATGGAGCCACATTCGGCCACCCGCGCCAGCAGCTCAATGCGGCCGGGGCCGCCCAGGTTTTGGCCGCCCACCGTCATCCAGACGGTGCCGCCGAGTTCAATGCGTTGTGGGTCGTTGGAAGGCATCGGGCGAGTGTAGGCCAGGGTTTGCAGGGCTACGCAGGCGCAATCTGTACCCCGATGTCGGCGGGCGGCGCATGGTGCAGGCTGCTGGTGACCAATGCATCAACGCCGGTGGCCGCATAGTCGGCGGCATTGCCAGCGTGCACGCCACCGGCCGCCAGCAGCGCCAGGTGCGGGTGCTGTTCACGCAGCGGTGGGCACCATTGGCGCAGTTGTGCGGGCGTGGCTTTGTCGAACTGCACCACATCAGCACCGGCCTGCGCGGCACGCAATGCCTCGTCCAGCGTGTAGGCCTCGATCACACATTTCTTCTCGGCCAGTGCCGGTGTCACTGCGGCCAGGCGGGCCTGCAGTGCGTCCCAGCCACCCATCAATGCGCGGTGCTGCGGAAACACCAGCACCGTCTCGCCCACGCTGAGCCGGTGCGGAAACGCACCGCCGCTGAGCGTGGCCTTGAGCGCAATGCGGCGCAAGCCGGGCGCATGCTTGCGCGTGGTCAGCACCGCCACGCCGGGGGCAACCTGCCGCACCGCCTGCACCAGGCTGGCCGTGGCACCCGCCACGCCGCAGGCATATTCGAGCAGGTTCTGCGCCACCTTCCAGGCACGCAGCAGGCCCGCTGCCTGGCCGGTGGCGGCCAGCAGCACATCCCCCGCCGCCACGGGCGTGCCGCTGGGCAGGCAGCGCTGCACCTGGCCGCCACAGTGCTGTACCACACGCGCTGCCTCTTCGGTGCACGCAGCCACCGCATCGCCGCGCACCGTGAAGTCCATACGCGCCTGCCCCTCACCCAGGGCCAGCAGATGGGTGGTCAAGTCCAGTAGCGGCGCGTCTTCGGCAATCCAGGCGTCGATGGCGGCATGGTCGAAAAAAACGGAATGCATAAATCACACCTGCTGCGGCAAACGCAAGTTGACGCGCTCCACCGTCTTGCCAAAAAAGTGATAGCCCGATCCACCTTCGGCCAACACATCAAGCAGGGCATCGGGATGGAGCACACGCGTACCCCCCACCACGGTGACGCCACGCCGTGCGTAAGGCTCGCAGACCAAGGTGGCGGTCGGGCCGATGACGGCGGCCTCGGCCCCCGGCCGCAGCAACTGCAGAAGACCGTCGAGGGTGCCGTTGATAAGCGTGGTGCCGGTCGTGATGAAAACATCGGCGTGCGGGATCACCTCGGGTGCCCGTTCTGCGGGCACATAAAACGGCAGCTCCTCGGGCTTGAGCGTGGAGTGATCGAGTTCCAGCACGTTGAACGGCTGCCCGCGCCTGCGCAGCTCGCGCATATAGGGTGGAAAGGCCCCCACCAGGGCCACCTGCTGGCCAGGCTCCAGCAGCAAGGCGTCGAATGCATCGCCGCCATGCAGTTGTGCATCGGCTGGCGGTCCATCGCGCAGCCACAGGGTTTCGGCCAAGGCATTGAGGGTGGCGATGGCCAGCGCGCGGCGCAGGTCCTGCGCGCGGTACAAGTCGTCCAGGAAATCCACGGCGCGGCGCCCGGCAATCTTGCCCGGCGTGGGCATCGCCATGGCCGAACTGGGGCAGCACACAGCCTCAGGCACGCTTTTGATGGGCGTGGCGCACAGACCGCCCGCGCCATTGTTGAGTTTCACGCCGGTGAAGAAGATGCCCACAACGGCACGCTCGATCACCAGGGTTTCGACCTGATCGCCCAGGCGCTCGCACACAGCGGCGTGCAGTTCAGACAAGAGCGAGGTCACCTGGGGCTTGTTGGGGGTTGCGATATTTGGCATGGCGCACTTTCAACAATCGTATTCATCGCCTGGGCGGCGAGCGACATGGAAAAGACCGGGATTTTTCTCCCACGAAATAAAGGCCCAGCGCATCGGCACGCCCTGGCGCTGCTCTGGTGAGGCGCCCTCGTACCAGGCGCGCAGGCGTTCCGTCTCGTCGGCATTCAGCCCGCCCATCGACCACGCCACGCGGCGCGCGAAGTCGTCGAAATCGGTGGCATCGGCCAGGCGGTTTTCGTGGGCGATGTAGTCCAGGCGCGGGTGGATGCCCATGCGGTGCAGTATGTTGATCAGATAGATGTAGTCCGGCACCGTGGGCATGCGGCGGCCCACAGCGGCCTGTATGGCCGGGTCGGTGAAGTCGCCGCCGACCAGGTGCGTGAGGTACACGCGAAGGCGCGCCTTGGCATGCAATTGGGCCAGCGCGCTGGCGATGTCTTCCACCGTGGTCGAGCGCGAGGCCACAACGATGTCGCACACGGGCACGTCGCTCCAGTCGTCCTCCCAGGCGCGGTGTAGGGTCTGCACCACCTGGCCCATGCCCATTTCGGCCGCCTTGGCCTGCATGACGCCCAGCATGGCGGCGCTGTAGTCCAAGCCCACCACGCGCTCCAACTGATCGGCCACCGCCAGGCCGATGGTGCCGGGGCCGCAGCCCACGTCGAGCAGCGAGATAGCGCCGGTCAGATCCATGCGCGCGACGAACTCGGCGGCGTAGTTGCTGCGCAGTGCCTTGCTGGCCATGCCGGGGGCACGCTGGTCCCAGTCGCTGGCGTTTTTGCGTGTGCGGGTGGTGGTGGCCAGGTGGTCGCGATAAAGGCGGGCGAAGTCGATGGCGGCAATGGTCATGGTGGAGTGGTTTCAGTTTGAATGGCAGCGCCCAGGCTGGCCGCCACAGCGCTGGCGCTCACGCCGTACAGGGCGGCCAGGCGTTCGGGCGTGGCGGTGCTTGCGGGTGTGCCCACTGCCGCCAGGCGCCCGCCGCCCAACAGGGCGATGCGGTCGGCAATGCGCAGCGCGTGCTCGGGCTGGTGCGTGGACATCAGCACGGCCATGCCCTGCTGGCGCAGTTGGCCGATGTGCTCCAGCACACGGATCTGGTTGCCGAAGTCGAGGCTGGCGGTGGGCTCGTCCATCACCAGCAACACGGGCTCTTGCGCCAGGGCACGCGCAATCAGCACCAGTTGGCGCTCGCCGCCGCTGATGGCCGTGTAGATGCGCTGGTGCAAATGCGCCACGCCCAGCGTTTGCAAACAGTGCAGCGCACAGGCGCGGTCATGGTGCGAAGGCTGGGCAAAACGCCCGATGCGCGCAGCCCGCCCCATCAGCACCACGTCTTCGACGGTGAAGGGGAAGATGCTGGTGTGCGCCTGCGGCACATAGCCCACATGGCGCGCAAAGGCGGTGCGCGACCACGCGGCCACGGTGTCGCCCAGCACACGCACCTCGCCCGCCTGCGGGGGCAGCAGGCCCAGCAAGGTCTTGAACAAAGTGGTTTTGCCGCTGCCGTTGGGGCCGAGCAGGCACAGCACTTCGCCCGGCGCCATGGCAAAGCCGATGTCCTGGCCCACACGGCGCCTGCCGTGGCCGATGGCCAGGGCGCTCACTTCCAGCACGGGAGCGGCGTCCATCACTCGCCCCGCCCCGGCCGCGCCAGCAAGAACAGGAAGAACGGCGCGCCGACCAGCGCCGTCAGGATGCCCAGCGGCAGCTCGATGCTGGCCACGGTGCGCGCCAGCGTGTCGGTAGCCACCAAAAAGCCCCCACCCAGCAGCAGCGAGGCAGGCAGCAGCCGCGCAAAGTTGGGGCCCACCAGGAGCCGCGCCACGTGCGGCACCACCAGCCCGATCCAGCCGATGATGCCGGTGAGCGACACCGCCGCCGCCGTGGTCAGCGTGGCAGCCGCCACCAACAGCAGGCGTAGGCGCCGCACCGCAATGCCCAGCGCCTGGGCCTCTTCATCGGCCAGGCCGAGCAGGTTCATGCGCCAGCGCAGCAAGGCCATGGGCACCAGGCCGAGCAGCAGCATCGGCGCCGTGACCGCCAGGTCTGCAGGCGTGACGGCGTTCAGGCCACCCAGCAGCCAGAAGGTGATGGACGGCAACTGCGTGGTGGGGTCGGCCAATATCTTGATGAGCGAGATGCCCGCGCCCAACAGCGCGCCCACGGCGATGCCCGCGAGCACCAGCACCAGCACCGGGTCGTGCCTGCGCACCAGGCCCGCCACGCCGACCACCGCGCCCACGGCCAGCAGGCCACCCACAAAAGCCAGCACCTGCACCACGGCCAGCGGCAGGCCCATGAAGATGCCCAGCACCGCGCCCAGGCCCGCCCCGGCCGACACACCCAGGATGTCGGGCGAGACCAGCGGGTTGCGGAACATGCCCTGGTAGGCCGCGCCCGCCGCCGCCAGCGCAGCGCCCACCAGCAAGCCCGCCGCCACGCGCGGCAGGCGGATGTTCCAGACCACCGTGTCCACGGCGGGTGGCAGGCCCGAGGGGGTGCCCGTCAGGCGCGCGGCGATAGAGCGCAGCAGGTCGGCCGGTGGAATCGGAAATTTGCCCAGCGAAAACGCCGCCACCAGCACGGCCAGCAACAACGCGCAGGCCAGCAGCCAGCGCAACGGCATCGCACCTGCCGACTCTTGCTTTTCAGCCATTGTTTGCTATAAAAACAATAGCTTCTTGCGCTTTATCAATAAGCACTAGAGGCCATTTTGATGCATGAATCACCGTACATCCTCCAACAGTGTTGCGGCGGCTGCCAGCGTGAGATCGGTGCCGTAGAACAAGCGGTAGAAGCGTTGCGCGGCCTGCGACAGGGTTTCCTGCGCGCGCACGGCGGGGTGCGCGGGGTGCAGGCGCGCCAGCAGCCAGTGCACACCAATGAGCCGGTTGACGCCGGGCGGGCCGTCGAGCCAGCCAAAGGGCAGCACCGGCGCGCAGTGCACGCGGCCGGTCTGCACGGCGCGGATGGCGCGCCACAGCGGATCGCTGCGCACGCGGTGTGCAAACTCGGGCTCTTGGGTGACGATGACCTCAGGGTTCCAGGCCAGGATCTGCTCCAACGACACGCGCGTGATCGAGCCCTTGCCAGCGGCCGCCGCCACATTACGGCCACCGGCAAAGTCCAGCAGCTCCACGTTGATGGAGCCGTCCAGCCCGGTCTCCAGCCCGTCGGCGCCGCGCCCGTAGTACACGCCCGGGCGCTGCGCTGCGGGCACGCTGGCGCGCACCTGCGCGGCCAGGGCGATGGTGGCGTCTGCATACGCGGCCAGGCGCTCGGCATGCTCAGGCACACCCAGCAAGCGGCCTACTTCGCGCAGTTGTGCGGCATGTTCGGCCAGGCGGCCCTGCACCAAGAGGGTGGGCAGGCCGGTCTGCTCGCTCACGCGGCGCGCGGCCGAGACATAGGTGGCATCAGCAGTGCCTGCGTCCAGAATCACGTCGGGCCGCAGTTGCAGCAGCGTCTCGACCGACACCGTGCTGCCCCGCCCGGCCAGGCGGCCCAGAAACGGCAGCGCACTCGGCACCGGGCCCAACGCCGCGCGTGCGGCTGCGTTCAGTTGCATCGGCCAGCCCAGCAACTTTTCGGGCGCCAACGCGGCCACCAGCACCCCGGCGGGGGCACCAGCGGCAAAGACGCGCTGAATGCGCGCAGGTGGCGGCAGCGCGCCAAAGGTGGCGGCGATGGTGGTTGTGGAGGCAACCGCGTTCTGGGGCGCCTGCGACCGGGCCCAGGCGGGCCACAGCGCGGCGGCAGCGGCGGTTTGCAGCAGTTGGCGGCGTTTCATGCCGGGCTTTCCCGTGCTGGCGTGGTGCTGGCCGTGGGCGCATCTGCCTGCAGTCGATCAAACCAGTCGCACAGTGCCTGCAGGGGCTGCGGCATGGGCAGCTCCTGCCCCAGCGGGCCTGTCAGCGCACGCCAGGCTGGCAAGTGCGCAGGCGCAACGATGGTCAGCACCGGAATACCCGCTTCCGCCAGGGCGGCGATTTCGGCCACGAAACCGCCGCCCTGCGCCTCCAGCCCCCCAAAACGATTGATGACCACAGCGTCCACCCGGTCTGCCAGCGCCTGGCGCAGCACGCTGCTGGCCTGCGCCACGCCCGCCGGGTCGAGGCAGCAAGACCGGGCCTGCGGCCCCAGGTCTTGCGAGATGTCGAAGGCCTGTGCGCTGCGCACGTCCAACAGTTGCATGCGTTTGCCGCCTCGGGGCCAGGTGGTGAAGTGCTGCCGCAGGCCGCCCACGCGCCAGCCTGCGTGCTGCAGCGCCTGCACCCAGGCGGCTTGCAGCGCGTCAGCGTCGGTGTCGGAAGAGGTGCTGGCATCGGCCTGCACGATGGCAGCCAGGCGCGCGAATGGCTCTGGCTCGGTCGCAGTGGTGGGGTTCATGGTGCCTTTTCTACCAGCGGCGGTGCCTGGCGGACATGCGCTGGCGCAACCGGCACGCTGGCCGCGCCAAACAGCCACGGCCCGCCAGCTGCGCGGTCGGCCTCGGCCAGCGCGACCTGCCCCTCGGGCGACACCAGGTAGTCGGCCAGGCGCAGCGCCTGGCGCCGGGCCTGCGCACCGGCCGGATGGCGCGGGCCGGGGGTGAGCACCACATAAGGGCGGCGCATCTGCGGGTCGCCCTTGAGCAGCACCTGTATGCCGGACGCGGCCATCTTGCCAAAGGCCACCGGGATGTGCCCCACCACGGCATAGGCGCCCAAATCAACCGCCTGCTGCAACACGGCTTGCGGCGTGGCGCCGGTGTCGATGTGCGCCCAGCGCGCATCAGGCCGGATGCCCGCGCGCCGCCACAGGCGCTGCACCACGGTGTAGCTGCCGGGGTCGCGAAAAGCGATGAAGGGCGCAGCGGTGTCGGCAATGCGGCGCAGGGCGTCTTGCCCGTCGCGCGCGCTGCGCACCTGGGCCGGGTCGGCGGCGGGGCCGACGAGCACGTGTTCGTTCCAGGCCCACACGCGCACGGGCGCCGCGTGGCCGCTGGCCTGCAGGCCCAGGGCTTCGTCGCTGGCATGGATGAGCAGCACCTCGGCATCGCCGCGCTCGAACACCGGCACCACGCCTTCTTTGGGGTTGGCGGCCACGGTGTCCACCTGCAGCACAAGCGCCTGCCCCGCCTGCTGCGCCAACCGGGGCCATACGCCGCTGAGCACCAGGCCACCAACAGCGGCCACGCGCACGGTGGGCGGGGGTGCTGGCGCAGACTGCGCCGCCACGTTGGCAGGCCCCAAGGCCAGCAACGCGGCGGCGAGCGCAACCCCCCTCCCCACCAGACGGGTCTTAAAAACGGTAAGTGCCATGGATGAACCAGCTTCGACCAGGCATGGGCAGGCCGTCGCCCAGCTCATACCATTTGTCGCCCAGGTTGTTCACGCCAAAGTCCAGCGCCATGTCCTTGCGGGGCTTCCAGGTGGCCTTGACGCCCAGGATGGCAAAACCGCCCAGGTCGCGGTAGCTGCTGCGGCCCGAACCCGCGAAGGGCACCGTGCGACCCTGCTCGCTCTCGACGGAGGCGCGCACTTCCCAGGCGTCGCTGGGCGTCCAGTTCAGGGCGGCGTACAAGCGGTGGCGGGGCGTGTCGGTGAGGCGCACGCTGGCGTCGCTCAGGTTGCGCCGGGCCAGGTAGGTATAGGCACCGCCCACGGCCCAGTGGCTGCCGAGCGACTGCTGCAGCGACAGCTCCAGCCCGGCGCTGCGCGCCTTGCTGATGTTCTGCACCTGCTCGCAGGTGGTGCTACCCCTGCCGCAGGTGCCCACCGGGGCGGCGACGATGGCGTTTTGCATCAGGTCGGTGATGCGGCTGTAGAACACGGCCACCTGCCCCTGGCCACCGGCCCAGGGCGAGCCCTTCAGGCCCGCTTCGAGGTGGTTGGCGACCTCGGGCTTGAGGTCGGGGTTGGGCAACGCCCGGCCCATGCGCGCGGAGTAGCGGTCCTTGATGGTGGGAAAGCGCGTTTTGTGCGAGGCCACGGCGTACACCTCGGTGCCGCGCGTGTCCAGCGTATGCGTCAGCTCCAGCACGCCGTTGGTGGCGCTTGTTGCGCCCAGTGGCCAAAAATAAACCTCCTTGGCATCGCGCTTGTCGTGCGACAGGCCCGCGCGCAGGCGCCAGTTGGGCGCCAGGGCGATGGTGTCTTCCAGCGCCAGCGAGGTGGTGACGTCACGGTAGTTTTTGGTGTCGGACGAGGGGTTGCTGTCCTGGTGCTTGTCTTCCTTGACGTGCAGCGCCACACGCAGCTCGTGGTTGTTGAGGCTGTAGTTGGCCAGCTCCAGCGCCACGCCGTTCGAGGTGTCGTTGTAGACGCTGGGAAAGCTGGTGTTGTTCAGCGCCTGCGCATACGTCCCGTCGGTGAAGGCATCGAGCTTGTTCTTGTAGGTGTCGTGGAACACGCGCGCCTTGAGCACGTTGTTCTGGCCCAGGCGTGTGCTGCTGATGAAATACAGGCTGTCCTTGTCCCAATACGGCCACTGCCAGTAGCGGATGCCGCTGGTGGAGCGGCCGGTGTACACCGGGTTGCCCTTCTCGCCCTCCTGGCGCACATAGCCCAGCGCGTATTCGTCGGTGGCGTTGGGCGTGAGGCCCAGCTTGAACGACAGGCGCTGGTCGGTGCGGTAGGCGTTTTCGCGCTGGCTGCCGGTGTCGGTAGGCTGGGCCTTGTAGTCCTTGAAGCCCTTGGGCAGCGGAAAGCTGTCGGCATCAAGGGCCGAAGCCCCCAACTGGAAGTACCACATCCCCTGGTTGGAGCCGATGTTGACCGCTGCCTTTTTCTCACTGCCCGAGGCCAGGCCCAGGCGCACATCGCCCTCCCACGCCCGCACCGGCTTGCGCGTGACCAGGTTGATGGCGCCGCCCAGCGTGTTGGGGCCGTACAGCAGCGAGGCACCGGCCTTGGCGACGCGGATCTCGGCCAGATCGAAGGTGGTGAAGCGGGCGAAATCGACATAGCCGTCGTAGGGCACATACAAAGGCACACCATCGACGAACACCGGCACCTGGCGCGCATCGAAACCGCGCAGATAAACCAGGTCTTCGTTGCGGCTGTTGCGGCTGAGCGCCATGCCGGGCAGCAGCGACACGGCCGCGCCCACCGTGTCGCGGTTGTCGCGCTCGATCGCAGCCTTGTCCAGCACCGCCTCGCTGCTGGGCGCGGGCTCGGCGCGCGCGCCGACCACCGTCACCGTGCCCAGCTCGAACGTGCCATCCGCCGCGCGGGCCAACCCCGCCGAGACCAAAAGCGCCAGCAGCAAAGGAGCTGCCCCACCTGCGGGCCGCAGCCCTCGCCCCATCGCCGTTGTTGTCGCTGCCATCGCACCCCTTCCTATCGTTATATACAAAAATACATAGCGGTCGACAAAAAAAAGCCACGGCGTTCAAAACCCGTGGCAATACCCCATCGCCAACGCAATATACGTAAATATATAACGAATACCAACAAACGCCTGTGGCCGAAATTTGCTCTGGATCAATTCATGTGCGAGGTTGCAGCCAGCGCAGCGCGCCCTCGCCCGCTACCCGGCCACTGGCCATGCTGGCGGTGAGCAGGTAGCCGCCGGTGGGGGCCTCCCAGTCCAGCATCTCGCCCGCGCAGAACACGCCTGGCAGAGCCGTGGCCATGAGGCGCGCATCCAGCGCCTCGAAAGCCACACCGCCAGCGGTGCTGATGGCCTCGTCCAGCGGGCGCGCAGCCACCACGGTGATGGGCAGGGCCTTGATGGCGTGGGCCAGGGCCACGGGGTCGTTCATGCCGTCCTTGCCCAGGTGTTCGTACAGGATGCCGGCCTTGATGCCGTCCAGGCCCAGGCGGCTCTTGATGTGGCTGGACAGCGAACGCGAGCCGCGCGGGTGGCGCACCTCCACCAGCACGCGTTCGGGGCTGTGGTCGGGCAAAAGATCAAGGTGGAACGTGGCATGGCCGTGGGCTTCGACCTCATCGCGCAGCAGGTGCGATGCGGCGTAGACCAGGCTGCCCTCCACCCCCGTGGCCGTGACCACGAACTCACCCCGGCGGCTGAAGCCATCGCCTTGGCTGTTGGTGAAACTGAGCGCCACGGTCTTGAACGGCTGGCCTGCAAAACGCTCCACAAAATGGGGCGTCCAGCCCACGGCGGGCGCGGGTGTGCGGCCCAGCAGCTCTTGCAAAAACGCGCGGCGCGTCTCACCCACGGGCGCATCGGCGCGCAACACGTCAAACCCGCAGTTGGACGGACGCAGTGGCGCCACGGCCACGCCGCGCTGCGCCAGCAGCGGCGCCCAGGCACCGTCCGACCCCAGGCGCGCCCAGCTGCCGCCGCCCAGCGCCAGCACCACGGCCTTGGCCGCCACCGGAACCTCGCCCGCTGGCGTAGCAAACCGCAGGGCGCCATCGTCGGCCCAGCCCAGCCAGCGGTGGCGCATATGGAACAACACACCCTGCCCGCGCAAGCGCTGCAGCCACGCGCGCAGAAGGGGCGCGGCCTTCATGTCGGCGGGGAACACGCGGCCCGAGGTGCCCACAAAGGTCTCCACCCCCAGACCCTGCGCCCAGGCGCTCAGCTCAGGCCCGCCAAAAGCCTGGATCAGCGGCTCGACCTGTTTTTCGCGCCCGGCGTAACGGCCTACAAAGGGCTCGTGCGGCTCGGAATGCGTGAGGTTGAGCCCTCCCTTGCCTGCCAGCAAAAACTTGCGTCCCACCGAAGGCATCGCATCAAACACATGCACGGCCACACCCGCCTCTCCCAGCACCTCGGCCGCCATGAGGCCCGCCGGGCCGCCGCCGACGACGGCCACGTCGCAGAGCAGGGCTGCAGTGGGAGCAGCGGGTGAAGAGGAAGACATGGAGGAAACGGTATGGAACACAGGAGGGCCTTGCAAAATGGGGGGGCGCGAAATGCCGATTCGCTCAACCCGTTCGCCCTGAGCCTGTCAAAAGACTTTTTCCAGGGAGCGCCCTGGCTTCGACAAGCTCAGCCCGAACGGTTTTTTGATTCATTGAAGGCATTCGGCGCTGCTGGGGCATTGAACCGAAGCGCCGCTCAAAACAGAGAGCCTTGCGAAGAGTCTTTAGCCCCCGTTGCAGCAGCGGGGGCGAGAGTATGCCCCACGGCGGGAGTCCGGGCAGCCAACGGGCCTACCGCACCCGCAGCGGATGCGCCGTCCAGCAGCACCATGCGCCCATCACCCGTGAGAAAGGCCGCGTGCACCGCCTCGCCCGGCATCAGCGCCTGCACGGCCTCGCGGTAGCGCTGCAACTGCACCATCAGCGCCTGCTGGCGCTGGGGCTGGGCGGCGCTTTTGTAGTCCAGCACCCACCAACCGGCTGCGGCGTCGCCTGCCTGTGCGGCGCGGCGCAACACCAGCCGGTCGATGCGCAGGCTCTGGCCCTGGTAGTGCAGCGGGGCTTCGTTGATGGCGGTCTGCACCCAGGCCGGGTCCCACGCCCAGGCGCCCTCGCCCGCCAGGATGCGTTGGGCCATGCGCGCGGCCAACTCGGCGGCGGCGGGGGCGATGTCGTGGTCATGGCCCAAGCGGGTGATGCGCGCGGCGGGCCAGCCGTGGGCGCGCACATCGGCCAGCGGCGCGCCCGCCACGCCGGCTTGCTCCAGCAGTTGGTGCATGGCGTCGCCCTGGCGCGACAGCGGGGTAGAGTCGCCATCGCCCGGCATGGCCACCGGGGTCTCGCTACCCACCGGGGCGGCGGCCTGCACGCGGGCGCTTTGCAGGGCCTCGGGCAGTGGGGGCAACACGGCGATGGTGAAGGTATCGGTGGCGGCGCCCGCGCCATCCACCGACGTCGGCGCGGCAATGGCGGCTGCGTCCACCTCGGTCACCAACGGGGCCAGCCGGTTCCACCAACTGCCAGGGGCCGAAGTGCCGGGCTGCACGGACGACAGCGCCAGGCAATGCTTGGCGCGCGTCATGGCCACATAAAGCATGTTCAGCTCTTCACGGCTGCGGGCCTGCTGCTCGGCGGCGAGGGCATCCACCGCGCTGGGTGGCGGGTTCGATTCGCTGGCCAAAAAGACGAAGGCCGAGGGCACGGCCTGCTCGCCGGGCCAATCCACCAGCACGCCCATGGTTTCGGCTTTTTGTGAACGGGTGTCGGTGTCGAGCAACAGCACGCAGTCGGCCTCCAGCCCCTTGGCGCCGTGCACGGTGAGCAGGCGAATGGCCTGCGCATCGGCCCGGCCAGGCGCACGCACGCCGCCTTTTTTCATGGCCCGCACAAAGGCATAGGGCGTGAGGTAACGGCCGCCATCGTGCTGCAGCGATGCCGCCAGCAAAGCGCGCAGATTGGCCAACACGGCCTGGCGCTGGGTGGCGGGCGCGGCGGCGGCAAAGCGGGCCAGCACATCGCCATGCTCGTAGATGGCCTGCAACGCATCGTGCGGCGGCAGGCTGCCCACCCAGGCCTGGTATTGAGTCAAAACGGGGCCTAGCGCTTGGTATTCAAGCGCAAGAAGCTCACTTTTTAATAGCAAATCAAACCAACTACGGCCCGCATGCTCGGGCTGGCGGCGCAGCACGGCCAGGGCCACCAGGGCGTCGTCATCCAGGCCGAACAGGGGCGACTTGAGCGCGCGGGCCAGCGACAGATCGTGTGTGGGCGAGACAAGCGCATCCAGCAGCGCCACCATGTCCTGCACCTCGGGCGCGTCGAACAGGTCGGCTTTTTCGGGCTGTACGCAGGGCAGGTGCAGGGCGCGCAGCGCGTCTTGCATGGCGGCCAGGCGGTCGCGCTTGCGGGCCAGCACCAGCACCTCTTTGGGCGGCGTGCCGCTGGCAATCTGCGCGGCCACCCAGGCGGCGGCCTGGGTGCATTCGCGCATGCGCAGGGTTTCCTCGGCCTCGTGGCGAGGCTCGGTCAGGCTGTCGCGCCAAGCCAGCGGGTCGCGGCCTGTGCCTTGGCTGTTGTCGTCCGCATCGGTGATGGCGGGCAGGCGCAGCAGCTGGCCGGGGTGCTTGGATTCTGTGGTGTGGTCGCGAAAGCCGCTGGTCTCGTGCTGCGCCTGGGCCTCGCCCATCACGGCGTTGACTGCGCCAATCACGCCCTGCGCGTTGCGGCGCGTGTGATCGCAGCTGAGCAGGTCGCCGCCCAGGCCATCGCGCACAAAGGCCTGCGCGGCAATGAACACCTGCGGCTCAGCACGGCGAAAGCGGTAAATGCTCTGCTTGGGGTCGCCCACAATGAACACGCTGGGCGCCTTTTGCCCGCTGTTACCGCCGCCCGCGCCCGCGTAGCCCGACAGCCAGGCATGCAGCGCCTGCCACTGCAGCGGGTTGGTGTCCTGGAACTCATCGACCAGCAGGTGGCGAATGCGCGCATCCAGCCGCTCCTGCACCCAGCCGGAGAGCACCGGGTCGGCCAGCATGACCAGGGCGGTGCGCTCCACATCGTTCATGTCCACCCAGCCATGCTGCTGCTTGACGCCCACAAACTGCGCCATCAGGCAGCGCGCCAGCCGGGCCATGCGCTGTTGGTGTTGCCAGGCCTCGTGCTGGCGGCGGGCGGTGAGCAGGCGCAACAGCTCGGGCTCGGCCTCTTGTGCGGCGGGGAACTTCTCCAGGTTTTTCGACAGGCGGTCTTCCTTGGCCACAAACAGCGCTTTGCGCAGCATGTCGAGCCGCTGGTTCAGGTCGGTGCAGGTCAAGGCGTCGATGATGGCGTCGGCCGCCTTTTGCGGGGTCTTGTTGGTCTCAGCGCCCAGGGCGCTGGCGCGGCTGCGCCAGCGCTGCTGGCAGGCATCGCTTTGCAAGGCCTCAGCAGGCTCGCCAAAAGCAGCCAACTCAGGGTAGGCCTGCTGGAACGGCGGCACCGAGGCATCGACCACACCCGCTTCGTCGGCCAGGTCAAACTCCACGCGCTTGGCCAGCGCCGCTGCCAGGGCCTTGTGGGTTTGCGAACGGCCGTGGCGGGCCACCACGGCTTCGTAGTCAGAGCGCAGGCTGGCGCTGTCGGCCACGGTCTGCAAAAACGGCGGCCAAACCTCGCGCACGGCCTCGGCGTCGTCTTCGAGCAGCTCGAAGTGCGCGGGCAGGCCTTGCTGTTGCAACAGCGCCAGTGGCGCCGTGCCCAGCAGCGCGGCAAACCAGCTGTGAAAGGTGCGGATCTGTACCGGGCGGCCCGCGGTGAGCAGCTGGCGGTATAAATTTTGTAGCGCCTCGCGCTTATCCGACGCGCCCTGGGGGCTGATTCCCCTTGCAATCAGCTCGGCAGTGAGTTCCTCCAGCGGCTTGTGGCTGAATTCTTCCAGCCACTCCTGCAAACGCTGGCGCATTTCACCGGCGGCTTTTTTGGTGAAGGTGATGGCCAGGATCTCGTGCGGCGCGCAGCCGTCGAGCAGCGCACGCAGCATGCGCGAAACCAGCATCCAGGTCTTGCCCGCACCCGCGCAGGCTTCGACGGCCACGCTGCGCGCAGGGTCGCAGGCGATGGCGTAGAAGGCCTCGCGCGAGACGGGGCGGCCGTTGTGTTCGTAGGCGGCCTGTTTCATCGCCGGGCCGCCCCAAGATGAAATGCGACCCCCTTGGGGGGCAGCGACCACACGAAGTGAGGGAGCGTGGGGGCTCTATTCATTCCCAAAAGTCCTTTCGACACAGCCCGCGCACGGCGCAGTAGTCACACACCGAGCCCTCGCCCAGCGCAGGCAGCGGCGCGCCATCGGCAATACGTGCCATGTCGTGCTGGATGCCTTCGACCAGCACATCGCGCAGGAGCACCACCTCGTCCTGTTCGTGCATCTGCGTCTCTCCGCGCTCGCCCACGTTCACATAGGCTGCGCGCAAGGTGTCGTGGCTCAGCAAAGCGGCGTAGAAGGCTAGTTGTGGGTCCTCGGTCCCGGCCTTGATGCGCTGGCGGGTGACGCTGTCGCTTTCGGTCTTGTAGTCGATCACCAACACCGTGGGCTCACCGGTGCTGGAGACGCCATCAATGCGGTCGATGGTGCCGATCAGCTCCAGGCCGCCCAGCGGCTGACGTGCCTTAACTTCAGCTTGGCGGAATGTGGCGCCCTGCTGCTCGTGCACACCCAGCCAGTGCTGGTAGCCGTCGCGCAGTTGCTCCCAACCTGCGGCAAAAGGCAGAAAGTCGCCGTCTTGCAGGTGCTGTTCGCGGGTGACGACCTCGGCAGCTGCATCCATGCGGGCACGGCGCTGCGGCAGGTCGTCGGTCGGATCGGCCAGCAAGGTTTCGTGAAACCGCTGCAGCACGGCATGCAGCCAGGTGCCGAAGTCGCGCTTGTCGACTTCAGCGCCCAGCTCGTCGGCCTCGCGCAGACCCAGTTGGCGCTGGGCGAAAAAGCGGTAAGGGCAATGGCGCAGGTCGGAATACGCGGTGGACGACAGATGCGCCACCGGCAGTGCCTGACCCACGGGCAGGGGGCGCAGCGTGGGCGTGGCGGCCACTGTGCGCGCGGCACGGTCGTCAGCGCCGAGCGTGGCGGCGCCGTCCAGTTGCAGGGCCAGCACCAGGGCACTGGCCAGCAGCGGCTCGCCGCCCTCGTCGCCCGTGCGCCACAAAACATCCACCACGGGGGTGCGCAGGGCGTGGGCCCAGGCAGCGCGCTGGGCGGCTTCGAGCGACTGGCGCGTGGGCAGGCCCCAGGCTTCGCGCTGGGTTTGCGACCAGTCGCCCGTGGGCTCAGGGGCGGCCTGCAGGCGCTTTTCGTCGCAGCCCGGCAGCACGGCGGCGGCAAACGGGCGGGCCAGCAACTGCGGCATAGGCAACACCACCACGGGCGCATCGGCGGCTTGCGCGGCCACGTAGCGCCCTGCTTCGAGCACGTCTTTGACCCAGCGGGTGAATTCGGCCAGCGTCATGCGGCGGCCTGCGTTGTCGTCACCCCAGCCCTCCAGCTCAGCCTGCTGGCCGTCTTGCAGGCGCAGGGCGGCCAACACGCGCATACCGGCGGGGTCGGCCGAGAGACCTTGCCATTGGCCGGCCTGCTCCAGCACAGCGCGCAGGGCAGGCAGCCATTGCGCCAGCGGGCGCGCAGCGCGCAGGGTGTCGCGCCAGGCCTCGACAGTGGCCACAGTGCGGGCCAGGTGGGGTTCTGCGCTCAGGTCGCGCGTAGCGGCGGCGCCCCAATGCTGCACCGCGCCTTTGCGCAGCCACTGCTCCAGCCGGCTCACATCTTCGGAAGCCAGTGAGGGCGTGTGCTTGATCCAGTCCAGCACGGCATCGGCTGAAGCATTCCACTCCCCGGCCTGCAGCGCGGCCATCGTCCGCGCGGCGGCACGCGTGGTGGACAGAATCCAGCCACCTTCATCGCGCACCAGCACGCCGCTGCCGTCCAGGTGGGCGAGCACGCGGCGGATCAACGCCCGGTCGGTGGCAGCCAGCGCCACAGGTACCCGGCCTTGGCGGATGTGGGCCAACACGCAGGCGGCGGCGCGGTGGGCTTCGTCTTCGGCATCGGTGGCGGCTTGCAGGGCGATCCGTGGCGGCTCGAAAACCCCACTGGCCAGGGCGGGCAGCGCAACGCAGGCGCCCTGCTCGCCCCAATGGGCCAGCAGGGCCTGGGGCAACGCGTCAGACTGAAAGCCCTCCAGCACCACCAGCGCATCCACCGCAGCACGCACACCGGGCTCGAACAGCACATCGGTGGCGTGGCGCGAGGCCAGCACCCATTCCAGCGCCAGGCGCGCCACCAGGGCCTCGTAGTGCCGGCTGCTGCCCTCGTCTGCGGTGGCCAGCAGTTTGCGGGCCTCGTCGCCCCAGGCCGCGCGCTGCGCGGGTGGCACGGCCGCGACGGCGGGGGCCAGCTGGGCGGCGGCTTCTTGCAGGGGCGTGGCCAGCATGTCGCGGTGCGCGCCCTGCCCCACGCGGTCGAGCAGGGCGCGGGCCGTGAGGATGTCACGCGCCACATCGCCCGCAAAATCATCCGCCGAGGGCTCGAAACCCTGCAATTGGTGCGCCCAGCTGCGGGTGGTCTCGAAACGCGGAGCAAAACCCTGCGGAAACTGCTGCGCCCAGTGGCGCTGCGCCCAGGGCATGAGCTGGGCATAGGGCACCAGCACCACGGTACGGGCCAGGTGCCCCCCCTGGGCCTGAACATGCCCGGCCACCTGGGCCAGCGCCCGCTGCCACAGCGCGGCGCACGGGGCGGCATAGTCGGCGCCCTGATCGCTTTTCGCTATGACTGTCATAGCGTCGCAAGCCCCGGCCATACCGGCGTACGTGGTATTGGTTTCTGTCACAATGCCCTGACTTTAAACGTACACCGGTCCCAACCCGCTCAAAAACAAGGAATCCGCCATGGCCAGCGAACTCATCAAACATGTCTCTGACGCCAGCTTTGAAGCCGACGTGCTGAAAACCAGCACCCCTGTGTTGGTGGACTACTGGGCCGAATGGTGCGGCCCCTGCAAGATGATTGCCCCCATCCTGGACGAAGTCGCTGGCACTTACCAGGGCAAGCTGCAGATCGCCAAGATGAATGTGGACGAAAACCGCGAAATCCCCGCCAAGTTCGGCATTCGCGGCATCCCCACGCTGATGCTGTTCAAGGACGGCCAACTGGCTGCCACCAAGGTCGGCGCCATGAGCAAGGCGCAACTGACCGCCTTCATCGACCAGCAACTGGCCTGACCTCCGGCGCCCCGCCCGCATGCTGCTTGCGGGGCGTTTTTTGGGGTGCATGTGGCGCAAGGCCGGTCATCTTGACCGCCTTCATTACGGCCCCATGAAGCCCCTGGATTTTTTCCTGTCATAATTCCCCACAGATCACCGGCCTGCACGCATTGGCAGCCGGGCCAAGATCCCCCGGCGAGCCGGACCTGCAAACAGCAGCCCGTCCGGCCCAAGCCCAACTTCTCATTTTCCCCAAGATTCTTATCAGCTCCGCCTCAGGAGTCATTCCATGCACTTAAACGAACTCAAGGCACTGCACGTGTCTGAAGTCCTGAAGCAGGCCGAAGAACTCGAAATCGAAAACACGGGCCGGATGCGCAAACAGGAGCTGATGTTTGCCATCATCAAAAAGCGCGCCAAGGCGGGCGAACAGGTGTTTGCGGATGGCGTGCTGGAAATCCTGCCCGACGGCTTCGGTTTTCTGCGCAGCCCCGACACCAGCTTCACGGCAAGCACGGACGACATCTACATCTCGCCCAGCCAAGTGCGCCGCTTCAACCTGCACACCGGCGACATGATCGAAGGCGAAGTGCGCACCCCGAAGGACGGCGAGCGCTACTTTGCCCTGACCAAGCTTGACGCCGTCAACGGCGGCCCGCCAGAGCAGAACAAGCACAAGGTGATGTTCGAAAATCTGACGCCCCTGTTCCCCAAGGAGCAGATGCGCCTGGAACGCGAGATCAAGGGCGAAGAGAACATCACCGGCCGCATCATCGACATCATCGCGCCCATCGGCCGCGGCCAGCGCGCACTGATCGTGGCCCCGCCCAAGAGCGGCAAGACGGTGATGATGCAGCACATCGCCCACGCCATCACGGCCAACAACCCCGACGTGCACCTGATGGTGCTGCTGGTGGACGAGCGCCCTGAAGAAGTGACCGAAATGCAGCGCACGGTGAAGGGCGAAATCATTGCCTCCACCTTCGACGAGCCCGCCGCCCGCCACGTGCATGTGGCCGAAATGGTGATCGAGCGCGCCAAGCGCCTGGTCGAGCTCAAGAAGGACGTGGTGATCCTGCTCGATTCCATCACCCGCCTGGCCCGCGCCTACAACAACGTGGTGCCGTCGAGCGGCAAGGTGCTGTCGGGCGGTGTGGACGCCGCCGCGCTGCAGCGCCCCAAGCGCTTCTTCGGCGCTGCGCGCAAGGTCGAGGAAGGTGGCTCGCTCACCATCATCGCCACCGCCCTGGTCGATACCGGCAGCCGCATGGACGAAGTGATCTTTGAAGAATTCAAGGGCACGGGCAACTGCGAAATCCACCTGAACCGCCGCCTGTACGAAAAGCGCGTGTTCCCCGCCATCGAACTCAACAAGAGCGGCACGCGCCGCGAAGAGTTGCTGCTGGCACCCGAGATCTTGCAAAAGACCCGCATCCTGCGCCAGTTCATGTACAACATGGACGAGATCGAGTCGATGGAGCTCATGATCAAGAACATGAAGGCCACAAAAACGAATGTGGACTTCTTCGACATGATGAGGCGCGGAGGCTGATTTTCAGCCTGTGCCATAATAGAGGGCTTTTTCTTGCGGAAAGTACATCGGAATGGCCGGTGCGGCTCCCGCAGTTGACTCAAAGGAAGATCATGAAAGAAGGCATTCACCCCAACTACCGCGAAGTTCTGTTCTCGGACCTGTCCAACGGTTTCAAGTTCGTGACCCGCTCGTGCGTGAACACGAAGGAAATGGAAACCTTCGAAGGCAAGGAATACCCGCTGTTCAAGCTGGACACCTCCTCCGAATCGCACCCCTTCTACACCGGCACGCAAAAGTCGGTGGACAACATGGGTGGCCGCGTCGAGCGCTTCCGCAACCGTTTCGGCAAGACCGCAGCGAAGTAATTCGCCCCTGCGTTCCCGCCAAAAAGGCAGCCCGGGCAACCGTGCTGCCTTTTTCTTTGTTTTTGCCCTTATTCTCGGTGGCTCCTTCGCCCTGCTGCCCACTGACGCGTGACCCCACCCACCCCCGCCATCGTTACCCAGAATGCCGTGAAGCCCCTCCCCCGCTGGGCGCGGTTGCTGCTGTGCATTGCCTACGTGGTACCAGGCTTCGTCGGGCGTGACCCTTGGAAGAGCGCCGACGTCACGGCCTTTGGCTACATGCTGGAGCTGGCCCAGGGCCGCACCCCGTGGCTCGCCCCCCTGCTGGGCGGCATGCCACCGGAGACCGAGGGCCTGCTGCCCTACTGGATCGGGGCGTGGGCCATGCAGATCGCACCGCCCTGGCTGCCAGCCGAAGTGGCGGCGCGCATTCCTTTTGCGGGCCTGCTGGCCCTCACGCTCATTGCCACCTGGTATGGGGTGTACTACCTGGCACGCAGCCCCGGCGCCCAACCCGTGGCGTTTGCGTTTGGCGGCGAGGCCCCGCCCCTGGACTACGCCCGCGCCATCGCCGACGGCGCGTTGCTGGCGTTGATCGCCTGCCTGGGCCTCGCACAACTTTCGCACGAGATCACCAGCTATCTGGTGCAGCTCAGTTGCACCGCACTGCTCTTCTTCGCGGTGGCCGCCATGCCGCACCGCACCGTGGCACCCGCCCTGGCGCTGGTTGCCGGCATGCTCGGACTGACACTGGCAGGAGCCCCGGCGCTGACCGCCTTGCTGGGCGCGGGCAGCATGGTGCTGGTGGTGCTGGCCCCTGGTGGCCGTGCCGACCGCCGATGGCACTGGGCGCTGGCGCTGATGGCCGTGACGCTGGCAGCCGCCTGGCTGGCCTGGGCGCTGGACCTGTGGCGCTGGCGCATTGTGGGCGCCGGTGCGGGTGGCAAGGAATGGCAAAGCCTGGTGCGCCTGCTGATATGGTTTGGCTGGCCCGCCTGGCCGCTGGCGTTGTGGACGCTGTGGCGCTGGCGCAAGCAGATCATCAGCCGCCAGGGCCACCGGCACCTGCTGGTGCCGCTGTGGTTCGTGGCCGTGTCCATCGCCGCCACCATCACCACGCAGCCCGCCGACCGGGCCTTGCTGCTGAGCCTGCCTGCCATGGCCTCGCTGGCGGCCTTTGCGCTGCCCACCCTGCGCCGCAGCGTGGGCGCACTGATCGACTGGTTCACCCTGCTGTTCTTCACCGTGTCCGCACTGGCGATCTGGGTGATCTGGATTGCCATGCAAACCGGCGTGCCCGCCAAACCTGCGGCCAATGTGGCCAAGCTCGCGCCGGGGTTTGAGCCCCAGTTTTCAGCCCTGGCGCTGGTGGCGGCCCTGGCCGCCACCGTGGGCTGGTGCAGCCTGGTCTGGTGGCGCGCATCGCGCGACCGTGCGCCCATCTGGAAAAGCCTGGTGCTGCCCGCCGGGGGCGCCGTGCTGGGCTGGGTGCTGCTGATGACGCTGTGGCTACCGCTGCTGGACTATGCGCGCAGCTATGGCCCCCAGGTGCGCAGCGTTGTGGAGGCCCTTGGCCCCACGCCGGGATGCATCCAGACCGTGGGGCTCAACCGCGCCCAGGTGGCCGCCTTGCAATACCACGGCCAGCTCTCGCTGCAGCGCGCCGGCTTGCAGGATGAGTGCGAGTGGCTGCTGGCGGACATTGCTTCGTGGCCTGCCTCCGAGCGCATGGTCAATGCCGCGCGGTGGGAGCCCAAGGCCACCCTGCCCCGCCCGACGGACAAGAACGACCACCTCCTGCTGTTCCGCCGCACAGGCCCGGCACGCTGATGTCGGAGCAATCCACCATCACCCGGCATGCACTCACCGTGCTGGCCGGGCAACTGGCCGTCATGGCGTTCGGCGTGACGGACACCATCGTCGCGGGCCGCTACAGCGAATCCTCGCTCGCCGCGCTGTCCGTGGGCTCGGCCATTTTCATCAGCGTCTATGTGGCGCTGATCGGTGTGCTGCAGGCGCTGCTGCCCGTGTGGGCCGAGCAGCGCGGCGCGCGTGAGACCGAAGCCGTTGGCCGGTCACTGCGCCAAGCCCTGTATCTGTGTGGCGCGGCCTCGCTGATCGGCATGGCAGTCTTGTTGTCCCCCGGCCCCATCCTGCGCTGGACCGAGGTGCCGCCCGCCCTGCGCACCGAGGTGGAAAACTACCTGGCGGTGCTGGCGTTGGCGCTGCCCCCGGCCCTGCTGTTTCGCATCTACAGCACCCTGAACCAGGCCCTGGGACGGCCCCAGTTGGTGACTTGGCTGCAGGTGGGCTCGCTGTTCATCAAGCTGCCGCTGTCGGTGTGGTTCACGTTTGGTGGTGCGGGCCTGCCCGCGCAGGGCGTGGTGGGCTGCGCCTGGGCCACACTGGTGGTCAACTGCAGCATGCTTGCACTGGCCATCTGGCTGCTGCGCACGCAAGACCTTTACGAACCCCTGGGCCTGTGGCGCCGCATGGAGCCGCCGCACTGGCCCACCATCGCGGGTTTTGCGCGGCTGGGTATTCCGGCGGGGCTGGCCGTGATGGTCGAGGTGACATCGTTCACGCTGATGGCGCTGTTCATTGCGCGCCAGGGCACCACCGCCTCTGCAGCCCACCAGATCGCCTCCAACCTGGCCGCCGTGCTCTACATGGTGCCGCTGTCGCTGGCCATCGCCACCAGCGCGCGGGTCAGCTACTGGCTGGGCGCAGGCAACCCCGTGCAGGCCCGCCAGGTGGTATTTATAGGTTTTAGGCTCTCAGCGCTTATGGGATTTGCGCTAGCAGCTATATTATTAATAGCAAAAGATCACATTGGCAGTATTTACACGGCCAACGCCAGCGTGGTGGCAATGACAGGGGGCGTGCTGGTGTGGGTGGCTGCGTACCACGCGGCCGATGCGCTGCATACCCTGTGCGTGTTCGTGCTGCGCTGCTACCGCATCACACTGGCCCCGCTGGCCGTGTACTGCGCTTTGTTGTGGGGCGCGGGCCTGGGCGGCGGCTATTGGCTGGCCTACACCGGCCACGGCCCCTGGGCGGGGGTGCCATCGCCCACACCGCTCTGGGCTGCCAGCGCCGCTGCGCTGGTGGTGACGGCTGCGCTGTTTGTCGCCATGCTCTGGCGAGCCATCAGCCCGGCAGGGCAAAACCGCGCAGCCGGTTCGCCGGGAAGGTAACCGAAAACACCGAGCCCTTGCCCAGGGTACTGGCGATGTCCAGCGTGGCGCCGTGGCGCTGCAGCACATGTTTGACGATGGCCAGCCCCAGGCCTGTGCCGCCGGTCTCGCGCGAGCGGCTGCGGTCCACCCGGTAAAAGCGCTCGGTCAGACGCGGAATATGTTCAGGGGCAATGCCGGGGCCCGTGTCCTGCACCGAAAAAACGGCGCGACCATCACCCTTGCGTTCCCACAACACGGTGATGAAGCCACCTGCGGGCGTGTAGCGCACAGCGTTGTTGACCAGGTTGGACAAGGCGCTTTGCAGCTCGGCGGGCACACCCGCGATGTCGCCCTCGTTGTGCAAGACCTCGGCTACCGGGAACCGGATCTCGTGCATGCGCTGCTGGTTCTGCGTGAGCAGGGATGACAGAGCGCGGCCCTCCTCCTCGCAACGCTGCATCAGCGACTGCACCGGCGTCCACTCGGTCATGCCGGGCAGTGGACTGCCCTCCAGGCGCGATAGCGTGAGCAGGTCTTTCACCACGCTTTGCATGCGCTGGGCCTGCTGCGCCATCATGCCCAGGTAGCGGGATCGCTCATCGGCACTCAGGGGCAGGGTCTGCAGTGTTTCGACAAAACCCGTCAGCACCGTGAGGGGCGTGCGGATCTCGTGCGACACGTTGGCCACAAAGTCGCGCCGCATGGCATCGGCCTGCTCCAGCGCCGTGACATCGCGCGACAGCAGCAAAGTGCGCCCGTCGCCATAGGGGTGCAGATGCACCGAAATGCGCACTGGCCGCGAGGGCGTGCTCAGGCGCCCCTCCAGCACCACGTCATCAGAAAAATCCTTGGCGGCGAAGTAGGCTGTGAACTCGGGGTTGCGCAGCAGGTTGCCAATCGACTGCATCACATCGCGCTGGGCATCAAAACCGAACTGGCTGGCCGCCATCTGGTTGCACCACTCGATGCGCCCCTGGGCATCAAGCAGCACCACGCCGTTGGGCGATGCCTGCAGGGCGGCCAGAATCTCCTGCAATCGGCCTTCGCTTTGATGGACCAAGGCCTCCTGCTTGCGCAGCAGGCGCCGCGCGCGGTCTGCGGCCTCGCCCCAGATACCGCGCATGGACGGAACCGCCGCCAGGTCGCCCGTGCGCAGCCAGCGCAGCACACGCGCGCCGCGCGACAAGTCCCAGATAAACCATATCCAGGCAGCCACGGCCGCACCCAGTGCCGCGCCCCAGGGGCCGCTGTACCACCAGCCCACAGCTCCACCCGCCAACTGCCACAGCAGGAAATACGAAATACGCCACAGCATGCGGATAACAAAGCCTTCTCAGAAAACCAGGGACGCAGCACACGCGCCCATTGACCGCATCAAAACCACCCCATCAGGCCTGTAATTGCACCTGCGGCTGGGCCGTCAGCCGATAACCCGCGCCGCGCACGGTTTCCACCATCACGGACGCAGCACCCAAGGCTTCGCGCAAGCGCTTGACATGCACATCCACCGTCCGCTCTTCGATGAAAACATGGTCGCCCCACACCTTGTCGAGCAACTGGGAGCGGCTGTGCACGCGCTCGGCATGCTTCATCAAAAAATGCAGCAGCTTGAACTCGGTAGGGCCGACCTTGAGGGGCTGCGCCTGGAACGACACGCGGTAGGTCGCGGCATCCAGCACCAGCTCGCCAATGGTCACGCTGTCGCTCACCTGCTCGGGCGCGCGGCGGCGCAGCACGGCCCGGATGCGGGCCAGCAGCTCCTGCGTGGAAAACGGTTTGGTGATGTAGTCGTCGGCGCCAGCATCCAGCCCCGCGATCTTGTCGGGCTCGTCGCCACGCGCAGTGAGCATGAGGATGGGGATGGGCTTGGTGCGGCTGTCCGCACGCCATTTGCGGGCCAGCGACAGGCCGCTTTGCCCAGGCAGCATCCAGTCAAGCAGGATGACATCGGGCAGCACAGCATCGAGCTCGCGCTGGGCAGAGTCGCCGTCTTCCGCCCAGAAGGGCTGGAATCCGTTGTGGCGCAAGTTCACTGCAATCAGCTCGGCGATGGCAGGTTCGTCCTCCACGATGAGGACACGGGGGAGCTTTCTCATAAATGTGCCAACGCCCTCTGTTACAGCACGGTCGACTCGATCTCGTCGAGGGCAGTGTGGCGCACATCCTTGCCTTTGACCAAATAGATAATCAGCTCGGCCACGTTCTTGGAATGGTCTCCGATGCGCTCGATGGCCTTGGCCAGGAACAGCAGGTCCAGGCTGGGCGAGATGGTGCGCGGGTCTTCCATCATGTAGGTGATGAGCTTGCGCACGAAGCCGTCGAACTCCTTGTCGATGAGGTCGTCTTCCTTGAGGATGGCCACGGCGGCCTTGACGTCCAGCCTTGCAAATGCATCCAGCGTCTTGCGCAGTTGGCCCGAAGCCAGATCGGCCGCCACACGCAGATCGCTGGAGGGCAAGGAGCGCGGCGCACCACCTTCAATGATGGAGCGCACCATGCGCGCCATCTTGTTGGCCTCGTCGCCCATGCGCTCCAGGTTGGCCGTGGCCTTGGAAAAGGCCAGCAGCAGGCGCAGGTCGCGCGCTGTGGGCTGGCGGCGGGCGATGATGGAGGACAGCTCCTGGTCGATCTCGACCTCCATCGCATTCACACGGGTTTCCATGGAGGCAACGGTTTCCACGGCCTCCAAACTGAACTGGGACAGGGCATAGACCGCCTGGCGGATCTGCGACTCCACCAAGCCGCCCATTTCCATGACGCGGGCGGAGACGCTGTTGAGTTCGCTGTCGAACTGCGAGGAAAGGTGTTTGTCGGGCATTGGGTGTACAACCTCACGGTTATGAATCAAATCTGGCTCCAGCGCTTATTTATCAAGCACAAGCAGCTATCAATAACATAGCAATCAACCGATCAACCGAAACGGCCGGTGATGTAGTCTTCGGTTTCCTTGCGCTCAGGCTTGAAGAAGATCTGTTCGGTGGCGCCAAACTCGATCATCTCGCCCAGGTACATGTAGGCGGTGTAGTCGCTGCAGCGCGCGGCCTGCTGCATGTTGTGCGTCACGATGGCGATGGTGTAGTCGTGCTTGAGCTCGTCGATCAGCTCTTCGATCTTGGCGGTGGACAATGGGTCCAGCGCCGAGGTGGGCTCATCGAGCAGCAACACCGAAGGCTTCACCGCCACGCTGCGCGCAATGCACAGGCGCTGCTGCTGGCCGCCAGAGAGCGACAAACCGCTTTGGTGGAGCTTGTCCTTCACCTCGTTCCACAGCGCGGCCTTGGACAGCGCCCATTCCACGCGGTCGTCCATCTCGCTCTTGCTCAGGCTCTCGTAGAGCTTCACACCAAAGGCGATGTTGTCGTAAATGGACATGGGAAACGGCGTGGGCTTCTGGAACACCATGCCGATGCGCGCGCGCAGCAGGTTGATGTCCTGCTTGGGGTCCAGAATGTCCTGGCCGTAGAAGCTGATGGAGCCCTCGGCACGCTGGCCGGGGTACAGGCTGTACATCCGGTTGAGCGTGCGCAGCAGCGTGGACTTTCCGCAGCCCGAAGGGCCGATGAAGGCAGTCACCTTGTGCTCGGCGATGTTGAGGCTGACGTTGCGCAGGCCCTGGAACTTGCCGTAGTAAAAACTCAGGTTGCGCAGCTCCAGCGCATTCTTGCTGGCGATGGCGGTAGCGGTGGCATTCATTGTCGAATCCTGAAAATAGAGGCGATCTGGTCGATGGACGGGATCAAACCCGGTTTTTCTCGCGCAGGAAGACCCGCGCCACGATGTTGAGAATCAGCACCGACAGCGTGATGAGCAGCGCCCCGCCCCAGGCCAGGCGCACCCAGTTTTCGTAAGGGCTCAGCGCAAACTGGAAGATCACCACGGGCAGGTTGGCCATGGGCGCATTCATGTTGGTGCTGAAGAACTGGTTGTTGAGCGCCGTGAACAGCAAAGGCGCCGTCTCGCCGCTGATGCGGGCCACGGCCAGCAGCAGGCCGGTCATCACGCCGCTGCGGGCCGCACGCAGGGTGACCATGGTGGACACCTTCCAGCGCGGCGCACCCAGCGCAAAGGCCGCTTCGCGCAGGCTGCCGGGCACCAGGCGCAGCATGTTCTCGGTGGTGCGCACCACCACGGGCACAGCAATCAGCGACAGTGCCAAGCTGCCAGCCCAGCCAGAGAAGTTACCCACCGTGGCCACGGCAATCGCATAAACGAACAGACCCAGCACGATGGAAGGTGCCGACAACATGATGTCGGTGACGAAGCGGGTGAGTTCGGCTGTCTTGCTGCGGTCGCTGTATTCCGCCAGGTACACACCTGCCAGCACGCCGATGGGGGTGGAGACCAGCACCGTGAAACCCACCATCATCAGGCTGCCCACGATGGCATTGGCCAGGCCGCCACCTTCCGAGCCAGGGGCCGGGGTGGACTGGGTGAACATGTTCCAGTCCAGTGCGGCAAAGCCGTTGGACAGCAGCACGCTCAAAATCCAGAGCAGCACGAACAGGCCCAGCACCATCGCGCCCAGGGACAGGGTCAGGCCGATGGCATTGGAGCGCTGGCGCTTTTTGTAGAGTTGTTGGTTGAATTCCATGGGCATATCTCAATAGCGAGGATTCATCGACTCGGGGTCAGAGGCCCTTGGCCTTCTCGGCGCGCAGCAGCATGATCTTGGCGGCGGACAACACCACGAAGGTGATCACGAACAGCAGAAAGCCCAGTGCGAACAAGGTGGACAGGTGAAAATCCGCCGCCTCGCCAAACTCGTTGGCCAGGGTCGAAGCGATGGAAGTGCCTGGCGAGAACAGCGACGTGGGCATGCGGTTGGCATTGCCGATCACAAAGGTCACCGCCATGGTCTCACCCAGCGCGCGGCCTAGGCCTAGCATCACGCCGCCAATCACACCCTTTTGTGTGTAGGGCAGTACCACGCGGCGCACCACTTCCCAGGTGGTGCAGCCCAGGCCGTACGCGGACTCGCGCAGGATGGGCGGCACGATCTCGAACACATCGCGCATCACGGCCGCCACAAAGGGCAGCACCATGAAGGCAAGCACGATGCCCGCCGCCAGGATGCCAAAGCCGTTGGTGCTGCCACCAAACAGAAAGCCCACCAGCGGCATGGAGCCCAGCAGCTTTTGCACGGGCATCTGAAAGTAGTCGGCAAACAACGGTGCAAACACGAACAGGCCGAACATGCCGTAGATGATGGATGGCACGGCCGCCAGCAGCTCCACCGCAGTGCCCAGGGGGCGGCGCAGCCACACCGGGCAGGTTTCGGTCAGAAACAAAGCGATGCCAAAGGCCAACGGCACTGCGATCAGCAGCGCAATGCCCGCGCTGGCCAGGGTGCCCACGATGGCGATGGCGGCACCGAATTCTTCGTTGACGATGTCCCACTCCACACGCCAGATGAACTGGACGCCGAACTTGTGAAAAGCCGGCCATGCGTAGATGAAAAGCGAGACGATGATGCCGAGCAGCGCGGCCAGCACCAGCAAGGAGAGGCTCTGGGTCAACCGGTGGAAGAAGATGTCCTGCAGGCGCTGGCGTCTGGCAATCGACACCATGGTTTTAGTGGGGACGTCCGTCGTCTTGACGGACACAGGTTGCGAACTCATGGTGGTTCCCACGCTCATGTTGACTCCCATCTGGCTTCTGGAAGCCCCAAAAACCAGCACCCATCGGCCAGGCGCGCCGGCCGATGGGGGGTATTCTGGGGCAAACGACCTTATTTCTTGATTTGCGACCAGACCTTGGAGCGGATCTCGGCGGTCAGGCTGTCTGGCAGGGGCACATAGTCCAGATCTGCCGCCATGCCCTTGCCGCTCTTGAACGCCCATTCAAAGAACTTCAGCACCTCGGCCGACTGGGCCTTGTCTGCCGGGTCTTTGTACATGAGGATGAACGAGGCCGTGCTCACCGGCCAGCTGTTGGCGCCCTTGGCATTCACCATCGAAATACCCATGCCCGGCGTGCTGAACCAGTCAGCGCTGGCGGCCGCCGCTGCAAACGTGGTGTCGTCGGGGCTCACGTACTTGCCGTCTGCGTTCTGGAGCTGCAGGAAGTTCATGTTGTTCTTCTTGACGTAGGCGTATTCCACATAGCCCACAGCGCCCTTCACGCGGGTCACGTTGGCGGCCACGCCCTCGTTGCCCTTGCCGCCCACCGAAGAGGCCGCAGGCCACTTCACGGCCGCGCCCTTGCCCACGGAGTCAGCCCATTCCTTGCTGACGGACGAGAGATAATCGGTCCAATTGAAGGTGGTGCCAGAGCCGTCGGCACGGTGCACCACGGTGATGTTCTGGTCGGGCAGTGTCTTGCCGGGGTTCAGGGCGGAGAGCTTGGCGTCATTCCACTTCGCGATCTTGCCCAGGAAAATGTCGGCCAGCACAGGGCCGGTCACACGCAGCTCGCCGGGCTTGAAGCCTTCCAGGTTGATCACAGGCACCGTGCCGCCGATGATGGCGGGGAACTGCACCATGCCGTCTTTTTCAAGATCTGCGCCCGACACGGGTGCGTCCGTGGCGCCAAAAACAACGGTCTTGGCGCGGATCTGGCGAATGCCACCGGAGGAGCCGATGGACTGGTAATTAAGGCCCGTGCCCGTTTCCTTCTTGTAGGCTTCGGCCCACTTGGCATACATAGGGAACGGAAAGGTTGCGCCTGCGCCGGTGATGTCCGCCGCAAAAGCACTGCCGACAGCCATGGAAGCCAGTGCTACTGCGACGGTTTTGAGAAATGTGCGTTTCATTGATGACCTTTCGGCTAGGGTTAACAGGAACAGCACGAACTCTAGGGCCCCAAGATGACAATTCAGTGACACACAAGGGCCGTCTTCGGGTCATTGCCACAAACGCACCAGGCTGCACCCTGGGCCGTCACTCATTTGTCATAAATTCGGCACAGACTCCCAAGGCTCATTTCCCCCTCCCACCAGCGACGGCCGCAGGGTTTGGCCACCGAAAGCTCGCGGTACGATGCTGAACGACGCTTCCACCAAAAAAACATGCAGAACGGCACACGCCTCGCCGCGGTCGACCTCGGCTCCAACAGCTTTCGCCTTGAAATCGGGCGCTATGAATTCGGTCACATCCAACGGGTGGAATACCTCAAGGAAACCGTGCGCCAGGGCAATGGACTGGACGAAGACCGCAACCTGACACGCGATGCCATGGAGCGCGGCTGGGCCTGCCTGGCGCGGTTTGGCGAGCGGCTGGCCGGGTTCCCCCGCGCGCAGGTCCGGGCCGTGGCCACGCAGACCCTGCGGGAAGCCCGCAACCGCGAGGAGTTTCTGTCGCGCGGCAGTGAGGTGCTGGGCTACCCCATCGACGTGGTGTCCGGCCCCGAAGAAGCCCGCTTGATCTACCAGGGCGTGGCGCGGCTTCTGCCGCAATCGGACGAGCGTCGGCTGGTGATCGATATCGGAGGGCGCTCCACCGAGCTGATCCTCGGCCAGCAGTTCACTCCCCATGCGGTGGCGTCATTTCGCGTGGGCAGCGTCGCCTGGTCCCAGCGCTACTTTGCCAACGGCGAGTTCACTGCCAAGGCCTTTCTGGCCGCCGAGATCGCGGCCAAGGCAGTGCTGGACGAAGCCCTGGCGACCTTCAGGCCAGACGCCTGGGAGGTGGCCTACGGATCTTCAGGCACGGCAGGCGCCGTGGGGGACGTGCTTGCGGCCGCAGGCGGTCCCGAAGGGCTCATCGCCCGCGATGGCCTGAACTGGCTGCATGACCGCATCCTGCGCGCGCAAAACGCCGACCGGCTTCGCATGGAAGGGCTCAAGGAAGAGCGGCGCGCGGTCATCGGGGGCGGCATCAGCGTGCTTCGCGCCATTTTTGACCTGCTCGAAATCGACGAAATGCAGGTGGCGCAGGGCGCGCTGCGCCAGGGCGCCCTCTATGACCTGCTGGACCGCGAGCAGCCAGGCACCGATCTGCGCACCACCACCGTCAACGGGCTCATGCAGCGCTTTGGTGTGGACATGGAGCATGCAGAGCGGGTAGCGCGCACGGCCTGCGCGTTGTTTGACCAGGCAGCGCCCGCCGACAGCGAGCGTGCGTCGCGCAAGCTCGACTGGGCCGCCCGCTTGCACGAAATCGGTTGCCTCGTATCGCACAGCGACTACCACCGCCACGGCGCCTACATCCTGGACAACACCGACGCTGCAGGCTTTGCCGTGCCCGAACTGCATCACCTGGGAGTGCTGGTGCAGGGGCAACGCGGCAAGGTTCGCAAGCTCGGCGCGGACCTGGACGACCCGACTTTCGTGCTGCAACTGCTGAGCCTGCGGCTCGCCGTGGCCCTGTGCCACGCGCGCCGCGACCCGGACACCACGGGCCTGCGGCTGCAGCGCAACGGACAACGCTTTTGTGCCAATGCCCGGCCCGGCTGGGCCACGGCCTACCCACAATCGGCACACCTGCTACGCGAAGAGGCGCAGGCCTGGCAAAAAACGCCCTGGGAGCTGTCCCTAGACCTGCCTTGAACAAGGCCGCTTTTTAGCTACAGAAACTCGGGCGACTGCACGGCCAGCAAGACCGTCTGGCCCTGGTCCAGTCGCTGGCGGTGGCGCAGCCACCACACCGAGCCCTTGCGGACCGCGCATTCCTGCACCTTGAGCTCCAGCAACTGTGCAATGGCCTGCCCCAGCACCGGCTGATGCCCGACCACCAACACCGCCCCTTTGGCGCGGGGCCACTGGGCCAGTTCCAGCAGGTCCTCAATGCTTCCGCCCGGCTGCAACTCTGCCCTCATCTTGAACTTTCTCCCCAAGGCGCTGGCCGTCTGTTCGGTCCTCCGCGCGGGGCTGGCCAGCACACGCAAACCTTCAGGCAACTGGCGGTCCAGCCAAGCGGCCATGCGCGCCGCCTGCTTCTCCCCCCGGGAGGTCAGAGCCCGCGCCAGGTCGTCGCCACCATCCGCCATCTCTTCTGCTTCTGCATGACGCCAAAGAATCAGGTCCATCACGCCGCCCTCTGAGCGATGCGCGAAATCGGGGAGACGGGTCCGTAGCGCACCATCAAGGCATCCTGCGCGCCCAGCCCATCCACCGGGCGCGGCGCACGGTCATAGGTGCCGCGTGCATTCAACGTCCAGGCATCCCGGTCATCGTGCAGGTAGGCCACCAGGCATTCATCCACGATCTGCTGGCGCAGGCCGGGGTCGGTGACCGGCCAGGCCAGCTCCACGCGGCGCATCATGTTGCGGTTCATCCAGTCGGCGCTGGAGAGATAAAGGTCTTCTTCCGCACCTGCACGGAAGTAGAAAACCCGCGTGTGCTCTAAAAAGCGGCCAATCACCGAACGCACGCGGATGTTGTCCGTCACCCCTGGCACCTGCGCCGCCAGCATACAGGCACCGCGCACGATAAGGTCAATGCGCGCCCCGCGCTGGCCTGCCAGGATCAGGGCACGTATCAGCGACTCGTCCGTGAGCCCGTTCATCTTGGCGACGATGCGCGCGTCCTCACCACGGCTCGCCGCCAACCCCACCTGCTCGATTTTCTCGTTCATGCGGCGGTGCAAATGAAAGGGCGCAAGCATGAGCTTGCGCAGCTTGGGCGGGCGATTTTGGCTGGCCAGATGATTGAACACCCCATCCATGTCGGCGGTGGTTTCCTCGTCTGCCGTGAGGTAGCTCAGGTCCGTATAGAGCCTGGCGGTGCGCACGTTGTAGTTGCCTGTGGAAAGGTGCCCATAGCGCCGCAACTGTCGCCCTTCCCTGCGCGTGACCAGCAGCATCTTGGCGTGCGTCTTGAGCCCCACCACGCCATACACCACCTGCGCGCCAATCGACTCCAGCGCCTCGGCCCAGTTGATGTTGGCCTCTTCATCAAAGCGCGCCTTCAGCTCAACCACCGCCATGACCTCCTTGCCCCGCCGTACCGCCTCCGAAAGCAAGTCCATCAGCTCCGAATCAGCCCCAGTGCGGTAGATGGTCTGCTTGATGACCAGCACCTGGGGGTCATTCACCGCCTCACGCAAGAAGGCCAGCAGGCCGTCAAAACTCTCGAATGGCTGGTGGATCAACACATCCCGCTGGCGCAGTTGCTCCATGATGGAAACACCGGGCTGCAGTTGCCGTGGCCACGAGGAACTCCAGGCAGGAAACAGCAAAGCGGGGTCGTTCACCAAATCCACCAACTGCGTCAGGCGCACCAGATTCACGGGGCCATGCACTCGGTACAGGGCCGCAGCCGGCAGGCCGAACTGTTCCAGCAAAAAGTCCGACAAAACCTGGGAGCAACCGGCAGACACCTCCAGCCGCACGGCTTGCCCATAGTGGCGATGCTGCAGCCCTTGCCGCAGGGCGGTGCGCAGGTTGCGCACGTCCTCCTCGTCCAGCGCCAGATCGGAGTGGCGCGTGACGCGAAACTGCGAGAACTCGGTCACCTCACGGCCCGGAAAAAGGTCCTCCAGATGTGAGCGCACCACGCTCGACAAGCTCACGAACAGCGCCTCCTTGGGCGCCACCTTGGCAGGCATGCGGATCAGGCGCGGCAGCGCGCGCGGCACCTTGACGATGGCGATTTCATTCTCGCGGCCAAAGGCATCCCGCCCCTTGAGACGCACGATGAAATTCAGAGACTTGTTGGCGACCTGCGGGAACGGATGCGCGGGGTCCAGCCCCACAGGAATCAACAGCGGGCGGACTTCGCGCGCGAAGTAGTCGTGCACCCAGCGTTGTTGTTCGGGTGACCGCTCACTATGGCCGACGATGCGGATGCCATGTTTGGCAAAGGCGGGCACCAGGGCATCGTTGTACAAGGTGTATTGCCGCTCCACCAGATCGTGGACCTTGGCCGAAAGCGCCTCGAACGAGTCCGTGGTGTAGAGCCCTTTCGTCTCCCCTTTCTTGGCAGCGGTGATGTGGGGGGCCGCGCGCACCTCGAAGAACTCATCGAGGTTGGAGGACACGATGCACAGGTAACGCAGGCGTTCCAGCAAGGGAACGTCGGTGCGCACCGCCCAATCGAACACCCGCTCATTGAACGCCAGAATGCTGTGGTCGCGGTCCAGAAACATGGGCGGTGGCGCGCCAGCGGCATCGGGCACACGACCGCTATCGGGCATGGGGGCCGGAGATGAATCTGCTACGGCGCCTGAGCGCTCGCGTTGCAAGGAAGCGGCATCGGAAGGAAGCAAGGGCAACATGGATATGCAAACGCGGCAAGTGCAGGGTGGCTCCAGTATTCAGCGGCCGAATGACAACGATGTGACAGTCTGCGTAACAGACACAAACGACAAACGCACCGGGATTGGCACTGCACACGGGCACGAGGTATTGCTGAAACAATTGTGCAGTCTGGACCCCAGTGAAGTCCAGCGCGCTGCGGTGTACATCAAGCCCCCAGAAAGTGCTTCCGATAGCGCGGGTGCAGATCTGCCAGGCGCATCAGCATCGGCAGGTCTGCGGTGTTGAAGTCGGGGTCCCAGGCGGGGGCGCCCAGCACGCGCGCGCCCAGACGCAAATAGCCCTTTATCAGGGCGGGTGCCTCCACGACAGTGGAGCCATCCAGATGCTCCACCGGCAACGGCAAACGCGGCAGCACGTGGTATTCAATCGGTGCAAGATGGGTAGCGCGCACCTGCTGCCAGATGCTGGCCGCAGCATCGCCACTCACCACACCGTTGTGGAGCATTGGAATGCTGGCACAGCCAATCATGGTGTCAAGCTGGTTGCGCACCATGAAGCCTGCCAGTGCACTCCACAGGGCCATGATCACGCCACCATGGCGATGGTCAGGATGCACACAGCTGCGGCCCAACTCCACCATGCGGGGGCGCAGGGTGCGCAGGCGAGTCAGGTCAAACTCCGTGTCGCTGTAGGTGCCCCCCACCCGTCTGGCCTGCGCGGGCGTGAGCACACGGTAAGTCCCAATGACTTGCTGGCTCTGGACATCGCGCACCAGAAGGTGCTCACAGTAATCGTCGAACAGGTCCACATCGTGGCCGGGAATGGGGGTCGTCAATCGAGCGCCCATTTCAGCCGCGAAAACATCGAACCGGAGCCGCTGCGCCTCCCGCACCTCATCCAGATGCCTCGCCCAGGTGATCTGAATGGCGCCACGCTCATGGGCGGACGTTACAGATCCAGAGACCACCACCACGCGACCGTGGGAAGGCCCATTGGCAAGGGCGTCAGAAGCAAGGGGCAGCGTCAGGCGGGGCAGTTCGTTCATGATGAAACATCTCTTTCGGTGCGAACGGGGACGGCCGGAAACTCCAGCCACTTGGAAAATCCGTTTCCCTGGGCTGGAGTGTGAAATTGACGCGTGACGCCACCATGTCGAAAACATTTCAACAAAATGACAACGATCTTCACACCCGACACTCGGTCCCTTACCGTCTGCGGGCCTGCATAATTGGTCCAGGAAATCGCACCTGTGCCAGTACCTACACTCACTCTTTCTCGCCGCCCCATGACCGCTTTTTGGGCGGTCTTTGTATTGACGGCGGTCTGCGCAGGGGCCTTGGTCTGGACGCTGGAACGCCAAGACCACGCCCAGCAACGCACTCAGGCCGCAGACATGGCCGGCGACCATGTGCAGGCGCTGCAGCGCGCCATAGAGCTGGCGCTTTCGGCCAACAATGCGCTGGTGGCCCTGGTTCGCCAGGGACAGGGCAATGTCACCCAGTTCGAGGAAGTGGGCACGCAGATGTTGCCGTTCTACCCTGGCATTGCAGCCATGGGCCTCTCGCCCGGCGGCGTCGTGCGACAGGTGGTGCCGCGCCAGGGCAACGAAAACGTGATTGGCTTTGACCAGCTCAAAGATCCACGGCAAGGCCCTGAGTCCATCCGCGCACGGGATACAGGCCTGCTCACGTTGGCGGGCCCCATTGAGCTTGTTCAGGGAGGTCTGGGTGTGGTGGGCCGCCAGCCGGTGTACCTGGATGACAGCAAGGGAAAGCGCAGCTTCTGGGGGTTCACCTACGTCACCATCCGCCTGCCCGAGGTACTTGCAGCCACCCGGTTGCCTCAGCTCACCGAGCGCGGCTACCACTATCGTCTGTGGCGCGTGCGGCCCGACAATGGCGAGGAGCAGACCATCACGGCCTCCAGCCCGCCGCCCGCAAGCGATGCCGTAGGCCGCTCCCTGACCCTGCCCAATGGGCAATGGACGCTGAGCCTCGCGCCTGCCAATGGCTGGGGATCCCCTGCCGTGCTGGCTCTGCGCTGCACAGTGGGGCTGCTGTTCGCGCTGATCATGGCCTACCTCGCTCGCCTGCTTGTTGCGCTGAAGTCCCACGAGCGTGGACTGGCCTTCCAGGTGGCCCAGCGTACCTCGGAAATCCAGGCCACCCAGCAACAGTTGCGGGCCACCATCGACGCCATTCCAGACCCGCTGTTCGAGATCGACCAAAACGGCCGCTATTGCAGCGTACATAGCCAGCGCGCCGAGTTGCTGATGGCGCCTGCCGACCAGTTGATCGGGCGCAACGTGACCGATGTGCTGCCAGCGCTGGCTGCGCTGTCGGTGATGGACGTATTGAAGGAGGCCCAGGCACAGGGATGGTCCACAGGGCGGCAAATTGTGCAGGATCTGCCAGACCTCGGGGCCACCTGGTTTGAGTTGTCGGCGGCCCGCAAGGCTGGCTCCGCCGACGCTGTACCCCGCTTCATTCTCCTGTCGCGAGACATCACGGAACGCAAGCGGTCTCAAGAGCAATTGCTGCTAACCGCCCAGGTTTTTAACCAGAGCAGCGAAGCGATCGTGATCGCCGATGCCTCCCACACCATCGTGCGCATCAACCGGGCGTTCAGCCGCATCACCGGGTATTCCGAGTCCGAAGCAGTGGGCCAATCCATGCGCCTGCTCACCGTGGCCGAGCCCACACGGGACTTCAATGCCGATGCCCTTTACGCCCAACTCGCTCAGGAAGGACGCTGGGAGGGCGAGGCTTGGGGCCGACGCAAGGACGGGTCCGCCTATCCACAGTGGTTGTCCGTAAGCAGTGTGCGTGATGGCAATGGCGCCACCACCCATTCGATCACGCTGTTTCGCGACATCACCCTGCAGCGTGAAGCCCAAGACCGCATCGAGCGTCTGGCACATTTCGACCCGCTGACCGATCTGCCCAACCGCGCCCTGTTGGCCGAGCGGGCCAGGCAGCAGATCAGCGATGAGCAGACCAGGAATGGCACGCTGGCGGTGCTGTTCCTGGACCTCGATCACTTCAAAAATGTGAATGACTCGTTGGGCCACCGCATCGGCGACATCCTGCTCATGGCCGTGGCGCGTCGGTTGCAATCCCTGCTAAGCCCCCAGGACACCGTCTCTCGCCTCGGGGGTGACGAGTTTCTGCTGTTGCTGCCGTCGGCATCCGCAGCCCAAGCGGCCGACATGGCGAACAAACTGCTGGCCGCCGTGGCCCAGCCTTTCCAGATCGACCCGTACGAACTCACCACCACGCTATCCGTGGGCATTGCGATGTACCCGGCCGACGGTGGTTCATTCGACACCTTGTACCAGCGCGCGGATGCAGCCATGTACCGGGCCAAGCAAAGCGGGCGCAACCAATATGGCTTCTTTACAGCCGACCTGGAGGCGCGCACCGCCCGCGCCCTGCAGATCGAGAATGCCTTGCGCCGTGCCTTGGAGCGCAACCAGTTTGAACTGCACTACCAGCCCCAGGTTGCACTTGCCACACGCCGGGTCGTCGGGGCCGAGGCCCTGCTGCGCTGGCGCCACCCCGAGCTGGGCATGGTGTCCCCTGCCGAGTTCATCCCCGTGGCAGAGAGCAGCGGCATGATCATTGCGATTGGCGAATGGGTGCTCCACACTGCAGTGAACGATGCCAAGCGGTGGCTGGACATGCAACTGCCCCTGCGGGCCATCTCCGTCAACCTCTCTGCCGTGCAGTTTCGCCACCCGCAGCTTCCCGAGATGGTGACGCGCTGTCTAAAACAGGCCGGGCTGCCCGCACGTCGGCTTGAGCTGGAGCTGACCGAAGGTGCGGCCGTAGACGACCCAGCGGCCGCGCTCGCCATGATGGATCAGTTGCACGAACGGGGTGTGCGCCTATCGATGGACGACTTCGGCACCGGGTATTCCTCGCTGAGCTACCTCAAGCGTTTTCAGATCTACAAGCTGAAGATCGATCAATCGTTTGTGCGCGACCTGGACGACGACGCCAATGACCGCGCCATCGTGAGCGCCATCATTCGCATGGCACAGGCGCTGGGCATGCAGACCACGGCCGAAGGGGTGGAAACTGACGGACAGCTTGATTTTCTACGGCAACAAGGCTGTGACGAAGGCCAGGGCTACTTCTTTAGTCGCCCCCTGCCCGCAGACGCATTCGAGGCCTATCTGCGCGAGCAGATGGGCAACAGTCAACAACATCCATAGCACCCAATTGCGGCACCACCTCCTGCGTGATATTTCCTCAGCCGGGACACAAGGTGACGCTGCTACAATTTGGTACAAATTTTGAGGCCATCTGGCCCACCGCCCGTACTGGTTTCTATGCCTCCGCCGTACAGCGCTCCGGAACTGCAGCGTCCTGGAGTTGCCCACGATACCCCCCTGCAACGCACACTGCGCGAACAACAAATCCTGCTCGACAACGCAGGCGTTGGTATTGTTTTTTTGCGCCAGCGCAGCGTGGTCCGCTGCAATCAGCGGTACGCAGAAATCTTTGGCTACACCACCCCCGCACGCCTGATAGGGCTCAACACCGAAGCCTTCTATCCCAATCGCGACGCATTCAGGGATCTGGGCCGCGCGGCCTATCCCGTGCTGGTACAGGGGCAGTCGTTCCGCGTGGAACGCCAATTGCGCCGCTGCGATGGCACCCTTTTCTGGGGAAACCTCACGGGGCGGCTCATCAACCCGCACGACACCGCCGAGGGCTCCATCTGGATCCTGGATGACATCGACGAGCAAAAGCGCGCCCAGGCTGCCTTGGGTGCGGCGGTACGCGAAAAGCAGTTGTTGTTCGACAACGCCATGGTCGGCATCGTTTTTCTGCGCGACCGCCACATGACCCGATGCAACGGGCACTTCGAGCAGATGCTCGGTTTTCAGCCCGGCGAACTCATGGGCAGCTCGTCACGCCGGTGGTATACCTCCGACGCAGCCTGGGAAGAGGTAGGCCGCCGCTGCTACCCGCACCTGGCCGCCGGGCAAACCTACGAAGGCGAAGTGGAACTGTGCCGCAAAGATGGCACGCCCGTGATCTGCGAAGTGCGCAGCAAGCCCATCGACCCTGCCGATCCTTCCCAGGGGTCCATCTGGATCACGATGGACATCACGGATCGCAAGCACGCCCAGGCCATGCTCGCTCTTGCGCATGAAGAGCTGGAACAGCAGGTGCAGGACCGCACCCGTGAACTGCGCGAGACGGTGGACAACCTGCACCGTGAGATCAACGACCGCAAAGCCGACCAGGAACGCATCTACTGGCTGGCCCACTACGACGCACTCACCGGCCTGCCCAACCGCACACTGCTGGCCGAGCGGGCCCTGCAGGCCATTCGGGTAGCTCAAGAGAACAACACGCCGCTGGCCGTGATCTTTCTGGACCTGGACCACTTCAAGCAAGTGAACGACTCTCTGGGACACCGTGTGGGCGATGCACTGCTGATCGAGATCGCCAAGCGGCTGCGTGCGGTAGTGCGCGACAGGGACACCGTATCGCGCCTCGGTGGCGATGAGTTCATTTTGGTGCTGCCTGGCGCCAACGCGCATGGAGCCGCCCGTGTGGCGGGAAAGCTGCAGGAAGCGTCGCGCCAGCATTACCAGATCAATCACCACGAGCTGACCATGGCTCCATCCATGGGGATTGCTCTGTTTCCGCAAGACGGCACCGATTTCGACACGCTCACCCAGTCGGCGGACGTGGCCATGTACCGCGCCAAACTCGATGGCCGCAACACCTTCCGGTTCTTCACCCCCGAAATGCAGGCCCAGTCGGTACGCGCTTTGCAGCTTGAAAACGCGTTGCGCCGAGCGCTGGAGCGCGACCAGCTTCGGCTGCACTATCAGCCCCAGATGAGCCTGACCACAGGCACCGTGCGCAGCGTGGAGGCACTGCTTCGCTGGCAGCACCCGGAGCTGGGCAACATCTCACCCGCAGAATTCATCCCCATCGCAGAAGACAGCGGGCAGATTCTGCAGATTGGCGAGTGGGTGCTGCGCACCGCATTGGCGCAGCTCAAGGCCTGGCGGACCGGGGGGTTTCCAGAGCTCTCGATGGCGGTGAACCTCTCCGCCATCCAGTTTCGCCAGCCCCGGTTGCCCGAACTCGTGAGCCGCATATTAGCGGAATTTGACCTGCCCCCCGACTCGCTGGAGCTGGAGCTCACCGAAGGCGTGGCCGTGGACGACCCGCATGCCGCCGTGGCCACCATGGATCAACTGCACGCGCGGGGCGTTCGGATGTCGATGGACGACTTTGGCACCGGCTACTCGTCGCTGAGCCAGCTCAAACGATTCCAGATCTTCAAGCTCAAGATCGACCAGTCTTTCGTACGCGATCTAGGAAACGACAATAACGACCGCGCCATCGTGAGCGCCATCATCCGCATGGCGCAGGCGCTGGGCATCCGCACCACGGCCGAAGGGGTTGAAACGGAAGACCAACGGGCCTTCCTGCACTCCCAAGGATGCGATGAAGCCCAGGGCTACCACTTCAGCACGCCGTTGCCGGCGGCTGAGGCGGAAGCCTTTATGCGCCAGCACCTCGGCTAAGAAAATGTGAAACAGTCACCCCGCGCGGGCAGCATCCGCCAGCCGCTGCGCGCAAGAGTTGGCCAGTTGCGCATCCGACGCCTCCACCATCACGCGCAGCAACGGCTCGGTGCCACTGGCGCGGATGAGCACGCGGCCCGATGCGCCCAGCTCCTGCTCGACGGCCTGGGTTGTGTCAGCCAACAAGCGGTTGGACTTCCAGTCCTGCCCCGGAGCCAAACGGACATTGAGCAGCACTTGCGGGTACAGCGTGACAGCGCTGAGCAATTGCGCCAGCGTCTGCCCACTGCGCACGCAGGCTTGCAGCACCTGCAGGGCGCTCACCAGGCCGTCGCCTGTGGTGTGGCGGTCCAGGGCCAGCAAGTGGCCGGAGCCCTCGCCCCCCAGCACCCAATGGTTGCGCGCCAACTCTTCCAGCACATAGCGATCACCCACCTTGGCGCGCACGAACTTCACACCCCGTTCCCGCAAGGCCACCTCGATCGCCATATTGGTCATCAGGGTGCCCACCACGCCGGGCACATGCTCATCGCGCCCCATACGGTCTGAGGCCATCAGGTACAACAACTCATCGCCGTTGTACAAGCGCCCCGTGGCGTCCACGACCTGCAGGCGGTCCGCATCGCCATCCAGTGCAATACCGTAGTCCGCATGGTTGGCGCGGACAGCGAGCACCAGGGCGTCGGGGTGCGTGGCTCCCACTTCCTGGTTGATGTTCAAACCGTCGGGCGCACACCCGATCGACAGGACTTCTGCACCCAACTCATGGAATACCTTGGGGGCCACCTGGTAGGCAGCGCCATGGGCCGCGTCCACCACGATCTTCAACCCCTTGAGGGTCAAATCCTGCGGGAAAGTGCTTTTGCAGAATTCGATGTAGCGTCCCGCTGCATCATCCAGCCGCCGCGCCTTGCCCAAGCTGGCGGAATCAGCCCACACCGGCGACTCGCCCAGAGCCTCTTCCACGGCCAGCTCCCAGGCGTCCGACAGCTTGGTGCCTTGCGCGCTGAAGAACTTGATGCCGTTGTCGGGATAGGGGTTGTGGCTTGCGCTGATGACCACACCCAGACTGGCCCGCTGGGCGCGGGTCAGATAGGCCACGCCGGGCGTCGGCAACGGGCCCAGCAGCACCACATCCACCCCCGCAGAGTTAAAGCCGGACTCCAGCGCGCTCTCGAGCATGTAGCCCGAAATGCGGGTGTCCTTGCCAATCAGCACCGTCGGGCGCTCTTCCGTCTGGCGCAACACCCGGCCCACGGCATGGGCCAGGCGCAGTACGAAATCCGGCGTGATGGGCGCTTGCCCCACCGTGCCACGAATGCCATCGGTTCCAAAATACTTGCGCGTCATGTTGTAGCGTCTCCTCGTGTTGATCTCATTGTTGCCCTCATTACAGGCGGCGAGGCACTCCATCATGCCTTGCGAATTTCCGCCTTTTTTCGCACGGTCAGCCAGCCCGCTGCATGGCCGACCATACCGCCAGCGCCGCCACCGTCTCTTTCACATCGTGCACACGCACCACCGATGCGCCCCGCTCCACCGCCAGAACAGCGGCGGCCACGCTGGGCACCATGCGCTGCTCCACATCCCACCCCGTCACAGCACCCAAAGACGACTTGCGCGACCAGCCCGCCAGCAACGGGTAACCCGCAGCCAGCAAGGTGCCCTGCCGGGCCAGCAGGGCAAAGTTCTGCTCCACCGTCTTGCCAAAACCAATCCCAGGGTCCAGAACAATTCGATTCTTTTGAGCCCCTAGCGCAAGCAGATCAAGCGCCTGCAGCTCTAAAAATGATAGCACCTGTGACACAACATCACCCTCCATGGGAGCGAGTTGCATGGTCTGCGGGTCACGGTGCATATGCATCAGGCACACCCCACATTGCGGGTGTGCGGCCACCACGTCCAACGCGCCAGGCTGCCGCAAGGCCCAAATGTCGTTGATGATGTCCGCACCCAAATCAAGCACGGCCTGCATCACGGCGGGCTTGTAGGTGTCCACGGAAATCGGTGCGCCCAAAGCCACGGCTTCGCGCACCAGCGGGACGACACGGGCCAGTTCTTCATCCAGCGGCACGGCCGGACTGCCAGGCCGGGTGGACTCTCCCCCGATATCCAGGATATCGGCCCCCTCTTTGAGAAGCTGCTCACAGTGCCGCAGGGCCGCCACGGTGGAGCCATGGCGGCCACCATCTGAAAAGGAGTCAGGGGTGGCGTTGACGATGCCCATGACCTGGGGCCGTTCAAGGTCAATGGAGAAACGGGAGGTCTGCCAGATCATGGATTCATCAAAAGAAGCACGGATGTGCCATCGACGCAGCACCTAAGCCAAAGCAATCGCCATGAAAAACGGGGCACAAAGGCCCCGTTGAAACGGCTGGAGACGCAACAGGCCCCTCAGGCGGCCGTGGGCGCGGTGTCCGCTGCCACCGCTGGTGTGCCGCCGCTGGAGTTGTCGCCCCCCGAGGGCGGCGTGCGTGGCGTCCAATCCTTGGGAGGACGGGGCTCTTTGCCAGCCATGATGTCATCAAGCTGTTCGGCATCGATGGTTTCCCATTCGAGCAAGGCCTTGGCCATGGCGTGCATCTTGTCGCTGTTCTCTTCGATCAGGCGGCGGGCCAGATTGTACTGATCATCAATGATGCGGCGCACTTCCATGTCCACCTTTTCCATGGTCTGCTCGCTCATGGTGGTGGTCTTGGTCACCGAACGGCCCAGGAAGACTTCGCCTTCATTTTCCGCATAGACCATGGGGCCCAGGGCATCCGTCATGCCGTAGCGGGTGACCATGTCGCGCGCAATGTGTGTGGCGCGCTCGAAGTCGTTGCTGGCACCGGTGGTCATCTGGTTCATGAACACTTCTTCGGCGATGCGGCCGCCGAACAACATGCTGATCTGGTTGAGCATGTACTCGCGGTCGTAGCTGTAGCGGTCCTGCGCAGGCAGGCTCATCGTCACGCCCAGAGCACGGCCACGGGGAATGATGGTGACCTTGTGCACCGGATCGCACTTGGGCAGCAGCTTGCCGATCAGGGCGTGGCCGGACTCGTGGTAGGCCGTGTTGCGGCGCTCTTCCTCGGGCATGACCATGCTCTTGCGCTCGGGGCCCATGAGGATCTTGTCCTTGGCCTTTTCAAAGTCCTGCATCTCTACGGTGCGCGCGTTGCGGCGTGCCGCCATCAGCGCGGCCTCGTTGCACAGGTTGGCCAGGTCGGCACCGCTCATGCCAGGTGTGCCTCGGGCAATGATGCCGGGGTTCACGTCCTGCCCCACGGGGATCTTGCGCATGTGCACGTTCAGGATCTGCTCGCGGCCACGGATGTCGGGCAGCGTCACATAGACCTGGCGGTCAAAACGACCGGGGCGCAACAAGGCGGCGTCCAGGATGTCGGGGCGGTTGGTGGCAGCCACTACGATCACGCCCAGGTTGGTTTCGAAACCATCCATCTCAACCAGCATCTGGTTCAGGGTCTGTTCACGCTCGTCGTTACCACCACCCAGGCCCGCGCCACGCTGGCGACCCACTGCGTCGATTTCATCGATGAAGATGATGCAAGGGGCGTTCTTTTTGGCGTTCTCGAACATGTCACGCACGCGGGCAGCACCCACGCCGACAAACATTTCGACGAAGTCGGAGCCCGAAATGCTGAAAAACGGTACCTTGGCTTCGCCAGCGATGGACTTGGCCAGCAAGGTTTTACCGGTGCCTGGAGGGCCAACCAGCAGCAAGCCACGCGGAATACGACCGCCAAGCTTCTGGAATTTCTGAGGGTCTTTCAGGAAGTCCACGACTTCCTTGACTTCTTCCTTGGCCTCGTCGCAACCCGCCACGTCGGCAAAAGTAACCTGGTTGGTGTTCTCGTCGAGCATGCGCGCCTTGCTCTTGCCGAAGCTGAAGGCACCGCCCTTGCCGCCACCCTGCATTTGGCGCATGAAATACACCCACACGCCGATCAGCAGCAGCATGGGACCCCAGCTGACCAGCAGGGTCATGAGCAGGGAGCCTTCCTCGCGGGGCTTCACGTCGAATTTGACGTTGTGGTTCAGAAGGTCGCCCACCAAACCGCGGTCCAGCACAGACGCGTTCGTGCGAATCTTGCGGTCGTCGGTCGTGATGGCAACAATTTCACCACCGCTCAGGCCTTCGGGAATGGTGGCGCTCTTGATACGGTTGTTCCGGACTTCGTCGAGAAATTCGGAATAGCCAACATGCCCAGAGCTGGCGCCACTGCGGGTGTCAAACTGCTTGAACACCGTGAACAGCACCATGGCAATGACCAGCCATACGGCAATTTTTGAAAACCACTGATTGTTCAAGCGGGGCTCCAGTTGCAGAGAACAGAAAACGGACACACTGCCGTCACGGCGTATGTTTGGCCCATTTTAGGTCTTTCAAGCCGACGGGCCATCCTTATTCCCACTCACAGCCATGGAATCAGCACGGGCTTTGCCGCCGTATTTCACGAAATATTGACCTGAAGTGCGGCTGCTCAGGCTGATTTCTTGAGCCCCATGCCCACCAAAAAGGTCTCAGACGACTTGTCGCGCGAAGCCTTGGGTTTGAGCGGTTTGACCACCTTGAAGGTCTGCTTGAACAAGGTCACCAGATCGCCGTAACCGCTGCCGTGAAACAGCTTGACCACCAGCGCCCCGTCCGGTTTCAAATGGTTGCAAGCAAAATCCACCGCCAACTCCACCAAATGGGCAATGCGGGCCGCGTCTGCAGACTCGATACCCGATAGGTTGGGAGCCATGTCGGACACCACCACATCCACCACCCGGCCTTCGAGCGCCTGCTCCAGGCGCTCCAGCACATCGGGTTCGCGAAAATCGCCGTTGAGGTAGGTAACGCCCTCGATGGGCTCCATGGGAAGGATGTCCAGCGCGATGATGGCACCGTTGAGCTGCCCCGCTGCTGCGCCAGAAGGCGACATGCGGCGGCGCAGATACTGGCTCCAGGCGCCCGGCGTAGACCCCAAATCGACCACGGTGTAGCCGGGCTTGATCAGCCCGAGTTGCTCGTCGATTTCTTTCAACTTGTAGGCGGCACGGGCGCGATAGCCCTCTTTGTGTGCCAATTTGACATAGGTGTCATTGACGTGGTCATTGAGCCACGCCTTATTGACCTTCTTGCTTTGGGTTTTGACTTTCATTACTTTTTTCTTCCTGCCTCGATAATACGGCCCATGCCCCAAATTCAACTGACTCCCGCAGAGCGCCGGGAACAACGCGCCAATGCCCACCACCTGGACCCCGTGGTCCTGATCGGCGGCGATGGACTCACGCCTGCCGTCCAAAAGGAGATCGATGCCGCCTTGAACGCCCACGGGCTGATCAAGGTGCGCGTTTTCAATGACGACCGCACAGCCCGCGAGCTGATGTACCAGCAACTCACAGCCGATCTCAACGCGGCCCCTATCCAGCACATCGGCAAGCTGCTGGTGCTGTGGCGCCCCCAGCCGGCCAAGGAGCGCGTGATCGACGAAGACCGTATGCCCGGCCCCCGTGACGTCAAGGTGCTCAAGTACAGCAAGCGCGGCGGCCAACGCCCCGAAATCAAGCAACTCCGCGTGCTGGGCAACCAGCGCCTCACCTCCGGCGGCCAGATCAAGCGCGCCAAGCCCAAACAAAAATCCATCAAGAAGCGCCAGGCCGACTGATGAGTCCTGCGGCAGCATCTGCGGTCCCGGATGGCATGGCGCCCACCCGCTACATCCTTTGCATGAAATGGGGCACAAAATACGGCCCCGAGTATGTCAACCGGCTGTATGCGATGGTTCGGCGGCACCTCACCGGCGACTTCCGCTTTGTCTGCCTGACGGATGACGGCACCGGCATCCGCAGCGAAGTGCAATGCCTGCCCATCCCCCCGCTGGATTTGCCCCCCGGCATTCCCGAGCGGGGTTGGACCAAGCTGGCCACCTTCAGCCAAGACCTGCATGGCCTCAAGGGCACGGCTCTGTTCCTTGATGTGGACGTGGTCATCACCGGCAGCCTGGATGAGTTCTTCACCCAGCCCGGCGATTTTCTGATCATCCACGACTACAAGCGCCCCTGGCGCATCACCGGCAATTCGTCGGTGTACCGGTTCGAGTTGGGCGCACATCCTGACGTGCTGGAGTACTTTCGCGGGCATTTTGCTGAAATTCGCACGCAGTTCCGCAACGAGCAGGCCTATCTGTCCGACTTTCTGCACCGGCAAGGCAAACTGCAATACTGGCCCGAGGCTTGGTGCCCCAGCTTCAAATACCACGGCATTCCTCCCTGGCCCACCAACTACTGGCAAGCGCCCTTTGTGCCGCCAGGCGCGCGCATCGTGATTTTTCATGGGGAATGCAACCCACCGGATGCACTGGCAGGGCGGCGCAACCGGCGCTTTCGCTACATCCGGCCCGCCACCTGGGTGGCAGAGCACTGGCACGAATAGGCGCACAAAAAGCAATCGGCAGCCCGCCTGGCCCCCTGCCCCGTCAGGCGCTGCCCGAGGAGCTCTCTACAGGGATGGAAGCCGCGTCGTGGCGCAGGGTCTGCCAGAACACGGCCAAAGCGCAGCACCATTGCAGTGCATACATCACTGTCCCCACGCTATGCCACAGGCGCAGGTCTTGCCGGGCCACGATGCGGGGCGCCACGCCAAACTGGTTGAGCAGCGCCAACAACATGCCACCCAGTATAAAAACCATAGCAGCCTGCGCCCATGGATACTGCGCTACGGCATGTTTTGGCCTGGATATCAAAAGCAGCACCAGGCAACAGGCCACGGCCACCCAGGTTTGGGCGGCAAACAACTTGGCGGCCATGTTGCCTGCGATCGTGGGAGACGGCAGGTTGGCAAACAGCAGAGGCACCACCAGAAAGCCGATCGTGGTCAAGCTGACCCACCAGAGGGCGGCGACCAGAGCGGGAAGACGGTGACGCATGCCTTGCACGGTGGCGCTCACAGGTAGCTGACGGCCACCACTTCGTAACGGCGGATGCCACCGGGCGCCTGTACTTCGGCTGTGTCGCCCTCTTCCTTGCCGATCAGCGCCCGCGCAATGGGGCTGGAGATGTTGATCAGGCCTTGTTTCAAGTCCGCTTCGTCTTCACCCACGATCTGGTATTTCACGGTATCGCCGGAATCCTCGTCCTCCAGTTCGACCGTGGCACCAAAGACCACTTTGCCGCCGCCATCCACACCACTGGGGTCAATGACTTGCGCCACTGAGAGCTTGCCCTCGATCTCCTGGATACGGCCTTCGATAAAGCCCTGGCGGTCCTTGGCCGCGTCGTAGTCGGCGTTTTCGCTGAGGTCGCCCTGCGCGCGGGCCTCGGCAATGGCAGTGATCACCGCAGGCCGTTCCACGGTCTTGAGGCGATGCAGCTCCTCCTTGAGCTTTTCTGCGCCGCGCTTGGTAATTGGGATGGTGGCCATGTTTTCAGTCTCCATAGGTCAACAAGGCCGGTGCCCGCCCTGAGGGGGCAGCACCGGTCGGTCAGCCCGCATGCAAACAATGCCATGCGATTGGCGACCCAATAAAAGGAAACCGCCGCACGTTGCCGCGCGGCGGTGTTGTTCAAGAGTGAATTATGCCGCTTTTAGCGGGGATTCAAGCCGCCAGTTGGGCATGCAGCTCCTGCACTGAATACACATCAAGGTTGTCGAGGTGCTTCATGCCCTCCACTGCAGCTTCGGCGCCGAAGATGGTGGTGAAGGTGGTCACACGGGCCAGCAGCGACGAGGTGCGGATCGCCCGCGAATCGGCGATCGCGTTGCGGCGCTCTTCCACCGTGTTGATGACCATCACGATCTCGTCGTTCTTGATCATGTCCACGATGTGCGGGCGGCCTTCGGTGACCTTGTTGACCACCTGCACGGGCACGCCCGCTGCCTCGATGGCCGCAGCAGTGCCCTTGGTGGCCACCAGCTCGAAGCCCAGCGCCACCAGTTGGCGGGCAATGTCCACCGCGCGCGGCTTGTCGCCGTTCTTCACGGTGAGGAAGACCTTACCGGCGGTCGGCAGTTTGGTGCCCGCGCCGAGCTGGCTCTTCACGAAGGCTTCGCCAAAAGTCTTGCCCACGCCCATGACTTCGCCGGTGGATTTCATCTCGGGGCCGAGGATGGTGTCCACACCAGGGAACTTCACGAACGGGAACACGGCTTCCTTCACACTGAAGTACGGCGGCGTGACTTCTTTGGTGATGCCTTGCGAGGCCAGGGTCTGGCCCGCCATGCAGCGGGCTGCCACCTTGGCCAATTGGATGCCGGTGGCCTTGCTCACGAAGGGCACCGTGCGCGAGGCGCGCGGGTTCACTTCGAGCACGTAGATCACGTCCTTGCCATCCATCTCCTGGATGGCGAACTGCACGTTCATCAGGCCCACCACGTTCAGGCCTTCGGCCATCGCGGCGGTCTGGCGCTTGATCTCGTCGATGGTGGGCTGCGACAGGTAGTACGGGGGCAGCGAACAGGCGGAGTCGCCGCTGTGCACGCCTGCCTGCTCGATGTGCTCCATCACGCCGCCGATGAAGGTGACGCCTGCCGAGTCACGCACGCAGTCCACGTCGCACTCGATGGCATTGCTCAGGAAGCGATCCAGCAGCACGGGCGAGTCGTTGCTCACCTTGACGGCTTCGCGCATGTAGCGCTCCAGGTCGCGCTGCTCGTGCACGATTTCCATTGCGCGGCCACCCAGCACATAGCTGGGGCGCACCACCAGGGGGTAGCCCAGGGCAGCGGCCTTTTCCAGGGCTTCGGGCTCGGTGCGCGCCGTGGCGTTGGGCGGCTGGCGCAGGTTGAGGTCACCCAGCAGTTTCTGGAAACGCTCGCGGTCTTCGGCGGCATCGATCATGTCGGGGGAGGTGCCAATGATCGGCACGCCTTCGGCTTCCAGGCCCAGGGCCAGCTTCAAGGGCGTTTGGCCGCCGTACTGGACGATCACGCCGACCGGCTTTTCCTTGTCCACGATCTCCAGCACGTCTTCCAGCGTCACGGGCTCGAAGTACAGGCGGTCGGAGGTGTCGTAGTCGGTGGAGACGGTCTCGGGGTTGCAGTTGACCATGATGGTCTCGTAGCCATCCTCGCGCATCGCCAGCGCCGCGTGCACGCAGCAGTAGTCGAACTCGATGCCCTGGCCGATGCGGTTGGGGCCACCGCCGAGCACCATGATCTTCTTGTTGTTCGTGGGCTCTGCCTCGCACTCCGCAACGCCGCCGTGCGTGGCGACTTCGTAGGTGGAATACAGGTAAGCCGTGTTGGTGGCGAACTCGGCGGCACAGGTGTCCACGCGCTTGTACACAGGGCGCACCTTGAGCGCGCGGCGTGCTTCGCGCACGGCCTTCTCGGTGGTCTTGAGCAGCTTGGCCAGGCGGCGGTCGGAGAAGCCCTTTTGCTTGAGCGTGAGCAGTGTGCCAGCATCCAGCGCCGCCAGGGCGCCCTCGCCCTTTTCGGCCACCAGTTTGTCGATGTCCAGCTCGATCTTCACGATCTGCTCGATTTGCACCAGGAACCACTTGTCGATCTTGGTGAGGTCGAACACTTCATCGACCGACAGGCCCATGGCGAAGGCATCGCCCACGTACCAGATGCGCTCGGGGCCAGGCTCGCCCAGCTCCTTTTCAAGCACTTCGCGGTCCTGGGTTTTCTCGTTCATGCCGTCCACGCCCACTTCCAGGCCGCGCAGGGCTTTCTGGAAGGATTCCTGGAAGGTGCGGCCCATGGCCATGACTTCGCCCACCGACTTCATCTGCGTGGTGAGGCGGCTGTCGGCCGTGGGGAATTTTTCGAACGCGAAACGCGGGATCTTGGTGACCACGTAGTCAATCGAGGGCTCGAACGATGCGGGCGTGGCGCCGCCCGTGATTTCGTTCTTGAGCTCATCGAGCGTGTAGCCCACGGCCAGCTTGGCCGCGACCTTGGCGATGGGGAAGCCCGTGGCCTTGGAGGCCAGCGCTGACGAACGCGACACGCGCGGGTTCATCTCGATCACGACCATACGGCCGTCCTTTGGGTTGATCGAGAACTGCACGTTGGAGCCACCCGTGTCCACGCCGATTTCGCGCAGCACGGCCAGGGACGCATTGCGCAGGACCTGGTATTCCTTGTCCGTCAGCGTCTGCGCGGGGGCCACGGTGATCGAGTCACCCGTGTGCACGCCCATGGGGTCGAGGTTTTCGATGGAGCAGATGATGATGCAGTTGTCCGCCTTGTCGCGGACCACTTCCATCTCGTACTCTTTCCAGCCCAGCAGCGATTCTTCGATCAGCAGCTCGTTGGTGGGCGAGGCTTCGAGGCCGCGCTTGCAGATGGTCTCGAACTCTTCGGGGTTGTAGGCGATACCACCGCCCGTGCCGCCCAGCGTGAAGCTGGGGCGGATCACGGTGGGGAAGCCCACGCTCTTTTGCACGGCCCAGGCCTCGTCCATGCTGTGGGCAATGCCGGAGCGCGCGGAGCCCAGACCGATCTTGGTCATGGCGTCCTTGAACTTCAGGCGGTCTTCGGCCTTGTCGATGGCCTCGGGTGTGGCGCCGATCAGCTCGACCTTGTACTTTTCGAGCACGCCGTGGTGCCACAGATCCAGCGCGCAGTTCAGCGCGGTCTGGCCGCCCATGGTGGGCAGGATGGCGTCGGGGCGCTCCTTGGCGATGATCTTCTCGACCGTCTGCCAGGTGATGGGCTCGATGTAGGTGACGTCGGCGGTGGCCGGGTCGGTCATGATCGTCGCAGGGTTGCTGTTGATCAGAATGACCTTGTAGCCCTCCTCGCGCAGGGCCTTGCAGGCTTGCACGCCGGAGTAGTCGAACTCGCAGGCCTGGCCGATGATGATCGGGCCAGCGCCGATGATGAGGATCGATTTGAGGTCTGTGCGCTTTGGCATTATTTTTTCTCCATCAGCGCGGTGAAGCGGTCAAACAGGTAGGCGATGTCGTGCGGGCCGGGCGACGCCTCGGGGTGGCCCTGGAAGCAGAACGCGGGCTTGTCGGTGCGCGTGAGGCCCTGCAGCGTGCCGTCGAACAGGCTGATGTGCGTGGCGCGCAGCGTGGCAGGCAGCGTGGCCATGTCCACGGCAAAGCCGTGGTTCTGGCTGGTGATGCTCACACGGCCGTTGTCCAGGTCCTTCACGGGGTGGTTGGCGCCGTGGTGGCTGTTGTCCATCTTGAAGGTCTTGGCACCGCTGGCCAGGGCCATGATTTGGTGGCCCAGGCAGATGCCGAAGGTGGGCACGCCCGCGTCGATGATCTGGCGCGTCGCTTCGATGGCGTAGTCGCAGGGCTCTGGGTCGCCAGGGCCATTGGAGAGGAACACACCATCAGGCTTCATCGCCAACACGTCGGCCGCTGGTGTCTTGGCGGGCACCACGGTGAGCTTGCAGCCGCGCTCGGCCAGCATGCGCAGGATGTTCTTCTTCACGCCGTAGTCATAGGCCACCACATGGAAACGCGGCGCGGCCAGCTTGCCGTAGCCTTCGCCGAGCTTCCATTCGGTCTGGTCCCAGGCATAGGCGGCGGGCGTGGTGACGACCTGAGCGAGGTCCAGGCCCTTCATGCTGGGCGCGGCCTTGGCGGCAGCCAGGGCTTCATCGATGCGCGCTGGCGTCACGGCCTCACCGGCCGCCAGCCCCAGGATGGCGCCGTTCTGGGCCCCCTTGTCGCGCAACAGGCGGGTCAGCTTGCGGGTGTCGATGTTGGCGATGGCCACGGTCTTTTCGCGCACAAGGTACTGCGAAAGCGTTTCCGTGGATCGGAAGTTGCTGGCCAGAAGGGGCAGGTCTTTGATGATCAGGCCTGCGGCATGGACCTTGTCGGCTTCGATGTCCTCGGTGTTCACCCCGTAGTTGCCAATGTGCGGATACGTGAGCGTCACGATCTGCTGGCAGTAGCTGGGGTCGGTGAGGATTTCCTGGTAGCCGGTGATGGCGGTGTTGAACACCACTTCGCCGACCGTGGTGCCGGTGGCACCAATCGAATTGCCGATAAAGACCGTGCCGTCTGCGAGCGCCAGGATGGCGGGCGGGAAGTTTCCCTTGAGAGACAAAAGCACTGGGTTCTCCGGATGGTTACGGTCGCCCGGCGCCTGCAGGCCACTCGCACACAAAAGTGCGGTCGTGCCAGTGGCTGCTCTCAGATGGGTTGTTGCTTTGGGTGCGGTCGGGCGACGCTGTTGCGAGAAAAGCTCCCGATTATACCCTCGCCCTTCACCCCGCCGGCATTGCGGGCCATTGTGTTCAGAGCGGGCTCAACGGGCCGCGCCGCTCGTGTGCAAACAGATCGCCGCAGCCGCTGCCACGTTCAGCGACTCCTCCCCACCCGGCTGGGCGACGCGGATGCGCAAGGCCGCCTGGGCCTCCAAGGCGGGCGATACGCCCTGCCCTTCATGCCCCAAAACCCAGGCGCAAGGCCAGGGCAAGGCGGCGCGGTGCAGGTAGTCGCCCGCGTGCGAGCTGGTCACCAAAAGGGGCACTTGCAGCGACTCAACATCAGAAAGCCCCACGCCCTCGATCAGATCCAGCGCGAAATGCGCCCCCATACCAGCCCGCAGGACCTTGGGTGACCACAGCGCGGCGCTGCCCTTGACGGCCACCACCTGCCGAAACCCGAACGCCGAGGCGCTGCGCAGGATGGAGCCCACGTTGCCCGCATCCTGCACCCGGTCGAGCACCACGGTTGCCGCGTCAGGCTGCAAGGCGGCAGGCGCAGGCAGGTCGAGGATGAAACCCATGCGCGCCGGGGATTCCAGCCCGCTGATGTCGGCAAACAGTGCATCGGCAAGCACTATTGTTTTGATAGCTGCTTGCGCATATTCCACTTGCGCCAGGGGCCAAAAAGACTCTGAAAATACGGCCACCGTCGCCCGCAGCCCCCGGGCCAGCGCGGCGCGGCACAGGTGGTCGCCCTCCAGCCACACACGGCCCTGCTTGCGGTAGGCCGTGGTGTCCTGGGCCAAGCGCCGCAAATCCTTGACGAAGGCGTTGTCGCGGGAGTGGATGGCGATGACGGACGAAGAGGTCATGAAAAGTCTCGCGGCAGGCTGTCAGGCACGCAGGTTCTGGGCCACAGGGGCAAACGAGCGCCGGTGATGGATGCAGGCGCCATGCTCGCGCAGGGCCGCCATGTGCACGGCCGTGCCGTAGCCCTTGTGCCCCGCAAAGCCGTACTGCGGAAACTCGTCGTGCACCTGCTCGCACCAGCGGTCGCGGTGCACCTTGGCCAGGATGGAAGCCGCCGAAATAGCGGGCACCAGCGCATCGCCCTTGACGATGGCCTCGGCCGGTACGTCCAGCAACGGCAGCCGGTTGCCATCCACCAGCACCATGACGGGCTTGAGCCGCAGGCCCAGCACGGCGCGGCGCATGGCCAGCAGGGTGGCCTGCAGGATGTTGAGGCGGTCGATTTCTTCCACGCTGGCCTCGGCAATGCTGCAGCACAGCGCCTTGGCGCGGATCTCGTCGTACAGCTTTTCGCGGCGCGCCGGGGTGAGCTTCTTGGAGTCGGCAAGGCCCGCAATCGGGTGCAGGTCATTCAGGATGACGGCGGCGGCCACCACCGGCCCCGCCAGGGGGCCCCGGCCAGCCTCATCCACACCGGCGACCAGGCCGGGCGGGTGCCATGGCAGGCAGGCCTGCTCAGGCGGCAGCGGAGAGGATTTTCTGGATCGCATCGGCAGCCAGTTGAGGGGTATTGCGCAGCAGGCTTTGGTGCAGCGCCGTAAAGCGTTGCTCCAGGGCCGTGATTTTTTCAGGATGGTTGCGCCTGGCGTCCAGCCACTCCAAGGTGGCCGCGCACAGCGCCTGCGGCGTGGCGGCGTTCTGGATCAATTCGGGCACCACGAACTCGCGGCACAAGATGTTGGGCAGCCCCACCCAGGGCTGCAATTGCTTGCGGCGCATGAGCCACCAGCTCAAGGGATGCATGTGGTAGCCGATCACCATGGGGCGCTTGAACAGCGCGGCTTCGAGCGTGGCGGTGCCGCTGGCGATCAACGTGGCATCGCAGGCAGCCAGCACGGTATGCGACTGCCCGTCAATGATCTGCACCGCTTCTCCCAAGCCAGAGGCCTGCGCCGCCTGCACGATGCGGTCCCGCAAGGCTGGCACGGCAGGCACTATCAATTTAATAGCTGGTCGCGCTTGTCGAATAAGCGCAGCAGCCTCAAAAAAGGGTCGAGCGATGTATTCGATTTCGGATGACCGGCTGCCCGGCAGGATGGCCAGCACCTCGTCCGAATCCTGCAGCCCAAGCTGGGCCCGGGCCACGGAGCGGTCGGGCACCATCGGAATCACCCCCGCCAGGGGATGGCCCACGTAGGTGGCCGCTATGCCGTGCTGCGCCAGCAACTCGGGCTCGAACGGGAAAATGCACAGCACATGGTCTGCGCTGCGGCGGATTTTCTCAACCCGGTCTGCGCGCCAGGCCCAGATGGACGGGCATACGAAGTGCACCGTCTTGATGCCCGCCGCCCGCAAATCGGCCTCCAGCCCCAGGTTGAAGTCGGGCGCATCCACGCCGATGAAAACGTCAGGGCGGTCTTGGAGCAAGCGCTCGCGCAGTTGCTTGCGAATGCCCAGCAGCTCGCGCAAGCGGCGCAGCACCTCCATGCTGTAGCCATGCACCGCCAGCTTGTCGCTGGGCCACCAGGCGGCAAAGCCTCGGCGCGCCATCTGCGGGCCACCGATCCCTGAGGATTGCAGGCCCGGCCAATGGGCCTGCATGCCGTCGATCAGCAGGCCGGCGAGCAAATCGCCCGAAGTCTCGCCCGCCACCATGGCGACGCGGGGGGATGTATTCATGGCGCCCCCTCAGCGCGCAATGCCGCGCGTGGAGGCATCCAGGAAGGCCAGCGCCAAAGCAATGTCAGCGGCGGCTTCCGGGTGGGCTGCGGGCAATTCAGCCATGGCAGCGCGTGCGGCTTCCAGCGTCAACCCTTGGCGGTACAGCACGCGGTGCATCTGCTTGATGCCCGCTATGCGCTCTGCCGAGAAACCCCGGCGGCGCAAGCCGACGATGTTCAGGCCGCGCACCGACAGCGGATTGCCGTCGACCAGCATGAAGGGCGGTACGTCCTGCGATACGGCACTGGCAAAACCGACCATGGCATGGGCACCGATCGATACGAACTGGTGGATGCCTGTGAGCCCACCAATCGTGACCCAGTCGGCAAGGTGGACATGGCCCGCCAACGTGGTGTTGTTGGACAGCGTGGTGTGGTTGTCAACGCGGCAGTCGTGCGCGATGTGCGTGTACGCCATGATCCAGTTGTCGCTGCCCACGCGGGTAACGCCACCCGCCCCCGGCACGCCGAGGTTGAAGGTGCAGAACTCGCGGATCACGTTGCGGTCGCCGATGATGAGCTCGGTCGGCTCGCCCGCGTATTTTTTGTCTTGCGGCACCGCGCCCAAAGACGCGAACTGAAAGATGCGATTGTCCACGCCGATGGTGGTGCGCCCCTCGATCACGCAGTGCGCACCCACCGTGGTGCCTGCGCCGATCGACACATGCGGGCCGATCACGGCATAAGGCCCTACCGTCGCTGATGGATCAATGCAGGCGCCCGCCTCGACGATGGCAGTGGGATGAATGTTGCTCACGGTCCAACAGGTTTGAACAGGGTTGGTCTGTCAGCCCACGCTGCGCATGGTGCACATGAGTTCAGCCTCGCAGGCCACTTCTTCGCCCACGCTGGCCACACCCTTGAACTTCCAGATGCCGCCGCGCACGCGATCGATGGTGATGGTCAGAATCAGTTGGTCGCCCGGCTCCACGGGGCGCTTGAAACGGGCGCCGTCGATACCGACAAAGTAGTAGATGTTGTTTTCATCGGGCACCTTGCCCATGGCATCAAAAGCCAGCAGCCCGGCCGCTTGGGCCAGGGCTTCAAGGATCAGCACGCCGGGCATCACGGGGCGCCCAGGGAAATGCCCGCCGAAGTAGGGTTCGTTGAAGGTGACGTTCTTGATCGCCTTGATGCGGGTGTTGCTCTCCAACTCGATCACCTTGTCCACCAGCAGGAAGGGATAGCGGTGGGGCAGTTGCTTGAGAATTGCGTGAATATCCATCATCGAGTTGTTCTTCCGTTCATGCTGCTTTGAGGGCCTGCTCCAGCGCCTTGATGCGCTCTCGCAAGCTGTGCAGTTGTTTGAGTGTTGCAGCGTTCTTTTCCCAGCGCGCATTGTCGTCGATGGGAAACATGCCTGTGTACTGGCCAGGCTGGGTCAGCGAGCGGGTAACGACCGTGGCCGCAGAAATATGCACGTTGTCGGCCAGCTCCAGGTGCCCCAGCACGATCGCACCGCCCCCCACGGTGCAGTGCGCACCAATGGTGGCGCTGCCCGCCACGCCCACACACCCGGCCATGGCTGCGTGTTTGCCGATGTGCACGTTGTGGCCGATCTGGATCAGGTTGTCGAGCTTCACGCCGTCTTCGATCACGGTGTCCTGCAGCGCGCCACGGTCGATGCAGGTGTTGGCTCCGATCTCTACATCGTCGCCAATGCGCACGGCTCCCAGCTGCTCGATCTTGACCCACTGCCCCTTCTCAGGCGCAAAGCCAAAGCCGTCGGCCCCAATCACCACGCCCGCATGGACAATACAGCGCGCGCCGATGCGGCAGTCCTCGCCCACCGTCACGCGCGACTTGAGTACAGTGCCTGCGCCAATCTGCGCGCCACGCTCGACCACACACAATGGGCCGATGGTGGCCGTAGGGTGCACCTGCGCCGCCGGGTCCACCACCGCACTGGGGTGAATGCCCACGGGCCGCGCGGGCGCATTGCGCTGCCGCCACAACTGGGTGGCCCGCGCAAAGTACACATACGGGTTGTCCGCCACGATACACGCGCCCCGCGCCAGCGCCACGTCACGCATGGCTGGCGCCACAATGACACAGGCCGCCCGGGAGGCGGCCAGTTGCTGCTGGTAGCGGGGATTGCTCAGGAAACTGAGGTCCCCTGGGCCAGCAACCTCCAGTGGCGCGATGCGGGCAATGGCGGTGTCACGCGCCCCCCCCTCCAACGAGCCGCCGAGCGCATCAACAATGTGCCCGAGTAGCAAGCCGCTCACACGCCACCTGTCCGCACAAGCTTATTTGGCGCCAGCAGAGGCATTCAGCGCCTTGATCACCTTGTCGGTGATGTCATGCTTGGGGTTGATATAGACGGCCTCTTGCAGGATCACGTCATATTTTTCAGCCTCGGCCACTTGCTTGACCACCTTGTTGGCGCGCTCCAGAACTTGGGAGAGTTCTTCGTTCTTGCGGGCGCTGAGGTCTTCCTGGAACTCGCGGCGCTTGCGCTGGAAGTCACGGTCCTGGTCCACCAACTGGCGCTGGCGCGTGGTGCGCTGGCTCTCGGCCATGGTGGGGGCTTCGCGTTCGAATTTTTCCGTGGCCGTTTTCAGCGTGTTGCCCAGATCGACCAGTTCCTTCTCACGGCGGGAGAATTCCTGCTCCAGCTTCGCCTGCGCGGCCTTGGCGGTGCTGGCCTCGCGGAAGATGCGATCGGTGTTGACGAAACCGGCTTTGAACTCTTGTGCTTGAGCAGGGGCCGCGACGGCGATGGTGCCAAGCAGCAGGGCCAAAGAGAGATGGCGAGAAAAGGATTTCATTAGAAAGACGTTCCGATTTGGAATTGCAGTTTCTGGATTTTATCGCCGGCAAACTTGCGCACCGGCTGCGCAAATGCCAAACGCAGCGGGCCGAGTGGCGAAATCCAGCTCAAACCCAGGCCCACGGAGGCACGCATGTCACTGAAGGTGACTTTATCGTTCTCTCCGTACACATTGCCCACATCGACGAAAGTAAAGACGCGCAGAGTGCGGTCGTTCCCTGCGCCTGGGAAGGGTGCAATCAGTTCAGCATTCAAGGTGACCTTCTTCGGGCCGCCCAACGAAGCGCCCGTCACGTCACGCGGCCCCAGCGTGCCCTGCTCGAAGCCACGCACCGAGCCCAAGCCCCCCGAATAGAAGTTCTTGAACACCGGGAACGGACGGCCGTTCATGCCCTTGCCATAGCCCAACTCGCCGTTGAAGGCGACGGTAAAACGCTTGTTGAGCGGCACGTATTGTTGGTACTGGTAGTTGCCTCGCACATAGCGTGCATCCCCCGCCACCGACCATTCGGAATTCAGACGCTGGTAGCGGCCCGAGTTGGGGGCCAGGGCGCTGTCCCGGTCGTCGCGCGACCAACCCACCGTGAGGGGAATGGAGGTGCTGCTGTAGCCGAACTTGTCGGCATAGTGCAAATAGGTGGCTGGAATATTCGTTCCGGGCCTGATCTTGGTCTGCTCCAGGCCACCACCGAAAAACACGGTGTCGGTTTCGCTGAACGGAATCCCGAACCGCGCCGAAGCACCTGTGGTGACCAGCTGGTAGTTACCGCCCTGGTCTTCATACGGCTTGTCGGTGCGGTAGTACACGTCCAGCGTGCGCGAAATCCCGTCGGCCGTGAAATACGGATTGGTGGTGCTGAACACCAGCGTGCGGCGGTATTTGCTGGTGTTGACGTCGATGCCGAGGTAGTTGCCGGAACCGAAGATGTTCTCCTGCTTGATACCGAACGAGAGCGATGCCTTTTCCGCGCTGGAGAAGCCCACACCCATCTGCAGCGAGCCCGTGGGTTTTTCGGCCACATTGATCACCAGGTCCACCTGATCGGGAGAGCCAGGCACTTCCTGCGTCTCGACATTGACCTCGGTGAAAAAGCCCAGGCGGTCCACGCGGTCGCGCGACAGGCGAATCCTGTCGCCGTCGTACCAGGACGCTTCGTACTGGCGGAATTCACGGCGAATCACTTCATCGCGTGTGCGGTTGTTGCCGCTCACGTTGATGCGGCGCACATAGGCGCGGCGCGCGGGCTCGGCCTGCACCACGAAGTTGACGCGGTTATTTTCGCGATCGATTTCCGGCACGGCCTCGACCCGCGCGAACGCAAAGCCGAAACGGGCAAAGTACTCAGAGAACGCCTTGGTGGTTTCCGTCACCTGGTCGGCGTTGTAGGGCTCGCCGGGGCGGATGGTCACGAGCGACTTGAACTCGTCTTCGCGGTCCAGGTAGTTGCCCTCCAGCTTGACGCCCGACACCACAAAACGCTCGCCTTCGGTGACGTTGACGATGATGGAGATGTCCTGCTTGTCCGGCGAAATCGCTACCTGCGTGGAGTCCACACGGAACTCCAGATAGCCGCGTTGCAGGTAGTACGAGCGCAGCGTTTCCAGGTCGGCATTGAGCTTGGCGCGCGAGTAGCGGTCGGACTTGGTGTACCAGCTGAGCCAGCCGCCCGTGTCCTGGTCGAACAAGCCCTTGAGCGCGGATTCGCTGAAAGCCTTGTTTCCCACGATGCGCACTTCCTTGATGCGTGCGGGTTCGCCCTCCACCACGGTGAAGGTCAGGTTCACACGGTTGCGCTCGATCGGCGTCACCGTGGTCACCACTTCAGCGCCATACAGGCTTTTGTTGATGTACTGGCGCTTGAGCTCTTGCTCGGCCCGGTCGGCCAGCGCCTTGTCATAAGGGCGCCCATCCGCCAGGCCCACATCGCGCATGGCCTTTTTGAGCACGTCCTTGTCAAATTCACGGGCACCCGCGAAGTCCACGTCGGCAATGGTGGGGCGCTCTTCCACCACCACCACCAGCACGTTGCCACTCGCCTCCAGGCGAACGTCCTTGAACAGGCCAAGCCCGAACAGGGCGCGGATGGCGGCAGCACCTTTTTCGTCGTTGTAGTCATCACCCACGCGCAGGGGCATGGATGCAAACACGGTGCCGGGCTCCACACGTTGCAGGCCTTCGACGCGGATGTCCTGCACCTTGAAAGGCTCCAGGGCCCATGCCGCATTGGCGGCAAAAACCATGGCTGCAACGGCCGATGCGGTACGCACGCCCAGGCGATTGATGTGTTTTTTCATGAATGAAGCTGGAGCCGCCCTGCAATGCAAGCGCGGCAAAAGGTTAGCCAAAGAGCCGGGTGATATCGTTGAACAGGGCTATGGACATCATGAGAAGCAGGACCGCAACGCCTCCACGCTGCAGACGCTCCATCCACGCATCCGACACTCCCCTGCCCGTGATACCCTCCCAAAGATAATACATCAGGTGCCCACCGTCCAAGACAGGCAGCGGCAGCAGGTTGAGCACGCCCAAACTTACGCAGATCAGTGCGAGAAAAACAAGGTACTGGGTCAGGCCCAGGCTGGCCGAGCGCCCCGCGTAGTCGGCGATCGTCAAAGGGCCGCTCAAATTCTTGAGGGATGCTTCGCCAATGACCATGCGCCCCATCATGCGCAGCGTCAGGATCGACACATCCCAGGTCTTGACCAGGCCACCCCAGGCGCCCTCCAGCACACCGTATTCGACCGTGACGAACTCCGGTGCGGCACCCACGTAGGCACCAATACGCCCCACGGTGGCGCCCGGCTCCGGCTTGGCCTCGGGCAACACGTTCAGCGTGAGCGACTGCCCGGCGCGGTCAATGCGCCATGCCTGCTCCAGGGGTTCGTTGCCCCGCATGGACTGGCGGATCAACTCACGCAGTTGCTGCCCGTCCACCACGTCGGTGGTGCCGATCTTGAGCACCACGTCGCCCTGGCGCAAGCCTGCGCGGGCTGCTGCCCCATCGGGCATGACCTCACCCAGAACCGGGCGCGTCCACGGGCCCAGAATCCCGATCTTGCGAAACAACTGCGCATCGGCCTCACGGCTGTCGATCTTGGACATGTCCAGCAGGATTTCACGGTGCGCAGCACCCGCCTGCGGCTTCACATCCAGGCGCACAGTCTGCCCTTCGAGCGCCCCACGCGTCAGCAGCCAGCGCAGATCCTCAAACGAGCGGACAGGCTCCATGTCGTCCGAGCCCAGCGCGGCGCGTTCAACCAGTTCTCCGCCCCGCAGGCCCGCAGCCTGCGCCACGGAGCCCGCCACCGGGCTGGCCAGCAGCGCGCGGGGCTCTTCGACCCCATTCCAGTTGACGATGGAGTACAACAACACCGCCAGCAGCAGGTTGGCCACCGGCCCCGCCGCCACGATGGCCGCCCGCGAACGCAGAGGCTGGGTATTGAAGGCCAGATGGCGCTCTTCGGGCGGCACGGGCGCCTCGCGCTCGTCCAGCATGCGCACATAGCCCCCCAGCGGGAAGGCGCCCAGCACGAATTCCGTGGACGAACCCTTGGGCTGCCAGCGCAGCAGCGGATGGCCAAAGCCCACCGAAAACCGCAGCACCTTCACGCCACATGCCACGGCCACTCGGTAGTGCCCGTACTCATGCACCGCAATCAGAAGGCCGAGGGCCACGATGAAGGCAACGAGGGTCAACAGCATGGGCAGATGATTCCGTGAGTGGAGCGCAAAAATACTCAGGCCGCCAGTCGGCCTGCGGCATGCTCTGCGGCATGACGGGCCTGGGTGTCCAGATCCAGCAGCGCCTCAAGCGAATCCGGATTGGAGGGCGACACCGCATCCAAAGTTGCAAGGTTGACCGCATGAATATGGTCAAAACGCAGGCGGCCAGACAAAAACGCGCCCACGGCCACCTCATTGGCAGCATTCAGGACGGCGGTCGTGCCTTCAGTGGCCTTCAGCGCCTGCCAGGACAGGTGCAACCCAGGGAAACGGATGGCATCGGCGTCTTCAAACACCAGCGCACTCAGCGTCGAAAAATCCAGTTTGCTCGCACCGCTGGCAATTCGCTCGGGCCAGGCCAGGCCACAGGCGATGGGCACGCGCATGTCCGGCGTACCCAACTGAGCAAGGATGGACGCATCCTTGAACTGCACCATCGAATGGATGATCTGCTGCGGATGGATCACCACCTTGATCTGGTCCGGGTGCAGATCGAACAACCAGCGTGCCTCGATCACTTCGAGCGCCTTGTTCATCATGGTGGCCGAATCCACCGAGATTTTGCGGCCCATCGAAAAATTGGGGTGCGCGCAGGCTTGGGCCGGGGTGATCTCGGCCAGGGTCGCGGGATCGCGCTGGCGAAACGGCCCGCCCGATGCAGTGAGCAAAATGCTGTCCACCCGATCGGGCCAGGTGCTGGCGTCTTCGGGCAGGCACTGGAAGATGGCGGAATGCTCGCTGTCGATGGGCAGCAGCGTGGCACCGCCCTGCCGCACCGTCTGCATGAACAGCCCGCCGCCCACCACCAGGGCCTCCTTGTTGGCCAGCAGCAACCGCTTGCCCGCGCGGGCGGCAGCCAGGCAAGGCGCCAGGCCAGCAGCCCCCACGATGGCGGCCATGACGGCATCCACCTCTGCATGGGATGCTATCAATTCAAGAGCATCTTGCGCTTGAAGAACAAGCGTCGGAAGGTTGTTTGCCTTCAATTTTTCCGCCATAAGCGCCGCATGGGGCGCACTGGCCATCACGGCGTAACGGGGACGGAACTGCGCGCACTGCGCAAGCATCAGATCCACTTGCGTGGCCGCACTCAAGGCAAACACCTCGAAACGGTCCGGATGGCGGGCCACCACGTCGAGCGTGCTGGTGCCAATGGAGCCGGTGGAGCCGAGGACGGTGAGTCGTTGTTTCTTCATCATGGGGTCGTCAGGCTCGTGAGCATCATGGCCAAGGGCAATGTCGGCAGCAAGGCATCCACCCGGTCGAGCACGCCGCCGTGCCCTGGCAGCAGGCCGCTGCTGTCCTTGACGCCCGCGCTGCGCTTGATGAGCGACTCCACCAGGTCACCCGACACGCTCATGGCCACCATGAACAGTGTCGCGATCACCAGCAGCCACCAGCCCTGTTGCGCCATGCGGCTGTAGAAGCTGGGCACGGCCGCCTGCCAATGGGCATCGGCCGCCACCCAGATGAAGGCCATGGCCACCACGCCCGCCAAGCCGCCCCACACACCTTCCCAGCTCTTGCCGGGGCTGATGGAGGGCGCCAGTTTGCCCTTGGTGAAGCGCAGGCCAAAGGCGCGGCCCGCGAAATAGGCAAAGATGTCGGCCACCCACACCAGAAGCAGCACCGACAGCAGAAAATTGATGCCCACGTTGCGCGCCTGCACCACGGCCAGCCACGCCAGCCACAAGGCCAACACCCCTGCCACCAGGCGCACGGCCGCAGGAATGCGGGGCCAGCCCGGCACACCGGCCTTGAGCAGCCAGGCCGTGGCCAGCACCCAGAGCCCGCCGCCCACGACCCAAAGTGCGGTCAACGGACGATCCACCCAACCCAAGGCCCAAGACCCCGCGCACAGGGCGACACATGCCGCGCCCACCGCGACCGAACCCGCCTGGCCAAAACCGCTCAGGCGGCCCCACTCCCACGCGCCAGCGGCCATGAGCACCAGCACCACGATGGTGAAGGGCACGGTGGATGGGTAAAAAAGCGCCGGCAGCAAAATAGCCAGCAGGACCAGGGCTGTGATGACACGCTGTTTGAGCATGGGGCCTTTCAGCCCGGCATCGGATGGGGATGCGCGGACAGGATCTGTGCGGAGGTTTTGCCAAAACGGCGCTCGCGGCTGCCGAAGGCGGCAATCGCCTCGTCCAGCGCCGACTCGTCGAAATCCGGCCACAACCGGTCACTGAAAAAGAACTCGGAGTATGCGGCCTGCCACAGCAGGAAGTTGCTGATCCGCATTTCGCCCCCGGTGCGGATCACCAGATCCGGGTCGGGCACATGGGCCATGCCCATCGCGCCATGCAGGCTGGCCTCGGTGATGGGCTCGCCGCGCGCGGCCAGTGAAGCCGCAGCCTGGGCGATGTCCCAGCGGCCGCCGTAGTTGAAGCACACGTTGAGCACCAGCCGGGTGTTGTCGGCCGTGGCGGCCTCTGCTTGCGCAAGGCCATCCCGCACCTTGGGCGACAAGCCTCCACGCTCGCCCACGAAGTACAGGCGCACGCCGTCCTTCTTGAGCTGCGGCACTTCGCGCGCCAGCGCCATGGCCAGCAGCTCCATGAGGCCGGAGACCTCATCGGCCGGGCGGTTCCAGTTTTCGGAGGAGAACGCAAAAACAGTCAGCACACCCACGCCGCGCTGCACGCAGGCGCGTGCGCAGCGGCGCAGTGAGTCAACCCCTTGTTTGTGGCCCGCTAGGCGCGGCAAAAACCGGCGCGTGGCCCAGCGGCCGTTGCCATCCATAACGATGGCGATGTGGTGTGGCACCACCGGAGATACGGGCATGTGAACGTTCAAGCCTTCAGGGCTTAAACCGCCATGATTTCCTGCTCTTTGGCGGTCACCAGCGCATCGATCTCGGCGATGTGCCTGTCGGTAAATTTCTGCACGTCGGCTTCGGCACGTTTCTGGTCGTCTTCCGACGCCAGCTTGTCCTTGACCAGTTTCTTGACGGATTCGTTGGCATCGCGGCGCAGATTGCGCACGGCGATCTTGGCGCCCTCGCCTTCGGTGCGGGCCAGCTTGGTCATTTCCTTGCGGCGCTCTTCGCTCATGGGAGGCATGGGCACGCGGATCAAGTCGCCCATGGAAGCCGGATTCAGGCCCAGGTCGCTTTCGCGGATGGCCTTTTCGATCTTGGCGCCCATGCCCTTTTCCCAGGGCTGGACGCTGATGGTGCGCGAATCGATCAGCGCCACGTTGGCTACCTGGGAGAGGGGCACCAGGGAGCCGTAGTACTCGACCTGCACCGTATCGAGCAGCGCGGGATTGGCGCGGCCGGTGCGGATCTTTTGCAGGTTGTTCTTGAAGGCCGCGATGGATTGGTCCATCTTGGTCTCTGCATTTTTCTTGATGTCGGCAATCGTCATGTTTTCTCCTCGGGGCCGACCTGCATCCAGTGCAGGCCCGTCCATCGTCGTCGTCAAGCGTAAACCAGCGTACCTTCGTCTTCACCCATCACCACGCGCTTCAAAGCGCCGTGTTTGATGATGGAAAACACCTTCACCGGCAGCTTCTGGTCGCGGCACAGGGCAAACGCGGTCGCATCCATGATGCCCAGATTGCGGGACATGGCCTCGTCAAAGCTCAGCTTCGTGTAGCGCGTGGCCGTGGGGTCCTTCTGGGGGTCGGCAGTATAAACGCCGTCCACCTTGGTGGCCTTGAGCACCAGTTCGGCACCGATCTCGGCGCCGCGCAGGGCCGCCGCCGTGTCGGTAGTGAAAAAGGGGTTGCCCGTGCCAGCCGCAAAGACCACGACCTTGCCCTCTTCGAGGTATTGCAGCGCCTTGGGGCGCACATAGGGCTCAACCACCTGCTCGATGGCGATGGCGGACATCACACGGGCCACCAGGCCTTGCTTGTCCATGGCGTCGGCCAGGGCCAGGGCGTTCATCACGGTGGCCAGCATGCCCATGTAGTCGGCGGTGGCACGGTCCATGCCGACCGAGCCGCCCGCGACGCCACGGAAAATATTACCCCCACCGATCACCACCGCCACCTGCACGCCAAGGCGGGTGACTTCGGCGATCTCCTCGACCATGCGCACGATGGTGGCACGGTTGATACCGAAGGCGTCATCCCCCATCAGCGCCTCACCAGACAGCTTGAGCAAGATGCGCTTGTGGGCTGGTGCGGCGTTGGACATGGGAAATTTCTCCGGTAGGTGGTGCAGGGCTTGGGTGGGGTTGTTGCAGGGAACGATCAGGCAGCGGCCTTGGCGGCAGCCACTTGGGCAGCCACTTCGGCGGCGAAGTCGTCCACCTTCTTCTCGATGCCTTCGCCCACCACGTAGAGCGTGAAGCCCTTGATGGTGGTGTTGGCGGCCTTGAGCATTTGGGCCACGGTCTGCTTGCCGTCAGCGGCCTTCACGAAGACCTGGTCGGCCAGCGAGACTTCCTTGAGGTACTTCTGCACGGCGCCGTCGATGCGCTTGGCGGTGATTTCGGCGCTTTGTGCGGGCTTGCCAGCAGCTACCAGCTCCTTGTTGGCTTCATCAGCCTTGCCTTCAGCGACCGAGCGCTCCTTGGCGATCAGGTCGGCAGGCACGTCGGCGCTGGTCAGGGCCACGGGCTTCATGGCGGCCACGTGCATGGCCACGTCCTTGGCGGCAGTGGCGTCACCTTCAAACTCGACGACCACGCCAATGCGCGAACCGTGCAGGTAAGCCGCCAGGTTGGAGCCGCTGAAACGCTTGAAGCGGCGGAACGACATGTTCTCGCCGATCTTGCCGATCAGGCCCTTGCGCACGTCTTCCAGCGTGGGGCCGAAGCTGTCTTGTTCGTAGGCCAGTGCACCCAGGGCAGCCACGTCAGCAGGGTTGTGCTCGGCCACCAGCTTGGCGGCGGCGTTGGCCAGTGCGATGAAGCTGTCGTTCTTGGAGACGAAGTCGGTTTCGCTGTTCACTTCGACCAGGGCGCCGGTAGTGCCGTTGATGAAGCTGGCGACCACGCCTTCAGCGGTGACGCGCGAAGCGGCCTTGCCAGCCTTGGTGCCGAGCTTGACGCGCAGCAGCTCTTCGGCCTTGGCCATGTCGCCGTCGGCTTCCGTCAGGGCCTTCTTGCATTCCATCATCGGGGCGTCGGTCTTGCCACGCAGTTCGGCAACCATGCTTGCGGTAATTGCAGCCATCTTTATTCCTTCAGTGTTCAGTTCAGTGGGTTCAGATTCGGGCTAAAAAAAAGGGGGCTCACCAGGGGCCCCGCTTTTGTTCGCGACGGATCGCGCAGCCGGGTATCAGGCGGCGGCTTCTTGCACTTCCACGAATTCGTCGGTGCTGCTTTCGGCGGTGGCGGCCTTCACGACTTCGTTCACGGCGTTGGCACGGCCTTCGATGATCGCGTCAGCGATACCACGGGCGTACAGCGTCACGGCCTTGGCCGAGTCGTCGTTGCCGGGGATCACGTAGTCGATGCCTTCGGGCGAGTGGTTGGTGTCAACCACGCCGATCAGCGGAATGCCCAGCTTCTTGGCTTCGGCCACGGCGATCTTGTGGAAGCCCACGTCGATGATGAAGATGGCGTCAGGCAAAGCAGCCATGTCCTGGATGCCGCCGATGTCCTTTTCGAGCTTTTCGATTTCGCGGGAGAACGTCAGTTGCTCCTTCTTGCTCAGGCTGTCCAGGCCAGCTTCTTGCTGGGCCTTCATGTCCTTGAGGCGCTTGATCGAGGTCTTGACGGTCTTGAAGTTGGTCAGCATGCCGCCCAACCAACGCTGGTCCACAAAAGGCACGCCAGCGCGCAGGGCTTCGGTGGACAGGATTTCACGGGCTTGGCGCTTCGTGCCGACCATCAGGATGGTGCCGCGGTTGGCAGCCAGTTGCTTGGCGAACTTTTGGGCTTCCTGGAACAGTGGCAGCGACTTTTCCAGGTTGATGATGTGAATCTTGTTGCGATGGCCGAAGATGTAGGGGGCCATCTTGGGGTTCCAGAAGCGGGTTTGGTGACCGAAGTGGACACCGGCTTCCAGCATTTCGCGCATGGTAACGGACATAAAAATACTCCAAAGGTTAGGTCTAAAATCAGCCCCAATATTTGCTGCGCCGTGTTCCTCACGAACGCTGCAACACCTTGACAGGGCTGGTTTGCGATTGGTCTTGCCACAGCCGCAACACTCACGATGACTGCACGTTGCATGCACCGCTTGCGCCGCTACTTCCAGCAAAACCCAAAGATTCTAGCACACCATGCTCGCTGACCTGATCACCACTCGCGACCAACTGCGGGCCGGCACCACCACCGCGCCCGCCGAGCTGGAGCGCTGCATCAAAGCCGCACAGGCGCCTTCTAACACCCACAGTTTTGTGCGCACCCTGTTCGACGCGGCACGCACCACAGTGGTGCAGCGCGACCTGGCCCACCTGCCCCTGGCCGGGCTGGCGGTGTCGGTCAAGGACTTGTTCGACATCGCGGGCCAGGCCACCCCGGCAGGCTCCACAGCCCTGGCCGATGCCCCTGCGGCCGCGAAGGATTGCCCTGCGGTGGCCCGCTTGCGGGCGGCGGGCGCCAACCTGATCGGCCGGACGAACATGGTGGAATTCGCCTTCTCGGGCGTGGGCGTCAACCCCCACTTCGGCACACCAGCGGCGTGGGATGCACGCTTTGGCGCCCTGCCCGGCGCGCCACGCGTGCCGGGGGGCTCGTCCTCTGGCGCCGGGGTGTCGGTAGCCACGGGGGCGGCTTTCATCGGCCTGGGGTCGGACACCGGCGGGTCCATCCGGATTCCTGCGGCGCTCAACGGCATCGTGGGTTTCAAAAACACCACCCGCCTGGTGCCAACCACCGGCGCCGTGCCGCTGTCCACCACGCTCGACACCGCCTGCGCCATGACGCGCACCGTGCGCGACGCCATCGTGGTCCACGAGGTACTGGCCGCCCGGCGCGTCACGCGCAGCCTGGCGCCCCTGTCCCAATACCGACTCGCCGTGCCATCCACCCTGTTCCTGGACGGGCTGGACGCCACCGTGGCCCGCGCCTTCGAGCGCAGCCTGGATACCCTGCGCCAGGCCGGTGCACACATCGACACCATTGCCCTGCCCGCCGCGCTGGAGCAGCCCGCCTACGGCTTTGCGGCCCCCGAAAGCTACGCCTGGCACCGCGAGCTACTGCAGCGCGCGGGTGACTGCTACGACCCCCGTGTGCGCATGCGCATCGAAAAAGGCGTCACCCTGATGGCTTGGGAATATGTCGATTTGCTCCAGGCGCGCCAGCAATGGATCGCCCGGATGCTCGCCGACATGGAAGACTACGACGCCCTGCTGTCCCCCACGGTCCCCATCGTGGCGCCTGCCATTGCCGATGTCGCGCCAGCCAACGGCGCGGACAAGGCGCAGGACGCCGCGAGAGACGCCGAGTTCTTCCGCGTCAACAACCTGCTGCTGCGCAACACCAGTGTGGTGAACCTGCTGGATGGCTGCGCGCTGTCCCTGCCCTGCCACGTGCAAGGGGAACTCCCTGTGGGCATGATGGTCTGGCATGGCGCCCTGCGAGACGACACAGTGCTGAACGTGAGTCTGCAGATCGAGAAGTTGCTACAAATACAATAGCTACCAGCGCTTGACAATAAAGCGCTAGAGCCCAAAAATACCCATATTCATGAAGATTGCCATCGTGGGCGCCGGGATCATCGGCGTCACCACTGCGTACGAACTGGCCCACGACGGCCATGAAGTCACCGTCTTTGAGCAGCGCAGCGCCGCGGCCGAAGAAGCCAGCTTTGCGACGGCGGGCCTGCTCGCCCCCCACCTGCTCAGCCCCTGGGCCGTGCCCGGATTCGGCCATGTAGTGCGGCTGATGGGCCCCCAGGCCACGCTGCGCCTGGCGGGTGGGCTGACCCGCGACAACTGGGCCTGGCTGCGCCGCTGGCGCAGGGCCACACGTGCCAACAGCGCTCCGGCCGCCACCCTGGAGCGCTTGGCGCAATACAGCCAGGGGCGCCTGCAGGCCATTGCCAGCCAGCACGAACTCGACTTCGAAGCCAGCGAAGGGCGGTTGGTGCTGCTGCGCACCGAGCAAGAGCGCGCCCAGCTCCAACCCGCGTTGCAGGTGCTGCGCGACAGCGGCGTGGCCCTGTGCGAAATCGACGCCGACACGGCACGCCAGATCGAACCCGGCCTCTCGCCCGAGGCGCCGCTGGCAGGCGCCATCCACCTGCCCGACGCCCGCGCGGGCAATTGCCGCCTGTTTGCGCAGATGCTGCGCCAGGGCACCCAGGGCGCAGGCGTGCACTTTGTGTTCAACACCCGCGTCGAGCGCATCAGCAGCAGCCCCATCGGCGTGGCGCTGCAGGGCGAACCTGACTTGCGCCGTTTCGACGCCGTGGTGCTGTGCGCAGGCATGGCCTCGGCCACGCTGATGCCTGCACTGGGCCTGCACCTGCCGATGGCGGCGGTGTATGGCTACTCGGTCAGCGCGCCGCTGCGTGAAGCCACCCACGCCCCCCGCGCCAGCGTGGTGGACGCGGCCCAGCAAATCTCCATCACCCGCCTGGGGCAGCGCGTGCGCATTGCGGGCGGCGCCGAGCTGGCAGGTGCAGACGCCGAGCACCACACCGCTACCTTGCAGCGCCTGTACCGCACGCTCAACGACTGGTTTCCGGGCGGTGCACAACTCTCATCGGGCCTGCAGATCTGGCGCGGTGCCCGCCCCTTGCTGCCCGACGGCGCCCCCGTGGTGGGCGCCAGCGGCGTGCCTGGCCTGTGGCTCAACACCGGCCACGGCGCTAGCGGCTGGGCCCTGGCCTGCGGCAGCGCACGGGCCGTGGCCGACCTGATCGCCCAGCGCGAACCCGAGGTGTCGCTCGAAGGACTGGGGATGCGGCGGTTCTGAACCCCAGGGCTGCGGCGCACAATGGCGAGTGCACTGCCGCGCACCTCGCCCCATGTACCGCATCACCGCCCACCAGCCCCACCCCCTGTTCAACACCGCCGCCACGCGCCGCCTGGAGCGGGAGGCGGCCGCAGCCCTGCCACCACACACCCTGATGCAGCGCGCCGGCCTGGCCGTGGCACGGCTGGCCCAGGCCCTGGCGCCCCATGCCCGCACGGTGTGGATCGCCTGCGGCCCCAGCAACAACGGCGGCGACGGGCTGGAGGCCGCCATGCACTTGCAGCGCAGCGGCCGCCAGGTGGTCGTAACCTGGCTGGGCCACCCAGACACCGCCCCGGCAGACGCCAAAGCATCCTGGCAACGCGCCCAGGCCGCTGGCGTGTTGTGGGCCGATGCCGTCCCCGCTGATCTCGGCCCGAACGACCTGTGCATCGACGCCTTACTGGGCATAGGCGTTTCCTCATCGCCCAACGCACCTGCCCGCGAACCCGACGCACGGCTGCAAGCCTGCCTGCAGGCGCTGCAACACAGCCCCGCGCCGGTCTTGGCCGTGGACCTGCCCAGTGGGCTGGACGCCGACACCGGCCAGTTCGCACCGGGCTTTGCCCCTGGCGCCACAAGCCCCCACAACAACCACCACCCGCGCCCGGCGCGCCATACGCTGAGCCTGCTGACCCTCAAGCCCGGCCTGTTCACCACCGCCGGGCGCGATGCCGCGGGCCAGGTGTGGCTGGACGACCTGGGCGCAGCCACCGGGCACGAGCCCCCCAACGCCTGGCTCTGCGGCCCCGCGCTGGCAGCCCCCCGCGCCCACGCCAGCCACAAGGGCAGCTATGGCGACGTGGCCGTGGTGGGTGGCGAGGGCCTGGCGGCGCGCGGCATGGGCATGGCGGGCGCCGCCCTGCTGGCCGCATCGGCGGCGCTGCACAGCGGCGCGGGCCGGGTGCTGGTGGCTCTGCTCGACAACGGCCATCTTCAGCTCGACCTGGAGCAGCCCGAGCTGATGTTCCGCCGCTTCGAGGTCCTGGAGCTGGAGCAGCTCACCGTGGTCTGCGGCTGTGGCGGCGGGCAAGCCGTGGCGCCCGTGCTGCCCAAGCTCATCACCCGCGCGGCCCGCCTGGTTCTGGATGCCGACGCGCTCAACACTATCGCCACTGAAGCGGCCCTGCACGCGCTGGTGGTGGCACGCGGCCAGCATGGGCAGCCCACGGTCATCACCCCCCATCCGCTGGAGGCAGCCCGCCTGCTGGGCCTCACCACCGCCGAAGTCCAGGCCGACCGGCTGGGCGCCGCGCAGCAACTGGCGGACCAGTTCAACTGCGTGGCTGTGCTCAAAGGCTCAGGCACCGTGATCGCCGCGCCCGACCGCGTGCCCGCCATCAACCCCACGGGCAATGCACGGCTGGCCACCGCAGGCACAGGCGATGTGCTGGCGGGCATGGTGGGCGCGCACCTGGCCGCCGGTGCCAGCGCCCTGCGCGCAGCGAGCGAAGCCGTGTACCAACATGGCCAGGCGGCCGATGCCTGGCCAGCGGGCCAGGCGCTGACAGCCAGTGCACTGGCGCGGCACGTGGGCGGTTGATGGGCGGGTACCGGGAGTTACCCGAGCAGCGTGACCTGCCGCAGCGGCTTGAGCACACTCGATGGCGTCATGCCAAAGGTCTGGCGGAACATGCGGCTGAAATGCGCCGAGTCGGCAAAGTCACCATGCAGTGCCGCATCCGTCAGGCGCGGGCTGACCGCCAGCCCGGCCATGGCCAGCCGCACCTGCGACCACACGCGGTAGCTGCGCAGGCTCACGCCCATTTCGGCGCGGAACAAATGATTGAAGCGCGAAGCGGACAGTTGCGCCACAGATGCCAGCCCCGCCCGCGCCAGGCGCCCCTGCTCCTCTTGCGGGCGGCGCAGGAACTGCAGGCTGCGGGCCACGCGCGGGTCGAGCGGGGGGCCGGCCTCCAGCAGGTGGCAATGCAGAAGGGACGGTAGATCAAAGGCGTGTAGACAAGCGTCCATAGCGGCACGGGTGCGCACGGGCGCCGCCACATCCAGCAACACCCCGCCTTGCCGCTGGAAAATGTTGCGCAGGCTGCGCGCCTCCAGCGAATCCGGCTCCAGGTACACCAGCGCCACCACCTCGCCGCAAGGGTCGAACAGATGCTCCACGCCCGCATCCACCAGCGCGCTGTGGCAGGTCTCCACCCGCCCCGGCCCCCAGTGCAAAGCAAACCGGCCCGAGAGCCCCATCAGCAACACAGGCGATGCATGGCAATGCCAGCCCGTGGCCGGGATCTCACCCATATACAGCGCCCGGTCAGCGCCCAGCGTCAGGGTGTTCGTTCGCTGCGGCATAGCCCAAACCTACAAGTCTTGAAGCACGGCTCTCGGTAGCCTTGCCCGGGCCATGTGCGTGCCGCCAAGCACGGCGCGCTGCGGCAGGCCAACGCCCGCACGTCGCCCTTACTTTTCTTTCTGGAGACTGGGTCTTGAAACGCATTGCCTTCTTTTCTGTTGCCGCCGCCCTCGCCCTCAGCGGCGTGGGTTTCTACTACGGCGCCCCGTCGCTGCTGGAGGAGCCCCTGCTCCACCTCAACCGCAGCCTCTCGGGCATGGAGGAAAAAACCACCACCGCCGCGCTACACACCATCCACTACCTGGACAGCGGTGCGCCATCCCAGCCAGCGCCCACAAACCCAGGAACGACACCCCTGGTGCTGCTGCACGGCATTTTTGCGGAGAAGGACCATTGGGTGGATTTTGCGCGTCCCCTCACCGGCCAGTACCGGGTGGTTGCCCCAGACTTCCCCGGTTTTGGCGAGAGCACGCGGCTGGACGACCAACCCTATGACTACGCCGCCCACACCCAGCGCCTGGGCGCATTGCTGGACACGCTGGGCATCGAAAAGGCCCACCTCGCAGGCAACTCCATGGGCGGCACCATCGCCGCGCTGTTTGCGCTGCAGCACCCCGAGCGCGTGGCCAGCGTGGCCTTCATCGGCGCACCCCACGGCATCCGCTCGCCCAAGCCCAGCACCATGGACCGGCTCATCGACACCGGGCAGCGCCCGCTGGTCGCCCACGACGCCGCTGCCTTCGGCGCCATGATGGACCTGGTGTTTGAAAAGCGCCCCTTCCTGCCCTACCCCATCCTGCACGCCACCGAGCAGGCAGCGCTGCGCAACGCGCCATCGAACACCCGCCTGTGGGACGCTCAGCTCAAGGACCGCTACCTGCTGGAACAACGGCTGGGCGATCTGCAGAAGCACCCCGTGCTCGCGCTGTGGGGCGACAGCGACCGCGTGTTCGATCGTTCGGGCCTGCTGTCCTTGCAGAAGCTGTTGCCCCAGGCACAACTGGAAGCCCTGCCCGGCATCGGCCATCTGCCCATGATGGAAGCTCCCGCCGACACGGCGCAGCGGTATGCGCGTTTTCTGGAGGGCTCTGCCTCATCCAACGCACCGGCACACCAGAAAATTCAAATAAAAATAGCTGCTACCGCCCGTCCATCAAGCGGTAGCAGCTATTAATTAGTGAGCAATCTGATGCAGTAGCGAGCGCCCTGGGGGTCGTGAGCGATCATCCCCGGTGTGGCTTGCGCGCCTTGCCTTTGCTGGACTTGCCCGCTACCGCTTTCTTGACCGAAGCCTTCAGCGACTGGATGGGCGAACGCGCCGCACGCTCGCGGGTCAGGCCCGCCTTCTCGGTGACCGACATCGCAGCACCTTTGTCTGCCTTGCGGCCACTCGCACGGCCACCGGCCTTGCGTGCGCCGCCGCCTGCGCCGTCAGGGCCCATGCCCTTGTCCTTGAGCGCGCGGCCCAGCAGCTCCTCGCCCTCGCGCACCAGACGGAAGTCGATCTTGCGCCCGTCCAGATCGACGCGGCTGACCTGCACCCGTACACGTGCACCGATGGCATAACGGATACCGGTGCGCTCGCCACGCAGTTCCTGGCGTGCTTCGTCGAACTTGAAGTATTCGCCGCCCAGCTCGGTGATGTGCACCAGGCCTTCGACGTACATCGCATCCAGAGTGACGAAGATGCCGAAGCTGGTCGCTGCGCTGACGACGCCGCTGTATTCCTCGCCCAGGTGCTCGCGCATGTATTTGCACTTGAGCCAGGCTTCCACATCGCGGCTGGCCTCGTCGGCACGGCGTTCGTTGGCACTGCAGTGCAGGCCCGCAGCCTCCCAGGCCTGAACCTCGCGGCTCGGTGGTTTCACCTCTTTGCGCGGCTGGGTGCCAGGCGCGGCCACGCGCGCGGCCAGGCGCTTGGCGAGCTTGGCGTGCGCCTCGCCGGGGGTGGGCAGCGACGGCAGCTTGTACTGGGTCTTGCTGAGAATGGCCTTGATGACCCGGTGCACCAGCAAGTCCGGGTAGCGCCGGATGGGGCTGGTGAAGTGCGTATAGGCGTCGAACGCCAAACCAAAGTGGCCGCTGTTGATGGGCGTGTAGATGGCCTGCTGCATGGAGCGCAGCAGCATGGTGTGGATCTGCTGCGCGTCGGGCCGCTCCTTGGTGGCCTCGGCAATCGCCTGGAACTCGGCGGGCTTGGGATCGTCGCCAATCGTCATGCCCACGGCCATGGCCTTGAGGTAATTGCGCAGGATCTCCTGCTTCTCGGGCGTGGGGCCTTCGTGCACACGGAACAGGCCGGGCTGGCCGCCCTGGGCGATGAAGTCGGCGCTGCACACGTTGGCGGCGAGCATGGCTTCTTCGATGAGCTTGTGTGCATCGTTGCGGGTGCGCGGCACGATTTTTTCGATGCGGCCGTTTTCGTCGCAGACGATCTGCGTCTCGGTGGTTTCAAAATCCACCGCGCCACGCTGCTTGCGCGCAATGAGCAACGCCCGGTACACGTCGTGCAGGTTCAACAAATCCTTCACGCGGTCCTTGCGCTTGCTGGCCTCGGGGCCGCGCGTGTTGGCCAATATCGCCGCCACCTCGGTGTAAGTAAAGCGCGCGTGGCTGAACATCACGGCCGGGTAAAACTGGTAGGCATGCACCTCGCCCTTGGCCGTGACCAGCATGTCGCAAACCATGCACAGGCGCTCCACATCGGGGTTGAGCGAGCACAGGCCATTGCTGAGCTTCTCTGGCAGCATGGGGATCACGCGGCGCGGGAAATACACGCTGGTGGCGCGGTCATAGGCGTCGATGTCGATGGGGCTGCCGGTCTCCACATAGTGGCTCACGTCGGCAATGGCCACAAGCAAGCGCCAGCCCTTGCTGCGCCCAACCTTCGCGGGCTCGCAGTACACGGCGTCGTCGAAGTCGCGCGCGTCTTCACCGTCGATGGTGACCAGAGGCACGTCGGTCAGGTCCACGCGGCGCTTCTTGTCCTGGGCGCGCACCTTGTCGGGCAGCTCTTTGGCTTGCGCCAGGCCTTCCGCCGAAAACTCGTGCGGCACGCCATACTTGCGCACAGCAATTTCGATCTCCATGCCGGGGTCATCGACCTCGCCCAGCACTTCGGTGATGCGGCCCACGGGCTGGCCGAACAGCGCGGGCGGTTCGGTCAATTCGACGACGACGACCTGCCCAGGTTTGGCCGCGCCAGTGGCGCCCTTGGGGATCAACACATCCTGGCCGTAGCGTTTGTCCTCGGGCGCTACCAGCCAAACACCGCTTTCCTGCAGCAGGCGGCCAATGATGGGCTGGGGCGGGCGTTCGATGATCTCGACCACGCGGCCTTCGGGACGGCCACGGCGGTCTTGGCGCACGATGCGCACGCGCACACGGTCCTTGTGCAGAACAGCGCGCATTTCGTTGGGGGGGATGTAAATGTCGCCTTCGCCATCGTCGCGGATGACAAAACCGTGTCCATCACGGTGCCCCTGCACGCTGCCTTCAATCTCGTCCGACAAATGCGCGGACTGCGCGCCGGGGGTGGTTTTTTTGTTATACAATCTGAGTCTTTCCTGAAATGCCCAGGTGGCGGAATTGGTAGACGCACTAGTTTCAGGTACTAGCGAGTAACATCGTGGAGGTTCGAGTCCTCTCCTGGGCACCAAGTTTAACGAGAACCAGTGCTGGTTTTCAAAATATTCAAGCCGCTGTACCCACAGCGGCTTTTTTATTTTTCAAGCACTCCCATCTGGCACCCTTCCCAGCTCTCTCAAACCAGTGTGCGAAGCTACATTCGCAGAGCGAGCCAGCCCCTCCCCGCATGCACGCGCAACGCCATCACGCACCATTTCAAAAATTTCGGCAAACTGGCCAGAGCCTTCGAAAAAGCGTTCTATAATTCAAAGCTGATCTGAAAGCCCAGGTGGCGGAATTGGTAGACGCACTAGTTTCAGGTACTAGCGAGTAACATCGTGGAGGTTCGAGTCCTCTCCTGGGCACCAAACATAGAAAAAGGCCGTTGCAATCGCAACGGCCTTTTTTGTTTTTGGCACCGCATGATTCTGCCAATGCCAGAGCCGCCAAGGCGGCCCCGCCATCCGCGCATACGCAGCGCACCCGCAAGGGCCGCTGCGTACAAGACCCGCCCGCTTACTTGCGAAGCAGCGTCTTCAGCACGTTCTGCAGACGCCGCGCACTGGCCGCATCGCTGGCACTGGCCAGCACACGGGCGACATCCTGGCCCCAGGTTTGCACGGGGGCTGGGTCGTTGCGGCGCGTCAGCAGCTGCAATTGCAGCATCCGCCGTGCAGCGATGTGTTCGGCTGGCGTCGGCGCTTCTGCGGCCATCTCCAGGCGCAACAGTGCTTCGGACGCATCACCCTGGGGGGCCGATGACAGTGCCTGGGTCCACGCACCGCGCACAGAGGCCGCCACGCGGCCACCCAGGTCCTGCGTGCTCGGCACCTGGGCCTGGTCACGCTTTTCCCAGGCGGTCATCAACTGGGTAAGCGTCTCGCCATGGGCCTGGGCCGCGAGCTTTTTCAATGCCAGTTGCGCATGCTCCATGGCTTCGCGCTGGGCCCGGAACGCAGCATCACCCAAACGAGGGCCACGGTCTTCGTAAGCGGGACGATCCCCCATGCGGCCGCCACGGTCGTTGCGATCGCCAAAGCGGCCATCGGCGCGCGGGCCACGGCCAGCGTCACGGTCACCAGGGCGGCCATCGCGGCGGTCACCTGGGCGCGCACCACGCCCAGGGGCTGCTGGTGCGTCTTTTTTCATGCCAGGGCGGTCGTCGCCGCGCACGGCCACCACAGGGCGGGCGGGCTTGGGTGGGGCTACCGGGGCAGCAGCAGGGGCTGCTGCTGCTGCTTCGCCGTCAGCAGCCACGCCTGCCGCTGACGCCTCACCATCGCCAGATGCCGCAGCGGCCTCATCGGCCTGTGCCACCGATGCGGCGGCACTTTGTTCGGTTTTCTGCGCAGAGGCTGCCGCTTCGGCGGCCTGCGCCTGGCCACGCAGCGCCGCCTCCAGAGCCTGCACGGCGGCGCGGATCTGCTGCGCATCGCCCGTGGCATTGGCGGCTTCAAGGGCCTTGGAGGCGTCCAGCACCACGCGATCGCGTGCGCTCAGTTCGGTCACGGCCTTTTCGCGGTCGGCCGACTTGCGGTTGAAGGCTTCGTCGATGGGCTTGCGGAAAGCATCCCACAGCTTTTGCTCGTGTTTGCGATCCAGTGGCACGGTTTGCGCCTCAGACTGCCAACGCTGCTGCAGCGCCTTGACGGCATCAATGCGCAACGTGGGTGCAGCACCCAGCACCACGGCCTCTTCGATCATGGCGTGGCGGCGGGCCAGGCTTTCTTTTTGCGCGGCCTCCAGCGGGGCGGCGGCCAGGGCAATGGCCTGCTTCCACAGCGGCTGCAGCTCGGCAAACAGCTTTTCGCCCACATGGCCGCCCTCGCGCCAGCGGTCGCCAAACTGGTACAACGCGCGGTTGACGCCCTTCCAGTCGGTCGATGCGGCATGCTCTTGCGCCCAGGCCTTGACTTCTTCAATCAGGGCCAGGCGCTGCGCCTTGTGTTCAGCCGCCTCGGTGCGGATCTTGTCCAGCCAGGCCTCGACGACCTTGTGCGCGGCGTTGCAGGCCTCGTCGAATTTCTTCCACAGGGCGTGGTTGGGCGCCCCGCCCTGGTCTGCCTGCTTCCATTGGTCACGCAGGTTGCGCAGGGTTTCCTGCATCTTTCGGCCACCCAAGGCCTGGCCCTCGGGGCGGTTGATCAGTGCCTCGGCCTTGGCGACCAGGTCTTCACGCACCTGGTCGGCGCTCCAGCGCTGCCAGCCTTCCAGCTCACCGGCCGCCACCAGCGCCGTGTGCACTTGCTGCTCCAGCGCGTTGTCGATGTGTTTACCGTTCACCTTGAGCACGGCCCGCAATGCGGCAGCCGCACCGGCGCTGGCCTTGCCGTGGCCTTCAGCGGTTTCTTTTTCCAGCGTCGCCAAGGCCTCGCGCACGGTCTGAGCAGCCTTTTCCACCACCTCAGGGGCTACCTTGGGCTTTACAGCGCGGGCGGGCTTCGCGGCGGCTGCAGCAGCCGATGCCTCGGTCGGCAGGCCCCGCGCGGCACGCAGCTCATCGGCCCACACGGGCACGGGGGGCAGCGGTGCAGCAGCATCTTCGGCAGCGGCAGCGGCCTGGGCCACGGCGGGCTGGAAAGCCTCCCACACCACCAGCAATTGGGTGCGCGATGCGTCCAGCAGCGGTGGAAAGCGGGCTTCCACGCTCGCCCAGCTCGCGTCGCCCGTCAGCTCCTGGGCCTGCTCTTGCCAGCGTGCGACGTCGGCGCGCAAGAGCTCCAGCGCAGCATGGGCATCGCGCCAGGGCTTGGTCGAGAGCACTTCGATGCGCTGGGCCAGCAACACGGCGGCTTCGCGCTGAACCTGCACGCGGTGCTGCAGGTCTTCGATCACTTTCACGCGATCTGCCACTTGCACCTTGAGCAGCGACAGCGGCTCGCGCGACAAGGGCGCACCAGCCTTCGCGGCATCCCGCTGCCAGGCCAGGGCATCTGCAATATTAAGCTTGGGAGCCGCCAGCAGCGCCTGGGCCTTGTCGGCCCACTCGGCGGCAATGGCTTCTTGCCCCTTTGCTCGGCGGATTTCGTCCAGGCGCTCGCGCACGGCACGGGCCGCGCCCTTGTCACGACCGCTCAGTTCCTTGAAAACCTCTTGCAATTGCTCGTGCGCGGGCTGGGTCGCCAGCCAGTCACGGATGCGGGAGGCGCGCTCGCCGGAGGTGGCGGCAGAAAAAGCGCCGCCGGTCAGCGCATCGAGCGGGTGCGGCTCTTGGGTTTTGGCCGGGGCCGGATTCACTTCAGGTGCGTCGGACATTTTGCTGCGGGAAAAAAAAGGAAACATGGATCCAATGGATAACAAAAGCGCCCCAAGCGCACTGCCTGAGGACTTGCCAAGGCAATCGCACCATCAAGTGCATACCGAGACAATAAAAGAGCTATTTTCACCGGGTTCGGCCAACAAGCTGCCGCAGGGTGCGGCGCCAAGCCCATCGGAATGATCTGGCACAAGGCCTTGGACGGGTGGATTGACTGCTGCAGCCCCTCGCAGAAGCAGCCTCCGCCGCTCCTCGCGCATCGCCGTCACTCCAGGGAACAACCCCCATTATCTATATTAGAAGCAATCCCCCAAAACCAAGAGCCTGGGCGTGCGCCAAAAAGAAGAAAGCCCGACAGACAGGGCCTTACGGCCTGCCCGCCGGGCTTGACGGCTGACACAACGGTCTTTGCCATCGGTCGCGATGCGGAGATGAAGGTCCACATGGCGCGGAGGCAAGGTATTGCCTCCAAGGGTTGCCATGAAAGCGGCATCTGCTGCACCTCGGCACTGAATGCCCTCGGAGGGAGACTTCGCTTTGTCTGGCGATGCCTGAACTAGACAGGCACCCCCACCTTACCAAAGTCGCGGGTCCCACTCAAATCGGATTCTCAATGACGGCCAGACGGCCGATTGAATTTGGCTTGAACGCCTGGCCTCAGCTTTCCGCGCCAGGCGTCCCCAGCCCCTGAAAAGCACTCGATAGCTGTGGTTTTTTACATGTTTTTAACAACTTAAATGTCTAATAATTGAAATTGTTAGTATTGACTATGCATTTAGTGAACTTCTAGAATCCGCCAGCCCCAAAACAGGCTAGTAAAAACCCCAACCCGCTGCCGAACCCGGCTAAGTCAAACCAGGGCAATAAAGCACCCCACGATGTGCAGCTCGAACTTGATGGCGTACCAATCCAGGCGACTTGCCGGGAAGGTTGCAGTCCTCGCGACTGCACCACTCTCCCGTTGCGCCTCAGAAAGGAAGAGCTATGACAGCGTCAGGAAAAATAGTCTCCGGCGTGCGAACCTTCGCGGCCGACGTGACCGAAGGTTTTCTTGAAATCACCCACAACAGCTTTGCCCTCATCGGCCTGGCCGTTGCCTTTGTCATCATTGCCCTCACCGCCCGGCCCGATCTGCGCCAGGCTGGCGAAGGGCACCTCATGGGCTGGCTGCAGGCCCGCCAGGTGGAAATGCTGGGCATGTCCATCGAGCCCGAAGCCAGTGAGCGCGCCACGGCGGCCAACCCCAAGGATCTGCCCAAGGAGCAGGCGGCGGTGGCCTTCTGGCTCAGCAAGAAGTACCGCGTGGCGCCCGAGCCACTGAGCGTGCTGGTGGCCGAGGCCTATGACATCGGAGCCCGCTCCAAGATCGATCCCACGCTGATCCTGGCCATCATGGCGATCGAGTCGAGCTTCAACCCATTTGCGGAGAGCCCCGTGGGCGCCCAAGGGCTCATGCAGGTCATGACCCGCGTGCACACCGACAAGTACCAGAGCTTCGGAGGACACTTGGCGGCCTTCGACCCCGTGACCAATCTGCGCGTGGGCGTCAAGGTCTTGCAGGAGTGCATTGCACGCGCCGGTTCGCTCGAAGGCGGCCTGCGCTACTACGTGGGTGCAGCCAACCTGCCCGATGACGGCGGTTACGCCGCCAAGGTGCTGGCCGAGCATTTCCGCCTGCGCCAGGTGGCAGGCGGGCGCACGATGCCAATGAACCCGCCCCCATCGCTGTCCACCCAGGCACCTGCACAGAGCATCCCTGCGGTAGCGCCACCTGCTGCATCGCCTGCGGCCGTGGACAAAGTGGCCTTGTTGTCAGGTCTGTAACGACGGCCGGCGCCCAGCGGCAGCCACGCGGTGGATACGCCGCCGTCGGCTACACTAACGGGGTACGCGACTGGCGATAGGCGCGGCATCCGACACACAGGGTGCTGCCGCTGACGTGGAAACCAGCAAGGGCTTGCCTCTTGTGAACCACTGGGAAGCGTGCCGCACGGGGCTCATCCCCTCTGCGTTCAGCCGTTCGCCTGGGCAGCCCTTGTTTCAAGGGACACAAGTTCATAGGACTGCCAACATCATGTACGACCGCAATATCCTCGTCGAACAAACCGACCCCGAGCTGTTTGCCGCTATCCAGGCTGAAAATGCCCGGCAAGAGCATCACATCGAGCTGATCGCCAGCGAGAACTACGCCTCCCCCGCCGTGATGTGGGCGCAGGGCACCCAACTGACCAACAAGTACGCCGAAGGCTACCCAGGCAAGCGCTACTACGGTGGCTGCGAGCATGTGGACGTGGCCGAGCAACTGGCCATCGACCGCGTCAAGCAAATCTTCGGTGCCGAGGCCGCCAACGTGCAGCCCCACTGCGGCGCATCGGCCAACGAAGCCGTGTTCCTGGCCTTCCTCAAGCCTGGCGACACCATCATGGGCATGAGCCTGGCCGAAGGCGGCCACCTTACCCACGGCATGCCGCTGAACATGTCGGGCAAGTGGTTCAACGTGGTTTCCTACGGTCTGGATGCCAATGAAGCGCTGGACTACGACGCCATGGAGAAGAAGGCGCACGAGACCAAGCCCAAGTTGATCATCGCCGGAGCCTCGGCCTACAGTCTGCACATCGACTTCGCTCGCTTTGCCAAGGTGGCCAAGGACGTGGGCGCGATCTTCATGGTGGACATGGCCCACTACGCGGGCCTGATTGCCGCTGGCGTGTACCCCAACCCCGTGCCCCACGCCGATGTGGTCACCTCCACCACGCACAAGAGCCTGCGCGGCCCGCGCGGCGGCATCATCCTGATGAAGGCCCAGCACGAAAAGGCCATCAACAGCGCCATCTTCCCCGGCCTGCAGGGCGGCCCGCTGATGCATGTGATCGCGGCCAAGGCCGTGGCCTTCAAGGAGGCGCTGCAGCCCGAGTTCAAGACCTACCAGGAACAAGTGGCCAAGAACGCCAAGGTGGTGGCCGAGACGCTGACCGCACGCGGCCTGCGCATCGTGTCGGGCGGCACACAAAGCCACGTGATGCTGGTCGACCTGCGCGCCAAGGGCATCACCGGCAAGGAAGCCGAGGCCGTGCTGGGCGCCGCTCACATGACCATCAACAAGAACGCGATTCCCAACGACCCTGAAAAGCCGATGGTGACCAGCGGCGTGCGCATTGGCACCCCCGCCATGACCACGCGCGGGTTCAAGGAAGAGGAAGCCCGCATCACGGCCAACCTGATCGCCGACGTGCTGGACAACCCCCGCGACGAGGCCAACATCGCCGCCGTGCGGGCCAAGGTCAATGCGCTGACCGCCCGCTTCCCCGTGTACCGTTAAGCCCGGTCACAAGCGCCCATGAAGTGCCCCTTCTGCAGCCACCTCGAGACGCAAGTCGTCGAGACGCGGGTGTCTGAGGATGCGGTCTTCATTCGCCGCCGCCGCCAGTGCGGCGCGTGCGACAAGCGCTTTACCACCTACGAGCGGCCGGAAGTTAACTTCCCGGCCATCGTGAAGAAGGACGGCCGCCGCATCGAGTACGACCGCGGCAAGCTGCTCGCGTCGTTCAACCTGGCGCTGCGCAAGCGCCCCGTGAGTACCGTCCAGATCGACAGCGCCATTGAGCGCATCGAGGAAAAACTGCTCAACCTGGGCCAGCGCGAAGTGATCTCCAGCCGCATCGGCGAGCTGGTGATGCGCGAGCTCAAGAAGCTCGACAAGGTGGCCTACATCCGCTTTGCCAGCGTGTACCGCAGCTTTGAAGACATCGACGACTTCCGTGCCATGGTCGATGAAGTGCGCAAGTAAGCGCGCGCCCCATCGCTCCTGCACCTCACTCGTAGTCTTTTAGGCACCTAGCGCTTATCCACATTGCACATTAAGCTATAAAAAATATAGCAAACTAATACCACAATGTGATTGAGCAAGCGGCTGGCGCCCGCCCATGGCGCGGCCGTCGGGCACAGGGCGGATGACACCGCCCCAGCGCCGCACTACAGAAACGATGCCTGGATAGGCGGCACCGGCGGCACCACATCGCCGCACTGGGCGCGGTGGCGCAGGGCGTGGTCCATCACCACCAGCGCCAGCAGCGCCTCGGCGATGGGCGCGGCGCGGATGCCCACGCAGGGGTCGTGGCGGCCCTTGGTGATGACCTCGGTGCTGTTGCCATGCACATCGATCGACTCGCGCGGGCTGATGATGGAGCTGGTGGGCTTGATCGCAATGCTCACTTCCAAGTCCTGCCCGGTGCTGATGCCGCCCAGCACGCCACCGGCGTTGTTGGTGCGAAAGCCTTGCGGCGTCATCGAGTCGCCGTGCATCGTGCCCCGGTGAGCCACGCTGGCAAAGCCGGCGCCAATCTCCACGCCCTTCACCGCGTTCAGGCCCATCATGGCGTGGGCGATATCGGCATCTAACTTGTCGTACAGCGGCTCGCCCAGCCCTACCGGCACGCCGGTGGCCTGCACGCGAATGCGGGCGCCGCACGAATCCCCGGCCTTGCGCAGGGCATCCATGTAATCCTCGTATTGCTGCACGTCGGCCACGGGGGCAAAGAACGGGTTGCCGCGCACATGGTCCCAGCTCTCGAACGGGATGGCCAGCTCACCGAGCTGCGTCATGCAAGCGCGAAACTGGGCGCCGTACTGCTGCGCCAGCCACTTCTTGGCCACGGCCCCGGCCGCCACCGTCGGCGCGGTCAGGCGGGCCGACGAGCGGCCGCCGCCGCGCGGGTCACGGATGCCGTACTTGTGCCAGTAGGTGTAGTCGGCATGGCCAGGGCGGAAGCTCTCGGCGATGTTGCTGTAGTCCTTGCTACGCTGATCGGTGTTGCCGATCAGCAGCGCGATGGGCGTGCCTGTGGTCTTGCCCTCGTACACGCCGGAGAGTATCTCCACCGCGTCGGGCTCGTTGCGTTGCGTGACGTGGCGGCTGGTGCCGGGGCGGCGCCGGTCGAGGTCGGCCTGGATGTCGGCCTCGGCCAGCGGCATGCCGGGCGGGCAACCGTCGATCACGCAGCCAATGGCCGGGCCGTGGGATTCACCGAAGTTGGTGACTGCGAATAGGGTGCCAAAGGTATTGCCGCTCATGACGCCGGATTATCCCAGAGCCGAAGATGCCATAGCGCCGCCCAAGGATCATGCTGCGACGCAGCATCAGCAATAAGACTGTCACCGTGTGAGGAATGAGTGACACAAACCGGAAATACAGGGCATGCCACGCTTGGCATCGCCTGACACGCTTGCTAGGATCAGTCAACAATTTTTGGGATGTTCATGCCCACCACCGCACCGCCAACTCCCGGCTCGTCCTCTCCCAACGCTGCGCAACCCCCCTCAGCGTTGCCGGATGCGCCCCTTCGCAGGGCGCTGGATGCCAGCGACAACGCGATTGTGATGACCAACAGCGCTCGGCGCGTGGTGTACATCAACCAGGGGTTCACGCGCCTCTTTGGTTTTGAGCCGGACGAGATTGCCGGAAAGCTCCTCAGCCAAATACTGCTGGGGCCACACTCCGACCCTTCCCTGCTTGCCAGCATCCGCGACAACGTCGCCACACACGGCCGGTTCCACATCGAAACACTGCTGTACAGCAAGACCGGGCAACCGCGCTGGGTGTCGATGATGATCAATGCATCCACCGATGCATCGGGAGGCCCCGGCGGCAGCATTACCGTCTTGACGGACATCACGCTGACCAAGATGCACGAGGTGTTGCAGACACGGGTGCTGGAGGGCATGGTCAGCGATCCCCCCTTGCGCGATCTGATGGCGCTGGTGTGCCGCGAGATCGAACGCATTGCGCCCGAAGTGACCGTGTCCATTCTCGCCGTGGATGCACAAGGCAAGCTGCGCCCTTTGGCAGCACCTGGGCTGCCCCTCGATATCTGCAACGCCATTGACGGACAACCCATTGGTCCGCGTGCGGGCTCTTGCGGCACGGCAGCCTATCTGAACGAATCTGTGGCCGTCACCGACATCACCACGGACCCTTTGTGGACCGACTTTCATACGCTGTTCACGCCCATCGGCCTGCGGGCCTGCTGGTCCAGCCCCATCCGCAACCACCAGGGCAAGCCAGTGGGTACGTTTGCTTTGTATTTTCGCGAAGCGCGAGAACCCGACATACTGCACCGGCGTCTGGTGGATGTGTGCTTGCAGCTATGCGCCCTTGCGATCGAGCGGGACAACGCGCAGCAGCGCATCCATCAATTGGCTTTTTTTGATGCGCTGACGGGGTTGCCCAACCGCGCCCTGTTCCGCAGCAGTGCGGAGCGCGCGCTGGTTAGCCTGCGGCACGACGCGCACTCCGGCGCCCTGCTGTTCGTGAACCTGGACCGTTTCAAGCAGGTGAACGACACCCAGGGCCATGCGGCGGGCGATGCGCTGCTGTGTGAGGTGGCAACGCGGCTGACGCAATGCCTGCGTGCACGCGACCTGATCGGCAGGCTGTCAGGCGACGAGTTCGTGCTGCTGCTGTCCGAGTGCTCCACCGAGCAGGCCGTGCAAATGGCCCACCGCATGCTGGAGACGATTGTCCAGCCCCTTAACATCGACGGGCAGATCAACCAGCCCCATGCCAGCATCGGCATTGCCATGTTTCCGGACGATGGAGACACCATCGACACCCTGCTGCGCCACGCCGACCAGGCCATGCACCAGGCCAAGAGCGACCACCGGCACAGCCTGCAGTTGTTCAGCCCCGAGATGAACCGCCGCGCGCAAGACCGCGCATCGCTGGAGCGCGCCTTGCAGCAGGCCCTGGCAGAGCGCGGCCTCACCCTGCACTACCAGCCCCAGGTGCTCAGCAGCTCGCCCGGCACCATGCATGGCGTGGAAGCCCTGGCACGCTGGAACCACCCCAGTTGGGGCATGGTGCCGCCTTCGCAATTCATCCCCGTGGCCGAAGAGACGGGGTTGATCCACGGCCTGACCCTGTGGCTGCTGGACGAAGCCTGCAGGCAACTCGCCGCATGGCGTGCCGCTGGCCACAGTGTGCCCTGCGTCGCCGTCAATCTATCGGGCCGCAGCTTTCACAGGCCCGAGTTCGCCCAGGAGATCGGTGACGCCCTGACGCGCCACGGTCTGCGCACCAGCGATTTGCTGCTGGAGATCACCGAAAGCGTGATGATGGACGTTCGGCCCATAACCTTGACCAACATCAACACACTGCACACACGGGGTTTCAAGCTGTCGCTGGATGACTTTGGCACCGGCTATTCGAGCCTGAGCTATCTGCACCGTCTGCCCATCAGCGAGCTCAAGCTGGACATGGCCTTTGTGCGGGACCTCACCACCAGCCCCACGGCACGCGCCCTCACGGTGTCGGTGCTCAGCATTGCCCACAGCCTGGGCATGGTGGTGGTGGCCGAAGGCGTGGAAACCACGGGCCAACAGCAGTGGCTACAGGCCCATGGATGCCCGGTCATGCAGGGCTATTTGTTTGGTAAACCACTGCCGCCAGATGAGATCGAGGCCTGGCTGTGCGCCCAGAAGGCGTGAACGAATTCAGCGTGCCCGAGCGGGACACGTTCTGAGAAACGGGAATCAGCCGCGAGGATCGTCCTCGGGCCAGTCACGGATGTAGGCCTTGAGCATCTTGTTCTCGAAGTTCTGGCTGTCCACCACGGCCTTCGCCACGTCGTAGAAGCTGATCACGCCCATCAGCATCCGGCGGTCCATCACGGGCATGTAGCGCGCGTGGCGGTCCAGCATCATACGGCGCACCTCGTCCATGTCGGTTTCAAGCGTGCAGGTCAAAGGCGCATCGTCCATGGCCGTACGCACCTGCATCGTGCCCACGCTGCCGCCGTTCTTCACCACAGCCTGGATCACCTCGCGGAAAGTGAGCATGCCCACCAGATCGCCGTGCTCCATCACCACCAGGGAGCCAATGTCGCGCTCCGCCATCAGGCCCACGGCCCTGGCCAGCGGCTCGTCCGGCGAGGCGGTGTAGAGCGTGTTGCCTTTGACGCGAAGGATGTCGCTGACTTTCATGGTGCTGGGTCTCCGGGAGGGCGGTAAGCGGGAGGAAAAAGAAAGAGAGGGATGAAAATGGCCGAAGCGCGCAGCAGGCACTTGGCGCCACGGGCAGATTGCCAGCAAATATAGCCCACAATGCCCGCCTGCATTGACAACTTGGGAGACACACAGATGCCCGGTTACTCCGACCCCGGCTTTGACACGCTGGCCCTGCACGCAGGCGCAAGCCCCGACCCCGCCACCGGCGCGCGCGCCGTGCCCATCCACCTGACCACTTCGTTCGTCTTTGAATCGAGCGACCATGCGGCCGCTTTGTTCAACCTGGAGCGCGGCGGGCACGTGTACAGCCGCATCAGCAACCCCACCAACGCGGTGCTGGAGCAGCGCGTTGCAGCGCTGGAAGGCGGCGTGGGCGCCATTGCCACGGCCAGCGGCCAGGCCGCATTGCACCTGGCCATCGCCACGCTGATGGGCGCGGGCAGCCACATTGTGGCCAGCACGGCGCTGTATGGCGGCTCACAGAACCTGCTGCACTACACGCTCTCGCGTTTTGGCATCGAAACCACTTTCGTCAAACCCGGCGACATCGATGGCTGGCGCGCTGCCGTGCGCCCCAACACCAAGCTGTTTTTTGGCGAAACCGTGGGCAACCCCGGCCTGGATGTGCTGGACATCCCCACCGTGTCTTCAATAGCCCACGAGGCTGGTGTGCCACTGCTGGTGGACTCCACCCTCACCTCGCCCTGGCTCATCAAGCCGTTCGAGCATGGCGCCGATTTGGTCTATCACTCGGCTACCAAGTTTCTCTCGGGCCACGGCACCGTGGTGGGGGGCATCGTGGTGGACGGCGGCAGCTTTGACTGGGACGGGCCGAAATCCGCTGGCAAATTTGCCGAGCTGACCGCACCCTACGACGGCTTTCACAACATGGTGTTCACCGAAGAGAGCACCGTGGGCGCCTTTTTGCTGCGCGCGCGCCGCGAGGGCCTGCGCGACTTCGGCGCCTGCATGAGCCCACACACAGCCTGGCTCATCCTGCAAGGCGTCGAGACCCTGCCGCTGCGCATGCAGCAGCACATGCGCAACACCGAGAAGGTGGTCGAATTTCTGGCGGCGCAATCCTTTGTATCCCGAGTGGGCCACCCCATGCTGGCGTCGCACGGGAGCCACGCCCTCGCGCAAAAGCTGCTGCCACGCGGCGCGGGCTCGGTGTTCAGCTTCGACCTCAAGGGCAACCGCGAGCAGGGCAAGAAGTTCATCGAGACCCTCAAGGTCTTCAGCCACCTGGCCAACGTGGGCGACTGCCGCAGCCTGGTGATCCACCCGGCCAGCACCACACACTTTCGCATGACCGACGAGGCGCTCGCCAACGCGGGCATCACGCAGGGCACGATCCGTCTGTCCATCGGCCTGGAAGATGCCGACGACCTGATCGACGACCTCAAGCGCGCGCTCAAAGCCGCCGAGAAAGCGGGGGCCTGACCATGTTCATCCAAGTCAACGACGCTGCCATCTATGCCTACACCGGCGGCAAGGCGTTCGATGTGGCCAAGCCCACCGTCGTCTTCATCCACGGCGTGCTCAACGACCACAGCGTGTGGGCTCTGCAAAGCCGCTACATGGCCAACCACGGCTGGAACGTGTTGGCCATCGACCTGCCCGGCCACTGCAAGAGCGGCGGCGAAGCGCCCGCATCGGTGGAGCAGGCAGCCGACTTCATCGGTGCCCTGCTCGACGCAGCGGGCGTGCAGCGCGCGGCGCTGGTGGGCCACAGCTGGGGCTCACTCATCGCCATGGAGGCCGCCGCGCGGCTCAAGGACCGTATCAGCCACCTAGTGCTGGTGGGCACGGCGTTTCCCATGAAGGTGTCGCCCGCGCTCATCGAGGCCTCGCTGAACGATCCCGAAAAGGCCATGCGCATGGTCAACGTGTTTTCGCGCAGCACGCTGGCCGCGCCGCCATCGGCCCTGGGGCCAGGTACCTGGGTATTTGGCGCGGGCATGGCGCTCGGGCGCAGGGTGCTGCGCAGCAACCCGACCGTCAATGTATTCCACCGGGGTTTTGTGGCCTGCGACAGCTATGCAGGCGGCGAAGCGGCCATGGCACAACTCACCTGCTCGGTGCTGTTTGCGCTGGGCGCACAGGACCAGATGACCGCACCCAAGGCCGCACAGGGCCTGATCAGTGCGGCACGGGCCGCAGGCCGCACGGTGCAGGTCGCCAGCCTGCCCGTCGGGCACAACCAGATGACCGAGGCACCCGAGGAAACGCTCGCCGCCATCCACGGCTTTCTGGCACGCTGAGAGGCGAAACCCGGCGCACTGGCAGGTGCGCCGGGTTTCGCAGCCCGAAGACCCATTGGCGACAGCGCACCGGCGTTCCCCCGCTGGTGCCCCAGGAAGCTGCGGCGTATAACAACAGCACCGCAGGCCGCCGCCAGGAGACATCAACGCCATGACAAGCCAGACTGCCACCCCGCAACCCACCCCAGGCGCCGACCCGCGCGCCTTCAAGAGCTTTGCAGAGTTCTACCCCTTCTACCTGAGCGAACACAGCAATCGCACCTGCAGACGCCTGCATTTCGCAGGCTCCACGCTCAGCCTGGTCTGCCTGGCCATGCTGGTGGCCACGGGCAAGCCGCAGTACCTGCTGTACGGTCTGCTGTGCGGCTACGGCTTTGCCTGGGTCGGGCACTTCGGCTTCGAGAAGAACAAACCCGCCAGCTTCAAGCGGCCGCTCTACAGCTTCATGGGCGACTGGGTGATGTACAAGGACATCTGGACGGGCAAGGTGCCGTTCTGATTCAAGTAAAAATGACTGCTAGCGCTTTAAGAATAAGCGCGAGAAGCTATAAATTTTATAGCAAACCCAACACCATCAATTGCTCAAAGCCCAGGCCCACCGTCGTCCAATACGTCGGCCAGATGCAAGGCCTGCAGGCTTGAACGGTCCCACAGAGGCTCCAGGCTCGGCGCTCGCTCCAGCAGCAGCTTTTGAACCAGCGGTGCCAGCCACGTGCTGGCGGGGTCAGCCAGCAGCACGCAGCGGGGCTCGGGCACATCGGCGGCGTCCGGATGGGTGGCTGCCTCTGCCACCTCCCCCACCCAATCAAGCTCCGTGAGCGCCTCCAGCACGGGTTCGAGCTGCAGCACATCCACCCGCAGCAGTTGCGCCAACTGGCTGCGACGCAGCCCTTTCATGGGCAGGCTGCGCGCGCGGTGCAGGCGCTGCACCACCTCGATGGCAAGCTGAAAGGTCCAGCCCGGCACGTTGCCGCGCCGTGCCACACCCGCCAGCAGGCTGGGCAGGTAGGCCGTGACCACCGCCCCCAGCAGCACGATGACCCAGGCCACGTAAATCCACACCAGCAAGATCGGCAGCGTGGCGAACGCGCCGTACACCACCGAGTAGGTTGGCACCTTGCCCAGGTACAGCGCCAGCACTTTCTTGGCCAGCTCGATACACACCGCCACAAACAACCCACCCGTCCAGGCGTGGCGCCACTTGACCGGCGTGTTGGGCACGTAGTGGTAGAGCGCCGCCATGCCGCCTGCCAGCACCACGAACTGGATGGAGTCGAACAGCAACTGCACGCCATCGGGCAGGCGCTTGACTAGCCCTCCCGAGGCTGACAACACATACGACGTGATCGCCAGGCTGGCCCCCATGAGCAGCGGGCCCAGCGTGATGGCCGCCCAGTAGATCAGCACCCGCTGCCCCAACGGGCGCAGGCGCTGCACGCGCCAGATATCGTTGAGCGTGCGGTCGATGGTGAGAATCAGTGCCAGCGCCGTGGCCAGCAAGATGGAAAAGCCCGCCACCCCCAGGCCGCTGGCTTTGGAGGCAAACTGGTTCAGATAGCCCAGCACTTGGCGCGCAATGCTGTCGGGCACCAGGCTGCTCACCAGCCAGCCCTGCAGCGCATCCTGCAGCTTGCCGAAGATGGGGAAAGCCGTGAACACCGCCAACGCCACGGTGAAGAACGGCACCAACGCCAAGATGGTGGTAAAGGTCAGGCTGCTGGCCGTGAGCCCCAAGTGGTCCGCACGGAAACGCTCGCGCAGCGTCTGGGCCGTGGTAGCCCACGGAAAGTGCGACAGCTCGGTCACCAGCGCCTCAATACGGGACGCTACTGTCTGGAGCGTACTATGCACTTTTACGTACCCACGAAAGTCGGGGAAAGGCCCGGCAACTAGGCGCAGGACGCGCTGCGGTATGGATACCGCAAGCGTTCTGCAACAACGTGGCCGGGCCTTTCCCCGGCGTTCCCGAAGGGTTGGGCCAAAAGACCAGCGCTCGCGGCGTTGCAGCCCTTGCCAAGGCCCCGGCCTTGGCGGCGGCCTGCGCCTTGCGATCACAGGCCTTTTGGCCCAACGTGGATACGTAAAAGTGCATAGCACGCTCTAGGGAAAAAGGCATGGCCGATATGATGCCACCCCAATGACCTCTGCCCCCGCCTCCCCCGACGCCCGCCCCCAAACTTTCGACCACGGTGTTGCAGCCACACGCTGGCTGGCCACCGGCAGCCTGCTGGCGCTGATTGTTCTGTGCCTTGCGTGGGAGCTGGTGCTGGCCCCCGTGCGGCCCGGCGGCTCCTGGCTGGCCGTCAAGGCCCTGCCTTTGTGCATCCCGCTGGCGGGCATCCTCAAGAACCGCATGTACACCTATCGCTGGGTCAGCCTGGTGATCTGGCTGTATTTCATCGAAGGCGTGGTGCGGGGCTGGGGCGACAAGCCTCCCTCCCAGTGGCTGGCCTGGGGCGAAGTGGCCCTGTGCCTGGTGCTGTTTACGGCCTGCACGCTGCATGTGCGGCTGCGCCAGCGCAATGCCAAAGCGGCTGCTGCAGCGGCCAACCCAGTCCATTGAATTGAAGAAAGCCCTCGCCGTGACCACTCTACTTGACACCTTGCGAACCCTCGTCGGCCCCAGCCACGTGATCACCGAGGGCGACCTCACCGCCTGGGAGCAAGACTGGCGCCGCCGCGTGCGCGGCAAGGCCCTGGCCGTGGTGCGCCCAGCAAACACGCAGGAGGTGGCTGCCGTGGTCAAAGCCTGCGCGGCTGCGGGCACCGCCATCGTGCCGCAGGGCGGCAACACCGGCCTGGCCGTGGGCTCTACGCCCGACGGCTCGGGCACGCAGGTGGTGCTCAGCCTCACGCGCATGAACGCGGTGCGCAGCGTGGACACCGACAACCTCACCATGACGGTGGAGGCGGGCTGCATCCTGCAGAACCTGCAGGAAGTGGCGCAGAACGCGGGCGTGCTGTTCCCGCTGTCGCTCGCGGCCGAAGGCAGTTGCACCATCGGCGGCAATCTGGGCACAAACGCCGGCGGCACGCAGGTGGTGCGCTATGGCAATGCGCGCGAGCTGTGTCTGGGCCTGGAGGTCGTCACCCCCCAAGGCGAGGTGTGGGACGGCCTCAAGGGCCTGCGCAAGGACAACACCGGCTACGACCTGCGCGACCTGTTCATCGGCAGCGAAGGCACGCTGGGCATCATCACCGCCGCGACGATGAAGCTCTACCCCCAGCCCGCCGCCCGCCTCACCGCCTGGGCAGCCGTGCCGTCGATGGAACATGCCGTGGCTCTGCTGGGCCTGGCGCACAAGCAACTGGGCGCGGGTCTCACGGGTTTTGAGGTGATGGGCCAGTTTGCGCTGAGCCTGGTGGGCAAACACATGCCGCAACTGCGCGTGCCGTTTTTGGGCGATGAGAGCGCGCCCTGGTGTGTGCTGCTCGAAAACTCCGACAGCGAATCCGAGGAGCATGCCCGCGCGCGTTTCGAGGCACTGCTGGAGACCGCATTCGAGATGGGCTGCGTGACCGACGCCGTCGTGGCCGAAAACCTCACGCAGGCACACCAGCTCTGGCACATCCGCGAAAGCATTCCGCTCGCGCAGGCCGAAGAAGGGCTGAACATCAAGCACGACATCTCGGTGCCGACCTCGCGCATCCCCGCCTTCGTCGTGCACACCGATGCCGTGCTGCAGCGCGAAATCCCCGGCGTGCGCCTTGTGAACTTCGGCCACCTGGGCGACGGCAACCTGCACTACAACGTGCAAGCACCGGCCGAAGGCGACGCCAAGGCCTTCCTGCGCGAGCACGAGGCGCACGTCAACCACCTGGTCTATGAAGCCGTGGCCGCGTTCGGCGGCTCATTCTCGGCCGAGCACGGCATTGGCGAGCTCAAAGCCGACAAGCTCGAAAAATACCAGTCGCCCGTGGCGCTCTCCATGATGCGTGCCATCAAGCAGGCACTGGACCCGCAGGGCATCATGAACCCTGGGCGGGTGCTTCAAGAAGTTCAGATGCAGGAGCAAGCAAGATGACTGCCCCTGCACCCATCACCATCCGCTCCGCCACACCGCAGGATCTGGCCGCCTGGCGTCCGCTTTGGGATGGCTATAACGCTTTCTATGGTCGCTTTGGCGCCACAGCGCTGCCCAAGCACATCACCGAAACCACCTGGCAGCGGTTTCACGACCCTGCGGAGCCCGTTTTCTGCCTGGTGGCGCAGGACACTGCCACCGGCGAGCTGCAGGGCCTCGCGCACTGCGTCTTTCACCGCAGCATGACGCGCATCGAGCCCGTGTGTTACCTCAGCGACCTGTTCACGCGCGAGTCTGCGCGGGGCCGAGGCGTGGGGCGCGCACTCATCAACGGCGTGTACGGCGCGGCCCGCGCCGCTGGGTCTTCACGCGTGTACTGGCAGACGCACGAGACCAATGCTGCCGGACGCCTGCTGTACGACAAACTGGCAAAAAACCATGGCTTTATCGTGTATTCGCAGGAGTTGTAAGCGCTATGGTGGCACTGCGACCAAGCTCCAGCCGCCCTCTTCTTCCCATTCGATATCCGCATCGACATGAAGCGCGTCAGGCGGCACAGCACCGTCAAGAACGCAGACAGAAAGCAGCACCGCGTGATCAGCCGCTGTTTTTCCTCTCCATGATCTGGCCTGCGCCAAAGCGTGGCCCTCGCCATGGTCGGCTTGGCGGCATTCAATGCCGCGTATGGAGGCGAAGTTCACCCCAGTGCCAAGGCACTTAAAGTAAGCCTCCTTCAAGCTCCACCACTGCAAAAAGAGCCGATACCGAGACCGCTCACAGTCAATAGTCCGCAATTGCCGCATTTCCCAGTCTGAGCAGGCCATAGCAGCCAGTGCCAACACATCGCGCTTCACCACGCGAACGTCCCTTACCTCCAAATCAATCCCCACCGGCTGAGGCCCCGTAGCGCAGGCCAGATAAGCACCGCTATGGGACAAGGAAAGGTGGGTGGATGCGGCGGCTTCCGCCCCATGATGGCTCACGCTCAGCGTTGGGGGGCAGCCCTCTTGTCCGTCCAGTCTCCAGTGCTCCGCATGGATACCGTGTACTGTGGCCAGTAGCTGGCGCAGGGCATACCTGCAAGCTACAAACTCCTGGTGTCTGGACGATTTGCGCATGCCGCTCAATCGGGACTGCTCACTCTGCGTGAGCCACCCCGGCGCCAGCAGTTGCGCATGTTCCCACATGCGCGGCTGCGCAGCCAGCAAGAAACGGAGAGGGACTGCAGGCGTAGCAGTGGCAGCTGCAGCCCTTGGCTCAGCTACCAATGGGGTGTTCACGGCGCCGTGCGCGCGTAGGTACCCTTCAGCGTCACGCCGGTCAGGAAACCGCCTGCATAACATTCAAAGTTGACCGGGTCCTTGAAGGTCTTTTCTTTGTAAAAGCTGTGCAGATCCACCACGGCATTGGCGCCCAGCTTCTTGGCGTTTTCCTGCAAGGTGATCAGGCCCGACAACGCCGCCCAGTGGCATGCGAACACGGGCGTCTTGCCACCCGAGGTGGTGCGGCGGTTGACGTGCTCCTCACCCAAATGAGGCGTTACCAACTCCGGCGTCGGTGCACCCGAGAGATAGAACTTGACGCTGCCATCGAGCTTGCCCTGCTCGAGCCCCATACGCACGGCCTCTTCCAGCGGTTCCAATTGCACCTTGTCGCGCGCATGTGCCACATGTGCCAGGTTTGCAGCCGCCAGCACGGTCAGTGCCAGGGCCCATGGTTTCATTCTCTTCATAAATGGTCGTCCGATGGCTCTCACAGACGAGAGCGGTTGTGGATTCCGTTTCATTTCGCCTTTTCTTGGCTTCAGACCGGCCCGATGCGCTTGATGAGATTCTGAATCCAACGGTTGTAGTTAGGGTGAATCTTGCGAACCCCGTCTTGCTCCGCATAGTTCAGGTTGAAGCTGCTCAGATAGTCGATCTTGTAGCCCGACGGGTCGTAGCGCACGACCACTGCCGCCTGGTGCTTGCCCTGCTTGTCGTAGCTGAGTTCCACCAGGCCTGGCTCCTCGCGGGTGACCGCCCAGCCCTGCGACTGGCCGCCAGCCACGATGCGATCACGCACCTGCCGCGCGTCGAGCGGGGTAGCGGATACGGACAGCACCTTGGGTGCGTCATACAAATCTGCCGTGCGGGCGATAGCTGCGCCGCTGTGCAAAGCGAGCGCCAGCACCAACGCTCCGCTCCAACCCATTGTTTTCTGAATTTTCATTTTCTATTCACTCCAACGTTTAAAAATCAAGGATGTATTGATGCCGCCGAACGCAAAATTGTTGCTCATCACCACGTCCGTCTGTAGCGTGCGCGCCTCGCCCATGATGAAGTCCACCGCGCCACAACGCGGGTCGGGTTCGGTGAGGTTGGCGTTTTGCGCGAACCAACCTTCGCGCATCATCTGTAGCGTCATCCAGGCCTCCAGCGCGCCGCAAGCACCCAGGGTGTGGCCCATGTAGCCCTTGAGCGTGCTCACAGGCACCGTATTGCCGAACACCGAATGCGTGGCATTGCTTTCGGCGATATCGCCTTGGTCCGTGGCCGTGCCGTGAGCATTGACATAGCCAATGTCCTTGGGAGAAAGGCCTGCATCAGCCAGCGCCATGCGCATGGCCTGGGCCATGGTGGCAGGGTTGGGGTGGGTGACGTGGGTGCCGTCGGAGTTGGTGGCAAAACCGATGATCTCGCCCAGAATCTGCGCGCCACGCGCCTTGGCATGTTCAAGCTCTTCAAGCACGAAGGTGCAGGCCCCCTCGCCCAAAACCAGGCCATCGCGGTTCGCGTCAAAGGGCCGAGGGGTGAGCCCCGGCGTATCGTTCTTGGTGCTGGTGGCAAACAGGGTGTCGAACACTGCCGCCTGCGTGGCATCGAGTTCTTCAGCACCACCGGCCAGCATGGCCAGTTGCTTGCCGCTCTGGATGGCCTCATAGGCATAGCCCAGACCCTGGCTGCCGGAGGTGCAAGCGCTCGACGTGGGAATGATGCGGCCCGTAGTGCCGAAGAAAACGCCCATGTTCACCGCAGCCGTGTGCGACATCATCTTGATGTAGGTGTTGGCGTTGATGCCCTCGGTGCTCTTCTCGGCCATCATGCGGCCGAAATCACCAATGGCGGCCGGCGTACCAGCCGAGGAACCGTATGAGACGCCCATCTGCCCGCTCTTGACGAAGGGGTCGCCCAGCAGACCCGCATTTTCCAGCGCAATCTCGGTAGCACGCGTGGCCATCAGTGCCACGCGGCCCATGCTGCGCATGGTCTTTCGGTTGTAGTGTGCTGGCAGCTCAAAGGGCGCCACGGTGCAGCCCAGTTGGGTGCTCAGGCCTTCGTAGTCCGCCCACTCGTGCATCACGCGGATCACATTGCGGCCACTTAGCAATTGGCTGCGCACGGCGGCCCAGTCGTTGCCCAGCGGGCTGAGCGCGCCGATGCCCGTGACAACCACTCGGCGCTTGTTGCTTGTTGGTGAATTGCTCATCCGACCATCCCCCCATTGACCGAGATGACCTGGCGCGTGATGTACGACGCCTCCGGGCCCATGAGGAAGGCAACCACGCCAGCCACCTCGTCCACCGTGCCCATGCGACGCATGGGAATCATCGCGAGCGCTTGTTCCAGCACTTCTTCGCTGACCATTTCCGTGTCGATCAGGCCCGGCGCCACACAATTGACGGTGATGTCGCGCTTGGCCAGCTCGATCGCCAGCGACTTGGTCGCTGCGATCACTCCGGCCTTGGCCGCGCTGTAGTTGGCCTGCCCACGATTGCCCATGAGCGCCGAGACCGATGCCAGTGTGACGATGCGCCCAGCCTTGCGTCGGCGCACCATCGGCATGACGACGGGGTGCAGCACGTTGTAGAACGCGTCAAGGTTGGTGTGCACCACACGGTCCCACTCCTCGCCGGTCATGGCGGGGAAGGCGTTGTCCATGGCGATGCCGGCATTGCACACCACGCCGTAGTAGGCGCCATGGGTTTCCATGTCAGCCTCCAGCGCAGCGGCGCAGGCGGCGCGGTCAGCCACGTCGAACTGCAGCACGCGCGCGCTACGGCCCAGGGCCTGTATCTCGGCCACGGCGCTCAGCGCTTGCTCCATGCTGCTCCTGCAATGCACCACGATATCGTGGCCCTCCCTGGCCAAGCGCAGCGCAACGGCCCGGCCTATGCCCCGACTGGAGCCGGTCACCAGAACGGTGGAGGCCGCAGGCGGCGGTGTGGTCGTTTTCTTCGTCAGCTCATTCATTCTCGGTATCGATTGCCTGTTGTCTGTTGTGTATCCGGCTTGGCCATGGCTGGGTTAGCCTGCTCACGGGCCCACTGCGGGAGTTGGGGAAATATAGGCGCTGCCGTCTCCCGGTTCAAAAACGGAGATGCGCGCGGTTGCTATCGCCTTGCCTCCTTCGGCATCGATGCGGCAATCGAACATGCCCAGGCCGTTGTCGCCCAGCAGTTCGCAGCGCACGCTCACGGTGAGTCGCGAGCCTGGTGCAAAGAAGGCCTGCGCCGTCTCGTACTTGCGCGATCCAAGCAAAAAGCCGATCTGAACCTCCCGCCCCTTTTGCCGCGCGCGCCAACCAGCCCATGCCGCCACCGTCTGCGCCATGTATTCCATCCCTACCCAGGACGGCATGCCTGCATCGTGCAGGAACAAACCATCACGCGGCACCGTGACCTCGGCCACGGCCGTTTCGTCGTCGGAAGCCAGCAAACGGTCCAGCAGCAGCATGGCGCCGCGATGAGGCACATAGTTCTCTATGGGAAGGAGTTCACTGCTCATCAGGTTGTCGTCACTCATCAGGCAGCCTCCAACAGCAAGCTGCAGTTGCTGCCGCCAAAGGCAAAGGAATTGCTCATCACGGCACGGGCGGCGCGTCCAAGCCGTGCGCCGGGCGCCACAGCAGCCAGGGTCGGCATGGCCGGATCAGCCGCACCATCCCACCAATGCACGGGCAAGACCCCTTCGGGGTTGTCCTGCAGCACATGCCAGGCCACCGCAGCCTCGAGCGCGCCAGCGGCCGCCAGGGTATGGCCCGTGAGCGGCTTGGTGGAGCTTACCGCGACGCCGTTGCCCAAAACAGTCTGTACCGCTCGGCTTTCCATGGCGTCGTTGTGTGGCGTTGCCGTTCCGTGCAGGTTGACGTAGTCCACCGCAGAAGGCGCCATGCCCGCACGTGCCAGCGCCTGCTGCATGGCGGCCACCGCGCCCTGGCCCGTGGGGTCGGGCGCGGACATATGGTGTGCATCCTGCGATTCGCCCCAGCCCGCCAGGCGCACGGGGCCGGACTCGCGGCTCAGCACGAAAAACGCAGCCGCCTCGCCCAGGTTGATACCTTTGCGGTGCACCGACAACGGATTGCAGCGCTCGGCAGATACGGCCTCCAACGCGCTGAAACCACCCACGGTGAAACTGCCCAACGCATCTACGCCGCCAGCCACCACCACATCCGCCATACCGGACTGCAGCAACCGCGCCGCCGAAGCCAATGCTTTGGCGCCCGAAGAGCAGGCGGTGGAGATGGTGTGTGCAGGCCCACGCACACCCAAGTGTTGCGCAAGGAATTCAGCCACATTGCCCATCTCCTGCACAGCGTATGCAAAGCCCTGCGGAAATCGGCCTTCACAGTGCAGATGGCGGGCTGCCGCCTCGCCTTCGTCCATGCCGCCCGTGCTGGTGCCCACCACCAGCGCCACGCGCGTCGGACCCCACTGATCAATCGCCTGACGGATCAAGCCCTGCAACGCCAGCGCAGCGCCCCAAGCCATGGCGTTGTTGCGTGAACGCTGGTGCTGCGGGGCAAAAGCCAGGTCAGGCAACGCTGCCGCCTCGGGCAGACAGCCCAGGGGCAAAGTACGGCCGCGGGAGTAACGGTCTGTCCACTGCAAGGTGCCTGGATCCGTGGCAGCGAAGAGATTCGCGCGCATAGCTGCCGCATCCAACCCCAGCGCGCTGTAGGCCGATGCGGCGTTCAGGAAGACATGCGAACGAGCCATCACAACGGCTTCTGCACCAAAGCGCACAGTCGAGAACCACCGGGCGACTCAACGCGCAGGGAGAAAGGCCCGGAGGGGTAGATGATCTCAACGGCTGAGTTGCCAATGAACTGCACGCGCACATGCTCTGCGCCATCGCGCAGCAGGCGGCGCCCCACCTCAGATGCCTCGACCTGCCACGGCGCCTGCATGCCCTGTTGAACTACCTGCAAAGGCCAGAAAGCCAGCTGCAGGTCGCTCAGCACTTGCTCGGGTGCCAGTTGCGCAGGCCAGTGGCGCGAGAGCTGTTTGTCCCACTTGCGGCCATCCCACACCATGGTGCCCATGCCCTGCCCCATCACAAAAAATGCCAGGCGCACGGCCTGGGTGTCCACCTCCAGCAGGGCTTCCAATTGCTGCGCGGGCTTTCCGGGCTGCTCTACCGTGAGGCGCTGCTGCACAGCGACTTCGCAGCCCAGGGCCGAGGGAGGAAGGGCCAGCAAAGGGCTGCGCGCGGCATCAGGAGCGGGAGGCGAAGCACACCCGGCGACCAGCAGCGCCAACAGTGCGGCTGCCCAGCCGCGTGGCGTGACGAAGCTCATGCGGGTACAACTCCTGGTTGTGGTGTCGCTTGCTGTTGCTGCAGCCGACACAATTCGCCCAGCACCTGCAGTCGGCGCTGCGGCTCTGCGACGTAGGGGTTCTTGCTATCCCATGCGTAGCCAGCCAGGATGGAGGAAATCATGCGGCGGATCTCAGGGCTGTGCTGATCGTGAAAAATCACGTCCTGAAAGCCTCCGTCGTACCAGCCCTTCACGAAAGCACGAAAGGTGTTCACGCCCGCCTGCAGCGGCACGGCATAGTCCTGCTGCCAATCTACTTCCTCGCCACGCCAGGTGCGGGCGATGCAACGTGCGGCCAAACTTGCCGAGGTGACAGCGATAGTGACGCCGCTGGAGAACACCGGGTCCAAAAACTCACCCGCGTTGCCTAGCAATGCAAAGCCCTTGCCCCATAGCGAAGTCACGTTGGCCGAATAGCCCGTGATGGAGCGGCCCGGCGTGTCCCATTTCGCATGGCGCAGCACATGGGCCAGGCTCGGGGTTTCGGCGATGATGGCGCGCAAGCGCTCGACCTCGCTGCCCTCGTACCGCGCCAGAAAATCAGGTGTGGCCACCACGCCCTGCGAACAGCGGCCATCAGAAAAGGGGATGGTCCAGAACCACACATCGTGGTGCACGGGGTGCACTGAAATCAGGATCTTGCTGCGGTCCATGTCACCGTGCGCAATGCCGTCCTCGATGTGAGTGAACAGCGCACCACGCACAGGAAAATCCGACGGACGCTCCAGTTGTAGCAGGCGCGGCAAGGTGCGCGCAAAACCGCTCGCGTCAAGCAGAAAGCGCGCCTGCACCCTGTATTCCTCGCCCTGGGGCGAGCGCGCGGTCACCTGTGGCTGGTCGCCCGACACGTCCACCGCAGTCACGCTGTGGCCATAGCGAATCTCGGCTCCGGCCTTCTCGGCGGCGTCAGCCAGCACCTTGTCAAAGTGGCCGCGCTGCACCTGGTAGGTAGTGCCCCAGCCACACGAGAACTTGTCGCGAAAGTCAAAGTCCGTGCGCAGATCGCCCTTGGCAAAAGCCGCGCCATTCTTGTACTGAAAACCTGCCTCCACCACGTCTTGCAGCATGCCGGCCTCTTCGATGTAGGCCATGCTTTGGGGCAGCAGGCTCTCGCCGATCGAAAAACGAGGGAAGGTCTCTTTCTCCAGGATCAGGACCTGGCGGCCCTGCTGGCGCAGCAGACCGGCAGCCACGGCACCCGAGGGGCCCGCGCCGACAATCAGCACTTCGGTCTGTTCCATTCGATGTTGCATCAATCAATGTTCCTTGTTATTCACGCACGCTGCCCACCTGGCCGCGAAAAAGCGGCGCCAGCACCAGCACCAGTGGCAGGCCCAGCATCAGCGTGAGACCAAAGGCCTTGAGCGCCGGGGTCTCAGACAGCCCCAATAACCCAAACGACAGCCAGGTGCTGCCCGCGCCGATCACCACCGCCAGCCAAGCATGGGGGTCGTCTTCATGCTCTTGCAGAAAGATACCGTAGTCGATGCCTACGCCCAGCAGCAGCATGAGCGCCAGCACATTGAACAGTTGCCAGGGCGCGCCAAAGGCCGTGAGTGCACCCACCACCACCAGGCTGGCCAGCACGGTGGGCATCCAGGCACGCCAGGCCTTGCGGCCAAATCGCAGCCACAAGGCAGCCAGCACCAACGCGTGACCCAGCAGCAACAGCTCGGTCATTGAAATCCGGTAGCGCTGCAGCAGACCGGAGATCTCGGCTGGCTTGTCCACCCAGGTCACGCCCGCCAGTCCCTGCGCGGCACCCGCCAGTGCAGGCAGCGAATTCACGTCCTTCACGCCGCGCAGCACCACCAGGCTACGGTAAGTTCCGTCACGCTCGCCCAGCCACAGCGGCCGCGCGGCGGCCGAGATAGGCTGCGCCAGCCAGGTCTGCACCGTGAGTGGGGCGAGCGAGGGTGTGCTTGTGTACGCAAAGCTTTCGCCCAGCTCGGCGTTGATGCCCTTGAAAACGGCCTCGGTGGCACGAGCGACCAACTGCGCATCGCTGTCTTGGCGCTGGGCCGAGGGCACCCAATCCGACACGCCGCTGTAGCCCACCAGCACCTGGCGCGCCACCAACACATCCAGCCGGCCCTTGAGCTCTTCTTCGCGCTGCAGCACCTGCTCGGGCGCCTGCCCCTGCACCAGGTAGAACTGGGCGGGGCTATGCAGGCCCAGGATTTCGCCCACCTGGCGCTGCTGGGCCACGAGCGATGGGGATGCGTTCTGCAGTTGGCGCACATCGTCCTGCGCGCGCAGGCCGCCGAGCAGCCACAACAACAATACGAGTGCCATACACACAGCCACCGAACCAGGAAGCGCATGGCGCCAGCGCGGCCAGGCCGCAAGGGTTTGACCAATGCGCTGCGCCACGCGGCTGTGTGGCATGGTGCCGCGATCCAACCAAGGGAACCAGCAGACCACGGTGAGCAAAGCAGCCATAAGGCCTACCACAGAGAACACTGCCATCTGCCGTAAGCCCGGAAAGGCCGCAGCGCCCAGCGCCAGGTAGGCAATCGCGCTGGTCCCCAGCGCCAGCCACAACGCGGGCATCAGCCCGCGCATCAGCCCATGCGGTGTGCGCCCAGGCGCGCCCTGGCGGCTGGCGAAGTAGTGGATGCCATAGTCTTCGGCCACACCCACCAGACTGGCGCCGAACACCAGGGTCAACAGGTGGACTTGCTCAAAAAGCAGCGCCGTGACCGACAGCGCCACCGCGCAGCCGACCAGCAGCGACACACCCACCAGCGCCACCGGTCGCAGCGACCGAAAAGCCAACCAGGCCAGCAACAGCACGCCAGCGAGCGAGCCCCAGCCGATGGTATTGATCTCCCAGTTGGCCTGCACCGCTGCCGCCTCGGCATGCAGAGGCACGCCGGCCACCACCATGCGGGCGCCGGGCCACTTCATCTGCACATCGGCCAGCGCACCCTGCAGAGCGTTGCCCAACACCGGCTCACCCGAGAGGCGAAAGGCCGAGCCCTCCAGAGTGAACTGCAGCACAGCCCATTGCAGGCCATCGGCCGCCACCCACAGCTCGCCATCGCGCGGGCGGGCCTGGCTTTGCGCACCACGCGCTGTCCACCACTGCGCCCACAGGCCCAACGGGTCGCTCACCCAATCAGACAGGCGGGCCTGCACGGCGGGCTGGTACAAATCCTGCAACGCTTTCTGCACCAAGGCAGCGTCAGGCGCACCCGCCAGTAGTGCACGCTGCTCCGGCGTGAGCAGGCGCTCGCGCCAGGGTTGGTAGAAGGCGAGCGCGGCCTGCATGGAGGTCTTTTGCGCAATAGCATCCTCGCGCAAGCGCGTGCCAACCCGCGCGGCCAGGTCTTGGCGGAACACCTGCGCTGCCGCTCGCGAATGCTCCCACTCTCCCGTTCCCACAAGCACCACCACCTGTCGCGACATCTGCGCCACCAGTTGCTCTGTGGCCAGAACCACATCGGGCGCTTGCTCGTTCACAGGCAACAAGGCCATCACGTCGGTATCAATGCCATCGTGTTTCCAGAACTGCCACTGGTGTACGCCCACGGCGACGAGCACCAGCAGCCAGACTAGCGCAGCGGTGCGCCAGAACCAGCCGGGCGGCGCGTCGTTCGTGGATGGGGGGTGGGGCGTCATTCGAACTGCGCCGCGTCCTGGGAGCGCAAGACGTTCTCGGCCACCGGTGCGAGGATGCGTATCACGCTGCTATCGCCGCGCGCCTCCTGCAGTTTGACCTCCTGCACAAACTGGTTGCCCTGCAGATCCACGGCGCTGAGCCACTGGGCCAGCATGGGGTCGCGCGGCACCAGGTGCAGCGACCAACCCTTGGCCACCACCTGCCCTGTGACCTCGAAGTGCTGTGCCAATTCGACCAGGTTGGCTGACATCACGGCAAACAACATGGCGTTGACGGTGCGCAGCACGGGCTCATCCTGCGCGCGCATCTGCATGGTGACCTTGCCGTCGCTGCCGCGCGACTGCAGGCTGTCGGGCTTGACCACCAGCACCGACTCAAATGGCCGCAGCACATGCCACACAATGCCCTTGCCGCGCGCCACGATGAAGTCACCGCCCGAGCGAAGAGGCTGTTTGAAACCCTTGACGGTTTTGAGTTGCTCAAAGCCGCCACGCACCACGGGCGCATCCTGTACGCGTTGGCGCACCTGGGCGAGCAATTCCTGTGTGGCGGGCTCCGTAGCCTGGACTGCTACCGACGTGAACAGGGCACACAACGCCAAGGCAAACATCCTCATCCATCGGGCGAAGTTCATGGTGCCACCCCCAGCCGCTCCCACAACACCGGTGGACAGACGAAACACATGGCACGTGTTGCCATGTCCACCGCTACCTGGATGGTGTGAGCACTGTTGACCTTCTGCCCTGTGGCTGCATCGCTGAGCAGGTAGTCGATGCGCAAGCGGTTCTCCCACTCGGTGATGGTGGCGCGCACCTTGAGCACCTGGCCAAAAGTGGCCGGGCGCACGTACTTCAGGCGCATGTCCACCACAGGCCAGGCGTAGCCAGAGTCGCGCATGCGCGGGTAGTCGTAGTCGAATTTGGCGAGCAACGCGCTGCGCGCCAGCTCGAGAAATCGCACGTAATGGCCGTGATAAACGATCTCCATCACATCAATGTCGTAGAACGCAGGCGTGATTTCGATCTCATGGCTGAGCCGCTCGCGCGAGGTCAGCTCTTTCTCAGTAGGCATGCGATAGCCTCCAGGCAAACGTGGGGAGAGGGATATTCATGCGGTAGGTGCGGGGGGCGCGGAGGCAGCGCCTTGGTCCCAGAAAGGGAAAAAATTAAACCAGTCGTACGGCGCCTTGCGCAGCATGCGTTCGAGCTGCTGCGCAAACAGGCCCGCATACTCCGCCAGCGCCTGTTCGCGCCGGGCACGGGGCAGCAGCACACGCTCGGCCAGCGGAACGAACTCCACGGCATAGCCCGCGCCATCGTGCACGCAACCCATGAAGTACAGCGGACATTCGAGCACGGAGGCCAGCACATAAGGCCCACAAGGGAAGGCCGCCTGGTGTCCGAGAAACGGGGCGTGCGTGACGCGGCTCTCACGCACGGGCACGCGATCACCGGCAATGGCGATGAGTTCGCCGCGCACCACGCGCTCGCTGAGCATCATGGCCGTGGCAGCATTGAACTCGGTCACCTGCAACAGTTGCACGCCGCTGCCGGGCGCCAGGCGCTGCAGCAGGCGGTTGAAGCGCTGTGCATGGGCCGTGTGCACGAGAACGCTCAAGCGCAAACCGGACCGCTGCTCGGCAATAGCGCGACACAACTCGATGCAGCCCATGTGCGCGGTGACCACCACGGCGCCCTGGCCACGCTGCAGCAGCGCAACCAGGGACTCATGGCCGGAAAACGACACGCGATCGAAGCGGTAGCGCCCGGTCAGTGCGAGCAGCTTGTCCAAAATCACTTCGGCAAACACACGAAAGTGCCGCTGACTCTGGCGCCAGCCCGGCGTTGTGGACCACAAGCCGTTAGCTGCCTGCATGCGCTGCAGGTATTGCAAAGACGCGCGGCGCGCCACCGGGCTCGCCAGCCAGTAGTAAGCCACGATGGGGTACAAACACAGCAGAAACGGCCAGCGCCCGAGAAACCGGTGCACCTGGTACAGCAGCCACATGCCCGCGACAAAGGTGCTCTCGCCCATCTGCGCCCAATGGGGTGCATTGGAGGCCGCCGTTTTGGCATCGGACGTCGGCGCCGTCATGCAGCACTCCCTGAACGGCGCCATCCCGCAAGCTTGCGCGCCAGCAGCACGGGGCTGCGCAGCAGCATGCCGCCAAACAACCGAGCGTGCATACCCGAGATGAGCAGGTTGTCGCGCCACACGCGAAAGTGCGAAAGCCCGTCCTGCGGATAGGTCACGGCCGTGCGCTGGGTGACAAAAGGCACCCCTTTCCAGTGCATGCGCACGAGGATCTCGGTGTCGAACTCCATGTGCTTTCCGATACGGGCGCCATCCATCACACCGATGGCGTCGCGCAGCGGATAGACGCGCAAGCCACACATCGAATCCTCAATGTCAAACGACAACGTGTTGATCCATACCCACACATGGGTGGCATAACGGCCATACAGGCGCGCCCTGGGCACACTGGCGTCGTAGCGCGGTGCCCCGCACACCATGGCGCTGGGCTGCGCGCGGGCCAACGCAATGAAGGCGGGAATATCGGCCACGGCGTGCTGGCCATCGGCGTCTATCTGCAGTGCGTGGCTATGGCCCTGCGCCAGCGCGTGGCGCATGCCTGTCATCACGGCGCCGCCCTTGCCCTGGTTCTGAGCAAGGCGCAGCAGCGTGACCTGCGCGCCGTGCTGCACAACCAGTGCGTCGAGCACTTCCGCGCAGCCAGGCTCTGAGCCATCGTCCACCAGGATGCAGTGCAGCCCCGCAACGAGCACCCCCTGCACCATGCCGCCAATGGTCGTGGGATGGTTGTAGACCGGAATGATCGCAACGGGATTGAACAGTACGGATGCGGTCATGTGCCCCCTCCCTGCACCAGGCGCCCGCTGGCGTGCGCACCACGCTCCGAGGTCAACGCGAACTGCAGGCTGCCTTTGTCGGGGCTCCACTGCAACTGCACCTCGACCCGGTCGCCGGGCAGGATGGGTTGCTGGAACTTGACCACCTCAGCCCGCAAAAAAGCGGCGGGAATCCCGAAAGCCTGCATACCCAGGGTCACCACCCAGTGCAACTGCGCCACACCGGGCACGATGGAGGCGCCGGGAAAATGTCCGTCCAGCACGCGCAGTTGCGCGTCCACCTGCAGGCTGGCTGCGGCTTGCAGCTCGCCACGCACCGTCCACTCGGGTTGCGGCATGAGCGGGCGGAACAAGGCCAGCAGGTCGTGCTGCGTGGTCTTGCCTTGCGCGTTCTGCGGCAGGCGCAACACATAGCGCCAACTGCGCGGCAGGGCCACACGGTCCACGCAGGGCTCCAGCAACGCGCGCAGCGTTGCGCCCACAGAGCGGCGTCCTTGCTGCTGCAGTGCCTGCCAACCAGCGTCGCTAAGCTCAAGCACCATGCCCACACGGGCGGAAGCCGGGGGCGATTCGAGAACCACGGCCTTGGCTGCAGTCACCCAGTTGCTGGCGAGCACTGCGTTCTCCATGGCCGTCAGGGAAATGCGCTTTTCCGCGATCTTGACGATCCGGTCGGCACGGCCCTGCAGCACAAAGCCAGCGCCACCTTCCTGTGGCAACGCACGGTCCGCAGTCTCCCACCAGGCATCCGCGTCCGGCAAATGCCCCGAACGCACCGAGAGGCAGCCACTGTCGGCCAGGCGCACCTCCACACCCGGCAAGGGTTGCCAGACATCGCCCTGCTCTGCCCGGCGCCGCCAGGCGATACCACCGGTTTCGGAGCTGCCGAAGACTTCGGTGGGCGAGTGGCCCAACAACGCTAGGCAGTGCGCCGAGGCCTCAGGTGGCAATGGGCCACCCGATGAGAAGACGCCGCGCAAGCCCGTGGACGCAGCGGCCCAGTCAAGCACATCGGGCAAGCGGCTGAGCATGGCGGGGCTGGAGATCAACAGCGCCGGACCCGGTTGTGACAACTGCGCCACCAGTTCCTCCGGGTAGCGCGCGAACTCCACGCCCAGCAACCGCCCCGCCGCCAGCGGCCACAGCACGCGAAACAACAGGCCGTAGATATGCTGGTGCGACACGGTGGCCAGCGTTCGCAGCCCTGGCGCATCCGCCATGGTGCCGAACACGGCCTGCAGCGCATGCACTTCGGCATCAAGCTGCGAGAGGTGTTTGACGATGCGTTCGGGCACGTCCGTAGAGCCCGATGTGAACAGCACCACCCGCGCGTCGCTCAGGGACAAGGGCCGCAGCGCCGCCGCATGTGCAGCGGCTTCCTCCGGCTGCACGGCACCAGGCAACAGCCCCGCGCAGGCCTGCACCTGGGGCAACAAATGCGCCAAGGTGTGCGGCTGCAGGTCGCTGGCGAGCACGGGCGTCTTGCCCGCATGCCAAGCGCCCCAGAGCGCGGCAGCAAACGCCAGCGGGTCATCGAAGTACAACCCGACTTCGCTGCCCTCTATCTTCTGGAACGCCGCGCACCAGGACTGCACTGCACGCACCCAGTCCGCATGCGATACCGTGCGTCCACCGATGGATGCCACCACATGCACAGCAGTACGTGCCTGCGGCAGGGCCACTTCGGACAGCGCTGAGAACGTTTTCACCTTGCTCGATTCCTGATTGTTGGAGTTGTTGGACAGGGACGGAAAAACACCCAATGTCAGGCCACGGCATCACGCCGCTTGACCCACTGGCGCACCAGCCACTCGCTGCCCATCAAGCAACCCATCAGCACATAGGCAATGAGTCCGTTGTACAGCGCCCAGGCGGCATCACTGCTGAATGCCGCGGTGTAGGCCGCTGCAGCGCCGTTAGCCACAAAGAAGATGCACCACACCACCGTCACCTTGCGCGTATAGCGTACCCCGGACGGGGGCAGGTCGGGCTCGCTCAGACGGGCCAACCGCTCGACCGCCGAGGGCGGGTGGCGCAAGCTCACCGCAAACACCACAAGCAGCACGGCATTCACCAACACCGGGTAGAGCTTGACGGCCAGCGCATCGCCCTGCCACCAGGCGGCCAGGGCCAGCACCGCCGCGCCGGAGGCCACGGCCCACCAGAAGCGCTGGCGCGTGGCCACGGCACGCAGCACGGCCAACATGACCAGCAGCACCGCCAGCCACTGTGGCGCTACACGGCCCATGGCCAGGTACACGCCCAGGGGGTACAGCACCGTCAGCACCACCAGCACGGCGGTCACGAGCTTGTGCATGGTGGTTCGTTCACCCCTTCTTAGGCGGCAGGGGCAGCGTCGTTCACCAACTGGTGCAGCGCATCGACCACGTCTTGCACGGTGCGCACCGACTTGAAGGCGTCAGCATTCAGGCGCTTGCCTACCCAGGGTTTGAGCTGCACGATCAGGTCCACCGCATCGATGCTGTCGATGTCCAGGTCGTCGTACAGGCGGGCCTCGGGCGTGATGCGGCTGGCGTCGATTTCAAACGTCTCCTGCAAGATGGCGACGATGCGTTCGTAGATGGCTTCTTTGTTCATGTGAGGACTTCCGTGAATGCAGCCCGGCTCAGTGTGTGCGGCTGGCAGCCACAAAGGCGGCCAGCGCCTGCACGCTGCCAAAGTGCTTGCGCGTCTGCTCAGAGTCGGCCGACATGCTCAATCCATAGCGCTTTTGCAGGGCCAGGCCCAGTTCCAGCGCGTCAATGGAATCAAGCCCCAGGCCTTCGACGAACAGCGGCGCTGCGGGGTCGATGTCCTCGGGCGCAATATCTTCGAGCGCCAGTGAGGAGATGATGATTTCTTTGATTTCTTGCTCAAGTTGAAGCACAGGCAGGCCCCTTGAAAAGTTGTTCGGACAGGTGCTCGGTCACATAGCGCGCAGCCAGGGATTCGCTGGCAGCCGAGGCGCAGAATTCTTCCACCGCAATGTCCGGTCGCACCTCAATGGTGAAGTGCGGCTTGCGCACAGGAACCTTCCACCACGGCGTGCCCTTTGTCAGCATAGGCAGGCTGCTATGGATGTGCACAGGCGTGATGTCGATGCGCCCACGCACCGCCACATGGGCGGCCCCGCGCTGCAGCCGGATCGCGCCCTGCAGCGGGGTGCGCGTGCCCTCGGGAAAGATGATGAGATTGTTGCCACCTTTAAGCGAGCGCACGCAGTCCTCCAGCAACTCCGGGCCATCGCCGTTGGTGATGAAGCCCGCCGCCCGAATGGGTCCGCGCGTGAACGGGTTGCGCGCCAACGCAGCCTTGACGATGCAATCTGCATGGCGCACGAAGGAGATCAGAAACACCACATCAATCAGGGAGGGGTGATTGGCCAGGATCAGCAGGCCCCGGCGCTGCAAGCGCTCCAGGCCATGCACCTCGTACGAAATCACGCCCACAAAGTTCATCAGCCCCACGAACCCACGGAAACAGTGGTGAATGATGGTTTGCGACAGTTGCTGCTGACGCGCTGCTCCGCGCACGAACAGCATGGCCACGGGGCACACAAAAATACCCAGCACGATGCCGCCCAGGCCAAACACGGAAAAACAGAAGCCCGTGGCCACGATGCGCCAACCTCGATTGATCACGTCAAGCATGCACGCGCTCCCACATCCATTGGCCCGATGCATGGCCGTGTACCAAGCTCTGCCGCTTACCCTGCAACAGAAAATGCAACACATCGAGACCATGCGGAAGGGCGTCACTCTCGCCGTGTCGACCATGTTCCCGCGGCACGTCATCGAGTGCCTGCAGCACATAGCCCTCGTCACCCGGCTGCAGGGGCACAAGCAACGCGGCCCAAGCGTACTCGGCCACAGGCTCGTCGTGGAACACCGCATAGTCGGACGGCAACGGCTCGTCATAGCTGACCAGCAGCACCTCGGCCAACTCCTGCTCCACGTCGTTCAAGAGGCCCACGGCTTCGACAACACCCGCCTCGGGCGCGCAATGCGAAGACGCAACGCAGACCGCGTTAGCCCGTATGCCACGCAAAATGGAATGCTGAGCGCCCACGCCGTTGTGTACGGACAGGCCAAAGGCCGTCGGCGACAAGGCTTCATCCAGCGCCTGGGTCTGCAAAAGTGCAATAGATTTCGCCGCATCGCCATAACGCGATGCCCAAACGATCGGAATATCGGCGCTTCGTGCGGACACAAGCGCAGCATCGGCCACAGATACGGCCATCTTGGCCAAATGCCCCAGGCGACGGCGAGCCATGGGCGGAACTTGAGGCAGCTCAACCACCGCCGCGCCCACGGGACACGAAGGCGCGTCTGCCCACCGCAACCACTGCTCTTGACTCTGAAGGCCGGGTGCTACCGCAGCCCACGCCCGAACGGCGAACGCTACTCGCACGGCACTCCCTACCAATTTAATTTATGCAAGCAATTGTCGCAGAATCCCTACGGGCAATAGCAGCACCAATGCCCCATGCAGCCCGCCAACGTAGGCAGCTCAAGAAGCTGAAAAAAAATACAGCCCTTGACCTCAGCCTCCATAAAGGCAGTTCTGTGGCATTTCGTGCCACCCCATGCGCATGGCAGATCGGAATTGCTCTTTGCAATGATCCGGCGGCTCGGCTCGGCTGGACTGACTGACTGAAGCTGCCATACAAGCTTCAACATCGCAACAAAGCAAAAAGCGCTGCAACGTTTTCGTTGCAGCGCTTTACATTTTGGGGTGGCTGATGGGGCTCGAACCCACGACAACAGGAATCACAATCCTGGACTCTACCAACTGAGCTACAGCCACCGTAGCTTTGTATTATAGCCTGGGTTTTTACGCCTCAGGCCAAATTACTCAATTTTCTGCGGCTCCTTGCGCCGCCGCATCAGGGCGAGGCGCCTTGATCTGGGCCTTGAAGCGCTGCTTGAGCAATTCGTAGTATGCGAGGCCTTCGGCGGTGGTTAGCCACTGCGCGTATTGCTGGCGCTCTTGCTGCGCGCGCTGTGCGTCGGGCGCCTGGCGAGGCACCACGCGGTTGACCTTGACCACCATGTAGCCGGCAGTCCCCAGATCCACACCCGTCCAACCTGGCAGGGCATCCGCGGGCGCACGCAGGGCAGCATCGATCACGGGGCGCGGCAGGTTTTGGGTTTGCTCGCGCGACACTTCGATGGAGGCTGCAAGGCCTGTCGCCGCAGCGGGGGTTGCCTTCCAGGCCGCCAGCTTGGCTTCGCCTTCCTTGCGCGCCAGCTCGGCCGATTTTTGGGCGATGTAGAGGGTGCGCACGCGGGCACGGACTTCCTCCAGCGGCAAGGTGCGCGCGGGGGTGTAGGTCGTCACGCGGCCTGCGACAAGCTGGCTGGGGCCCACTTCGACGGCTTCGGTATTGCGCTTGTTTTCCACCGAGTCCGAAGCGAACAGTGCCTCCAGGAACTTGGGGTTGGCCAAAGCACCCTTGGCACCAGGGGCTGGCGTGCGGGTCACACCCGTGGCAGTCTGCACCTTGAGCTTGAGCTTTTCGGCCACTGGCTGCAGGCTGTCGGCCTGCTCGTACACGGTGTTGGAGAAGGCCTCGGCCACTTCGGCAAACTTACGCTGTGCCTGCTGCTGCTTGAGCTCAGCCTCCATCGACGGGCGCAGTTCTTCGAACGTGGGCTGGCGGGGGGTTTTGATGTCAGTCAGTTGGATGATGTGGTAGCCGAAGTCGGTTTCCACCACATCGCTGATGTCACCCTTCTTCATGGCAAAGGCAGCGTCTTCGAAAGGCTTGACCATGGCGCCACGGGCAAAGAAGTTGAGGTCGCCACCGGCTGGGGCAGAGCCCGAGTCTTGCGACGATTTCTTTGCCACCTCCGCAAAGCTCGCAGGCGTCTTGCGCACCTGGGCCAGCAATTCGGTGGCCCGGGCCTTGGCCTTTTCGCGGTCTGCAGCCGGCGCATCCTTGGTGGCATTGATGAGGATGTGGCTCGCGCGACGCTCTTCCTTGGCCGTCATCCGCGCCACGTTTTCCTTGTAATACGTGCGCAGGTCGTCTTCGCTCAGGGTGATACCGGCACGCACACCGTCAAGATCCAGCACAGCATATTCCACCGCTGCCTGCTCCAGTTGCTGGAACTGCGCGGGGTGCGCCTTGTAGTAAGCCTCAAGGTCCGCATCCGTGGGCGTGACCTTGCTCGCAAAATCAGAAGCGTTGAAACGGGCCACCTGGATGTCGCGGCGCTCGTACAAGGCTCCCAGCGCAAGCTTGGTCTGGGCATCCGTGCCAAAAGCCGAGCCCATCACGCCGCCCATCACCTGGTTGACAGAGAGATCACGGCGCACATTGGCCTCAAAGCCCGCGGGCGTGAGGCCCTGGCCAGCTACCAGGGATTTATAGGCTTCGGCATCCAGCGTTCCATCGGCACGCTTGAGCCCTGCAATGGCGGGGATTTCCTCCAGGCTGCGAGCCAGGCGTGCGTCACTGGTGACGAGGTGCATTTTTTGCGCGGCTGCAGCCAGCACGCGGTCACGCACTAGGCGCTCCAGCGTGGCATAGCGCGCGCTGGGCGAATCGAGCAACTTGGGATCGACCGAAGGCGACTGCGCGCGAATGCGGTCCGTCTCCATGCGGTGGGCATTGTCCCAATCTGTCTGCTTGATGTTCTCGCCATCGACACGCGCCACCACTGGGCTCTTTTCAGAGAAGTAGTTGCTGTCGATACCCACCAGCACAAACGAAGGAATGATCAGCAAGAACAAGAAGATCATCACGATCTTGGAGTGCTTGCGGATGGATTCAAACATGGTCGATCTTTCAGAGGCAAAAAACAAAAGGCGAACTCACGTTCGCCTTTGTTCGGTGATGGTGGGTCCTGACGGTCTCGAACCGCCGACCTACTCCGTGTAAAGGAGCCGCTCTACCAACTGAGCTAAGGACCCCACCTAAACTTGATCCTCAGTTCAAGGCATCTTTCAATGCCTTGCCAGGACGGAACTTCGGAACTTTAGCAGCTTTGATTTTAATCGTAGCGCCAGTACGGGGATTGCGGCCTGTGCGGGCAGCGCGCTTGCCTACGGCGAATGTGCCAAAACCGACGAGCGATACCGTGCCGCCCTTCTTGAGAGTCTTCTTGACAGCCTCGATCGTGGATTCCAGGGCGCGAGCAGCAGCGGCCTTGGAGATGTCGGCGTTGGTAGCAATGTGCTCAATCAGTTCGGTTTTGTTCACAAGAAGCCTCTCGGAAAAGAGTTAATGAAATGTCTCGTGGATATCTGGTCTTCCCACGTCTGACGGCGCAGCCGAATGGGCTGTTGGAGAGCAGGCGGGGGAATGACTGGCATACACAGCAGTGGCTGCTGCATCAGATTAAAGCCATCGAGTTTCAGAGTGTCAATACAACACGCTATTTTGACGCAGCGTTGCGGTGAATTCTAGTCGTATTTCACCCAGCGGCAGGGCTCGCAGAATCGTTTTGTCTCATACATGTCGTATGGGCAAGATTCCGTATTGACACCCCAATCTCTGCGCCTCTCAAACGGCCGCCAGGGCGTCGGCGATAGCCCGTCCGACGTCCTGCGTGCTGGATGTTCCACCGAGGTCGGGGGTGCGCGGACCACCATTTTTGGGGTCCAGCACGGACTCAATGGCAGCCAGCACGGCATCGTGCGCAGCCCGGTAACCCAGGAAGTCGAGCATCATCGCGCCGCACCAGATTTGGCCGATGGGGTTGGCGATGCCCTGCCCTGCAATGTCGGGCGCCGAGCCGTGCACGGGCTCGAACAGCGAGGGCATGGTGCGCGTAGGATTGAGGTTGGCGCTGGGCGCAATGCCAATGGTGCCTGTGCAGGCCGGGCCCAGGTCGCTGAGGATGTCGCCAAACAGATTGCTGGCCACCACCACGTCAAAAAAATCAGGGCGCTGCACAAAGTGGGCCGTGAGGATGTCGATATGGAATTTGTCCACTTTTACATCCGGGTACGCCTTGGCCATCTCGGCCACGCGCTCGTCCCAGTAGGGCATTGTGATGGCGATACCGTTGGACTTGGTGGCGCTGGTGAGGTGTTTCTTGGGGCGTGACTGGGCCAGGTCAAAAGCAAATTTCAGCACGCGGTCCACGCCGTGGCGGGACATCACCGTCTCTTGCATCACGATCTCGCGCGGGGTGCCTTCGTACATGCGCCCGCCGATGCTGGAGTACTCACCCTCGGTGTTCTCGCGCACGATGAGCATGTCGATCTCGCCGGGCAGGCGCGGGCTGCCGTCGCGGCGCACCACGGGCGCAATCACGCCGGGCATGAGGCGCGCCGGGCGCAGGTTGATGTACTGGTCGAACTCGCGGCGAAACAGCAGCAGCGAACCCCACAGCGAGACATGGTCGGCGATCTTCTCGGGCCAGCCCACGGCACCGAAGTAGATGGCCTCGTGGCCGCCGATCTGCTCCTTCCAGTTGTCGGGCAGCATCTTGCCGTGCTTTTCGTAGTAGTCCCAGCTCGAAAAGTCGAAATGGTCGAAGTGCAGGTCGATGCCGAATCGGCGTGCAGCCGCGTCCATCACGCGCAGGCCCTCGGGCATGACTTCTTTACCGATGCCGTCACCGGCAACGACGGCAATGCGATGCTTTGCCATTCGAATGCTCCTGAAAATATAGCTGCTAGCGCTTATCCATCAAGCGCAAGAGCCCAAAAGATGTGAAATTATTTCACGCGAGCCCGGATTTCGGGCAGCGCCTTCTGCAGGTAGTACACCATCGACCAGACGGTGAGCACGGCCGATGCCCAGATGAGCCAGGTGCCCCACACGCCGGTGTCGATCACGCCGAACAGGCGCCCGTCGTACAGCAGAAAGGGGATGGCCACCATCTGCACCGTGGTCTTGACCTTGCCGATCATGTGCACGGCCACGCTTTTGCTCGCCCCGATCTGCGCCATCCATTCGCGCAGGGCAGATATGGCGATCTCGCGGCCGATGATGATGAGGGCCACGAACACGTCGGCACGCTGCAGGTGCACCAGCACCAAAAGCGATGCGCACACCAGGAACTTGTCGGCCACCGGGTCGAGGAAAGCGCCGAAGGACGAGGTCTGGTTGAGCTTGCGGGCCAGGTAGCCGTCCAGCCAGTCGGTGGCGGCAAACACCACGAACATCACGGTGGCGATCAGGTTGCGCGTGGCCGGGTCGATGGGCGCATAGAACACCCCCACGATCAAAGGTATCGCGACGATGCGCGTCCAAGTCATCAAGGTGGGGATAGTCCAGAACATGGCGGCGATTGTGTCACGGCCGCCCAGGGATTTGTGGCCCCGATGAAATAAGCCTTGTGGCCCGGCCGCCCTCACCGCAGCGCGCGGTAAATCTCCTCGGCCAGCTCGCGCGAGATACCGTCCACCGTGGCCAGGTCTTCCACGCTGGCGGCAGCCACCCCCCGCACGCCGCCAAAGCGCTGCAGCAGCCGGGCGCGCTTTTTGGGGCCTACACCGGCGATCTCTTCCAATTGCCCGCCACCCACACGCACCTTGGCCCGCGCAGCGCGCATGCCGGTGATGGCAAAGCGGTGGGCCTCGTCGCGAATCTGCGCCACCAGCATGAGCGCGGCCGAATCCTTGCCCAGGTAGACCTTTTCGCGCCCATCGGCAAACACCAATTCCTCCAGGCCCACCTTGCGGCCCTCGCCCTTCTCAACCCCCACGATGCGCGTCAGGTCCAGCCCCAGGGCGGTGAACACCTCGCGCGCCACGCCCACCTGGCCCTTGCCGCCGTCGATGAGCACCAGGTCGGGCAGGCGCGCCTGGCCCTTGGGGCGGGCCGCGGCTTGAGCCTCGGGCGACTTTGTGTAGTCAATGCCCCCCTCTTCGCGCTGGGCCTCGACCACCTTGCTGTAGCGGCGCGTGAGCACCTGGCGCATAGCGGCGTAGTCGTCGCCGCCGGTGATGCCCTCGATCTTGTAGCGGCGGTATTCGCTGCTTTGCATCTTGTGGTGATGGAACACGACGCAGGACGCCTGGGTGGATTCGCCCGCCGTGTGCGAAATGTCGAAACACTCGATGGTGAGTTGGTCCAGGTCTTCGGGCGGCAGGTCGAGCGCCTCGGCCAGCGCCCGCGTGCGGGCCTGCTGCGATCCCTCTTCGGCCAGCAGGCGGGCCAGTTGCAGGTCGGCGTTCTTTTGCGCCATGTCCAGCCAGGCGCGGCGCTGCTCGCGCGGCTGGTGGATGGCGTTTACGCGCAGGCCGCTTTGTTCGGTCAGCGCGTCGAGCAAGGCCTTGTCCACCGGCACGCTGGTCACCAGCAGCGGGGGCACGGGCACGCCGATGTAGTGCTGGGCGATGAAGGCTTCGAGCACCTGCGCCTCTATCGGCCGCGCCGGCGCGGCAGCGCCCTCCCCGCTGTCTTCTGGCTGAAAAACGGCGGCGGCGTCCTCTACATGCACCGGAAAGTACGGCCTGTCGCCCAGGTGGCGCCCGCCGCGCACCATGGCCAGGTTCACGCAGGCGCGGCCGCCCAACACGCGCACGGCCAGGATGTCCACGTCCTTGTCGTCCACGGTTTCGATGGACTGCTGGTGCAGCACGCGCGACAGCGCCTGGATCTGGTTGCGCACATCGGCGGCCTGCTCGAATTCGAGCTTGTCCGAGTGCGCCATCATGCGCGCCTCCAGCGCCTGCAAAAGCTCCTGCGTCTCGCCGCGCAGCAGCGCTTCGGCATGCGACACATCGGCCGCGTAGGCCTCGGGCGAGATCATGTCCACACAGGGCCCTGTGCAGCGCTTGATCTGGAACAACAGGCAGGGCCGCGTGCGGTTGGCAAACACCGTGTCTTCACAAGTGCGCAGCCGAAAGACCTTTTGCAGGAGCTGGATGGTTTCCTTCACCGCCCAGGCGCTGGGGTAGGGGCCGAAGTAGCGGTGCTTTTTATCGACCGCGCCCCGGTAGTAGGCCATGCGCGGAAACACCTGGCCCGGTGCATCGCCCCGCGTGTGGTTGCCGGGCGTGCCGGTGATCTTGAGATAGGGGTAGCTCTTGTCGTCGCGGAACAAGATGTTGAACTTGGGGTTCAGCGTCTTGATGAGGTTGTTTTCCAGCAGCAGCGCCTCGGCCTCGGAGCGCACCACCGTGGTCTCCATGCGCACGATCTTGCTGACCATGTGGCCGATGCGCGTGCCGCCATGGTTCTTCTGGAAATAGCTCGATACCCGGCGCTTGAGGTTGAGCGCCTTGCCCACATACAGCAGCGCATCCTGCGCGTCGAAATAGCGGTACACGCCCGGCAGCGCTGGCAGCGCAGCCACCTGCGCGAGGAGTTCTTCGGAATGCACATCAGACATGGCGCGTATTGTGGCCCTGCGCACAGTCCGACTGAATCACTATCAAATAAATAGCTGCTAGCGCTTATCCAACAAGCGCTAGCAGCCATTTTCATCAAAACACCCGAATACCCCGGATCACTCCGCCTCGATCTTCGAGGTCTTCACCACCGTGGCCCAGTTGGCCAGATCAGCTTTCACCTTGTCGCCCAACTGCTGCGGGTTCTGGTAGTCAGCCGTGGCGCCCTGCTCCTGCACCTTTTGCTGGAACGTGGGGTTCTGCACCACGGTGCGGATGTCGGCGGTGAGTTTGTCCACCACCGGCTTGGGTACGGCGGCGGGCACGAACACGGCAAACCACGAGGTGGCATCGACCTTGGGGTAGCCCGCCTCGGCGGTGGTGGGCACATCGGGCAGGCTGGGCAGGCGCTGCTTGCCGGTCACGGCCAGCACGCGCAGCTTGCCGCTGGCGATGTGGGGCATGAAGGGCGGCGCGGTGCCAAAGGTCAGGTCCACCTGGCCGCCCAGCAGGTCCTGCAGCGCGGGGCCGGTGCCTTTATAGGGCACGTGCACCATCTTGATGGCGCCCTGCTGCTCCAGCATGGCGCCGGTCACATGCTGCAGCGAGCCGTTGCCCGACGAGGCGTAGTTGAGCTTGCCGGGGTTGGCCTTGGCGTAGGCAATGAGTTCGGGCAGCGTCTTCACCGGCAGGTCGTTGCGCACCACGATGATCTGCGGGGCCGAAATGACGTTCGCCACGGGCTGGAAGTCGCCCTGCTCCCACTGCTTTGTTTTGGTGATGTGGGGCGAGATGACGTGGTAGCCCGAGTACTGCATGAGCAGTGTGTAGCCATCGGCCTCGGCACGCTTGACGATGCTGGCGGCGATGTTGCCGTTGCCGCCACCCTTGTTGTCCACCACCACCGACTGCCCCAGCACGGGCGCCAGCGCCTGGGCCAGCATGCGGGCCGAGAGGTCGGTGGTGCCGCCAGCGGCTGTGGGCACAACCATGGTCACGGTCTTGGCGGGATAGGCGCCCTGCGCCCAGGCGTTACCGCCCAGGCAGGTCGCCAGGGCGGACAGCGCCAGGGCCGTGAATTGTTTGCGGGTGGTGTTCATGATGAGATGTCTCCTGTGGATGATTCTGTAATTGATCGGCAATAGAAATCAGGCATCGGCTGCGGGCACCAGGCCTCATCGGGCCTCGGCCCGCTGGCGGATGGCGTCGAAATCGGCAGGCACCGGGTGCAGCGCCAGGCGCGGCCCGGCCTTGGCGATCTGGCTGGGAATGTCGTGGCCGATGAGCGCGGGCAGTTGCTGTGCGGCAGCCACCAGGGCGTCCAAGTCCACGCCGGTGTCGTAGCCCATCAGCGCCAGCGCATGCACGATCTCTTCGCTGCATACGTTGCCGCTGGCGCCGGGCGCATACGGGCAGCCGCCCAGCCCGCCCAGCGAGGCGTCGAACAAATCGGCGCCCGCATCGATGGCGGCCAGCACATTGGCCAGGCCCATGCCACGCGTGTTGTGGAAATGCAGGGTGAACGCCACGCCCGGCCAGCGCGCGCGGGCCGCCGCCGTGAGCTGGTGCACCTGCGTGGGGTAGGCCATGCCGGTGGTGTCGCACAGCGTGATGCCGCACACGCCCAGGTCCACAAAACGCTGCACCCAGCCGAACACGTCGGCCTGCGCGATGTCGCCCTCCATGGGGCAGCCAAACACACACGACAGCGACACGTTCACCGCCACGCTGGCACCCTGCGCCAGGGCCACCACTTGGGCCAGCGCGGCAAACGACTGCGCCTGCGTCATGCGCAGGTTGGCCAAGTTGTGTGTGGCGCTCACCGACATGACGAGGTTGAGCTCGTCCGTGCGGGCCTCGATGGCGCGCTCGGCGCCACGCAGGTTGGGCACCAGCGCGGTGTAGACGGTGCCTGGGCGGCGGGTGATCTCGCGCATCACGATCTCGGCATCTTTCAGCGCCGGGATGGCTGTGGGCGACGTGAACGAGGTCACCTCGATTTTGGCCAGGCCCGCTGCCGACAACGCATTGCACAGCGCAATCTTGTCGGCCGTGGGCACAAAAGCCTTTTCCATCTGCAGGCCGTCGCGCAGGCCGACCTCTTGCATGTGGATACGGCGGTTGCCGCCCTGCCACACGGTGTTGGGTGTACTCATTGAATCACCCCCTTGCTGCGCAGCAGTGCAATCTGCTCAGCCGTGAGGCCCGCCTCGGCCAGCACCGCCTCCGTGTCATCCCCCAGGTGCGGCGCGCTGCGGCGGATGCTGCCGGGCGTGGCTGAGAGCTTGGGCACAATGCCAGGCACTTCCACGCTGTAGCCGTCGCGTGTCTGTTGCGTGAGCAGCATGTCGCGGGCGCGGTAGTGCGGGTCTTCGGCAATGTCCTTGGCGGTATAGACCTTGCCAGCGGGCACGCGGGCGGCGCCCAGGGCGTCGAGCACCTGCTGCACGGTGCGCTGCGCGCTCCACGCGCCGATGGCGGCGTCGATCTCGTCCACGCGCGCCACGCGGCCGGTGTTGTTGGCCAGGTCGGGCGCAACGCCCAGGTCGGGACGGCCGATGGCGTCCATCAGCCGCTTGAAGATGCTGTCGCCATTGCCCGCCACCAGCACCCAGCCGTCCCGGCAGGGGTAGGCGTTGGACGGCGCGATGCCCGGCAGCGCGCTGCCCGCGGCCTCGCGCACCGCACCGAAGGCGCTGTATTCGGGGATCAGGCTTTCCATCACGTTGAACACAGCCTCATGCAGCGCCACGTCGATCACCTGGCCCTGGCCGCCGTTGACCTTGCGGTGGTACAGCGCGGTGAGCACGCCGATGGTGCCGTGTAGCGCCGCCAGCGTGTCGCCGATCGACACCCCCACGCGCACCGGCACACGGCCCGGCTCGCCCGTGAGGTGGCGCAGGCCGCCCATGGCCTCGCCAATGGCGCCAAAACCGGGCAGATCACGGTAGGGGCCGGTCTGGCCGTAGCCCGATATGCGCAGCATCACCAGGCCGGGGTTGATCGCGTGCAGCTCCTCGGGCGACATGCCCCAGCCCTCCAGCGTGCCGGGGCGAAAGTTCTCGACCAACACGTCGGCTTCGGCGATCAACTGGCGCGCAATGTCCTGGCCTTCCTTCTGGCGCAGGTCCAACGCCACCGAGCGTTTGTTGCGCGACTGCACCTGCCACCAGACAGACGTGCCCTCTTTGATGAGGCGCCAGTTGCGCAGCGGGTCGCCCGTCTCGGGCGCTTCGATCTTGATCACGTCGGCGCCAAATTCGCCCAGCGTCTTGCCGCAGAACGGCCCGGCGATGAGCTGCCCCATCTCGATGACGCGCACGCCCTGCAGTGCTGCGGGGGAAGGAATGGAATCCATGGGAATAGGTGTCTCCTGCGGGGTCTGTCGCCAGGTGGCTCAATGCACCCCAACCCGTTCACGCTGAGCTTGTCGAAGCGCTGCGCACGGCGTCGACAAGCTCAGCCCGAACGGTCTTGGGGGACTCGAAAAAGCATGAGCCCTTGGCGTATTGGCGCAAATGATGCGCACAGTCAGCCTGCCTGCAAAACGCTCATGCAACAGGCCACCATCGCAAACCGGCATGGCAAGCGGGTAGCTTGTTACCATCAATGCCCCATGAAACTCGACCCCGTCTCCCTGCGCCTGTTCGTTGCCGTGATGGAAGAAAACACCATCGCCGCTGCCGCCGCGCGCGAGCACCTGGCGGCCTCGGCGGTAAGCCGCCGCCTGGCCGACCTGGAAGAGGCCCTGCGCGTCGCCCTGTTCACCCGCAGCAACAAGGGCACCGAGCCCACGGCGGCGGCCTTTGCGCTGCTGAACCTGGCGCGCGGCGTGCTCAACGACCTGGACGGCATCGCCACCCAGATGCGCGAATACGGCACCGGCGTGCGCGGCCATGTGCGCGTGGTGGCCAACATCTCGGCCATCACGCAGTTTTTGCCCGCCCAATTGCAGAGCTTTTTGGCGCAACACCCGCAGGTGGACGTGCGGCTGCAGGAGCAGATCAGCAGCGCGATCGCCCATTCGGTGGCCGAGAATGCGGCCGACGTGGGCATCTTGAACGAAGGCCACTACGGCGAGCGCGTGGCGCTGCTGCCTTACCGCACCGACGAGCTGGTGCTGGTGGTGCCCACCGGCCACGCGCTGGCGCGGCGCAAGTCCGTGCGGCTGGCCGACGCCCTGCCCTTTGACTTTGTGGGCGCACACCCCAACAGCGCCATCAACAACCAGTTGACCCGCGCGGCCTCCGAGGCGGGCCTGCCGCTGCGCCTGCGCATGCAGGTCACCAGCTACGACGCGCTGTGCCTCATGGTCAACGCGGGCCTGGGCGTGGGCGTGTTGCCGCGCGGCAGCGCCGCGCTGTACCAGGGCACGCTCGCCATCCGCACCATCACGCTGAACGAGCCCTGGGCGCAGCGGCGGCTGGCGCTGTGTGTGCGGTCCGAAGAATCGCTCTCCAGCGTCGCCCGGCTGCTGGTGGAGCACCTGCGCGCGCAGCCGCCGGTGCCGTCGCCATGAGCCACGCCCTTCCCGCCCTGCAATGGGACGTGTTCTGCCGCGTGATCGACAACTTTGGCGACATCGGCGTGTGCTGGCGCCTGGTGGCGCAACTGGCGGGGCAAGGCCAGCGCGTGCGCCTGTGGGTGGACGACGCCTCGGCCCTGGCCTGGATGGCGCCCACGGGCTGCCCCGGCGTGGAGTTGCGCGCCTGGGGATCGCCGCCGCCCGGCCCCCACGAGCCCGCGCCCGACGTGATGGTGGAGGCTTTCGGCTGCGAAATTGCTCCTGAATTCATAGCTTATAGCACTTACCAATCAAGCGCCAGAGGCCAAAATAACCCGAAACCCGTCTGGATCAACCTGGAATACCTGTCGGCAGAGGGCTATGTGGAGCGCAACCACAAGCTGTCCTCGCTGCTCTCATCCGGCCCCGGCGCAGGCAGGACACGCTGGTTTTTTTACCCCGGCTTCACGCACAACACGGGCGGGCTGCTGCGGGAGCCCGATCTGATGGCCCGGCGCGAGGTATTTGACCGCACCGCCTGGCGCGCGGCGCACACAGCGGCTTACGGGCTGAGCGACGGCGACAGCGACGGTAACGCAGGCCAGCGCTGGGTTTCGCTGTTCTGCTACGAACCCGCCGCCCTGCCCGAGCTGCTGCACCACGCCCAGGCGCAGCCCACACAGCTGCTGGTCACGCCGGGCCGCCCCGCGGCGGCGGTGCGGGCAGCGCTGGGTGGCAACGACATTGTTTTAGACAAAAACGGCCCCCAGCGCTTGTTGGATAATCGTGAGCAGCTATCAATTTCATACCTACCCCACCGCCCGCAGCCCGCGTTTGACGAGATGCTGTGGGCCTGCGACTTGAACATGGTGCGTGGCGAGGACTCGCTGGTGCGGGCGCTCTGGGCCGGGCAGGCGCTGGTGTGGCACATCTACCCACAACACGACAACGCCCACCACGACAAACTTTGGGCGTTTCTGGACTGGCTGCAGGCCCCCGCGTCGCTGCGGCAGTTCCATGCCACCTGGAACGGGCTCAACGCCACGCCCCTGCAATGGCCCAGCGACGACACGCTGGCCGAATGGGCCGCCTGCATCGCCGCCGCCCGTGCGCGCCTGCTGACGCAGGACAACCTCGTCGCACAGCTTTTGGGCTTTGTCGCCGAAAAACGGTAAAATCCGAGGCTTTGCGCAAAACAGGTGCGGCGCTTCAGTGCCCCCACACGCGCATTCCCGCCGCGGAACATGCATCGGCACGGCGCGCCTTCTGCCTTCCCCCAAGAGAAATCAGAAAGCCACCTGCCCGCGCGTTGAGCGGCCCCAACCCAAGCAACTCGCTATGAAAATCGCTCAAGAAATCCGCGCCGGCAACGTCATCATGCACGGCAAGGACCCCATGGTGGTCCTGAAGACCGAATACGCCCGTGGCGGCCGCGGCGCCGCCACCGTGCGCATGAAGCTCAAGAGCCTGATCGGCAACTTCGGCACCGAAAACGTGTTCAAGGCCGACGACAAGATCGACAACGTGATCCTGGACAAGAAGGAGTGCACCTACTCCTACTTCGCCGACCCCATGTACGTGTGCATGGACACCGAGTTCAACCAGTACGAAGTCGAAGCCGAAAACATGGGCGACGCGCTGAACTACCTGGAAGACGGCATGGCCGTTGAAGTGGTGTTCTACGACGGCAAGGCCATCTCGGTCGAACTGCCCACCAGCGTCGAGCGCGAAATCACCTGGACGGAACCCGCCGTCAAGGGCGATACCTCCGGCAAGGTCATGAAGCCCGCCAAGATCGCCACCGGCTTCGAAGTGCCCGTGCCCCTGTTCGTCAGCCAAGGCGACAAGATCGAAATCGACACCCGCACCGGCGAATACCGCAAGCGCGTCTGAGGCTGTCGCCTCCGCCCACAAAAAAAGGCTTCCCTCGGGAAGCCTTTTTTATTGGTATTTTTGGGGTCTAGCGCTTGATGGATAAGCGCTACAAGCTATTTAAATAATAGCAAAACCCTGCACAATCACACCGGCACAGCCACCAGATCGTGCCCCTGCGTGCCCACAATGCGCGCCTTGGTGAACTCGCCCACCTTCAATTGTTTGCTGATCTTCTCGGGTGGCAGCAGATGCACCACGCCGTCGATCTCAGGCGCGTCGGCATAGCTGCGGCCCGTGCCGCCCTTGCGGCCCATGGCGGGGGCCGAGTCCACCAGCACCTGCATGGTGGCGCCCACGCGGCGCTGCAGCTTGGCGATGGACACCTCTTCGGCCACAGCCATGAAGCGGGCGCGGCGCTCTTCGCGCACCTCCACCGGCAGCATGCCGGGCAGCTCGTTGGCAGCAGCCCCGTGAACGTCGCTGTAGGCAAAACAGCCCGCACGGTCGATCTGCGCCTCACGCACAAAATCGAGCAGATGCTGGAATTCTTCTTCCGTCTCGCCAGGGAAACCCGCGATGAAAGTGCTGCGAATGACCAGCTCAGGGCAGATCTCGCGCCAGCGCTGGATGCGCTCCAGGTTGCGCTCGCCGCTGGCGGGGCGCTTCATCCGCTTCAAAACGTCGGGGTGGCTGTGCTGCAGGGGCACATCCAGGTAGGGCAACACGCGGCCTGTAGCCATGAGGGGCAGCACATCGTCCACGCTGGGGTACGGGTACACGTAGTGCAGGCGCACCCAGGCGCCATACGGCTCGGCAATCTCGCCCAGGGCCTGCACCAATTCGAGCATGCGGGTCTTGACGGGCTTGCCGTCCCAGAAGCCGGTGCGGTATTTCACGTCCACGCCATAGGCCGAGGTGTCCTGGCTGATGACCAGCAACTCTTTCACGCCGCCTTCAAACAAGGCCTTGGCCTCGCTCAGCACGTCGCCAATGGGGCGCGAGACGAGGTCGCCACGCATCGAGGGGATGATGCAGAAGGTGCAGCGGTGATTGCAGCCCTCGCTGATCTTGAGATACGCGTAGTGCTTGGGCGTGAGCTTGATGCCCGCGATGCCGAAGCCGCCGGGCACCAGGTCCACGAACGGGTCGTGCGGCTTGGGCAGGTTCAGATGGACGGCATCCATCACCTCCTGCGTGGCATGCGGGCCTGTCACGGCCAGCACGCTGGGGTGCATCTGGCGCACCATGTTGCCGCCATCCTCGCCCGCGCGCGCGCCCAGGCAGCCGGTGACGATGACCTTGCCGTTTTCGGCCAGCGCCTCGCCAATCGTGTCCAGGCTTTCCTTGACGGCATCGTCGATGAAGCCGCAGGTATTGACGATGACCAGGTCTGCGCCCTGGAAGGTCTTGGAGGTTTCGTAACCCTCAGCGCTCAGTTGCGTGAGGATGAGTTCGGAGTCGGTCAGCGCCTTGGGGCAGCCCAGGCTGACGAATCCGACTTTGGGTGTTTTCGTGGGGGAGAGTGTTTCGCTCATAACCCCGTATTGTCCCAGTTCCGGCCCTGAACCGGTGGGGTTACCCCTTTACCGCAGCATTTGCCCCGCGCCAAGCCCGCGCAACAGGTGCGAAGCATGCCAGCGCCGCCGTGCGGGGGCCACCACTACTCACCTTACGCGCGGCTCCCCCTCCTGGGGAATGCCGCACAGCGCCTCAAGAAATCATCGCTTGATCCCAAAGGCCCCCAGCATCTGCTCGGTCTGCTTTTGCATCTGCTCTTGCATTTGAGTGAGCATGGACTGCGACTGTTCCACATAGTTGCCCATCATGCCCTTGAGCATGGGCGACTGCAGGTTCACGAACTGCGCCCACATCTCGGGCGTCACGCTCTGGCTCTGTTCGGCCAGCTTGGCCTGTACGTCGGTGAAGGCCTGGACGTTTTTCTCAAGATAAGCGCCCATGAAGCCCTGCATGGCATGGCCATAGAAACGAATGATGTTGGCCAGCACGGCCTCGGTGAACATCGGCGCACCGCCCGCCTCTTCTTCCAGAATGATCTGCAGCAGGATGCTGCGCGTGAGGTCCTCCCCCGTTTTGGCATCGCGCACCACCACGTTCTGGTGGGCCATAACGAGCTGGCGTACCTCGGCCAGCGTGATGTAGGTGGAAGTGTCTGTGTCGTACAGACGGCGATTGGGGTACTTCTTGATGACACGCTGTGCCGACTTGGACGCGGCGCTTTTCTGTTCGGACACGACGAACTCCTCGGGCTCAAAACCCATGTATTGCAGTGCAGCACATTCTATGAAGAGTGCGCCATGGCGGCTGCGAAGGAATACCCTGATGGAGCGCGAACATCCCACCTTGAAACCACGACGTTCATGCTTTGCAAAACGTGGGCAGAAGAGGCTCCCAAAAAAAGACGGCCCGCACAAGGCAGGCCGAACTCTCGCACGATGCAAGAGGGAGGGACGTCATCCAGACAAGAGCCTGACGCTTGAACCTTATGGACGGCTTAAGAGCGCCCCCAGAGGCGCGCCCGTGTTGCGACCTCGGCGAGCACTGGCGATATTCGGGCAGAAAACAAAAAAGCCGCCCAATAAGGCGGCTTGATTTGTTTTTTGCTGCAATTTTTTGCAGAGATTCTTCAAATTTTCCGGGTGTTTGAAAGCTGGTTTCTTTCAAGCAGAAAATTTGGTAGGCGCGATTGGACTCGAACCAACGACCCCCACCATGTCAAGGTGGTGCTCTAACCAGCTGAGCTACGCGCCTGTCGTTGTTTAGACCACGATTATAGCCATAAAAATCAGCCCCTCTGGAAACCGACCCACAATTTGCAGAGGTGCCAGCGGCACGGCTCCTACCGCCGCCGCGCAGAACGCACGCCAGGCACCCCGGCCACAATGCCCAACACCTTGTTTAAGCGCCCCGAGTCGGCCACCTCCACGGTGAACGTCATCCAGGCCGTGCCTTTGACTGACTGAGTCTGCACGCCGATGACGTTGGTTTTTTCACGCGCGAAGACTTCCGAAATGTCACGCAGCAGGCCCTGGCGGTCGGCAGCCTCCACAGCCACATCCACCGGGTACACAGCGGCGAACGCCGCCTGCTTGGGCGCACCCCACTCCACGTCGATGACACGCTCTGCGTTGCGCGCCGCCATTTCACGGAAGTTGCTGCAGTCGGCGCGGTGCACGCTCACGCCCTTGCCGCGCGTGACGAAACCGCGGATGGTGTCGGGGGGCGCTGGCTTGCAGCACTTGGCCAGTTGGGTCATGAGCGAATCGAGCCCCACCACCAGCACCCCGCCCTTGGGGGCAGAGTCGTTGCTGCGCGTCTTTTTGAGCAGCAGGTAGTCGTCGGGCTCCATCACGGGCTCGGGCGGGCGCAGCACCGTTTCGATGTTGCGCAGCGAAAACTCATCCTTGCCCACCACCTCGAACAATGCATCGGCTGACTTGAAGCCCAGTTGCACGGCCAAGTCGTCGAGTTTGATCGCGGTCTTGCCTTCGCGCTGCAGCAGCTTTTCCACCGCCTCGCGGCCACGGGCCACGGTTTCGTGGGTGGCCTGGGCGTTGAACCAGGCGCGCACCTTGGCCTTGGCGCGGTGGCTGGTGAGATAACCCAGCTCGGCATTGAGCCAGTCGCGCGATGGGCGCCCCTCCTTGACGGTGGAGATTTCCACCGTCTGCCCGTTTTGCAGAGGTGTGTTCAATGGCACCATGGTGCCATCGACCTTGGCGCCCCGACACCGATGGCCCAGGCTCGTGTGTACGGCGTAGGCAAAGTCCACAGGGGTGGCCCCTTGGGGCAACTCCACCACCGCGGCATCAGGCGTCAGCACATAGATGCGGTCTTCAAACAGGCCACGGTTGGGCGCAGCCCCTGCCAGGTCGCGCTCCCAAGCCAGCAATTGGCGCAGCACGGCAATCTTGGCATCGTATTCACCGGAAGCCGACACGCCCGCATAACCTTTGGCGCCCGCCTCTTTGTAGGCCCAATGCGCCGCCACGCCATGCTCTGCATGTTCGTGCATGGCCTGGGTGCGGATCTGGATCTCGATGGGCTTGCCTTGGTCATCGCGCACGATGGTGTGCAACGACTGATAGCCATTGGCCTTGGGCTTTGCGATGTAGTCGTCAAACTCTTCCACGATGGGTTTGAACTGCTCATGCACCCAACTCAGGGCTGCATAGCAATCCTTCACCGTAGGCACCACCACGCGCAGCGCACGGATGTCGAACACCTGGTCGAAGTTGAGCGATTTGCCGCGCATCTTTTTGACGATGCTGTAGATGTGCTTGGGGCGCCCTTGCACACTGGCGCTGATGCTGCGCCCGCGCAGGTCCGACTCAAGCCGGGCGCGCAACTGCTCCATGTACACCTCGCGCTCGCCACGCTTTTCATCGAGCAGGCTGGCCACCTCCTTGTAGGTGTCGGGCTCCAGAAAGCGGAAGGATAGGTCCTCCAGCTCCCATTTCACCTGCCAGATGCCCAGGCGGTTGGCCAGCGGCGCAAACACCTGCAGCGATTCGCGTGCCAGGCTGGGCGACACGGGGCGTTTGCTGGCCGCATGAAAGCGCAGCGTTTGCAGGCGCGATGCAAGGCGCAGCATCACCACACGCAGGTCGCGCGAGAAGGCGAGCAGCATCTTGCGCACGTTCTCGGTCTGCACGGCAGGGTCGTCCAGATGCTCGGCGGTGCGGGCCTGCTGCTGCACGCGCATGAGCTTGGTGGTCTCCACCGCCAGCGCCGCAAAATTTCCGCCAAAGGCCTTGGCGATGACCTCCTCGGGCTTGTTGAGGTGAATACAGGCATACACCAGATAACTGGCAGCCTGCATGGCTTCCGAACCGCCAATACCTTTGAGAATGACAGCCACGGCATCCGCATGGGCCAGCGTGTTTTCGCCGGAGTCCAGGGTTTCGCCCGCCATCAGGGGCTCAGCAAAAGCACGCGCGCGCACTAGCGCATCCGCCTGCTCTGGAAGAGCGTTTGCCGTGGCGGCAATGAGCTGCGGAACGGTGTCGGTTTGAAGAGGAAGAGGCGCCAGTGCGAGAGGGTTGGTTTTCATCCGGCGACAACACCTTCCGCCGCCAGCAGGAACTCCATGACGACAGCGACCTGATCTGCCGCAATCAAGGTGGGCGCATGCCCGACACCTTCAAACTCAATCACCCGCGCCTGTGGACCACGCTGCGCCATGGCCTGCGCAGTCGCCCGCGAGAGCAGGTCCGACTGCGCACCACGCAACAGCAGCGTGCGCGCCGTGATGTGGTCATACAACTGCCACAGCGCAACCTCTCCCGCCGCCGCGGCTTCCTGGGTCAAGGCCTTGAACGGGACGGCAATGGCGGGGTCGTAATGCAGCGTGATGCCGCCACCCGCCGATTCGGGCAGTGGGCGCACCATGGCCCGCGACAGTTCCAGCCACTGTGCGGGCGTGTGCGGACCAAAACTGGTGGAGACAGCCCACATGGCGTCGGCCGCCTGCTGCAATGACTCAAACCGCACCGGTTGCCCAAAGTACTGGCCGATGCGCTGCAGCGCCTCCCATTGGATGACGGGGCCCACATCGTTAAGCACCAGCCTGCGCACTGGCACCGGCAAAGGCAGCCCCGGCTGGCCGACAACGCCCATGCCAATGAGTCCGCCCATGCTGGTGCCCACCCAGTCCAGCGTGTGGATGGGGGCTTGCCGATGCAGCTGTGCCAGCAAAGCCAACATGTCGGCGGCGTACTGCGGAATCTGGTAGCCCATCGGGTCGGCCAGCCAGTCGCTCTGGCCGCGCCCGGCCACGTCGGGGCAGATCACCCGTGCATGCGGGCTCAGCGCGCGGGCCAGGGTGTCGAAGTCGCGCCCCTGGCGCGAGAGGCCATGCACGCAGACCACCACATGCGGATGTGCCGGGTTGCCCGTGGCATTCCACTCCCAATAGGCCATTCGGTGCTGCTGGGCCGCCTCGGGTTCGGCATCCGAAGATGCCGGGGAGGCCGCAGGGCCGGGGCACAGTACGTAGTTCAGCGTAGGTTCATTCATGGGTGCGAAATCCGGGATCAGCGCTCGATAATGCGGAGGGAAGCCAATACGCGTCGCTACGCCATGCATGTCGGCTTTCCCTTGCGTGGCATCGTAATTCATTCGGAGAGACTCTCATGCTGAAAGGCAAAACCGCCCTCGTCACCGGCTCCACCAGTGGCATCGGCCTTGGAATCGCAAAGGCCCTGGCCCGCCAAGGCGCCAATATCGTGCTCAACGGCTTTGGCGACGTGGAGGCGCCCCGCGCCGAAGTGCTGGCCGCTGGCGCAGCGGCTGGCGCCCAGGTCGCCTACCACGGCGCCGACATGAGCCGTGTTGCCGACATCGAAGACATGATGAAGTACAGCGCCGCACAGTTTGGGCGCGTGGACATTCTGGTGAACAACGCCGGTATCCAGCATGTCGCCAATGTGGAAGACTTTCCCGTGGAGCGCTGGGATGCGGTGATCGCCATCAACCTGACCAGCGCATTCCACACCTCGCGCTTGGCGCTGCCCGCAATGAAAAGTGCCAACTGGGGCCGCATCATCAACGTGGCCTCCGTGCACGGCCTGGTGGGGTCGGCGCAAAAATCTGCCTATGTGGCAGCCAAACATGGCATCGTGGGACTGACCAAGGTAACGGCGCTGGAAAGCGCCACCACGGGCGTCACCTGCAACGCCATCTGCCCTGGCTGGGTGCTCACACCCCTGGTTCAAAAGCAGGTGGATGCAAAAGCTGCTGAACGCGGCTTGTCAAACGAAGACGCCAAAAAACTATTGCTGGGCGAAAAAGAGCCCTCCATGCAGTTCACCACGCCTGAAGAATTGGGCGAGTTGGCGGTGTTCTTCTGCTCCCCCGCCGCCAACAATGTGCGTGGTGTGGCGTGGAACATGGATGGCGGCTGGGCCGCGCAGTAAAGCAAGCGCCGCTTCGCGCATACCGTCTTGCCTGCGCAGCACAGGCAAGACGGGGCACGCCCTGGCCTTCTCCCCACAAAAGGCAGAGAAACTTTCTAGAATGGCATAGCCTTTCAGGAAGACCTCGGGGTAGGCTGTACCGGCTTGCAGGCTCCTGGACCGCATCCCTGACCCGGGAGGAAATCCACGATGTCTGCAGCTCTGTTTGCCGCCATGTTCTTTACCGTGGCGCTGCTCGTTACCACGGGCTACTTCATCATGGGCTCCATCCCGCTGCTGGTGCTCAAGCACGACACACCGCTGGACGCCCGTTTTGTGCGCGGTTTTTTCCATGTTTACTATGTCTGCGCTTTTGTGGCGGCAACGGCCACTGCGATCAGCTTCGCGCTGGCAGGCTATCCTGGCATAGCGGCAGGCGCTGCAGCACTGGCCTTGATTGCCATCGTGTTGCGCCGCCAGATCATCCCCAAGATGGATGCTCTCGGGGTACAAATCCAGTCCAACTACCTGGATGCGATTCCGGGGTTCCGCAAAACCCACATCATTGCGATCCTGATCAACCTGGCCCAACTCGCGGCGATCGTGTGGGGGCTGATTGCCTTCAGCAAGCCATAGGGCGGCACACGCATGCCGCTTCTTCGCGTGCCCGGCCCTTCACGGCATTCGTATCGCGCACCGGCGGCAAACCAAACAGACGGCCGTACTCGCGCGTGAATTGGGGAACGCTCTCATAACCCACGGCACAGGCCGCGCTGCCAGCGCTGGCGCCTTCCGACTGCATGAGCCTCCGCGCCTCAAGCAGGCGCAACTGTTTTTGGAACTGCAGGGGAGAGAGGGATGTCTCGGCCTTGAAATGCTGGTGAAAAGATGACGGGCTCATGCCTGCCAGTGCGGCCAGGCTTTCCACCGGCAGGGGCTGTGCGAAGTCGGTGCGCAGCACAGCCACAGCGCGCGCCACGCGCTGGGCGTGGCTGCCCGGCCACCCCAGGCGGCGGATAGCGGCGCCATGCCGTCCGGCCAACAACCAGTAGTGCAACTCGCGCACCAGGGACGCCTGGAGCAAGGGCACGGCCTCGGGACGCTCCAGCAAACGCACAAGGCGCAGGGCCACATCAGCCACCTCAGCATCGGTAGAGTCCACGCGCACGGGGACATGGCCGCCCAGGGAGACCACCCCCATCTGGGCCGACAGATCAGCGATCACCGGCAGGTTCAACTCCAGCGTGACAGAAAGGTACGGCTCGGCCGCGCTGGCGTGCGTGATCTGGCTGGCCATGGGCACATCCGCCGTGACCAGCAGCGACTCCCCCGCCGCCGCCGCGAAGGCCCGCCCTCCCGCCGTCACTTGTTTGCCGCCCTGCAGCACCAGGCAAATATGGGGCGGAGTGATGGCGGACCGCAAACCACCGGGCTCGGTGGCACGCTCTGCACTCAACCCGGAAATGGGCGTCTGCACCACGCTATCCCGGTGAATAAGGGATTCGGCATACCGGCTCACAGCCTGAGACAAAGGGGTTGTCATGCTCTCTAGCGTATCGCTTTGCAGGCGTTTTGGCATTGATTTTAGAGAATTAGGCAAGGCCAAATACCTCTTCTGCAAACCACTCCACCCCTCCTATCGCTGCCCAAGCCGGCCTACAAGGCACAAGCAACCGCTGGGATGGGCGAGAAGAAGGATCAGATACCGGGCAAACCGGGCCAACAGGCGTTTGGAGCCAAGGCCAAGAAAACAGCCTGCTGCCGACACTGCCTCAGCGCATCTGCACAGAGCCCGAAACGGTCACGATCACCTGTGCCTTGCCCGCCTCCACCGGCACGGCCGAGTCAGAGAACGAACCGGACTTGGCCTCCATGGCCATCATGCGCGGACGGGGACCTGGCGACATCTCATTGCTGTTCACCGCCACTTCGCGCAGGCTGTAGTTGGCAAAACCGAAGCCCTTGGCCAATTCGGCTGCACGGGCCTTGAACTGGTCGATGGCCTGGGTCTGCGCCTCGCTCTCCACCTTGGCCCGCGCCTCGCGCGAGAGCGCAAACGCCACCTGGCTGATGGTCATCGACGAAATCTTGCCAGCGGTGGCCGTGATGCGCGCAAAGTCACGCCCTTCCATCACCAACTCGGCACGGCCCTGCCAACCGCTGATCTTGCCGTCCTTCGCATAGCGCGGGTACAGCCCGAAAGGCCCTGTGCGCACGTCCAACTGGCCAGGCTGCGCATTGCGCTTGGCCTCAGCCAGGGCGGCATCAAGCGCCTGCTTGAGCTGGGTTTGCACGCCAGCGGCATCCGGGCCGTCCTTGCTGGCCGAGAGGGTGACCACCAGCAAGTCCTGCTGCGCCTCCACAGTGCCCGTCGCTGTCAGTTGCACCACGTTGCGCAGTTCCTGCGGAGCCGCGCCCTGCGCCATGGCGGCGCCAGCGCCTGCCAGCAAGGCAGCGGTAACGATCAAACGGGACGTGATTTTCATGGTGAAAGCCTTCTTCAATAGAGGGCGCCGCCGACACTTCGGCCGCGCAAGCCACCACCTTACCCGCAGCCGTACACCCGCCGATGAATCTGAGACAGCGAGTTTGCGAAGCTCGGCAAAACTTGTAACAGTTGGTCAAACCCACCCCAAAAACCCGAACTTTGCCGCTCCAAGTGATCAGAATCGGCTCTGTTACAAATTGGACTTGGGATCAACATGGCCACAACAACCAACCGCACCGACAAAGTTCTGGTGGTGGACGACGATGCGCGAATCCGCGATCTGCTGCGCCGCTACCTCACGCAAGAGGGCTTTGAAGTCATGGTCGCCGAAGATGGCAAGGCCTTGAACCGCCTGCTGCTGCGCGAGACAGTGGACATCATCGTGCTGGACCTGATGATGCCCGGTGAGGACGGCCTCTCGATCTGCCGCCGCCTGCGCGCCACCAATGACCGCACGCCCATCATCATGCTCACCGCCAAGGGCGAGGACGTGGACCGCATCGTGGGCCTGGAAGTGGGCGCCGACGATTACCTGGGCAAGCCCTTCAACCCGCGCGAGCTGTTGGCCCGCATCCACGCCGTGTTGCGCCGCCGCCCTGCACAAGAAGCGCCCGGCGCTCCATCGGGCGACAACGAAGTCGTCACCTTCGGCCCCTTTACCTTCGACCTGGGTACGCGTGCTCTGCAACGCAATGGCGAGGAACTGCCCCTGACCACCGGCGAGTTCGCCATGCTCAAGGCCTTGGTGCGCCACCCGCGCCAACCCTTGTCACGCGAAAAGCTGGCCTTGCTGGCCCGTGGCCGGGAGTTCGAACCCTTTGATCGCAGCCTGGACGTGCAAGTCTCACGCCTTCGCAAACTGGTAGAGGTGGACGCCGCCGCGCCGCGCTACATCCAGACAGTGTGGGGCGTGGGCTACGTGTTTGTGCCGGACGGCACGAACTGATCCCCCTATGTACAAAACCGAGGGCAAGCTGAGACAGTCGCCCCGGGAGTCCGCTACGGCCTCCGAAGCGACCAGCCCCGCACCGCTGGAGGCCATTCGCCGGGCGCGGGAGCAACGTGCGCGCGTGGGCCTCAACCTCTTCTGGCGCACCTTCTTTCTGCTCGCGCTGTTGCTGGTAGGGAGCATCCTGGCCTGGCTGCAGACCCTGCGCGCGCTTGAGTTCGAGCCACGCACGCTGCAGACCGCGCAGCAAATCGCGTCGCTCGTCAACCTGAGCCGGGCGGCGCTGGTGCACTCCGATGCCATCGCGCGCGTGTCCCTCATCAAGACCATGGCCGACCAGGAGGGCGTGCGCATCCTGCCGCGTGAGCCCAAGGACAAATATGCGCTGCTGGCCCCCACCGCGCTGGGCAACCGCCTGACCGACGAGCTGACCCAGCGCCTGGGCCCCGACACCATCGTGGCCCAAAGCGTCAATGGTGAAAATGGCCTGTGGGTGGGCTTCAATATCAACGGCGACCCCAACTGGCTGCTGATGGACCGGTCGCGCTTCAGCCCGGCCGGCGGACGCACCTGGCTGATCTGGCTGATCACAGCGGCGGCACTCTCGCTGGCGGGCGCTGCCGCCATTGCGCGCCTGATCAATCGCCCGCTCAAACAACTGTCGTATGCCGCCAATCGCGTCAAGGATGGCGACTTCGCTGCCAGCCATCTGGACGAAGAGGTGGTCACCAGTGAAATCCGTGAGGTGAACATTGGCTTCAACCGCATGGCCCAAAAGCTCGCCAAACTGGAGCAAGACCGCGCCGTGATGCTGGCAGGCATCTCGCACGACCTGCGTACGCCACTGGCTCGCCTTCGGCTGGAAACCGAGATGAGCGTGAACGATGAAGTAGCACGCGAGCACATGGTGGCCGACATCGTGCAGCTCGATGCCACCATCGACAAGTTCCTTGACTATGCGCGGCCCGACCACGTGACGCTGACGCCGGTCAACCTGCATGCCGTTGTGTCGTCCTGCGTATATGCCGTGCAAGACCACCGGGAGCTGCAAATCACCATGGCCGTGCCCGAGGACCTGAACGTGCTGGCCGACGAGGTGGAGCTGGCCCGCGTGATCTCCAACTTGCTCGAAAACGCTCGGCGTTACGGCAAAGCCGAAGAGACAGGCATTACCAGCGTGGACATCGTTGCCAAGAGCCGCGAAAGATGGGTACTGGTCAAGGTACGTGACCATGGCGCTGGCGTTCCGCCTGAGCAGCTATCCAACCTGACCAAGCCTTTCTTTCGTGGCGACTCAGCCCGCACGGCTGCCGCAGGGGCTGGCCTCGGCCTGTCGATCGTTGACAAGACGGTGCAGCGCATGGGTGGCATCTTTGCCTTGGCAAACTCCAGCACCGGTGGCTTGGTGGCCCATCTGCAACTACAGCGGGCCTCTGACCAGCCGGATGGCGTGGACCCAAAACAACGCCTGCAGCGCCCCTCCGTCAAGCGGCAGTTGCCACGCCGGCGGGCGGAGGACAAGATCTAGGTCCACGAGCACCCGCCAGACAGTTCGAACCTCCAAAAAGAGATCGCCCCCTGCGCGGGGCGGTCTCTTTTTTTCCTTGGCGCAGGACCGCTGCCTGCGCCGGTCACCTCGCCCCTCAAGCCACTTCGCGCAGCGAAGCCCTGAGGATCTTGCCCACCGGCGACTTGGGCAACTGCTCGCGGAACACGATCTGGCGCGGCACCTTGTAGGCCGTGAGCTGGGTGCGGCAGTGGCGCTCCACGTCTTCGGGCGTGAGCGCGGGGTTGCGCGGCACGACGAAGGCGCGCACGGCCTCGCCGGTAGCCGCGTCGTGCACGCCGATGACGGCAGCTTCGGCGATGTCGGGGTGGGCGGCGAGCACGTCTTCCACCTCGTTGGGGTAGACGTTGAAGCCGGACACGAGAATCATGTCCTTCTTGCGGTCCACGATGCGGATGAAACCGCCCTCCTCCAGCTGCGCGATGTCGCCCGTGTGCAGCCAGCCGTCCCGGATCGCGCTGGCGCTGTCTGCCTGCGCATGCAGGTAGCCGGCCACGACTTGCGGCCCTTGCACCAGCAATTCGCCGCGCTCGCCCTGGGGCAGGTCGCGCCCCTGGTCATCGACGATGCGCACACGGCAGCCCGGCATGGGCACGCCCACGGTGCCCAGGCGCGGCGTGGCCGAGGGCGGGTTGCACGAGACGATGCAGGACGTCTCCGTCATACCATAGCCTTCGAGGATGGGGCAGACCAATGCCTGCCAGGCCTGCGCGGTCGAGGTGCGCAAGGCCGTGCCGCCCGAGAACGCATAGCGCAGCCTGGGTGGATTGGCCTGGAACCAGGGCTCGGCCAGCAGGCCGGCGAACAGCGTGTCCACGCCGGCGGTCCACTGCACATCGAACTGCTCGAAGGTTTTTTGCAGGTTGGCCATGGGGCGCGGATTGGGCACCAGCAGGTTGCGCGCACCCACCTCGAAGAACACCAGAAAGTTCACCATGAACGCGAACACGTGGTACATGGGCAGCACGGTGAGCATGGTCTCGCCCTGCTTCGGCCCGTCGTAGGCGTCCAGGAAATCGCGCGTGATGCGCAAGGTGGCCAGGATGTTGCCGTGCGTGATCACCGCGCCCTTGCTGCGCCCGGTGGTACCGCCCGTGTACTGGTACACCGCCACAGGGTGGCTGCGGTGTTCGATGGGTGCCAGCGCCTGACCACTCACCAGCGCGTCGGCCATGCGCGGCAGCGGCGCTGCGGCGGGGTCGGCAGGCCCGGCCATCTTGGCGCGGATGGCCGATGCCACCGGTTCGTCAAAGAAGTCCCACAGGCTGGCCGTGAGCACGGGCACGCCCAGCGCCTGCGCCACGGGCCCGGCCACTGGCAAGAACATGTCGGCCACCAGCAGCAGCCTGGCGCCGCTGCCTTCGAGCTGCAGGCGCAGCTCGCGCCCGGTGTACAGCGGGTTCACGTTGGTCACGATAAGCCCGGCCTTCCACGCGCCGAACACCGTGATCGGGTAGTGCAGGCAGTTGGGCAACTGCAGCGCGAGCACCTCGCCCGCCTGCAGCCCCTGCTCGCGCACCAGCCAGGCGGCAAAGGCGTCCGACAGCGCATCGATCTCCTTGAAGCTGCACACCACGTTGGCGCCCGCGGGCAGCACGAAGGTGAAGGCGGGCTGGTCCCCGTGGTCGGCTGCGGCCTGCGTGGCCAGGTGCGCGGCATTGGCGGGCAGTGCCGCCAGGTCGAGCTGGTAGTTGCGCAGGGCCTCTGGGTAGGACCCTTCCCAGGGCGAGGACGCTGGCGGTGCGACGGTGGCGGTCATGGGCTTGTCTCCTGTCTCTTTTTTTATGAACGCATCAGGCCTTGGCTTTGAACGCTGGGAGCTTGTCACCCAGGCGGACACCCATCTCGGCACCCAGGGCCTGCAGGCCGCTCAGGGGGCGCACCATGACTTCGAACTCGGTGATCTGGCCAGCCTCGTTGAAGCGCACCAGGTCGATCCCCTTGAGCTGCTTGTCGCCCACGTGGGCGCTGAACTCCAGCACGATGTTCAGGCCGTCGTCGGTGGCCAGCTGGCGGTGGTAGGTGAAGTCCTCGAACACCTGGATCACGGTGGACAGCGCCAGCATCAGCGCCGGGGCCGAGGTGTAGGCCGTGTTCGCCATGGGCGAGCGGAACACCGCATCGGGGTGCACGATGGTCAGCAGGTTCGACAGGTCGCGGCTGGCCACCATGTGGTGCCAGGTAGCCAGCGAGCGGGCGACGGCGGGGTGGATGTTCTTCGGGGCTTCGGTCATGGAATGTCTCCTCTGAGTGGATTGAAAGAAATCAGATGCGGGCTGCGAGCGTCGTGCCCTGCAGGATGGCGCGCTTGGCATCGAGCTCGGCGGCCACGTCGGCGCCGCCGATGAGGTGCGCGCTCTGGCCCGCAGCCACGAGCGCGTCGTACAGTGCGCGCAACGGCTCCTGGCCGGCGCAGACGACGATGTGGTCGACATCGAGCACGCGCGGCTGGCCGTCGATGGTGATGTGCAGGCCGGCGTCGTCCACGCGCTGGTAGGCCACGCCCGAGCTCATGCCCACGTTGCGCGCCTTCAGCGATGTGCGGTGGATCCAGCCGGTGGTCTTGCCCAGCTGGTCGCCCACCTTGCTGGCCTTGCGCTGCAGCAGGTGCACCTGGCGCGCAGGCGCCTCCACCTGCGCGGCGCGCAGGCCGCCAGCCTGGGCATAGCCGGTGTCGATGCCCCATTCGTCGTTGAACTTGGTGGGTGCCAGGGCCCCGCTCTCGCCTTCGTGCGTGAGGTACTCGCCCACGTCGAAGCCGATGCCGCCCGCGCCGATCACCGCCACGCGCTGGCCCACGGGCTGCTTGTCGCGCAGCACGTCCAGGTAGCTCAGCACCTTGGGGTGGGTGATGCCCTCGATGTCGGGCGTGCGCGGCCGGATGCCCGTGGCCACCACCACCTCGTCATAGCCCTGGCCCGCCAGCTCGCTCGCGTCCACGCGGGTGTTCAGGCGCACCTCCACGCCATGCAGTTCGATCTGGCGGCGGTAGTAGCGCAGGGTCTCGTAGAACTCCTCCTTGCCCGGCACCTGCTTGGCGACGTTGAGCTGGCCGCCGATCTCGCTGCCCGCATCAAACAGCACCACCGCATGGCCGCGCTGCGCCGCCGTGACGGCAAAGCTCAGGCCCGCAGGGCCGGCACCGACCACGGCGATGCGCTTCTTCGCCGCCGCGGGCGCGATGACCAGCTCCGTCTCGTGGCAGGCGCGCGGGTTGACCAGGCAGCTGGTGATCTTGCCGCCGAAGGTATGGTCCAGGCAGGCCTGGTTGCAGGCGATGCAGGTGTTGATCTCGTCGGCCCGGCCCTGGCGCGCCTTGCGCACGAAGTCGGCGTCGGCCAGGAGAGGCCGCGCCATCGAGACCATGTCGGCACAGCCCTCGGCCAGCAGGCGCTCGGCCACCTCGGGCGTGTTGATGCGGTTGGATGTGATGAGCGGTATGCCCACTTGGCCCATCACCTGCTTCGTCACCCAGGCATACGCCGCGCGTGGCACCTTGGTGGCGATGGTGGGGATGCGCGCCTCGTGCCAGCCGATGCCGGTGTTGAGGATGGTGGCGCCCGCCGCCTCAATGGCCCGGGCGAGCTCGATCACCTCGGCCAGCGTGGAGCCGCCCTCCACCAGGTCGAGCATGGACAGGCGGTAGATGATGATGAAGTTCGGGCCCACGCGCTGGCGCGTGCGCCGCACGATCTCGACCGGAAAGCGCATGCGGTTGGCATAGCTGCCGCCCCAGGCGTCGTCGCGCTGGTTGCTGCGCGCGGCAATGAACTCGTTGATCAGATAGCCCTCAGAGCCCATGACCTCTACACCGTCGTAGCCCGCATGCTGGGCCAGCGCGGCGCAGCGTGCGAAGTCCTCGATGGTCTGCTCCACCTCGTCGGCCGTGAGCGCATGCGGCACGTGGGGGTTGATGGGCGCGCGCAGCGCGCTCGGGGCCACCAGGTCGCGGTGGTAGGCATAGCGGCCAAAGTGCAGGATCTGCATGGCGATCTTGCCGCCCTCGGCATGCACGGCCTGCGTCACCTTGCGGTGCTGCTCGGCCTCGTGCTCGTTGACCATCATGGCCCCGCCCTGCATGGGCCGGCCGCGTTCGTTGGGCGCAATGCCGCCCGTGACGATGAGCCCCACCTCGCCGCGCGCCCGCTCGGCATAGAAGGCCGCCATGCGCTCGAAGCCGTTGGCCACCTCCTCCAGCCCCACGTGCATGGAGCCCATGAGCACACGGTTCTTCAGGGTGGTGAAGCCCAGGTCCAACGGGGCATGCAGGTGCGGGTAGGGGCTGCCGCGGGTCAGCGGCACCGGGGCAGTTTTCAGGACAGCATTCATCGGGGGTCTCCTTAACGTTTATGCAACCAGTTGCACAAATATAGCCGCGCCACCGCGTTTATGCAACTGGTTGCAAAAACAATGAAAGCGTGCCCCGATTCAGGCAAGATCGGGTGTTCCGAATTCCTGGTTGCCTGCCTGACTGCATCTTTCGTCCGATGTCCCTGCCCCACGCCCTTCTCACCGCCCTGGTCGAACACCCCTGCTCAGGCTCGGAACTCGCCGAGCGCTTCGACAAGTCCATCGGCTACTTCTGGCACGCCACGCACCAGCAGATCTACCGCGAGCTGGCGCGGCTGGAGGAGGCGGGCTGGATCGAGGCCCTGCCGGCCGAGACGGGCCGGGGCCGCAAGCGCCAGTTCCGCCTGTTGCCCGCAGGCCGCAAGGAGCTGCGCCGCTGGATCGCCGAGCAGCAGGACCCCACGCCCCTGCGCGACGAACTCATGGTGCGCCTGCGCGCCGACGCCGCCATCGGCCCCACCGGGCTCGAAAAGGAAATCGCCCGCCGCCAGGCCATGCACCAGGAGAAACTCGCCGTCTACCAGCGCATCGAGCAACGCGACTTCCTGGGCCGCGAACTGAGCCGCGAGCGCCGCCTGCAGCACCTGGTGCTCAAGGCCGGCATCCTGCAGGAGGAGCTGTCGCTGGCGATCTCGAAAGAGGCGTTGGAGATCCTGGGCGATCCCCCCGCCTGAACTCGCCAGGCTCACCCCCAAAAGAAAAGGGCATCCGCGCCCTGTGTGCGGATGCCCCGATGAATGCGATCAACGGACAGGAAAACCGTCGCTCAGCGCACCATACACGGCGCCTTGTTGTTGAACTTCCACCCCGGGATCAGGTACTGCATGGCAATCGCGTCGTCGCGGGCGCCCAGGCCATGCTGCAGGTACAGCTGGTGGGCGCGCTCCACGGCGTCCATGTCCAGCTCCACGCCCAGGCCGGGCTTCTTGGGCAACTCGATGAAGCCGTTTTGGATCTGGAACGGCTCCTTCGTCAGCCGCTCGCCGTCCTGCCAAATCCAGTGCGTGTCGATCGCCGTGACGCGGCCGGGGGCGGCCGCGCCCACGTGGGTGAACATGGCCAGCGATACGTCGAAGTGGTTGTTGGAGTGCGAGCCCCAGGTCAGGCCGAAGGCCTGGCACATCTGCGCCACGCGCACCGATCCGGCCATGGTCCAGAAGTGCGGGTCGGCCAGTGGAATGTCCACCGACTGCAGGGCCAGGCTGTGCGCCATTTCGCGCCAGTCGGTGGCCACCATGTTGGTGGCGGTGGGCAGGCCCGTGGCGCGGCGGAACTCGGCCATCACCTCGCGGCCCGAGAACACGCCCTCGGCACCGCAGGGGTCCTCGGCATAGGCCATCACGCCGTGCAGGTCGCGCGTGATGCGGATGGCATCTTTCAGCAGCCAGCCGCCGTTGGGGTCCAGCGTCACGCGCGCTTCAGGGAAGCGCGCATGCAGCGCGCGGATGGCCTCGACCTCTTCCTCGCCGCGCAGCACGCCGCCCTTGAGCTTGAAGTCGGCAAAGCCGTAGCGCTCGTACGCCGCCTCGGCCAGGCGCACGATGCCATCGGCCGACATGGCCTTCTCGTTGCGCAGGCGGAACCAGTCGTTGTCGGCACCGGGCTCGGTGCGGTAGGCCAGGTCGGTCTTTGCGCGGTCGCCCACGTAGAACAGGTAGCCCAGCATCTGTACCGATTCGCGCTGCACGCCGTCGCCCAGCAGTGCGGCCACCGGCACACCCAGGTGCTGGCCCAGCAGGTCCAGGAAGGCCGATTCCACCGCCGTCACGGCGTGGATGGTGATGCGCAGATCGAAGGTCTGCAGGCCGCGCCCGCCCGCATCGCGGTCGGCGAACTGGGCGCGCATGGCGTTGAGCACGGCATTGTGATGGCCGATGGGCCGGCCCACGATCAGCGGGCGTGCGTCCTCGATGGTCTGGCGGATCTTCTCGCCGCCAGGCACCTCGCCCACCCCGGTGTTGCCCGCGCTGTCGCGCAGGATGATCAGGTTGCGCGTGAAGAAGGGGCCGTGCGCACCGCTCAGGTTCATGAGCATGCTGTCGTGACCCGCCACGGGCACCACGCGCAACTCGGTGATGACGGGGGTGCTGCTGGTAGAAGGGGTAGAGGTGGTCATGGTGGTTTGGCTTTGGGGCACATGCGCCCCGGTCTTTCGTCTCACAGCGGCTCACAAACCTCAGCGAAGCGGTCCTAGCTAGGCGCTACGTCGCAGGCAGTGCGAGTAGCACGACAAGACGGAGCAACAACGCCAGGAGAGGTTTTTGAGTCGCTCTCAATCAGCGGTGATTTTTCGCGTCTCAATCACCGTCTTCCAGCGCGCAAATTCGCGCGCCTGGTACGCGGTGAAGGCTTCGGGCGTGCTCGCCACGATCTCCAGGCCCTGGTCGAGCATGCGCTTCTTCACGGCGGGGTCGTTCATGGCGGCGACGGCGGCGTCCGAGAGCTTCTTCTTGAGCGCGGCTGGCAGCCCCTTGGGTGCGGCCATGCCCTGCCAGGAATAGACCTCGGCCCCGGCCACACCGGATTCAGCCAGCGTGGGCACGTCGGGCAGCACCGGGCTGCGCTTGTCACCGGTGACGGCAATCGCATGCAGCTTGCCGGCGCGGATGTGCTGCAGCACGGCGTTCACGTTCTGGAAAGAGAACTCCACCTGCCCGCCCAGCAGGTCGTTGATGGCCGGTGCGCCGCCCTTGTAGGGGATGTGCAGGCCTTCGGTACCGCTTTGCTGCCAGAACACTTCGGCCGAGAGGTGGTCGGACGAGCCGTTGCCCGAGCTGGCAAAGCTCACCTTGCCGGGGTTGGCCTTGAGCTGGGCGATCACCTCTTTCACGGTGCGTGCCTTCTGGCCGGGGGCGGCCACCAGCACGTTGGGCGCCTGCACGGGCACGGTGATGTAGTCGAAGTCCTTGAGCGCGTCATACGGCACGCTCTTGAGCAGGTGCGGCGCCACGACGAAGGCGCCCAGCGAGGACACCAGCAGCGTGTAGCCGTCGGCCGGCGCACGCTTGACCATGCCGGCCCCCAGCGTGCCCGTGGCACCGGGGCGGTTGTCCACCACGAAGTTCTGGCCCAGTTTCTCGCCCATGTGCAGGGCCATGGCGCGGGCCACCATGTCAGTGGAACCACCGGCCGGGAACGGCACGATGATGGTGACGGGCTTTTCAGGCCAGGCGGCGGGCGTGCCCGTCTGGGCCGATGCGGCGAAGGCCAGGCTGCAGGCGCTGGCAACGAGCAGCAGTTTCTTGAGGAACATGGTGGTTGTCTCCGAAAGGTGACGTTGGGGGTCGATGGCCCTCTTGCGGGGCCTCGTTCAACGGGGTGGTGTGGGGTGTATGGCCGCGTGGCGCTTGCTACTTACTGCGGCCCGAGCTTGTCGATCAGCGCCTTGAGCTCTTCCATCTCACGGGGCTTGAGGTCCGTGAGCGGCGCGCGCACCGGCCCGCCGTCGTGGCCCACGATGCGTGCGCCCGCCTTGATGATGGAGACGCCATAGCCCTCCACCCGGTTGCGGATGGCCAGATAAGGCATGAAAAACTCCTTGAGCAGGCGGTGCTGCGTGGCCATGTCGTCCGCCGCCACGGCCTGGTAGAACTCCATCGCCGTCCTGGGGATGAAGTTGAACACCGCAGACGAATACACCGGCGTGCCCAGCGCCTTGTAGGCGGCGGCATAGACCTCGGCCGTGGGCAGCCCGCCCAGGTACGAGAAACGGTCGCCCATCTTCATGTAGATGGAAGACATGACCTCGATGTTGCCCACCCCGTCCTTGAAGCCGATCAGGTTGGGGCAGCGCTCGGCCAGGATGGCCAGCGAATCGGGGGTCAGCTTGGTGCGGTCGCGGTTGTAGACGATCACACCGAACTTCACGCTCTTGCAGACCTGCTCGACATGGGCGATCAGGCCCTCCTGGCCGGCTTCGGTCAGGTAATGGGGCAAGAGCAGGATGCCATGGGCCCCCAGGCGCTCAGCCTCTTGCGCATGGGCAATGGCGGTGCGGGTGGGGCCACCGGCGCCGGCAATGATGGGCACCTTGCCACGGCAGGTGTCCACGGCGGTTTTGATGACCTGGCTGTATTCCGGGCCGGAGAGCGAGAAATACTCGCCCGTGCCGCCGGCGGCAAACAGGGCGCTGGCGCCATAGGGGGCCAGCCACTCCAGGCGCTCGATGTAGGTGCTGGGGCGGAATTCACCCTGTTCGTCGAAGTCCGTGATGGGAAAGGACAGCAGGCCGGAGCCCATGATGGTTTTGAGGTCTTGGGGGGTCATGGTGTCCGTGGTCAATTCGTGGTGATGCGATGTCAATGCCTGAATGTTAACGTTGTCATTGTCGTACAACATAGGGCAAACCCTAAACATTGAGTATTTTTTGGCAGCTGCTTGAGTGCCCGACAAAGACTTTCAAAACCACCGTTGGCCGAAGCGCCGCGCTCGCCATGGCTCCGCCTTGGACACAGGAGGCGAACAATGGACCGGGCACCGCAACAGCGGGATGGCTTTTGCCGCGCGGCCTGAATTTCGACGCGCCCACATGCCTTGATGAGCGTGTGGTGAGTACGCCCAAAACACCGAGGCCGCACACCACCACAGCCACCTCGTGCGTAGACTTTGCCCCATTGGCGCACTCCCCGATCTCTTACAAAATCCAGGCGGCCGTCTTCCTGCACGAACACCAATGACAATGACCACCGCCTCACTGGACCTCTTCCTCGCCCAATCGTCGTGGACCTCTTGCCTGACCGATGAGGAGGCTGCGCGCATGCGCAAGGCGATCACGGTCCGCAGCTTCCCCGCTGGCAGCGCGGTATTTGCACGTGGCACGCCGACGGCCCACTGGGCCGGGGTGATGGAGGGAATGCTGAAGCTCGACAACATCACCGAAGAAGGCCGCATCAGCACCTTTGCGGGCGTGCCCTCGGGTGCCTGGTTCGGCGAGGGATCGGTGCTCAAGGACGAGCCCCGGCCCTATGCCGTGACGGCGCTGACGGACAGCGTGGTGGCCCTGCTGCCGCGCAGCGACTTTCTGCGGCTGCTGCACGAGAGCCATCCGTTTGCGCTGTGGCTGATCGGGCAGCTCAACGCACGCCTGGCGCACTATGTGGCGCTGGTGCAGACCGACCGGCTGGGCGACACCACGGCGCAGGTGGCGCACAGCCTGTCGGGGCTGTTCAACGATGCGCTGTTCCCCAACACCGCGCGGCGCATCACGCTGTCGCAAGAGGAACTGGGGCGCCTGTCGGGCGTGTCGCGCCAGGTGGCCAACCGGGCGCTGCAGGAACTGCAGGACCGGGGCGCGATCCGCCTGGGCTATGGGTCGATCGAGGTGATCGACCTGAAGGTATTGCAGGCCATCGCGCGAGAAGGCTGAACACTCAGCCTGCAGACTCTGCCGGCAACTGCGCCAGCTTTGTGATGGCCTCGCGGCTGCCCGCGATCTCGCGCAGGCGAAACTTCTGGATCTTGCCCGTGGCCGTGCGCGGCAGCATGTCGAAGACGACCTGGCGCGGACACTTGAAGCGCGCCAGGTGGGCACGGCAGAAGTCGATCAGATCCTCGGCGCTCACGCTGCCCACCGCATCGGGCTTGAGCTCCACGAAGGCGCAAGGCACCTCGCCCCAGCGTTCGTCGGGCTGGGCCACCACGGCGGCCAGCAGCACGGCGGGGTGGCGGTGCAGCACGTCTTCCACCTCCACCGAGGAGATGTTCTCGCCGCCCGAGATGATGACGTCCTTGGAGCGGTCGGTGATCTGCACATAGCCATCGGGGTGCAGCACCGCGATGTCGCCGGTGTGGAACCAGCCGCCGGCAAAGGCCTTGGCCGTGGCGCCGGGGTTCTTGAGGTAGCCCTTCATCACCGTGTTGCCGCGCAGCATGATCTCCCCAGCCGTCACCCCATCGGCCGGCACGGGCTGCAGCGTGTCGGGGTTGAGCACTTGCAGGTGCTCCAGCGCCGCAGCGCGCACGCCCTGGCGCGCCTGCAGCTGGGCACGCCCGGCCTCGGGCAAGGCCGCCCAGCCGGGCTGGCGAACGCAGCTCACGGGCGTGCCCGAGACTTCGGTGATGCCGTACACATGGTCCACATCGAAGCCCATCGCGGCAATCGCCTGCAGGATGGCTGCGGGGGGCGGCGAGCCGGCCGTGAGCACGCGCACCGGGCGCGGCAGCGCGATGCGCTCGTGCGCCGGTGCATTGGCCAGCATGGCCAGCACCGTGGGCGCGGCGCAGAAATGGTCCACCCCGTGCGCGGCAATCGCCTCGAAGATGGCCTTGGCCGTGACCTTGCGCAGGCACACATGCGTGCCCGCCGCCGCCGTGACAGCCCAGGTGAAGCACCAGCCGTTGGCGTGGAACATGGGCAGCGTCCACAGGTACACAGGGTTGCGCGGCATCGCCCAGTCGGTCATCTGCAGCAGGCTCATGAGGTAAGCGCCACGGTGGCTGGGCACCACGCCCTTGGGGTCGCCCGTGGTGCCCGAGGTGTAGTTCAGCGCGATGGGGTCCCACTCGTCTTCGGGCCACAGGCCTTCGAAGGCCGGGTCGCCCTCGGCCAGCAGGGCCTCGTAATCAAGTGCGCCGAAGGCCGGCTGCGCGGGCAGGCCCGCATCGTGGATGGCGATCACCAGCGGCGGCTGCGCCAGGCTGGCGACGGCCTGGGCCGCCAGCGCCGCGAACTCGCTGTCCACCAGCAGCACACGCGCCTCGCCGTGGCGCAGGATGAAGCCGATGGCCTCGGCGTCGAGCCGGCAGTTGATGGCGTTGATGACCGCACCGCAGAGGGGGATGCCCAGGTGCGCCTCCAGCATCGCGGGCGTGTTCGGCGCGAGGATGGCCACCGTGTCGCCGCGCTGCACTCCGCGCCTGGCCAGCGCGCTGGCCAGGCGGTAGGCGCGCTCGCGCGTCTGCGCCCAGCTCTGCGTGCCGCCGCCATGCACGACGGCAATGCCCTGCGGGTGCACCTGCGCGCTGCGGTCCAGAAAGCCCAGCGGCGTGAGCGGCAGGTGGTTGGCGGGGGTGCGTTCCAGGCCCTGCTGGTAGGGGTTGCGGGGCACTCCGGGCGTTGTGGTGGCTTGCATGTGGTTGTCTCCTGTGGTGTTTACGCGTGGAAGGTGGTGAACGACCCAACGCTCTCGCGTTCCGTCACCAGCGTGTTCTCGATGCAGGCGGGGTTGGCATGGCCCAGGCCCATGCCGCAGACCACCATCTCGGTGTCGGGGATGCCCAGTTCGGCATGGATGACCTGGTGGAATTTGGTGAACGCCACCTGCGGGCAGGTGTCGAGCCCACGCGCGCGGGCCGCCACCATCAGGCTCTGCAGGAACATGCCGTAGTCGAGCAGGCTGCCGGCCTGCAGGGCACGGCTCACCGTGAAGATCAGCCCCACGGGCGCATCAAAGAAGCGGTAGTTGCGCCCGTGCTGCGCGTGCATGCGCGCCTTGTCGCCTTTGGCGATGCCGAGCAGGCCATACAGGTCCCAGCCCACCTTGCGGCGCCGGTCCACATAAGGCGACACCCAGTCGAGCGGGTAATAGTGGTAGGGCTCGGTGAGGGTCCCGGCCGCATCCCCATCGTTGTCCACGGCGGCGATGGCGGCGCTCAGCCGCTCCTTGGCACTGCCCGTGAGCACATGCACGCGCCAGGGCTGGGTGTTCATGCCCGAGGCCGCATGGCGCGCCACGTCGAGGATCGCATGCACCTCCCCCAGCCCCACCGGCGTGGGCAAAAAGGCGCGGATGCTGCGCCGCGAGACAATGGCCCAGTCCACAGCCCGTTTGAGCGCAGGAGCGGGAACGGGTGCGGTCGAATCCCGCGGCACGGAGTGTGCAGAGGGCGATGGAAAAGTCGGTGAACAGGTCATGGCGGCATGCTAGGCAGGGATGCCGCTTGTGACTGTCGATGCAAAGACATTTGGCGGGATTCACCCGGCGCCCAGGTCTGAGAACCTGTTCTTATAGACTCCCCGCATGCCTGCTGCCCCGCCCCCCGCCCCCCCATTTACCGCCACGCGCGACCGCCCCGTGGTCACGCTGCGCGAGGTGGCCGAGCGCGCGGGGGTGTCGATGATCACCGTCTCACGCGCAATCCACACGCCGCAGCAGGTGTCCGAGCGCACGCGGGTGCGCGTGCAGGAAGCCGTCTCCGCCATGGGCTATGTGCCCAACCTCGTGGCGGGCGGCCTGCGCTCGGCGCGCAGCCATGTGGTCACGGCGCTGGTGCCCACCCTCACAGGGCCCTTGTTCGGCGAGATGGTGCAGGCGCTTACCGATGCGCTGGAGCTGCGCGGCTTTCAGGTGATGGTGGGCCAGGTGGGCTATGCACACTCGCGCGAGGACGAGCTGCTGCGCGCCATCGTGGGCCGGCGGCCCGATGGCATCGTGGTCACCGGCATCATGCACTCCCCCGAGGGGCGGCGCCTGCTCGCAGCATCGGGCATCCCCATTGTGGAGACCTGGGACTTCACCGACACCCCCATCGACATGCTGGTCGGCCTGCGGCACGAAGCGCTGGGCGCGGCGGTGTGCGAGCACCTGCACGCCCGGGGCCGGCGCCGGCTGGCCCTGCTCAGCGGTGGCGACGAACGCGCCGCTCGGCGCGCGCAGGGCTTTGCGGCGGCGGCGCAGCGCCTGGGCCTGCGCGCACCCACCGTGCGACTGGGCAAATCGCCCACCACCCACGCCGACGGCCGCGAGGGGCTGGCGGCCCTGCTGGCCGACACGCCCGACATCGACGCCGTGTTCTGCAGCTCGGACATGCTCGCCCTGGGCGTGCTGACCGAGGCGCGCGTGCGGGGCATCGCCGTGCCGCAGCAGCTGGCGGTGATGGGCTTTGGCGACATCGACTTCGCGCAGACCGTGAGCCCCAGCCTGTCCACCGTGCGCATCGACGGCACCCGCATGGGGCAGACGGCAGCCCAGTGGATCGCCGACCGCGCCGACGGCAAGGCCGTGGCCGCGCCCGTGGTGGACATCGGTTTCTCGGTCATTGAACGGGAAAGCACGTAGCAGCGCGCAGGCGCTACACCCCGCCCCGCACCACACCCGCCAGCTTCTTCACCAGCGGCTCCATGGCCTGCACCGGCACCTGCGCATAGCCCAACAGAAAGCCACGCCAGGGCTGCGCGCGCAGGCCCACGGCGTGCAGGCTCAGGGCCGGCGCCATGATGCCGTGCCGCGCCATGAGGCGCGCGCTCAGCGCCACGTCGTCCACGCGGCCATCGTGCAGGCGCAGGGCCAGGTGCATGCCGGCCGTGCCGCCGTGTACCGTGGCTACATCGCCCAGGTGCCGGGCCAGCGCGGCCACCAGCGCATCGCGCCGCTGGCGGTACAGGCGGCGCATGCGCCGCAGGTGCAGCGCAAACTGGCCGCTCACGATGAACTCCGCCAGCGCCCGCTGGTCGGCCGTGCGCCCGCGCGGCGCGGCGCGGTCCAGCAGCAGGGCCAGCGCGGGCGCCAGGGCCGTGGGCACCACCATGAACCCGATGCGCAGGCCCGGGAACAGCGTCTTGCTGAAGGTGCCCAGGTAGACCACGGGCGCATCGGGCGCGAGGCCCTGCATGCAGGCCAGCGGCGGGCCGTCGTGGCGGAACTCGCTGTCGTAGTCGTCCTCGATCACCAGCGCGCCGGCCTGGCGCGCGCCGTCGATCAGCGCCAGGCGCCGCGCCAGGCTCATCACGCTGCCCACCGGGTACTGGTGCGAGGGGGTGGTGTAGATCAGCCGGGGCCGCTGGCGCAGCCAGTCGCTGGCGGCCGGTGCCATGCCCTCGCCGTCCACCACGATGCCCACCGCCTTGAGCTGCGCGGCGCGAAAGGCCGCCACCGCGCCCTGGTAGCCCGGGTTCTCCATCCACACCTTGTCGCCCGCGTCGGCAAAGGCGCGGGCACACAGGTCCAGGCTGCCTTGCGTGCCGTCGGTGATGAAGACCTGCGCGGCGTCCACCAGCGCGCCGCGCGCCACGCGCAGGTGGCCGGCAATGGCCTCGCGCAGCGCGGGCTCACCCGCCGGGTCGGCGTAGTTGAGCTCTGCGGGCTTGAGCGTAGCCCAGGCTTTGTCCAACATCCGCCGCCAGCGCAGCACCGGGAACTCGCCCAGCGCCGGCACGCCCGGCGCGAACGCGGCCGAGGTCTCGGAGCCCGGCAGCGCCGGCATGTTCTGCGCGCGCCGCGACAGGCTGGCACGCGGTGCGGGTGCCTCTGGCCGGGGCACGGCGGCCACCAGCCGCCCGGCCAGCGGTGCCACCACGCTGCCGCGCCGGCTGGCGAGGATGAAGCCCTCGCTCGCCAGCTGCTCGTAGGCATACAGCACGCTGTTGCGCGCCACGCCCAGCTCCGCGGCCAACGCGCGGCTGGCGGGCAGGCGTGCACCGCTGGCCAGGGTGCCGCTGCGTATGCCCTGGCGCAGGCACTCGTGCAGCTGGCGCTGCTGCGGCCAGCGGGCGTGCGCCGGTTGCGCCTGGAAGGCCGTGAACAGCAACTGGAATTCCATGGTGTTTCTGTGGCCCTAAAAAATAATGGTGCCGTGGGTCTTATTCTGGCACCACGCAGGTCCTACATTTCGCTCCCTCAGCAACTTCCCAACCGGAACCACGACCCGTGAACGACACCTCTTCCGCCCCCCTGCCCCCGACCGACCGCACCCGCATCCGCCGCGCGGCCGAGAACGCCCGCTACGACCGCGCCACGCTGCACGCCATCATCGACGCGGCCTACCTGTGCCACGTGGCCTTTGCCGACGACAAGGGCACGCACTGCATCCCCACGGCCTGCTGGCGCGAGGGCGAGCACCTGTACATCCATGGCTCCAACGGCGGGCGCCTGATTAAGTGGCTGGGCCAGGGCATTGAGGCCTGCGTGACCATCACCCACCTGGATGGCCTGGTGCTGGCGCGCTCGGCCTTCAACCATTCGATGAACTACCGCTCAGCCATGGTGTATGGCCGTTTCGAGCCCGTGGCCGACAAGCACGCCTCGCTCGCGGCCTTGATGGACCACCTGGCCGTGGGCCGCCAGACCGAGATCCGCGCGGGCAATGACAAGGAGTTCGCGGCCACCACGGTGCTGCGCATCGCCCTCGATGAAGCCGCCTGCAAGGTGCGCAGCGGCCCGCCGGTGGACGATGCCGAGGACATGTTGCACCCGGTGTGGGCCGGCGTGCTGCCGCTGGTGCAGGTGCGCGGCGCGCCCGTGGCCGACCCGCTGAACGCGGTGGCCACGCCGGGCTATGTGGCGGCCTGGGCTGCGCAGACCGCCTGAAGGCTCAGGCCTTGTAGATCAGCGCGGCCGCCCGCGCTTCCATGGCCAGGCCCTGGCCCACGGGGCCCAGGCGCTCGGCTGTCTTGGCCTTCACATTGACCTGGTCGGGCTCCACTTCGAGCGCCCTGGCGATGCACTCGCGCATGCCAGGGATGTGCGCAGCCAGGCGCGGGGCCTGGGCCACCACGGTGCTGTCCACATTGCCAATGGTGTAGCCCGCAGCGCGCACGCGGCGCGCGGCCTCGGCCAGCAGCACGGCCGAATCGGCCCCTCGGAACTGGGCGTCGGTGTCGGGGAAATGCCGGCCAATGTCGCCCAACCCAGCCGCACCCAGGATCGCGTCGGTGATCGCGTGCAGCAGCACGTCGGCATCCGAGTGGCCCAGCAGGCCCATGGTGTGGGGAATGTGAACGCCGCCGATCACCAGCGGGCGCCCCGGCACGAGGGCATGCACATCCCACCCTTCCCCGATTCTGAAATTCATGTGTTCCTTTGCCTCGCTCCCGTCCGGGGCGGATTAGAAAATCGTCTTGCGCCCCGTCTCGCTGGCGCCATGCCCACGCTCGCCGCCAAAACGGGCCAGCGTGGTGCCATAGCCGCGCTGGGCCAGCACGGCCTCGGCCAGCGCGAAGTCGTCGGGGTAGGTCACCTTGAAGTTCTGCGCACCGCCGGGCACCAGGCGCGGGTGCAGGCCCATGGCCTCCATGGCGCTGGCCTCGTCGGTCACATTGGTGCCCACCTTGGCCAGCGCGTCCTGCAGCGGGCCGATGCGGAACATCTGCGGCGTCTGCGCCAGCCATTTGTTGCTGCGGTCCACGGTGGAGGCCACGCGCACGCCGCCCGGGCCGTCGATGGAGGTCTTGAGCGTATCGGCCAGCTGGTGGGCCAGCAGGCCGCCCACGGAATCGTGCACACAAGCGTCGATGAGCCGGTCGATCTGCTCGGCCGTGACCAGGCAGCGCGCGGCATCGTGCACCAGCACCCAGTCGTCGCGGTCAGCGCCGTGCTCCAGCAGGGTTTTGATCCCGCCCTGCACCGTGGCCGCGCGCGTGGGGCCGCCACATGGGGCCACAAAAAACGAGGGATGGGCGTGGGCCTCCAGGAAGTGGTCCCCCGGCGCCACGGCCACCAGCGTGCCTGCGAGCCGGGCCACGCCGGCAAATGCAGCCAGCGTGTGCATGACCATGGGGTGGCCCGCGACCAGGTGGTATTGCTTGGGCAGGGGCGGTGGCGCGGGCTCACCCGCCGCACCGGCCAACGCGCCAAAGGCCGACACCGTGCTGCCTGCGGGTGCCGCAGGCGGCGCGGCCACGGCCCGCGAACCCACGCCCGCACAGGGCACCAGCGCCCACAGGCGCCCCGGCACGGACATGGGCGCATGGGGAGCGGCGAGCGAGGGTTGCAGCAGCGGGTCGATGGTCATGGGGGGCCCATTTTAGGAGGATGCACCTTGCGCGGCGAGCTGGTGCCTGGCTTGGCACCGGCCGCCGGGGGGCGGCATGCAACACGCCTCGCCGTGGATCACTAAAATGCCCCGTTGCCCCCGATCCAGCCCGTGCGCGCTCCGCGCCCCTGGGGATGCGGTGGCCCCGACGACCGACTCCATCCGCATGGAACTGCCCAAACTCTCCCCCGGAAAACGCTTCACCCTGCCCCGCCCCGTGGGCAGCGCCGATTCGCTGCTGCTGGCCCGCCTGGCCGAACGTGACAAGGCCGCCGGCCGCACCACTGCCATCGTCACGGCCGACGCCACCGATGCGCAGCGCCTCATCGAGGAAATGGCGTTTTTTGCGCCCAGCTTGCGCTGCGCCCTGTTCCCCGACTGGGAGACGCTGCCCTACGACACCTTCTCGCCGCACCAGGACCTGATCAGCGAGCGCCTGGCCACGCTGTGGCGCATCAGCCAGAAGGACAAGGACACCGGCGCCGACGTGGTGCTGGTGCCTGCTACCACGGCGCTGTACCGGCTGGCGCCGCCGTCCTTCCTGGCCGGCTACACCTTCCATTTCAAGGTCAAGCAAAAGCTCGACGAGGCGAAGTTCAAGGCCCAGCTCACGCTGGCCGGCTACAGCCACGTGTCGCAGGTGGTGAGCCCTGGCGAGTACGCCGTGCGCGGCGGGCTGATCGACCTGTTCCCGATGGGTTCGCTGGTGCCCTTCCGGGTGGACCTGTTCGACAACGAGATCGACAGCATCCGCACCTTCGACCCCGACAGCCAGCGCAGCCTGTACCCCGTGCCCGAGGTGCGCCTGCTGCCCGGGCGCGAGTTCCCGATGGACGACGACGCGCGTGCCAAGTTCCGCAGCCGCTGGCGCGAAATGCTGGAGGGCGACCCGACCAAGAGCCGCATCTACAAGGACATGGGCAACGGCGTGGCCACGGCCGGCATCGAGTACTACCTGCCACTGTTCTTCGACGACACGGCCACCGTGTTCGACTACCTGGGCGGCGAAGCCACGGTGGTGCTGCACGGCGACCTGGAGCCTGCCTTCCAGCGCTTCTGGCAGGACACCAAAGACCGCTTTCGCCTGGTGCAGGGCGACCCCGAGCGCCCGGCCCTGCCGCCCGAGTCGCTGTTCCTCTCGGCCGACCAGTTCTACACACGCGCCAAGGAGCATGCCCAGCTGTCCATCCGCCCCGGCGTGGAGGACGTGGATGACAACCCGCACTTCCACAAGCTCGGCGACCTGTCGGTGGTGCGCGGGGCCGAGGACCCGCTGGCCCGGCTGCACGCCCACATCCGCAACACGCAGCACCGCGTGCTGCTGCTGGCCGAGAGCGATGGCCGGCGCGAGAGCCTGCTCGACTTTCTGCGCGCCAGCGGGGTGAACCCACCGGCCTTCGACTCGCTGGCCGAGTTCCAGGGCACGGCCGACGAGAAGGTGGGCATCGCCACCGCCGGCCTGACGGTGGGCTTCAGCTGGATCGAGGACGGCATCGACTTCGTGACCGAGACCGAACTCTTCGCCGCCGGCCCCACCACACGCCGGCGCAAGAAGCAGGAGCAGGTGAGCGACGTCGAGGCCCTGATCAAGGACCTGGCCGAGCTCAACGTAGGCGACCCCGTGGTGCACAGCGCCCACGGCATCGGCCGCTACCGCGGCCTGGTCAACATGGACGTGGGCAACAAGAACCCCGACGGCACGCCCGCCATGCAGGAGTTTCTGCACCTGGAGTACGCCGACAAGGCCGTGCTCTATGTGCCGGTGAGCCAGCTGCAGCTCATCAGCCGCTACACCGGCGTGAGCGCCGACGAGGCGCCGCTGCACAAGCTGGGCAGCGGCCAGTGGGAAAAGGCCAAGCGCAAGGCCGCCGAGCAGGTGCGCGACAGCGCGGCCGAGCTGCTCAACATCTATGCCCGGCGTGCGGCGCGCGAAGGCCATGCCTTCCGCTACAGCCCGCAAGACTACGAGACCTTTGCCAACGACTTCGGCTTTGACGAAACGGCCGACCAGAACGCCGCCATCCATGCGGTGATCCAGGACATGATCAGCCCCCGCCCCATGGACCGCCTGGTTTGCGGCGACGTGGGTTTCGGCAAGACCGAGGTCGCCCTGCGCGCGGCCTTCGTGGCCGTCACGGGGGGCAAGCAGGTGGCCTTCCTCGCGCCCACCACGCTGCTGGCCGAGCAGCACTATCAGACGCTGGTGGACCGCTTCAGCAAGTGGCCCGTGAAGGTGGCCGAGGTGTCGCGCTTTCGCTCGGGCAAGGAGATCACCTCGGCCATCAAGGGCATCGGCGACGGCACGGTGGACATCGTGGTCGGCACGCACAAGCTGCTCTCCGAATCCACAAAGTTCCACAACCTGGGCCTGCTCATCATCGACGAGGAGCACCGCTTCGGCGTGCGCCACAAGGAGCAGATGAAGGCCCTGCGCGCCGAGGTGGACGTGCTCACCCTCACGGCCACGCCCATCCCGCGCACGCTGGGCATGGCGCTCGAAGGGCTGCGCGACCTGTCGGTCATCGCCACCGCGCCGCAGCGGCGCCTGGCGATCAAGACCTTTGTGCGCAACGAGGGCACCGGCGTGATCCGCGAAGCGGTGCTGCGCGAACTCAAGCGCGGCGGGCAGGTGTACTTCCTGCACAACGAGGTGGAGACCATCGAGAACCGCCGCCAGAAACTCGAAGAGATCCTGCCCGAAGCGCGCATCGCCGTGGCCCACGGCCAGATGCCCGAGCGCGAGCTTGAACGCGTGATGCGCGACTTCGTGGCCCAGCGCTACAACATCCTGCTGTGCTCGACCATCATCGAGACCGGGATCGACGTGCCCACGGCCAACACCATCGTCATCAGCCGGGCCGACCGCTTCGGCCTGGCGCAGCTGCACCAGCTGCGCGGCCGCGTGGGCCGCAGCCACCACCAGGCCTACGCCTACCTGCTGGTGCCCGACATCGAGGGCCTGACCAAGCAGGCCGCCCAGCGGCTGGACGCGATCCAGCAGATGGAGGAACTGGGCAGCGGCTTCTACCTGGCCATGCACGACCTGGAGATCCGCGGCGCGGGCGAGGTGCTGGGTGAGAACCAGAGCGGCAACATGCTGGAGATCGGCTTCCAGCTGTACAACGAGATGCTCAACGAAGCCGTCAAGTCGCTCAAGGCCGGCAAGGAACCCGACCTGCTCAGCCCCCTGTCGGTCACCACCGACATCAACCTGCACGCCCCCGCCCTGCTGCCCGACGACTACTGCGGCGACGTGCACCTGCGCCTGTCGTTCTACAAGAAGCTGGCCACGGCCAAGAACCCCGACCAGATCGACGGCCTGCTCGAAGAGATCGTGGACCGCTTCGGCAAACTGCCGCCGCAGGCCCAGACCCTCATCGACGTGCACCGCCTGCGCGTGCTGAGCCAGCCCTACGGCGTGGTGAAGGTCGACGCCGCCCCCGGCGTGATCAACATCACCTTCAAGCCCCAGCCGCCCATCGACCCGATGCGCATCATCGAGCTGATCCAGAAGAACAAACACATCAAGCTGGCGGGCAACGAGAAGCTGCGCATCGAACGCGAGCTGAAAGAGCCCAAAGACCGCGCACAGATGGTGCGCGATGTGCTGCGTTCGCTGGGGCAGCCGGTGGCGGCCTAGCACCGCAGAATATGAATCAAATTGGCAACTAGCGCTTATTCAACAAGCGCTACTAGCTATCAAAATCATAGTATTTAGATGGAAACTGCGCTGGCCCTGATCGCCCTTGCTGCTGCATTGGCGGCCCGCCCCTGGCGCCTGCTGGCCAGCCGCCAGCCTTTGGCGCATGAAACGCACGGCGCCCCCGCCGCGCTGTGGACGCCGCTGCTCGCCACCCTGGTTCTGCTGCCTTGGGCCTGGGCCCTGCCCACGCTGCACCACATGCCGCTGCAACTGCAGTGGTCGGGCGCCTGCCTGGTGCTGCTCATGCTGGGCTGGCCGCTGGCCGTGCCCACGCTGCTGGCGGTGGGCGCCATCGCCGCACTGGTATCGCCGGGCCTGGGGTGGCGGGATGCGCTGGGCATGGCCGTCTGGCAGGGCGTGGTGCCCGCCACGCTGGCATTGTTGCTGGGCGTGGCACTGCGCCGCCTGTCGGGCGCACAGGCGCTGGCTGGCGTGCGCGCCTTCGTCTATGTGCTGGGCCGGGGCTTCCTCGGCTCGGCGCTGTGCCTGTTCGTAGCGGGCACGCTGTCGCAATGGAGCGGCCACACGCTGCCGGGCGTGGGCGACCAGCTCTCGCTGGTGGCGCGCTGGTTGATGGCCTGGGGCGATGCGGTGGTCACCGGCATGCTGTGCGCCATATTCGTGGCGTTCAAACCAGAGTGGCTGGCGACTTGGTCAGACGACCTCTACCTGCATTCAAAAAAGGGTTGAAGCGCTTGTTCAGAAAGCGCAAGCAGCTATCAAAAGAGGAGCAATCAGCGGCGAGGTGCATCTAACGCGTGACCAGCGCCGCGCGCGATGGAGCGTGCGATGCGCTCGCAGTCCTTGGCGATCGCAAGCGCTGTGCAGAGGGCTGCGGCAGCGCCTGCCCTTATTCAGCCCAGCGCCAGATCACCAGCATCCAGCGCCGCAGGGCGCAACAGGTCCTCGTCGATGCCCATCACCCGGCTGGCACGCTCGATGGCCTGCCACAACGGCGCGGGCATCTGCAGGATCTCTTCAGGCGAGGCCGAACGTGCGATCCATGCGCTGATCTCCACATGCTGCTCACTCGTCAGCAAATCCAGATTCAGCATCTCATCAATGGTCTTCATCAGGGTTCCGTCTGGTGGTACTCGGGCCAGCCCTTGCGAACCAACCAACCGCCCAAGGCTACCTGAAAAAAGGGTTGGTGTTGCCTGAAGCGTCGATCCCCAAGGTGTTGCTCAGCATCCCTTTATTTGAATATATTAATAGGAATGATTTGCATTTAAAATATCACCTCCCTTGTTGAACCTTCCCTTGACGACCTCCCTATGCTGCCGGTTCCGTTCCATGCGCAGGTGGATCAAATCTTCCGCGAGCACCACGCGTGGCTACACAGCCGCCTGTTGCGGCGCGTCTCCAACCGCAGCGATGCGGAGGAAGTGGCGTCGGAGACCTTCCTGCAGCTGAGCGAGGACGGCGGACGCACCGACATCCGCGACCCCCGCGCCTTTCTCACCACTATCGCCAAGCGCATTCTGTTTCAGCAGTGGCGGCGCCAGGATCTGGAGCAAGCCTATATCGACACCATGCGCCACATGCCACAGGCCATGGCGCTTTCGCCGGAGGAGCACGCCATGCTCATGGGGGCCATTGCGCAGCTCGACCGGGCGCTGGCCGCACTGCCGCTGCCCGTCAAGACGGCCTTCCTGCTGTCGCGGCTCGATGGCTGGACGTACTCACAAATAGCCCGGCACCTCGGCCTTTCGCAGGCCACGGTGGAGCGCCACATGAAGCGCGCCATCCTGCAGTGCGTGAACTGCGCGGCATGAGCACCCAATCCCCTGACCGCGCTGCCCTGGAAGCTGCGGTGGACTGGCGCATACGCCAAGAATCCGCAGCCTTGAGCGCCGCCGAGCAACAGGCATTTGAGCACTGGCTTGCCGCGGCGCCAGACCATCGCGCGGCCTGGGCGCGGGTGGGCAGCGTGCTGGCCGACCCGCTGGCCACCATCCGCCACCTGCAAGCGCGAGAAGAAGGCCTGCACGTGCAGGCTGCCATGCAGGGCTTGTTCCGGGCGCGGCGCAGATCCCTGCTGCGCGGCGCGCTGGCGCTGGGCGGCATGGGGGTGACGGCAGCCATCACGGCGGACCGCTGGTTGCCGCTGCAAGAGCTTGTGGCAGACCTGCACACCGGCACCGGGCAGCGCGAGCAATTCACGCTGGCCGACGGGGGAACAGTGCTGCTCGACGCCCGCTCGTCCGCCAACGTGCACGATGGCGATGGAACAACCACGCTGCACCTGCGCACGGGCGCGCTGATTGCGGCGCCGGCGCCTGCGGATGCCGCCCCCCTCCACATCCGCACCCGCGATGGGCTGGTGCGCCTGGACACCGGCAAGGCCATGTGCCGGGTGCATGCCGCCCACACCGAGGTGGTGGCGATGGAGCAACCCCTGGTGGTGCGGGCGTTCGATGGGCGGCAAGCCATCGTGCCGCCCGGCGGCGGCACACGCGTGACCGCGCAGGCCATCGAGCGGCTGCACGGCAACAGCCTGGGTCGCACGCTGTGGCAACAGGGCATGGTGGCCGCCGAGGACTGGCCGCTTCAGGACTTGATCGCCGCGCTGCAAGCCTACTACCCCGGTTTTCTGCGCCTGTCCGCGCCTGCATCCAGGCTGCGGGTTTTTGGCATCTTCCGCCTGGATGTGAATGACCTGCTCGCTACCCTGGCCCACACGCTGCCCATCCAGATACGCCGCCTGGGCCCTGTCATTTCCATCGACCTCGACCCCCTCCGGCAAACCGGCTCCAACGCCGACGACAAAAAAAGTTGAGGGGTTTTTCCGCTTCGCTCCACAAGGATAAGGACATGAAGACCTGAAGACCGAGCGAAAAGGACCTCTTGAATGACTGCTGCTTCCCGCACCCCATCACCCACCCTCCACAGCCTGGCGTTGGCTGCATTCCTGGCCTGCGCGCTGCCGCCTGCGGCAGCACTGGCCGCCGATGCACCCGCCTCCTCCGCCACTGCCGCTGTCCGGCTGGACATTCCATCGGCACCGCTGGCCGAGGCGCTGATGCGCATCGGGCAAGCCACCGGGCGCAGCATCGTGGCCGACCCCGCCGTGCTCCAGGGCGTGCGCGCCCACCCCGTGCAGGGCACATTCACAGCAGAACAGGCGGTGCGCAAGGCGCTGGAGGGCTCCCCTCTTCTGTCCGTCGAATCGGTGCCCGGCGGCGCCTTGCGCGTGCGCAAGCATGCCGCCGCAACGCCAGCGCCAGAGAGCGCGGCGAACACAGCCAGCGCCAGCGACCCTGCGCCTGCGCCACAAGCCGTCGCGTCGCTGGCCGCCGTGGTGGTGACAGATCAGCGCATGGGCGGCACCCTGATGCAGCCCACGCGGCAGATCTCGGTCATCGAGGGCCAGGAGCTGGACGACCTGCGCGCCACATCGCCCAACCTGGGCGCCTTGCTGGCCAAAAGTGTGCCCGGCATGTCGGATTCAAGCCGCAACCTCAGCGACTTCGGCATGACGCTGCGCGGGCGCAATGTCCTCGTTCTGGTGGATGGCATTCCGCTCAACACCAACCGCGACATGTCGCGCAACCTGGTCAATGTCGAGCTCAGCCGGATCGAGCGCGTGGAAGTGCTGCGCGGCAGCAACGCCATTTATGGCAGCGGCGCCACGGGGGGCATCATCTCCGTGACCACACGGCCCGTGGGCGGTGAATCCGTGGCGCAAACCACCGTGGGCGCGGACGCGGCACTCTCCCATCTGAACCACGAGGGCCTGGGCGGGCATGTGCAGCACCTGATGTCCGGCTCTGGGGAAAGGTTTGACTATGAAATCGACATGTCCGCCCGCCGCACCGGCGGCGCCTACGACGGCCACGGCGACCGCATCGCGCCCGACGCCAGCCAGGGCGACCTGTTCGACTCCAACAACTTCAGCCTGGGCGGCAAGCTGGGGATTCGCATCGACGGCAACCAGCGCATCCAGTTGGCCGCCAGCCACCTGCGCATCCACCAAAAATCCGACTACGCCAACGACCCCAGCGTGAACCGCGCGCCTTTGGGCAGCGTGGCGGCGCGGGCCATCAAGGGGCTGGACCTGGCCGAGCAGAACCAGATAGAGAACACACTGCTGAGCGCCAACTATGAGCACAAAGACCTGGCGGGCAGCACGCTGTCGGCCCTGCTGTACGCCCGGGACAACTTCGTCCGCTTTGCGCCGTTTGACGCACGCAGCAACGTCAACCGGGGCAACAACGTAGACCAGGTGATGCAGAACAACAAGGTGTTCGGCAGCCGCCTGACCCTCACCACGCCCCTGGGCGCGCACAAGGACACACGCCTCGTCTGGGGAGCCGACTACATCCAGGAGCGCAGCAACATGCCGCTGGATGTGTTCGATGGCGCCATCTACGACGCCAGCGGCGGCCTGGTCTTTCGCAAAACTGGCCAGCGGACCTACATGCCTTGGGTGACCGTGCGCAGCGCGGGCGCGTTTGCCCAGTTGCAGCACAAGTGGAGCGAGCGCTGGTCCGCAGAAGGCGGTTTGCGCTACGAAAAGTCGCAGGCCAGCTTTGACGACTTTCAGCCCCTGTCGCAGTCGCGCCTGCCCAAACCTGCCACGGTGCGTGGCGGCAAGGTGGCCTACGACGCAGTGCTCTACAACGCAGGCATCGCCTTCAAGCCGGTCTCCAGCCAGGAGTTCTACACCTCGTTCAGCCAGGGCTTCGACCTGCCCGATGTGGGAGTGCAACTGCGCAACGCAGGCGCCAATTTCAACATCCATTCGTCAGCGCTGGAGCCGGTGAAGACCGACAACTACGAGATCGGCTGGCGCGGCGCGTTCGGCAACACGATGGCAACGCTGGCGCTGTTCCACTCCCGCTCCAACCTGGGCGCGGTGCAATCGTTCAACAACGGCCTGCACCTCACGCGCACACGCGAACGCATCCACGGCCTGGAGGCCACGGCCGACTACTATGGCGACACATGGTCCACAGGCGGCACGTTGACGTGGATGCAGGGGCGCGAAACACCCCCAAATGCCGCCAGCGACCAGATCATGACCGGCTACCGCATTCCACCGCTCAAGCTCACAGGCTACGTGCAATACCAGCCCAGCGAACGCTGGAGCGTGCGCACACAACTCAACTGGTTTGGCGCCAAGGACTACCGGCTGGCCGATGGTGCCAACCGCTTTGCACGCGCCGACGTCAAGAGCTATTACAGCGTGGACATCGTCGGCCGCTACCAGATCGACAAGAAGAACCTGGTGACCGTGGGCGTGCAGAACCTGTTCAACCGCTACTACCTGCCCCTGTACAGCCAGTTGATGCGCAGCAGCAAAAACGACAGCCGCCTGCCCGCTGCTGGCGCCACGCTCACCGCCAGCTACACCCACCGCTGGTAAGAGCGGGGCACACCGCGAGATTTCCACAGTGTGGTGACACGCCCTAGTCGGCCACCACACCTTTGGCCTGCCCCCTAAACCCCCAGTTGTTCTCCGCCCCCACGGTCACGGCCTTGCCGCCGCTCTCGAATTGCAGCTTGACCACGGTGACCTCGCCATCGGCCACCGAGCGTGAGATGAGCTGAAAGGTCTGCGCGTCGAGCCAATGGCCCTTGACGGCGATGACCGCATCGGGCCCTTGCGCGGCGGTGCGGTACAGGCCGTCCAGGCCCAGGGGGCCGGCAACAGGCTCACGGGGCAGACCGGGGCGGCTGCCGTCGAAGCTGACCTCGTAGCGCGGGTGGGAGGGGGTGAGGTCCAGCACCAGGCGCTGGATGCCCAAACCGTTGCGCTCCAGCACCCAGGCCTTGCGCGAGACGGTGGCGGCCAGCTCGGGCGTGGACGCGGGAAGGGCGCTGGGCTTTTCCAGTCCGGCATCGCGGATGCGGGCGGCCAGTTGCTCCTGTGCGGCAGCGTCGGCGGGCAGGGGCTCGCGCGAGCGCGCAGCGGCGGTGATCTGGTCGATGAACGCGGGCAACGGGTAGTTGCGTCGGCCCGTGACGGCCACGACCACGTCGATGTCGGGCAGCACCACGATGAGCTGGCGGTTGAAGCCGGCCGTGAAAAAGGCGCGCTTGGACGGGATGCTCCACCAGCCATTGGCATAGCGGAACGCTGGCCCATTGCCGCCAAAGCCCATGTCCACCACGGGATTGAAGACCTGCTCCACCCAGGCGGCGGGCAGCAGCTGGCGGCCGTTCCACTGGCCTTTGCGCAGGTAGAGGTAGCCGATACGCGCCATGTCGCGCGGGTGCAGGTACAGGCCCCAGCCGCCGACGTCGATGCCCTGCGGGTCCTTGCGCCAGCGCACGTCGCTGATGCCCAGCGGGCCGAACAATCGCTTTTGTGCATAGGCCAGGGTGCTGCCGCCGGTCTTGTGCGCGAGGATGGCCGAGAGCAGGTGGGTGTTGCCGCTGTTGTAGTTGAAGCCCGCGCCGGGCGCCTGGGCCATGGGGCGGTCGAGCACAAAGCCTTGCCAGTCGCGCGCGCGGCCCAGCTGCAGCATGGTCTCGGGCACGGCGTCGCTGAGCGGCTCGATCCAGTGCAGGCCCGAGGTCATGTCGAGCAGGTGGCCCAGGGTCATGGCCTTTTTGGAGGCATCGGCGTTGGCGACCTTGCGATCGGCAAAAAATTCGAGCACGGGCGCGTCGCGCGAGGCGATCAGCCCGTCCTGGATGGCCATGCCAGTGAGCGTGGCGACCACCCCCTTGGTGGTGGAGTTGACGGCATGCTTGAGCCCCTCGCGATACGGGGCGTAGAAGGCCTCGGCCACCAGGGTGCCGTGGCGGGTAACGAGCAGGCTGTCCATGCCCTGCGCCGCGCCAAAGTCGATCAGCCTGGCCAGGGCCGCCGAGTCCATGCCCTGGGCCTCGGGCGTGCTCTCGGCCCAGTCTTCCCCAGGCCAGGTACCCAAGGACTGCGCGGCCGGGGCGTCGGTGGGCGCAGCATCCTGCGCCTGCGCTGCCGTGAGCGGCGCTGCAGCGCTGGCCAGCAACACGGCCGTGGCCTGCCTGCGGTTGATCGGTGCCACAACGGTCTCGGTCGTCTTGCCCTGCATGTGCATCCCCTGCCTCCTGAGCTTGCTGTATGGCAAGAATCATATGCCGCGCCATCACCGCCTGGCCCCAGGTTCATTGCACGGGCGATACCATTGCAGCCTCTGATTTCGCTTTTTGCCCCTTGCGCCATGACCCACGCTACTGAATTCGCCCCCGGCCTCGTCGTCCAGGGCATAGACGCCCCGCTGTCCCTGTCGAACTACAAGCTCATCGCCTTCGACATGGACTCCACCCTGATCAACATCGAGTGCGTGGACGAAATCGCCGACGCCGCTGGCCGCAAGGCCGAGGTGGCCGCCATCACCGAAGCCGCCATGCAGGGCATCATCACCGACTACAAGGAAAGCCTGCGCCAGCGTGTGGCGCTGCTCAAGGGCGTGACGGTGCAGCACATGGAGCAGGTGTTCACCGAGCGCCTGCGCTTCAACCCCGGCGCTAAAGAGCTCATCACCGCCGCCAAGTCCGCAGGGCTGACCACGCTGTTGGTCTCGGGCGGCTTCACCTTTTTTGCTGACCGCGTGAAGGCGGGCCTCGGTATCGACTTCGCCCGCTCCAACATGCTGGAGGTAGAAGGCGGCCAGCTCACCGGTCGCATGGTGGACCAGGCCTGGGGCGACATCTGCGACGGCGCCGAGAAACGCCGCACGCTGCTGGAGGTGGCCTCGCTCATGGGCATAGCGCCATCGCAGGCGATCGCCGTGGGCGACGGCGCCAACGACCTGCCCATGATGGGCGCGGCCGGCCTGTCGGTGGCCTACCACGCCAAACCCGCCGTGCGCGCGCAGGCCAACGTGGCCATCAACCAGGGCGGTCTGGACCGGTTGCTGGAAGTGCTGCGCTGATCCACAGCAGCACCGCAACACCCCCATGTTCGCGCCCCTCCAGGACCGCATCCACCGCGCTTGGCAAGCCTTGCGCATCGGCTGGAAGCGGCACCTCGCCAGCCTCGCGCTGGCCTGGATCGCCATCGTGGCCGTGGACACCTGGCGCACACGCGATCTGCCCCAAGGCCCCGCGCCCGATGTGCCCCTGGTGATGGCCCCCACCCAACCTGGCTTGCAACAACACACCACCCTTGCACAGTGGCGCGCCCAGCACCCCGGCCAAGCCGTGGCCGTGCACTTTTGGGCCGAATGGTGCACTGTGTGCAAACTGGAAGAGCCCAGCATTGCCAGCCTGTCCACCGGGTGGCCCGTGCTGGGCGTGGCCATGCAGTCTGGCAATGCAGAGCGGGTGGCGCAGGTGCAGCGCCAGCGCGGCATGGCCTGGCCCACTGCGGTGGACCCGCAGGGCGCCCTGTCACGCAGTTGGGGGGTGCGTGCCGTGCCCGCGCTGGTGGTCATCGACGCGCAGGGCCAGGTGCGGTTTGCCACCTCGGGCTACACGCCGGAATGGTCCATGCGGCTGCGGCTGTGGTGGGCGCAGGCCATGCCGCAGTGGCGCACATTGCTACAAAAACAATAGCTGCTTGCGCTTATTGAATAAGCGCTACAGGCCATTTTTGCCCTTTTTCTTTGCGCTGCACGCCGCATCGCATCTTTTGGCGCAGATCTTCAAGACCCGCCGCCCCTGTCTTTGCACACTGGCCTCCACACCAACACCGGAGGCCCACATGCACATCACCCTGAACCAACAAACCCAGCCCGTGCCGCCCGGCTGGGAGGACGAGCCCCTGCTGTGGCTGCTGCGCGAGCCGCTGGGCCTGGCGGGCACGCGCTTTGGCTGTGGTGTGGGCCAGTGCGGTGCCTGCACGGTGCTCGTCGATGGGCAGGCGCAGCGCGCCTGCCTGCACACGGCACGCTCTCTGCAAGGGCGCTCCATCACCACCATCGAAGGGCTGGCCGCAAGCGACGGCACGCTGCACCCCGTGCAACAGGCCTGGCTGGACCTGCGCGTGCCCCAGTGCGGCTACTGCCAGAGCGGCCAGATCATGGGTGCCGTGGCCTTGCTGCGCGCCACGCCGCGCCCCACCGATGCGCAGATCGACACCGCCATGGCGGCCCACCTGTGCCGCTGCGGCACCCAGCACCGGGTGCGGGCAGCCATCCACCAGGCCGGTGGGGCCGCTGGGGGCGCCAAGCCATGAAGCGGCGCCAGTTTTTCGCTGCGGCCAGCGCCGGTGCGCTCACGGTCATGCTCACCGGCTGCTCGCTGGTGCCGGTGATTCCCAAGCGCCCTACCTCCACCGCCGACGACGCCCTGGGCTGGATACGCCACAAGGACGGCCGCTACACCCTGTGGCTGCCCAGCACCGAGATGGGCCAGCAAATCAGCGCCGCGCTGCAAGGCCTGGCCGCCGCCGAGCTGGGCGTGCCGCCCGAGCAGGTGCATCTGCAACTGCCCGGCACGGGCGACATTGCCCGCGTGCGCGCCACGGTGGGCAGCGCCAGCGTGCATGACTTTGCCCTGCCCCTGGCCCGCGCCTGCGCCACGCTGCGCGAGGCCCTGGCCCAGGGCCAAACCACCGGCACGCTGGCCGCGCGCGACATCCCGGCCAGCGCGCTGCGCAGCCTGCAGCCACGCACGGGGGCGACCAAAGCAGCGCCCGCTGCACCGGGCCAGCTGCACGCCCTTGTCACCGGCCAGCCGCTGTTTGCGGGCGACACGCGCCTGCCCGGCCTGCTCTACGGCCGCGTGCTGCGCGCACCCGTGTCGGCGGAACTGGTTTCGCGTCCACAGGCATGGGACGACACCGCCGCCCGCGCCGACCCGGCCTGCGTGGCCGTGGTGCAGCACCCGGCCCTGTTGCAAATGGGCAGCCAGGGGCTGGGCATCGTGGCCCGCACGCCCTCGGCACTCGACCGCATCGAGGCCGTGCTGGCCGTGCAGTGGCAGATAGAGGACGACGCGTTCGAGCAAGCCGCCATCGACGAGCGCATCGACATCGACCCCCACCTGCGCCGGGGCCCGCTGCAGCACCGCCTGCGCAAGGACGACCTGCCGTCCGAAACCGCGTGGACGCTGGACCTGCGCATGGACATCCCCCTGGCCGCCCACGCCCCCATCGAACCGCGCAGCGCCACGGCGCACTGGCTTGCCGCTACAGGCAAAGGCACCGCACTGCGCGTGTGGGCGGGCACACAAGACCTGTTTTATGTGCGCGACGTGCTGGCGCGCCATCTGGACCTGCCAGCGGAACGGATCGAGGTACAGGCCTGCCGCGTGGGCGGCGGCTTTGGTGGCCGCACGCTGTGCACGGTGGAGCTGGAAGCCGCCGTGCTCGCCCAGGCCGTGGGCGCCCCGGTCAAGGTGCACTGGAGCCGCGCGCAGGAGTTCGCTCAGGGCTTCCAGCGCCCGCCCTCCAGCCACCGCGTGCGGGCACGCGTGCAGGGCGGGCGCATCACCCACTGGTGGCACGCGCTGGCCAGCAGCCACATACTGTTCACACCCGCCGCCATGCCGGTATGGATGCAGAACCTGGCCGACCTGGCGGGCGACAGCGGCGTGGCGCGCGGCGCGCAAATGCCGTATGACGTGCCCCATCAGCGCATCGAATTCACCGCGCAACGCCTGCCCGTACACACCGGCCCCTGGCGCGGCCTGGGCGCCGGGCCCAACACCCTGGTGGTGGAAAGCGCCATGGACGAATGCGCACGGCAAGCCCAGGCCGACCCGCTGGCCTGGCGCCTGTTGCACACCGCCGATGAGCGCCTGGCCCAGGTGCTGCGCCGCGCCGCCGCCGAGGCCCGCTGGCCCCGGCGCCCCGCCAGCGACACCACCACCCTGCGCGGGCGCGGCATCGCGGGCGGCATCTACAAAGGCATGAGCTACGCCGCCGCCGTGGCCGACGTGGAAGTGCAGCGCGCCACCGGCCAGGTGCGCGTGGTGGCGCTGTGGTGCGCGCACGACTGCGGCCTGGTGCTGCAGCCCGACGGCGTGCGCGCACAGACCGAAGGCAACCTCGTGTGGTGCCTGGGCATGGTGCTGTTCGAGCAACTGCCCGTGGCACGCTCGGGCATCGCCGCTGCCAGTTTTGCCGACTATCCCCAGCCACGCATGGGCGACGTGCCGCCGCTGCATGTGCACCTGATCGACAGCAACGCGCCACCCACAGGCGCCGGAGAAACCGCCATGGTGGCCGGCGCGGGTGCCATTGCCAATGCGCTGCGCGACGCCACGGGTGTGCGCTTTACCCGCCTGCCCGTGCGCAGCGAGGATGTGCTCCGGGCCCTGGGCGCACAGGGCTGAACGCCCCACGAGCAAAGGCACAATCCGCCCATGCAAGACTTTGCCAGCGCCGCCATGGTCCGCCTGCTGGTGCGCGCCATGCGCGCGCAGGGCCTGAACCCACCGCCGCCCCCGCCAGGCCTGGACGGGCTGCAAGACAGCCATGTGCCGCTGGCCTACAAACGCAGCGTGGTCGAAGCCGTGTTGCACCAGGGCGGCCTGGGCACGCTGCTGCAACTGGCGCAGCGGGTGGACCTGCTGGCGGGCGACCCGGTGCACCGCGCCCTGCTAGGCGCGACCAGCGTGCCCGAGCTGATGGCGCGCTGGCAGCGGCTGGAGCGCTACGTGCACTCGCGCCATCAGGTCAGCATCAAGGCCAACACCCCCGGCACCCTGGCGCTGCACCACCACGCGCGCCCCGGTGTGCTGGAAGAGCCCCACCCCACCGAAAGCCTGGCTGTGCTCGGCGTGCTGATGGGCGCCATCCACGCCATGGGCGTCCGGGGTCTGCAGGTGGACATCGGTGCCCCAGAGGCCCCAGGCCCGCGCGTGAACCTGCGGGGCAATGCCCCAGCCCCCACCCCGGCCGAGCTGCACGCGCAACTGGCACCGCTGGCCGCGCAAGGGCAGATGGGCCACTGGACCTTGCGCTGGGGAATGCACCAAGACGCAGGCAAAGCCCCCATCGCCCCTGCCCTGGAGCCTCCGCCCACCCATCTGTGCGACGCCCTGCCCTGGCCCCCCCTGGCGCACCGGCTAGCGCGCCATGTGCTGTGCGACCCGGCAGCGCAACACACGGTGGATGCGCTGGCGGAGCATGCAGGCCTGGCCCGCCGCAGCCTGCAGCGGGCCCTCTCCGAAGGTGGCCTGAGCTGCCGCCACATCGTCACCGAGGCCCGGGCGCGCATGGCCGCACAGTGGCTGCTGGACAGCCCCCACGGCCTGGCAGAAATCGGGTTTGCCTGCGGTTTTGCCGACCAACCTCACTTCACGCGCGAGTTCGCCCGCCATGTGGGCCTGACACCGGCACGCTACCGGCAGGCCTTTGCAGGGGCCACGGTGCTCCCTGATAGATAGCTACAAATTTAATAGCTAAAAGCCTATACTGATCAAGCGCAAGCGGCCATTTTTATTCAATATCCGATGCCGCCGATGGCAAGCCTGCCACCAGCAAGCGCTGGCGCGGCGTGGCGCCGTTGCGTGGCAGCTCCACGATGGGCAGCAGGGCCCGCAAAGCGCCCCCTCCCGCTGATGCAGGCCCGGCAGAAGGGGCCATCAGATCCTCCAGCGTCACACCATCCAGCACTGCCAGATAGGCCTGCATGGCCTGCCAGAGCACGCCTTTGAGGCGGCAATGGCTGCTCAGGCGGCATTGGTTGGTGGTGGGGTCAAAACACTCCACCAGGTTGAAGTCGGTCTCTGTGGCACGCACCACCGTGCCGATGTTGATGGCAGAAGCGGGCAGCATCAGCCGCATGCCGCCGCCCCGGCCCCGGGTGGTCTCCAGCAGGCCCTGTGCGGACAACTGCTGCACGATCTTCATCAAATGGCTGCGCGAAATGCCGTAGCCCTCTGCCACCTCGGTGATGGTGACGGGCTGGGCCCGCCCCTCTGTGGCTGCGCAGTACATGAGCACGCGCAGGGTGTAGTCGGTCCATTGGGTCAGTCGCATGGATTTGCCGCAGGTCAAGAAAAAAGATGTATGTGGCCGGAATTTTATTGGATAAAATATTCACATCAAATGAATCTTTAAGGATCACCCCATGAATGCCCGTATCGACAGCCTGCAAACCACTCCTTCCGCCCTCAGCACCGACCAGCAGATCGGCCAGATTGCCGTGCAATTGCCCGGTGCCACGGCGGTTTTCCGCCGCCTGAAGCTGGATTTTTGCTGTGGCGGCCAGGTCAGCCTGGCCAAGGCGGCTGCCGACAAGGGGCTGGACCCCAACGCCGTGCTGGCCGAGTTGGCGGCCCTGCAGCGCAGTGACGCCGTGCCCGAGGCGGCGTCGCCCAGCGCGCTCATCGACCACATCCTGGCGCGCTACCACGAGGTGCACCGTGCGCAACTGCCCGAGCTGATCCGCATGGCCCGCCGCGTGGAGGCCGTGCACCGCGACAACCCCCACGTGCCCGCCGGGCTGGCCGACCACCTGGAAAAAATGCACGAAGAGCTGCTGTCGCACATGCTCAAGGAAGAACAGGTGCTGTTCCCCCTGCTCAAGGCCGGCGGCAACAACCCCTTTGTGGGCCAACCCATCGGCATGATGCGCACCGAGCATGTAGACCACGGCGAAGCGCTGGACAAGCTCAACGCCCTGACCAACGACGCCACGCCCCCACAAGGCGCCTGCAACACCTGGCGTGCGCTCTACGCAGGCATCGGCCAACTGGGCGACGACCTCATCAACCACATCCACCTCGAAAACAACGTGCTGTTCCCGCAGTTCGAGGCCAGTGCAGCGCCTGCGCAAGGTTGCGGCCCGTCGGGTTGCGCGTGCAGCGGCGCGGGCGCATCTCAGGCATGAGCCAGCAGGCCGCCACCACGCCCGCCGCTGTGCCCAGTGTGGAGAGCATCACGCAGCTTGTGCACGGCTTTTACGGCGATGTGCGCAAGGACCCTTTGCTGGGTCCCATATTTGAAGAGGCGCTGCACGGCCAGTGGGATACGCACCTTCAGCGGCTGGTGGATTTTTGGAGCACCGTGGCGCTGGGCACCCGCAGCTTCAAGGGCGACGTGTTCGGCAAACACATGGTGCTGGAGGGCGTAACGCCCGCCCACTTTGCCGCCTGGGTGGGGCTATGGCAGCAGCACACCAACCGCCTGTTCGCGCCCGACGTGGCGCGTGACCTGCAGGTGGCCGCCCACGGCATTGCGCGCAATCTGTTCAGGGGCTACTTTGGCAGCGACCCGGCGTTTGTGCCCACGCACAGCGAACACAACGGACACTGAGCCAAACCAAAGCCCAGTCAACGGCCCCGCAAAGGCTTGAGCAGGTCCGACAGGCCGTTGTGGTCGATCTCGTGCATCAGCGCCAGCAACTGCCCCAGCTCGCCTTTGGGGAAGCCCTCGCGCGCAAACCAGTTCAGATAGTTGCCAGGCAGGTCGGCCAGCAGCGTGCCCTTATGCTTGCCATAGGGCATCTGCATGGTGACCAGGCGTTGCAGCTTTTCCACATCCATCGCCAGCCCCTCAGCCACCCGCGCGCTTGACCTTGTGGCCCAGCTTCTGCAGCGCGGCCATCACGCGCTCTACATGGTCGCCTTGCACTTCGATCACGCCGTCCTTCACCGTGCCGCCGCTGCCGCACGCGGCCTTGAGCTGTTTGCCCAGCACCACCAGCGCAGCCTCATCGACCAGAACGCCCTTGACCAGCGTCACGGCCTTGCCGCCACGGCCCTTGGTCTCGCGCGACACGCGCACGATGCCGTCGCCCGTGGGCAGCGGCTTGTTCTGCTGGCAGGTGCATTGCGCCACGGGCTGGCGGCAAGCGGGGCACATGCGGCCCGATTCGGTGGAGTAAACCAGCCCACCCAGGTCAGCAAAAGACTTCATGGCTTGTTCCTCACCTCTTCTTTCAGCATGTGAAAGTCCAGCATGCGCGTGGCCAGCAGGGTTTCCGCCAAAAAACACACCAGCGCCAACAAGAATGACGCCACCCCGGCCAGAAAGCCCCCCACAGCCACCCGGCTGGCCTGGAAATTGGTCGTCTCGCTCAGGAACAGAAGGATGATGGTGATGCCAATCAAGAAGGCACAAAAGGTGAGCAGCGCAATACAACCGTTGGACAGCCGCCCGCGTATCTGCAGGTCGGTCAGTTCCTTGTAGGCGCGGGCCAGAAATTCGGGCTCGGTGCTGGCCCGCACCAGGTCTTCCACCACGCGGGCCCGGTCGATGATGCGCGCCAGCCGCCCGGCTACCGCGCCGATCATGCCGGACACGGCCGTGAGCAAGAACACGGGGGCTATGGCAAGCTGGATGCCATGGGTGATGACGGAGGAATCGAGGGTCAAGGCCATGGGTGCAACAAGCGAAGAAAGTAGAAGGAAGGAAGAAGAAACCGCGCGCATCCCGATTATCCGTTGCGATTGCGCCGCACCGGGGCAGCCCCCTGCCAGGCGACTGCAGCGACAATCTCCCCTATTCCTTTCCCATCCGCGCTGCCGTGCGAGCCCCTGTCAACGCCGCGCCAGTGCCCTGTCCATGCCTTTTGCCTCCCTCGGTCTTTCCCCCGCCCTCGTCCACGCCGCCGACAAGGTGGGCTTTTCCACGCCCACGCCCATCCAGGCCGGGGCCATTCCCGCCATCCTGCAGGGGGCAGACCTGCTCGGGGCGGCGCAGACGGGCTCGGGCAAAACCGCCGCCTTCGCTCTGCCCCTACTGCAACAGCTTCAGCTGAGCGCCACGCAGGGGCCGAGTGGCCCGCGCCGGGTGCGCGCCCTGGTACTGGTGCCCACGCGCGAGCTGGCCGCCCAGGTGGGCGAGGTGCTGCGCAGCCTGGCCCAGCACCTCTCGCAGCCGCTCAAGGTGGCCATCGTGTTTGGCGGTGTGTCGATCAACCCGCAGATGATGGGCCTGCGCGGCGGCGCCGACATCGTGGTGGCCACGCCGGGCCGCCTGCTGGACCTGGTGGAGCACAACGCGCTGCGCCTGTCCACCGTGGCGCACCTGGTGCTGGACGAGGCCGACCGCCTGCTGGACCTGGGCTTTGCCGAGGAACTGCAGCGCGTGCTGGCGCTGCTGCCTGCGCGGCGGCAGAACCTGTTTTTCTCGGCCACCTTCCCCACCGCCGTGCAGGCGCTGGCCGATGGGCTTCTAAAAGGCCCGGTGCGCGTGGAAGTGCCCCACACGCCCGGCAACGAGCCCGCCATCACGCAGCGTGCCATTGCGGTGGACGCCAGCCGCCGCACGCAGTTGCTGCGCCACCTGGTCAAGGAGCATGACTGGTCGCGTGTGCTGGTGTTCGTGGCCACGCAGTACGCGGCCGAGCATGTGGCCGAAAAGCTGTACAAGGCCGGTATCTTTGCCTCACCCTTCCATGGCGGACTGAGCCAGGGCGCGCGCAACCAGGTGCTGCAGGAGTTCAAGGACGAGCGCTGGCAGGTGGTGGTGACCACCGACCTGGCCGCGCGCGGCATCGACATTGCGCAGTTGCCCGCCGTGGTCAACTACGACCTGCCGCGCTCGGCGGTGGACTATGTGCACCGCATCGGCCGCACGGGCCGCGCGGGCGAGAGCGGCGTGGCCGTGAGCTTTGTAACGGCCGATGCCGAGCCACATTTCCGCCTGATCGAAAAACGCCAGCACCTCGCCCTGCCGCGTGAACAGATCGCGGGCTTCGAGCCCACCGAAACCGTGGCTCCCGCGCCCGCCACCGATCCCCAGGGCACGGGCGGCATCAAAGGCAAGCGGCCCAGCAAGAAGGACAAGCTGCGCGCTGCCTCGGCGGCTCTCGCATCAGCCCCCACCGCCGACAAAAAAGGCTCCTGAACGGAGCCTTGGGGAATATTGCGGATCACGGCCTGATTAGGCCTCGTTGTCACTCTCGTCGAGGTCATGGCCTCCCGCCTCGTCCACAGCGCGGGGGGTGCGCTTGCCGGGCTTGGCCAGGATTTCGACATAAAACTGGGCACCGCCCTCGGTCGCCACTTCGTTGATCAGGCCGGTCAGGGCTGAAAGATGCACCACGGCGACATCCTCCTTGGTGCGGCCGAACTGGCAATCAAAGTCCCAGAAATCGGCGCCTTCGGGCACATCGCGGCGGCGTTCGCGTTTGATGTATTTGCGGATTTCGTGCTTGACGGCATCCAGAACGCGGTCGCGGTTCTTGCCTTCAACGTGGAGTTGGAAAGTTTTTCTCATGGGCGATGGTAGCGCCGATGCCAGATAAAAATTCCCACACGAAGACCCCGATGCCACAATGGTGCATACATTTTGTCACCACAACACCCCATGCCCCACCACACAGATCTGCTGCAAGCACTGCCAGCGGCGGTGCTGGTTACCCAAAACGGGGTTATTCGTTTTGCCAATGCCGCAGGCGCGCAGTTGCTGGAAATGCCCAGCGCCGAAAGCCTGGTCGGGCAGGTGCTGGAGCGATTCGTGCACCCCATGGACCAGCCCCGGTCCACCCGCCGCGTGCAGGAAGTGGCCCAGCCTGGGCATGCAGGGCAGCCCAACAAGTCCTCGGAATTCCGTGTGCGCACGCAGCAGGGCCATCTGCGCATGGTGCTGGTCAGCAGCGTGGCCATTGAATGGGAGGGCGCGCCCGCCGTGCTGATGAGCGGCATGGACATGACCCATCAGAGCGAGATCGCGGCTGAATTGCGAGAGAGCGAGCAGAACTTTCGCCGCCTGTTCGACAACCTGCAGGACGTGTACTACCGCACCAATGCCCAGGGGGTTATTCAACACGTGGGGCCCGGCGTGCGGCGGGTGTTGGGCTATGAACCCCACGAGATCGAGGGCCGCACCGCAGAATCGTATTACCCACACCATGCCGACCGCGACGCGATCAAGGCCGCCATTCACGAAAAAGGCGAGGTGTGGGATTTTCCCGGCCAGCTGGTTCGGCGCGATGGCATCGTGATCGACATCGCCACCAGCAGCCACGCGCTGTATGACCAAGCAGGCAATTTCGCAGGGATTGAAGGCATCTACCGCGACGTGACGCAGCGCAAAAACCTGGAGCGAGAATTACAGCGCCTGGCCACCACCGACATGCTCACCGGCATTGCCAACCGGCGCGCGTTCCTGGAATGCGCCGAGTCCGCCTACGTGCATTCGCGCGCCCATGGCGAGCCACTTACGTTGCTGATGCTGGATCTGGACTATTTCAAGGCCATCAATGACCGCTTTGGCCACCTGGAGGGCGATCGCGCGCTGATTGCGTTTGCACAAGCCGTCAAAAGCCAGTTGCGGGCCAGTGATGCCGTGGGCCGCCTGGGCGGCGAGGAGTTTGGCGTGTTGTTGCCGCTGACCGCCGGGACCGAAGGCATGGAAGTCGCCCTGCGCATCTTGCACAGCGTGCGTTCGCTGCAGCTCTCGGATGCCATGGGTTACACCTACAACATCACGACCAGCCTGGGTGTTGGCTCCTTCCGCCAAAGCGACCGCAGCCTGCGCGACATGCTCGATCGCGCCGACCAGGCCCTGTACCTGGCCAAGCGCCGGGGACGCAACCAGATCGCATCGCTGGATACCGCAACGGACGAATGAGCCGGGCTTGCAGCACGGCACAATGCCCTGCATGACGGAACCCACCTCTCCCCGGCGCCCTCACCCGCCCGCACGCACAGCCCTCCACAGCGTTCCCCATAAAGACCAGATCGCCCTGCTGGAGCCCTTTGAACGCCTGGGCCTCGACCGCATCGAGTTGGTCAGCACCCCTGCACAGGCCGACCTGGCTTGCAACACGCTGGCCGCAGCCAGCGCCTGGGGGTTTGACACCGAATCCAAACCCACCTTCATGCAAGGTGAAGTGTCGGACGGCCCCCACATCGTGCAATTGGCCACGCAGGGCCGCGCCTGGGTGTTCCAGTTGCACGACCCCGGCTGCCGCGCGCGCGTGGCCGAGCTGTTGACCCTGGGTGGCGTGACCAAGGCGGGCTTCGGCCTGGGCGACGACACCAAACGCATACAGGCCAAGCTGGGCGTACAGCCCGTTGATGTGCTGGAACTGAACACCGTGTTCCGCCAGCAGGGCTACCGCAAGGACATGGGCGTGAAGGGCGCGGTGGCCGTGTTGTTCAACCGGCGCTTCATCAAATCCAAGAAAGCCGCCACCTCCAACTGGGCGAATGAAAGACTCACCGAGGCCCAATTGATCTACGCCGCCAACGACGCCTGGGCGGCGCTGCGGGTGTTCCACGCGCTGCAGGCCCCGGCGCTCCAGGTTCGTTAAGAAATTGCTATAAAAACAGGAGCTTCTTGCGCTTATCTATCAAGCGCTAGATGCCATTTTTATCTCAATTTTTCAAACCAAACCGCCGACTCACAAACGGGCAGCCAGCCGCGCCGCCTGGTCGATGGCGCGTTTGGCGTCCAGCTCGCCCGCCTCCAGCGCGCCGCCGATCAGATGCGGCTTGCGGCCCTGGGCTTCCAGTTCCTGCGCCAGGTGGCGCAGCGGCACCTGCCCGGCACACAGCACCACCGTGTCACAGGCGATCCAGGTCGGGTCTTCGCGTTTTTCGCCGTATGAGACGAGCAGGCCCTCGTCGGCAATGCGCTCGTAGTTCACGTCGCTCACCATTTGCACCTCTTTCATCTTGAGCGTGGTGCGGTGGATCCAGCCCGTAGTCTTGCCCAGCCCGGCACCCAGCTTGCCTTTCTTGCGCTGCAGCAGCGTCACTTGGCGCGCGGGCGGCGTGGTGCGCGGGCCAGAGGGTGCCAGGCCGCCACGCGCCTCGGCCGGGTCGGTAATGCCCCACTCGGCCTGCCAGGCGGGCAAGTCGAGCGTGGTGGAAGGATGGTCACCATGCGTCAAGAACTCGGCCACGTCAAAGCCGATGCCGCCCGCGCCGATGATGGCCACGCGCTCGCCCACGGGCTTGCCGTGGCGCAGTACGTCGATGTAGCTGAGCACCTTGGGATGGTCCTGACCGGGGATCTGGGGGTCGCGCGGCTCCACGCCGGTGGCGATCACCACATCGTCATAGCCCGGCAGATCCGCCGCCTGCACGCGCTGGTTCAGGTGCAATTGCACGCCGGTGTCTTCCACCCGCGTGGCCAGGTAGCGCAACATTTCGTGGAACTCTTCCTTGCCCGGCACCACCTTGGCCATGTTGAGCTGGCCGCCGATGGCTGCCGCTGCGTCGAACAGATGCACCTCGTGCCCGCGCTCAGCGGCCACCGTGGCGGCGGTGAGGCCCGCAGGCCCAGCGCCCACCACCGCAATGCGTTTGCGCGATGACACCGGGCGGTAGACCAGCTCCGTCTCATGGCAGGCGCGCGGGTTCACCAGGCAACTGCTGGTCTTGTTTTGGAACACGTGGTCCAGGCAGGCCTGGTTGCAGGCGATGCAGGTGTTGATGCGGTCGGCCCGGCCCTCGGCCGCTTTCTTTACAAACGCCGCGTCGGCCAGCAGCGGCCGCGCCATGGACACCATGTCGGCGCAGCCATCGGCCAGCACCTGCTCGGCCACTTCGGGCGTGTTGATGCGGTTGGAGGTGACCAGGGGCGTGGCAATACCCGCAGCCGCGAACTCGGCCTTCATCTTCTGCGTGACCCACGCAAACGCCGCGCGCGGCACGCTGGTGGCGATAGTGGGCACACGCGCCTCGTGCCAGCCGATGCCGGTGTTGACGATGTTGGCGCCGCCCGTGGCGACGGCCTTGCCCAGGGTAACGATCTCGTCCCACGCGCTGCCGCCGGGCACCAGGTCGATCATCGACAGGCGGTAGATGATGATGAAGTCCGGCCCCACGGCCTCACGCATGCGGGCCAGGATCTCCACTGGCAGGCGCATGCGGTGGCTGTAGTCACCACCCCAGGCATCGCGCCGCAGGTTGGTGGCTTGCGACAAGAACTGGTTGATGAAATAGCCTTCCGAGCCCATCACTTCCACGCCGTCGTAGCCCGCCTCGCGCGCTTTCACGGCGCAGTTGACGAAGGCGCGGATCTGGCGCTCCACCCCGCGCGCCGACAGCGCAAACGGTGTGAACGGCGAAATTGGCGACTGCAGGCGCGACGGAGCCACGGCCAGCGGGTGATAAGCGTAGCGGCCCGTGTGCAGGATCTGCAGCGCAATCTTGCCGCCCGCCCCGTGCACTGCGTCGGTCACCACCCGGTGGCGTTTGGCTGCGCCCGATGTGGACAAGGTGCCCGCAAACGGCTTGGCCCAGCCCGCTATGTTGGGCGCAAAGCCGCCCGTCACGATCAGCCCCACGTCGCCCTCGGCCCGCTCGCGGAAGTACGCCGCCATGCGCGACAGGTCGCGCCCATCCTCCAGCCCCGTGTGCATGGAGCCCATGAGCACGCGGTTCTTGATCGTGGTGAAGCCCAGGTCCAGCGGCGCGAGCAAGTGCGGATACAGGGCGGCGCCGGGCGCGGGCGCAGTGGAGGCAGAGAAAGACATGGTGTTTCGTGAGGAGTAGAAGAATTTTCTAGAACTTTATTCTAGAATACCCTTCTATGGCAAGCCGCACTTCCCCCAACCCTTCCGCCGAGCCCGCACCCGACCGCCGCCAGGACATCCTGAACGCCGCCCTGGACTGCGCGGTCGATGGCGGGGTGGACGCCGTCACCATCGACGGCGTGCGCGCCCGCTGCGGTGCCAGCGTGGGCAGCATTTACCACCACTTCGGCAACCGCGACGGCATCCTGGCGGCGCTGTTCTTCGACATCTTTCACAACCAATCACGCGCCGTGCAAATGCAACTGGATGCCGCCCAGGGCGCGGAGGCGGGCGTGCGCGCCCTCGTCACGGGCTATCTGGACTGGGTGGTGGCGCAGCCCGAGCGGGCACGCTTTCTGTTTCAGGCCCGCGGCGCCGTGGCCGCAGGCCCACACAAGCCTGATCTGGCCGAAGCAGCGCGGTGCCGCAACCAGGCCCTGGTGGCCTGGTTCGAGCCCCACCGGCAAGCAGGCGCCGTGCGCAATCTGCCCTGCGAGCTGATGCCTTCGCTGGTGATGGGCCCGGTGCAGAGCTATTGCCGCGCCTGGCTGTCAGGCAACGCAGGCCAGGGCGACCTTCCCTCACCCATCACCTACCGAACCGAGTTGGCCGATGCGGCGTGGCGGGCCGTGAGGGTGTGAACGGTCAGTAGTGCGGCGGCAGTTCGTCGCGCAGGTTGCGCGGCGCAGCACCGCCGCCCTCGGGCGCCTGCTGGCGCAGTTGGATGACCTCGCGCGTGAGCCGGTCGATCAGCTCTTGTTGGCGGTAAATGGTGAGATTAAGCTGGTCCAGCAGGTCTTCGGTGAAGCTGGCCTTGATCTCCAGGCTCTCCAACCGCTCGATGATCTGCTGCTGCGCGTCACTCATCACACGGCCTGCCCAAGGCGCGCCACACCTTCGCGGATCTTGTCCGAGTCGGCCGTGGCAAACGACAGGCGGAAGGTGGCGTGGTCGGGGTTGGCGCAGAAGAACGGCGTGCCGGGCACAAAGGCCACGCCCTTTTCGATGGCGCGCTTGGCCAGCACATTGCCGTCAGCCACCTTGCCGCCCGCACCGGTCAGGCGTGCCCACACAAACAGGCCGCCCTGGGGCTGCACAAATTCGATGGCGTCGCCCAACTCCTTGCGCAGCGCGTCGCCCATGGCCTGGGCACGCTCGGCATACACCTTGCGCACATGGGCCAGCGTTGCGGGCATGCGGCCGGCCTTGAGGTACTGCGCCGCCGTGGCCTGCGCAAAGGTGCTGGTGTGCGCATCGCTGAACTGTTTGCACATGGTGGCCTTGGCCAGCAGCTCGGCCGGGGCGATCATCCAGCCCACGCGCAGGCCGGGCGAGAGCACCTTGCTCAAGCTGCCGCAGTGCACCAACAGCTCGCGGCTGCCGGGCACGGTGGCCGACAGGTTGAGCAGGCTGGGGGGCGGGGCTTCGCCAAAATACAGGTCGCCGTAGGGGTCGTCCTCAACGATCAGGGTGTTGTGCTTGACGGCCATCTCCAGCACGGCCTTGCGGCGCTCCAGGCTCAGCATGGCGCCGCTGGGGTTGCCAAAGGTGGGGATCAAATAGACGAACTTGGGTTTGTGTTCGGCGATGAGTTTTTCCAGCTCGTCGGTCTTCACGCCGTTGCCGTCGATGGGCGCGCTGATGAGCTCGGCGCCATACAGGCGAAAGCACTGGATGGTGGCCAAAAAGGTCGGGCCTTCCACGATGACCTTGTCGCCGGGGCTGATGAGCGTTTTGCCCAAAAGGTCCAGCGCCTGCTGGCTGCCGGTGGTCACGATGAGGTTGTCGGCTGCCACGTCCTTGGCGCCCTTGGCTTTCATGAAGGCGGCGAGTTGCTCGCGCAGCGGCTGGTAGCCTTCGGTCGCGCCATATTGCAGCGCCGCGCCGGGCTCTTCGGCCAGGGCCGCGTTGCTCGCCGCACGAATGCCTTCCACATCGAACATCGCGCTGTCGGGAAAGCCGCCTGCAAAGCTGATGATGCCGGGCTTGCCCAGCAGCTTGAAAAGCTCACGGATGGCGGAAGTTTCTACATTGTTCAGGCGGTCGGCGAATTGCATGGCGTGGACAGTGGGGTTGGCAACAGGATCACGCATTGTCGCCAATTGACGCGCAGGTTTCCTGCAGCCTACGATGCAACCCTTTGCCGAGACCGACCATGCCCCTGGAAATCCGCCATCTGCCCCGCATGCGCCTGGCCTACATGCGCCATACCGGGGCCTACGCCCACCCCGGCCTCACCGAACTGTGGGAGCGTTTTGGCGCCTGGTGCAACACCCGCGGATTGGGCGATCCGCGCCCCAAGTTCTATGGCTTCAGCCACGACAACCCGGCCTGCACACCACCCGAGCAGTGCCGATACGACGCCTGTGTGCAAATTGGCGTGGGCCTGCGCACGGGCCCCGACGTGCAGGTGATGGATTACGAGGGCGGCGACTATGCCTGCATGCACTTCACGGGCACCGGCCCCGAGATCGCCCAAGCCTGGGCCCACATGGCCGAACCGGGGCAGATACCGCAAGGCTGGGAGTGGGACCCGCGCGCTGCGCTGGAGATCTACGACGAGGACTTTGCCGTAGACCCGGCCACGGGCCGGTTTCCGTGCTGGCTGTGTGTGCCGGTGCGGCGCCTGGCGTGACCTTGGCTCGACACAAGCACCTCCAACACTCCCCCGTGCTACCGCCACGCGGATCAGCGCCAGTTCGCGCCCCTGCGTGATGTGCGGGGCCCCTGCAGGACAATGTGGCGCCCCACGCCTTTCAAAAAAACTGCCACGACCCCACCCCATGAAGACCTCCAGCATCGAGCCTTTCTTCGCCACCCTCAAGGCAGCCAACCCCATGCCCAACACCGAACTGGAGTACACCACCCCGTTCGAGCTGCTCGCCGCCGTGTTGCTGTCGGCCCAGGCCACGGACGTGGGCGTGAACAAGGCCACGCGCAAGCTCTTCCCGGTGGCGGGCACGCCAGAGGCCATCCTGAACCTGGGACTGGAAGGGCTGGAGGGCTATATCAAGACCATCGGCCTGTACCGCACCAAGGCCAAGAACCTGATGGAAACCTGCCGCATCCTCGTGGAGCAGCATGGCAGCGTGGTGCCCCGCACGCGCGAGGCCCTGGAGGCGCTGCCCGGCGTGGGACGTAAAACAGCGAATGTGGTGTTGAACGTGGCGTTCGGCCAGCCCACCATGGCGGTAGACACGCACATCTTTCGCGTGAGCAACCGCACGGGCCTGGCCCCCGGCAAAAACCCGCTGGCGGTGGAAATGCAGCTCATGAAGCGCGTGCCCCCCCAATACGCCGTGGACTCACACCACTGGCTCATCCTGCTGGGCCGGTATGTGTGCCAGGCGCGCAAGCCGCGCTGCTGGGAATGCCTGGTCGCACCGTACTGCGACTACCAGCCCAAGACCACGACCACCTGACGTCCAAATACTCCCAAAAAGGAGGCATGCCAGGCTTGCCTGCCCCCTCGTTTTACAGGGGGCTCCGAGGGCAAGTCCATGGCTATACTGGTTCAAGGCAAGGCAGTGATTTTTCAGAGCGTTTGACGACTTCGCCGATGTTGGCAAGAGATTGTTATCGCATTGTTACCTGAGCGCACCGCTCCCCCACCCATCACGGATGACGAACCTCGACCCACGTTCCATGATCGCCACGGCGGGCTTCATGGCCGCCGTCATGGCGATCGTTCTGCTGTTCATGCGCCGCTACTACCCACCCTCGATCCGGGGTGTGGGTGCCTGGGCCGCCGCGCCGCTGCTATGGCTGGTGTCCACGCTGCTTTTTGGCACACGCGGCTACGCACCGGACTGGGTCAGCCTGGTGACCGCCAATCTGATGCTGGTGCTGGGCACGCTGATCTACTACGTGGGCACGCGCAGCTTTTTGGGCCATGCATTTCACTGGCGTATCTGGGGTTGGGTGCTTGCGGTCTCCGCACTCGTGTTTGTGGTTCTGACCTACTGGTTTCCCAACTACGCGCTGCGAGTGGGTTTTTTCTCCCTGGTCATGTTTTCCGTCTATGCCGCGCAGCTGAACTTCATGCTGCGCCACGGTGGGCCCAATTTTTCGGTACGGCTGGTGGAGGTGGTGCTGGCCTTGCACATGGTGGTACTTGCATCCAGGCTGATCACCATCTTGATGGGGCACGCGGGCTCCGACCTGATGGAGGCATCGCTGCTTCAGACGCTGTACATCGGAGGCTACGTACTCTCGGTGCTCATGCTCTCCATCGGCGCGGTGCTCATGGCCACCGACCGCCTGCGCACCGAGCTGGAATATCTGGCCACCTACGATTCGTTGACCAAAACGCTGAATCGCAGGGCGCTTTTGCAGCGTTGCGAGGACGAGCTGGAACGGGCCCAGCGCTATGGCAACGGTCCGTCGATCATGATGGTGGACCTGGACAACTTCAAAACAGTGAACGACACGCGCGGCCACCAGCATGGGGATGCCGTTCTGACACATTTCGCCGAACGCACGCGCCAAGTGCTGCGCCGTGCAGACCGCCTGGGGCGCTACGGAGGCGAGGAATTCATGGTGCTGCTTCCGGGCGCCGACACAGCAGCGGCCGCCAGCGTGGCCCAGCGCATCCACGCCACGCTGGCCATTGGCCATGCGCTGGACTGCGAGGTCAGCATCGGGCTGACCAGTTGGACAGGCTCGCACGAAACCCTGGACGCCATGCTCTCGCGGGCCGATGCCGCGCTGTACCGCGCCAAGCGCGAAGGGCGCAACCGGACCGTTGTGGCCTGATCCGCTGCCCCACTGCCGCGCTCACCGCGGCCTCACGTTACCTGAGTGGAGACCCCTGCCGACCCAAAACTGGCCATCTCGGCCAGGATCGCGCAGGCTGACTGCAACAGCGGCCAGGCCAACGCCGCACCCGATCCCTCGCCCAAACGCAGGCCCAGGTCCAGCAACGGCTCGGCCTGCATCTGGGCCAGCATGAGGCTGTGTCCGCGCTCGCCCGAGCGGTGCGCAAACACGCAGCGCTGCAGCACTGCGGGTTGCAAACGGCTGGCCACCAGCACAGCGGCACTGGTGATGAACCCGTCCACCACGATCACACGGCGCTCTGCAGCCGCTTGCAGCACCGCGCCCACCAGCGTGGCGACCTCGTAGCCGCCCAAAGCCGCCAAGGCGTCCAACGGGCTGGTGGCACTGGCGTTGGCATCCAGCGCCTGCTGCAGCACGGCGCGTTTGCGTTCGATGCCCGCAGCGTCCAGGCCCGTACCAGCGCCCGTCACCTCGGCCAGAGGTAGGCCCGCCAGCCGCGCGAGCAGCAGCGATGCCACCGAGGTGTTGCCGATCCCCATCTCGCCCAGCAGCAGCGCGTTGCCCGGCAGGTCGCGCACCACCTCCATGCCGTTGGCCAGCGCCTGGGCGCATTGCTCTGCCGTCATTGCGGGGCCGGCCGACGCATCCTGCGTGCCCAGCGCCACCTTGCGCAGCAGCAGGCGCGGCTTGCCCGGAGCGGCATCGCGCGCGGCGATGGGCTTGGCCACGCCGCAGTCCACCACCGTGAGACCCAAGCCGTGCTGGCGTGCGAGCACGCTCACGGCTGCGCCACCGGCCAGAAAGTTCTCGATCATCTGCCAGGTCACGTCGCTCGGAAAGGCCGACACACCCCGCGCCGCCAGGCCATGGTCGCCCGCGCACACCAGCATCTGGGGCGCCCGCAGCGCCGGGGCTTCGGTGCCCAGGATCAGGCCCAGGCGCAGCGCCAGGCGCTCCAGCAGGCCCAGAGAATCCAGGGGCTTGGTCTTGAAGTCGATCGCGTGCTGCAGGCGGTCGGCCAACGCGGCATCATGCAGGTCGTCAATGGATGGAAGAGTGAAAGGTACGGTCATGGCGGTAGAGAACACAACAAAAAATGCCGTGCACATGGCGGCACAGCGGGGTTTCACGAACGAGGCCCAGGCCTATGCGCGCGGTCGGCCGGACTACCCGGCGGCGCTGTCGGCCTGGCTGGAGCAGGTCCTGGGCCTGGGCCCGGGCCGCCAGGTGGTGGATGTGGGCGCGGGCACAGGCAAGTTCACCGCGCGGCTCGCAGCCACCGGGGCCGAAGTGGTGGGCGTGGAGCCCGTGGACGCCATGCGCGCCAAGATCGACGCACTGCAGTTGCCCACGGTGCGCGCCGTGGCGGGCACGGCGCAGGCCATGCCACTGCCGTCCGGGGTGCTCGATGCCGTGGTCTGCGCGCAGGCGTTCCACTGGTTTGCTGGCAGCGAGACCCTGGATGAATTCCATCGCGTGCTGCGCCCGGGCGGGCGGCTCGGCCTGGTGTGGAACGTGCGCGATGAATCGGTGGACTGGGTGGCCGAGCTCACCGCCATCATCACGCCCTACGAAGGCGATGCGCCGCGCTTCTACAAGGGCGACTGGCGCAAGCCCTTTCCGCACCCTGGTTTCAGCCCGTTGGTTGAGACGCGCTTGCCACACGAGCATGTGGGGCCGCCGCAGCAAGTGATCATCGACCGCTTCATGTCGGTGAGCTTCATCGCCGCCCTGCCCGATGCCGAGCGCGCCCAGGTGCGTGCACGCATCGAAGCGCTCATCGCCCGCCACCCCGCGCTGCGCGGGCAAGAGACCGTGCGTTTTCCGTACACCACGCTGGCATACCATTGCGAGCGGCTGTAAAGCCCCGAAGCCCGCCACGACCGCAGCTTTACGCGGATACCAGTGCATCCAGTACCCCAGGGGTGAAACACGCGCCCAGGGCCTCGGCCAGGCCATCGAACACGCTGTCCAGCGTGGGCGCCTGGGCGCCGAACAGCGCGTGCAGCACGGTCGCATCCTCGAACAGCCCGTGCAGGTACACACCCAGCACGTTGCCCGCAGGGTTTTGCCAGGCGATGCCCGGAATCACCTCGCGGGCCACGTCGCCCTTGGCGGCCATGGCCGGGTGCTGGGCCGTCTGGCCGTGGTGGATTTCATAGCCGGTGACGGGCACCCCCGCCAAGCCGCCCCACACACCCTGCACCGCGCCAAACCGCGCCTGCGTGCGCTGCACGGTCTTGGCGACCTCGAAAGTGGTGACCAAGGGCAGAAGGCCCAAGCCGGGGGCATTGCCATCGATGCCCGCCGTGTCGATCAGCGCCTCGCCCAACATCTGCAGGCCGCCACACACCCCCAGCACGGTGCCACCTTGTCCGGCATGGCTGGCAATGGCCTGGTCCAGGCCCTGCGCGCGCAGCCAGGCCAGGTCAGCGGCGGTGGCCTTGGAGCCGGGCAGCACCACCCAGTCGGTGGGCTTCAACCCGCCCAGGTCGGCGGGGCTGCGCACCCACAGCAGGCGCACGCCGGGCACATTTTTGAGGGGCTGGAACTCGTCGAGGTTGCTGATGCGCGGGTAGGCCACCACGGCCACGGTGGTGTGCACGGCGCCAGCAGCGGTGCTGCGGTCGTCAAACACGCCATCTTCTTCGGGCAGGCCGTGGCGCCATTGCATGGGAATGGTGGCCACAGTGGGCACGCCGGTCAGCTCCTGCAGCATCTGCGGTGCGGGGGCCAGCAAGCTGGCGTCGCCACGGAACTTGTTGAGCACAAAGCCGTGGATCAATGCACGTTCGTCTTCGGGCAGCAGCGCCCAGGTGCCGTAGAGGTGGGCAAAGGCGCCGCCCCGGTCGATGTCGGTCACCAGCAGGCAACGTGCATCGGCATGGCGGGCCACGCGCATGTTGACGATGTCGCTGGCGTGCAGGT